>NZ_BAFR01000181.1 GCF_000308435.1 Nocardia araoensis NBRC 100135 | reverse complement strand
ATCATGTCGATCCAGCTGGTCAATCGAGCCAGGGCGGCGGGTGTGGTGTTCACCCCGCGCGACGTGTTCGAACGCAAGACGGTCGCCGGGCTGGCGGAGGTCGCCGTCAGTGACAGCACCGCCGCGGCCGCCCGACCGGCCGAACTGCCCGGTGGCGGCGTGGGGCCGGTGCCGATCACCCCGATCGTCCGGTGGCTGCTGGAGCGGGCGGGGTCGGGATTCGGCCGATTCTCGCAGGCGGTGCTGCTGGGACTGCCGACCGGGATCGACCGGCAGAAGCTGGCGGGCACGGTGCAGGCGGTACTCGATCGGCACGACATGCTGCGCGCGCGGCTGCGTCAGGTCGACGACGGCCGATGGACGTGGGAAGTATTGCCACCCGGAACGATTCGAGCCGACGATGTCATCCATCGGGTGACGATGCCGGAACGGCCGCGAAGCGCCGAGTTCCGTGCGTCGGTGGCGGCGGAGTTGGACGCCGCCGCGGACCGGCTGGATCCGGGCGCCGGGGTGGTGCTGCAAGTGGTCTGGTTCGACCCGGTAACCGCGATGGAGCCGGGCAGGGCGCTGGTGGTGGTGCACCATACCGTCGTAGACGGAGTGTCCTGGCGGGTGCTGGTGCCGGATCTCGCGATCGCATGGGCGCGGATCGAGTCCGGTGAGCCGCCCGATCTGGCCCCGGTCGGGACGTCGATGCGCAGGTGGGCGCACGGACTGGCCGAGGCGGCCCGAAGCGCCGAGCGCGGCGCCGAATTCGAGTTCTGGCAGACGATGTCCGCCGGAGACGATCCGGCGATCGGGAAACGCCCCCTCGACCCCGCGATCGATGTGGCTGCCACCGCCCGCACGGTCGAGATCGAGGTGCCGCCAGAGGTGACCGAGGCGCTGCTGACGACCGTGCCCGCGGCATTCCACGGCGAGGTGAGCGACGGGCTGCTGGCCGCGCTGGCGGTGGCGGTGACGAAGTGGCGGCGCGAGCGCGATACGGTCGCGTCCGGCGCTCTCGCGGACGTGGTGATCGGTCTGGAAGGACACGGCCGCGAGGAATGCGCGCTCCCCGGCTCGGACCTGGCCCGGACGGTCGGCTGGTTCACCACGAGTTTCCCGATGCGCCTGCACCTGTCGGGCATCGATGTCGACGACGCGGCCGCGGGTGGGCCTGCGCTGGGGTCGGCGGTCAAGTCGGTCAAGGAACAGCTCCGCGCGGTCCCGGACCACGGGATCGGCTACGGCTTGCTGCGTTATCTCAACCCGGACACCGGACCGCGGCTCGCGAGTCTGCCGACGCCGCAGATCGGGTTCAACTACCTCGGCCGCGTCACCACCGAGGTCCCCGGAGCAACACCGTCGACCGGATGGATACCGGTGGACGACGCCGAGGACCTCTCCGGCGCAGAATTCACCGGTGCGCTCGACCCGGACATGCCGATGTCGGCGGTGCTCGACATCAATGCCCTCGTACTGGACGACGGGGACCGGCAGCGGCTGCTGGCGAGGTGGTCGTACCCGGCCGGGGTGCTCACCGCGGACCAGGTGCGCGAGGTGGCGGAGTCGTGGCGAAGCGTACTGACCGCGTTGGCGGCAGCGACCCGCCGGGCCGGGACCGGTGGACGGACGCCGTCGGATCTGGACCTCGTCGACCTCACCCAGTCCGATATCGAGCGGCTGGAGAACAGGTACCCGACGCTGAGCGACGTCTGGCCGTTGACTCCGTTGCAGGAGGGGCTGCTGTTCCATGCGCTCATTTCCGAGGATTCGGTGGACGCCTACGTGGTCCAGTTGGTCCTCGAGTTGCACGGGAAAGTCGATGCGGAGCGGCTGCGCCGAGCCGGGCAGGCGCTGCTGGACCGGCATCCGAATCTGCGCGCCGCGTTCGTCACCGACGCCGGACCGGTGCAGGTGGTCGAGGAGGACGTCGAGGCGCCGTGGACGGAACTCGACCTGTCCGGGCTGGACGACGGTGCGCTGAGTCGAGAGTGGAATCGACTGCTGGCCGCGGACCGCGCCACCCGGTTCGACCCCGCACGTGCCCCGCTGCTGCGTTGGATGCTGGTCACCACCGGGCCGGAACGCTTCCGCCTGGTGCTGACCAATCATCATCTGCTGCTGGACGGCTGGTCGACGCCGCTGCTGGTGAAGGAGTTGCTGGTGCTCTACGCCACCGGCGGCGACGACGCGATGCTGCCCCGGGTCCGACCCTATCGGGACTTCTTGGCGTGGCTGGTGCGCCAGGACCCGAGTTCTTCGCTCGACGCCTGGGCCCATGCGTTCGACGGCGCCGACGAGCCGACCCTGATGGTTCCGTCCGACCCCCGCCGTCGATACACCGAATCACGTGACGTTCTCGGCGAACTGACCGAGGAACAGACCGCGCACTTGAAGAACCTGGCGCGGGCACGCGGAATCACCCTCAACACCGTGATCCAGACGGCATGGGCGATCGTGTTGGGCGCGTTGACCTCTCGGACGGATGTCACGTTCGGCGCCACCGTCTCCGGACGGCCACCGCAACTGGCCGGCGTCGAATCGATGATCGGGTTGTTCGTCAACACGCTGCCGGTGCGCGTCCGTCTCGACACCGCCGAGAGCCTGGGGCAGCTGCTCGACCGGATCCAGGCCGAACAGGCCGAGTTGCTCGATCACCACTACGTGGGCTTGACCGACATCGAACGGGTGGCGGGGCCGGGGGCCATGTTCGACACGGTGACGGTGTTCGAGTCCTATCCGATCGATCGTGGCGGGCTCACGGCGGACACCGACATCGCTGGCCTGCGGCTGATCGACGTGAGCGGCGCCGACGCGGCGCACTACCCGCTGGGCCTGGTGGCCCAGGTCGACACGCGACTGCGTCTGGACATCAAGTATCTGCCCGAGCTGTTCGACCACAACACGATGGAGGCGACCCTGCATCGGGTCCTGTCCGTGCTCGGCACGGTCGCCACCGACCCGGATCTACCGCTGACCCGGCTGAATCTGCTCTCCCCCGCGGAATACCGCGAGTTGACGCCGGTGTCGGGTCCTCCGGGGGTGCCCGCACGAGTACTGCCCGATCTGCTGGCCGCGGCGGTGGCGAACGATCCGCGCGCGGTCGCGGCGGTGTGCGGCGATCGCCGGTGGACCTACGGCGAACTGGATGCGGAGTCGAACCGGTTGGCACGCATGCTGATCGACCTCGGGGCGGGACCGGAGACGAGCATCGCGGTCGGGTTGCCGCGGTCGGTGGAGTCGGTGCTGGCGGTCTGGGCAGTGGCGAAGGCCGGCGCGGCGTTCGTGCCGGTGGACCCGAATTATCCGCGCGGCCGGATCGCGTACATGCTCACCGATTCGGGTGCGACGGCGGGCATCACGCTGTCGCGGTGGCGGGATCGATTCCCCGGGCCGGTGCCGTGGCTGGCACTCGACGAGCCCGCGGTCCGGGCGCGGGTGGCGGCGTTCCCGGCGGCGCCGGTGCGCGATGCGGAGCGAACCCGACCGGTGCGAGTCGACCACGCGGCATACGTGATCTACACCTCCGGGTCGACGGGACAACCGAAAGGCGTGGTGGTGTCGCACCGGGGGTTGGCGAATCTGGTGGACGACCAACGCGCGCGTCTCGGCGTCGGGCCGGGCACGCGGGTGCTGCATGCCGCGTCTCCGAGTTTCGATGCGGCGATGCTCGAATACCTCTGGGCGTTCGCGACGGGCGGACAGCTGGTGATCGCGCCGCAGACCGTCTACGGCGGCGAGGAATTGGCGCAGATCCTGACCCGGGAGCGGGTTTCGCACGCGGCGCTGACGCCGACGGCCTTGGCGACAGTCGATCCGGCCGGGCTCGGGCACCTCGGGACCGTCGTGGTCGGCGGCGAGCCGCCCTCGCCGGAGTTGGTGTCGCGGTGGGCGCCGGGGCGCAGACTGTTCAACACCTACGGTCCCGCCGAGGCCACGATCCAGACCGATGCGGGCGACCCGATGGTGGCGGGTGAGGCGGTGACGACCGGCGGCCCGATCTGCGGGGTGCGGGAGGTAGTGCTCGACACGTGGCTGCGGCCGGTGCCGGTCGGAGTCGTGGGTGAGTTGTATCTGGCCGGTCCGGGTTTGGCTCGCGGCTATCGCAACCGGATGGCTACGACGGCGTCGCGGTTCGTCGCCAATCCGTTCGCGGGCCCGGGGCGGCGTATGTACCGGACCGGGGACCTGGTGCGCTGGCTGCGGTCGCCTGCGGGACATCTGACGCTCGACTACGTGGGCCGGGCGGATCTCCAGGTGAAGATTCGTGGTTTCCGTATCGAACTCGGCGAGGTCGAATCGGCGCTGTCGGCGTACCCGGGTGTGGCGCACGCGGTGGCGACCGTGCACCGACGCCAGGCCACCGGCGACCGCTTGATCGGGTACGTGGTGCCCGAACCCGGAGCCGATCTCGACCCGGCCGCGGTCCTGGCATCCGCCGCGGAGCGGTTGGCCTCACACATGGTGCCCGCGAGCGTGATGGTGATCGACGCGCTACCGATGACGGCGAACGGCAAACTCGACCGCACCGCGCTGCCCGAGCCCGACTTCACCCCCCGCGCCGGATCCCGGCCACCGGCCACCGAGATGGAGAAGACGCTGGCCGGACTGTTCACCGAGGTGCTCGGCCTCGACGAGGTCGGCGCGGACGATTCGTTCTTCGCCATGGGCGGCGACAGCATCATGGCGATTCAGCTGGTCACGCGGGCCAAGGCCGCGCATCTGTCGTTCTCGGCGCGCGAAGTGTTCGAGCACGGAACGGTCGCCGAACTGGCCCGGGTCGCCGTGCGCGACAGTGACGGGGCCGCCGCCCTTCCCGCCGAACTGCCCGGCGGAGGCGTGGGACAGATACCGATGACGCCGATCATGTGCTGGATGTTCGAGCGCGGCGGCTTCGATCGTTTCTGCCAGTGGGCGATGCTCACTCTGCCGGTTGGAATCGACAGCGCCGGAATCGCCGCCACCGTCCAAGCGGTGCTCGAACGCCACGACATGCTGCGCGCCCGGCTGCGTCCTGACCCGACACACCCGTCCGGCTGGGCGCTGCACGTGCAGCCGACCGCCGCACCCGCCGCCGGGCTGATCCGGCGCGTGCCGGTGACCGTGGCGCCGGACAGCAGCGACTTCGCCGCGCTCGCCGACGCCGAGGCGAACGCCGCGGCCGAGCGCCTCGACCCCGAGGCAGGAGTCGTGCTGCAACTGGTCTGGTTCGAGTGGGCGCGCGAGCCGGGACGGCTGCTGATCGTCGCCCACCACCTGACCGTGGACGGCGTCTCCTGGCGCATCCTGGTTCCCGATCTCGCGATGGCGTGGGGGCAGATCAGTGCCGGGCAATCGCCACGGCTCGCGCCTACAGGCACCTCGATGCGGCGCTGGGCGCATGCCCTGAACGCCGCCGCCACGAGCCGGGACGAACTCGACCGGTGGCGGTCCACACTCGCCGCCGCCGATCCGCCGATCGGAGCCCGCCCCCTCGACCCAGCCGTCGACGTGCAGGCCACCGTCGCGAGCATCGAGGTGACGCTACCCACCGCGGTGACGCGCGCCGTACTCACCACCCTGCCGGAGGTGTTCCATGGCAACGTGGACGACGCCCTGATCGCGGGGCTCGCTCTGGCGCTGACCCGATGGCGGCGCGATCACGGCGACGCCGTATCGGAAACGCTGCTCACCCTCGAGAGCCACGGCCGCCACGACGCGGTGCTGCCGCACGCCGACCTCACCCGCACCGTCGGGTGGTTCACCACCACCTATCCGGTGCGGCTCGACCTGTCCGGCATCGACATCGATGACGCGTTCGCCGCCGGACCCGCCGCCGGAGCGGTCGTCAAATCGATCAAGGAACAACTCCGGCGGATTCCCGATCACGGGATCGGCTACGGAATGCTGCGGTACCTCAACCCCGATACCGCCCCTGTCTTGCGTGCGCTGCCCGACCCTCAGGTGAGTTTCAACTATCTGGGCAGGTACGACACCGCTCCCGCAGTGTTGCGGGAAGTCGGCTGGATGCCCGCCGGTGGCGGCGGCATCCAGAACCCCGACGCGGCCGCAGCGTCCCTGCTGGGTGTCAACGCGGTCATCACGGACACCCAGGACGGGCCGGCTCTGACCGCCGCTTGGGACTATCCGACCGGCCCGCTCACCGCCGCCGAGGTCACCGACCTCGCGGAACTGTGGCGCGACGCGGTGACCGCGCTCGCCGCCCACGCGTCCCAGCCCGGTGCGGGCGGGCTCACCCCCTCCGACCTCGACCTTCTCGATCTCGGTCAAGATGCGATCGACCGGCTCGAGCGCCTGCAACCGGCCCTGGACGACATCTGGCCGCTCACGCCGTTGCAGAACGGGTTGCTGTTCCACGCCCAACTCGCGGCCGGCGCCGTCGATGCCTACATCGTGCAACTGTGTCTGGAGCTCGGCGGGCACGTCGACGCGCAGCGGCTGCGTCGCGCCGCGCAGGCGCTCGTCGCACGGTATCCGAATCTGCGGACCGCTTTCCTGCGCGACGGCGCGCAGGAAGCGGTCCAAGTGGTGCTCGAGCACGTCGACGTGCCGTTCACGAGGATCGACCT
>NZ_BAFR01000182.1 GCF_000308435.1 Nocardia araoensis NBRC 100135 | reverse complement strand
TCGCTGGAGCCGGTGGTGTTCCGGGCGCCGGTGACTCCGGTCGAGCAGATCGTGGCGGACGCGTTCGCCGAGGTGCTGGGGCTCGAACGGGTCGGGCTCGATGACAACTTCTTCGCCCTGGGCGGTAATTCCCTGGTCGCGACCAGGGTCGCTGCCCGGTTGGCGGCAGCGTTGCAGACGCGGGTCGGGATACGAGAGCTGTTCGACACTCCCACCGTCGCGGACCTGG
>NZ_BAFR01000183.1 GCF_000308435.1 Nocardia araoensis NBRC 100135 | reverse complement strand
GGTGCTGATCGGTCGGCCGGTGTTCAACACGGGACTGTTCGTGTTGGATGCGTGGTTGCGTCCGGTGCCGGCGGGTGTGGCCGGTGAGTTGTATGTCTCGGGTGTGCAGTTGGCTCGCGGGTATGTGGGTCGTGCGGGGTTGACCGCGGAGCGGTTCGTGGCCAACCCGTTCGGATCCGGTGAGCGGTTGTATCGGACCGGGGACCTGGTGCGGTGGAACCGTTTCGGTGAACTCGAGTACGTGGGCCGCTCGGATTTCCAGGTCAAGATCCGGGGTGTGCGTATCGAGCTCGGTGAGATCGAGACGGTGCTCTCGGGTCACGAGTCGGTGACCCAGGCGGTGGTCGTGGCCCACGAGGCCGGCACGAGCGGTGCTCGTCTGGTGGCGTATGTGGTTGCTGCGGGCAATGTTTCGATCGATTCCGGAGAACTCAAGGAATTCGCGGCGGCCCGGTTGCCCGGATACATGGTGCCCTCGGCGGTGATGGTGCTCGATGCGTTCCCGTTGACCGGCAGCGGCAAGCTGGATCGGGCTGCGTTGCCGGCGCCG
>NZ_BAFR01000184.1 GCF_000308435.1 Nocardia araoensis NBRC 100135 | reverse complement strand
GCCACCGAGCAGGACGCACTGCCCGCGAACAATATTCCGGTGCTGCTGTTGGAGGAGACCACCGGTTACGACGACGCGCGCGTCCGCAACCGCGAGCGGGTGAGGCCGCTGCGCCCGGACAACCTGGCGTATGTCATCTACACCTCCGGTTCCACCGGAGTGCCCAAGGGCGTCGGCGTCGCGCACCGCAACGTGGTCGAGTTGTTCGCCAACACCCAGTTGCTGTTCGAGTTCGACGAAACCGATGTGTGGACGCTGTTCCATTCCTTCGCGTTCGACTTCTCGGTCTGGGAACTGTGGTGCGCGCTGGCCAACGGCGGCAGCGTGGTCGTGGTCGACTATCTGACCTCCCGCTCGCCGGAGCAGTTCCGCGACCTGCTGATTCGCGAACAGGTCACCGTGCTGAACCAGACCCCCTCGGCGTTCTACCAGCTCGCCGAGGCCGACCGCGCGGCGCACCACGACGAGGGCAAGTTCGCCCTGCGCTACATCGTGTTCGGTGGTGAGGCACTGGATCTGCGCCAGCTGCGGCGCTGGTACGAGCGCCATCCGGTGGACGCGCCGTGGTTGGTGAACATGTACGGCATCACCGAGACCACGGTGCACGTGTCGTTCCTGTCGTTGGACGAGCAGATGGTCGACAACGAGGCCAGCGTGATCGGGCGTGCGCTGCCCGGACTGGACGCGTACGTGCTCGATGACCGGTTGCATCCCGCGCCGGTCGGGGTGGCAGGCGAGATCTACGTCGCGGGGGCACAGCTGTCGCGCGGGTATCTGGGCCGTCCCGGGCTGGCGGCGACGCGGTTCGTGGCCAATCCGTTCGGGGCGCCGGGTTCGCGGATGTATCGCAGTGGGGACATCGGCCGCTGGGTCGGGTTCGGCGGTCGAGCCACCCTGGAGTACGCGGGTCGTGGTGACCAGCAGGTGCAGTTGCGTGGGTTCCGTATCGAA
>NZ_BAFR01000185.1 GCF_000308435.1 Nocardia araoensis NBRC 100135 | reverse complement strand
GCTGGAGCAGCGGGATGCGGTGCCGTCGGGGGGGTTGCCGGTGGTGTTGCTGGAGGCGGCGCAGGAGTTCTCCGATGCGCCGGTGAGTGATGCCGAGCGGGTGGCGCGGTTGCGGCCGGACAATCTGGCGTATGTCATCTACACCTCCGGTTCCACCGGGGTGCCCAAGGGTGTGGGGGTGGCGCACCGCAACGTGGTCGAGTTGCTGGCGAATACCCAGCCGTTGTTCGGGTTCGACGAAACCGATGTGTGGACGTTGTTCCATTCGTTCGCGTTCGACTTCTCGGTGTGGGAGTTGTGGTGCGCGTTGGCGCACGGCGGCAGTGTGGTCGTGGTCGACTATCTGACTTCCCGCTCGCCGCAGCAGTTCCGCGACCTGCTGATCCGCGAACAGGTCACCGTGTTGAATCAGACGCCGTCGGCGTTCTATCAGCTGGTGGAGGCCGACCGCGCCGCGGGTGGGGGTGAGCTGGGGTTGCGGTATGTGATCTTCGGTGGGGAGGCGTTGGATCTGCGGAAGCTGGGTCGCTGGTATGAGCGGCATGGTGAGCGGACGCGGTTGGTGAACATGTACGGCATCACCGAGACCACGGTGCATGTGTCGTTGCTGCCGGTGACCCCGCGCGACACCGCGGAGGCGGCGAGTGTGATCGGGCGGGCGATCCCGGGTCTGGATGCGTATGTGCTCGATGACCGGTTGCATCCGGCGCCGGTCGGGGTGGCCGGACAGATCCATGTGGTCGGCGGGCAGCTGACGCGTGGGTATCTGGGGCGGGCGGGGTTGACCGCGACGCGGTTCGTGGCCGACCCGTTCGGGGCGCCGGGTTCGCGGATGTATCGCAGTGGGGACATCGGCCGCTGGCGGGTGCGCGAGGAGGACGCCGTACTGGAGTACGGCGGTCGTGGTGACCAGCAGGTGCAGTTGCGTGGGTTCCGTATCGAG
>NZ_BAFR01000186.1 GCF_000308435.1 Nocardia araoensis NBRC 100135 | reverse complement strand
GTTCACCGAGGCGCAGCCGCTGTTCGAATTCGGCGAGCGCGACGTCTGGACGCTGTTCCACTCCTTCGCGTTCGACTTCTCGGTGTGGGAACTGTGGTGCGCGCTCGTGACCGGCGGCACCGTCGTCGTGGTCGACTACGCGACATCGCGCTCACCGGAACTGTTCCGCGAGTTGCTGATTCGCGAGCGGGTGACAGTGCTGAACCAGACGCCGTCGGCGTTCTGCCAACTGATCGACGCCGATCGGGACGCCTCGGCGGCATCCGGCGAACTCGCGCTGCGGTACGTGATCTTCGGCGGTGAGGCGCTGGATCTGCGGCACCTGCGACGCTGGCGCGAGCGTCATCCGGGGGAATCGCCGCGGCTGGTCAACATGTACGGCATCACGGAGACCACCGTGCACGTCTCCTTCCTCGACGTCGGCGCGGATCTGATGGACAGTCCGGCCAGCCTGATCGGTCGCGCGCTGCCCGGACTGGACACCCACGTGCTGGACATCCGTCTGCGACCGGCGCCGGTCGGTACTCCCGGCGAGATCTATGTCGCGGGCGGTCAGCTCGCCCGCGGCTACGTGGGACGGCCCGGACTCACCGCGACGAGGTTCGTCGCCGATCCCTTCGGGCCGCCGGGCTCGCGGATGTACCGCTCGGGCGACCTCGCGCGCTGGGGCCGGTTCGGCGGCGACGCCGGGCTCGCCTACGGCGGTCGCGGCGACCAGCAGGTGCAGTTGCGCGGGTTCCGGATCGAGCTCGGGGAGATCGAATCGGCGCTGGTGCGGTGCTCCGGCGTGCGGCAGGCCGTCGCGCTGGTGCGGACCGACCCCACGCTCGGTGATCAACTCGTGGGCTACGTCCTGCCCGAGGCGGGTGCGCGGCCCGACCCGGTCGAGTTGCGCGATCAGGTGGCCGAATATCTGACCGGCTACATGGTGCCCGCCGCGATCGTCGTGATCGACGCCATCCCGTTGACCCCCAACGGCAAACTCGACAAGCGCGCGCTGCCCGCGCCCGCCTTCCGCGCGCGCGAGTTCCGTGCCGCCGTCACTCCCGTGGAGGCGACCGTCGTCGACGCCTTCGCCGCGGTGCTCGGCGCCGAGCGCTTCGGCATGGACGACAACTTCTTCGAGCACGGCGGGAACTCCCTGCTCGCCGCCAAGCTCACCCTTCGGCTGTCGGCCGCGCTCGGTACTCGGATCCCGGTGATGCGGGTGTTCACCGCACCCACGCCCGCGGAACTGGTCGCCGATCTGGCCCGCAGGGCGAGCGGCGAAGTCGAGACCGAGGCGGCCTTCGACATGCTGTTGCCGCTGCGTCCCGGCGGTTCGGCCGCGCCGCTGTTCTGCGTGCATCCCGTTTCGGGCATCGCCTGGTCGTACGCGGGCCTCGCCGCCTACCTCGATCCGGAACGACCTCTCTACGGCCTGCAAACCCCCGTGCTGGCGAGCGATGAGGTGATGCCGGATTCGATCGAGGAATGGGCCCGCCGCTACCTCGAGTTGATCCGCGCGAAACAGCCGAACGGTCCTTACCACCTGCTCGGCTGGTCCTTCGGCGGCGTCATCGCGCACGAGATGGCGGTCCAGCTGCAACGCGAAGGCGAGCGAGTCGCGCTGCTCGCGGTGATGGACAGCTACATGGCGGATCCGCCCGGCACGCCGCCGGGTGACGCGGGCCGGGTACCGGTGGCCGAATTGATCGGCGGTCTGCTGGGTGAGCAGGCCGGGGACCTCGGCAACGTCGCGGAGGTGGACTGGGCCGCGTTGCCCCAGAAGATGAGCGAACTCCCGGAGCCGTTCGCGTCGTTCGGCGCCGACCGCGTCACCCGGATCCTCGACGCGGCGGTGCACTCGGTCGCGCTCCGCGGCGCCTACCGTCCGCCGGTGTACCGGGGCGATGTCATCTATTTCACCGCCGCGCTCGACGATCCGACCGGCTGTGTCGGCGCGTCGATCTGGAGCGAGGTCGTCGACGGCCGCGTGCACAACCACCCCGTGTCGACGACGCACTGGCGGATGACCGTGGCATCCGGTCTGGCCGAGATCGCCGCGGTGCTGACCAGCGCATGGCGGGCGGACGAGCCGGGCGGGGAAGAGCCGGTCAGCCGGTGAACCAGCGGCCCAGCCGGGCCGCGGCGGCGGTGGACTTCTCCTTGGCGAGGTCCACCGACGGCGGGGTGAACGGGGCGACCGGCGCCGGGCCGGAGAGGAAATCGGCCTCCACCTTGCCGACCAGCCCGCCGCCGAACTCGATGTGGCAGGTGCCCCGCCCCCGGTACCGTTCCGACGGCGCCGAGCCGCGCGACTCGGCCTCGATGCCCGCGGCGACCGTGCGGGCGGCGTCCTCGGCGAACACGCCCGCCCGCGGGACCGGTGCGTCGGCGCAGTCGCCGAGGGCGTAGACGCCCGGATACGGCGTCGCGAGGGTATGCGGGTCCACGGCGATCCAGCCGTCGTTTCCGCCCTCGGTCAGCCCCGATGCCTCGACGACCGCGGGAACCCGGTGCTTCGGGATCCCGATGAACAGGTCGTAGGGCTCATCACCTGCCCTGGTGATCGCCGTGCGGCGGTCCGGGTCGAGTGCGTGCACCCGGCGTCCCGGCGAATGGGCGATGCCGCGCCGGGCGAGCGCTTCGACGATGGCGGCGGAGGTGTCCGCGGACACCGGAATCGGCGCGTCCATCGGGGTGAGGAATCGTATGTGGGTGCGGTCCCTGACCCCGCGCCTGGCGAGCGCCTCGTGCAGCAGCATCGCGCCTTCGTAGGGCGCGGGCGGGCACTTGAACGGGACACTCAGCACCGCGAAGACCACCGCTCCGCCGTCGAAGCTCGCGAGGCGCTCGCGCAATCGGCGGGCGCCGTCGATCGAGTAGTACTCGTAGCCGTCTTCGACGAAGCCGGGGGTCGCGCCGGGGTCGTAGTCCGCGCCGAGCGCGACGACGAGGATGTCGGGGTCGTACACGGCCTGATCGGTGCGGACCCGCCGGGTTTTCGGGTCGATCTCGGTGACCTCCTCCTGCCGGAATTCCACGCGCGGATGGGTGAAGCGGGCGTACGGCACCCGCGCGTCCTCCGGCGGCAGGTCACGGAAAAGAATGTCCAATTTCGCGAAGCCGAAGGTGAACGAGTCGTTCCGGTCGACGAGGACGACACGGTACTCGTCGGCCGGCGAACCCGACAGACGGGTGGCCAGCTCCAGCCCTCCGAACCCCGCACCGAGAATGAGTACGGTTCGCATACGCCGATTCTTCTCCCGGTGCCGTCGCCGAGTCCATGCTGCCGACGACCGAGGTCACAGCCTCTGGGCGGCCGGCGCGCCGTGGCCGGAGTGCCCTGCATTCGGTGACCTTCGGCCATCATCCGCGCCGACGCTTCGCGCGATGCTGGGGAGACGAAGCGACGTGAATGAGCACCCCATGACAGAACTACGGCCTCTCGATTCGGGCTTCATGGAACTCGAGGACTCCGACCGGCATATCAGCCTCGGCATCGGCGCGGTGGCGATCATCTCCGGCGCCCCGCCGAGCCGGTCCGAGTTGAGCGACGTGGTCGCCAGGGGTGTGGAGCGAAACGCGCGCCTGCGGCAGAGAGTGCGGCGAGCGCCGCTCGACCTGGCCACGCCGGTGTGGGAGGACGACCCCACTTTCGATCTCGCGCATCACATCCGGTGGGCCGCGTTGCCCACGCCGGGTGACGAAACCGTGCTGTGCGAACTGCTGGCGACGGAACTGGAGGAGCGGCTCGATCGCGATCATCCGCTGTGGCAGTGCGTCGTCGTCGAACACCTCGCGGGGGACCGCTGGGCCTTGCTCGTCAAGGCGCATCACAGCCTGGTGGACGGCGTCTCCGGGGTCTCGGTGTTCCGCAGTTTCTGCGATGCCGTCGCCGAGCAGCCGCGAGATCCCGGGGCCGAGCCGCAGGGCCGTACCGAGGTGCGTTGGCCGGATCTGGTTCGAGCGGTGCCGCGGCTGCCCGTCGTGGTGCCGCGTTCGGTGGTCGCCATGACGCGCGGTCTGGCTCCGCTGCTGTCCGCCGTCGTGTCGCCCGCGACCGAGTGCTCGCTCAACGGCCCCATCGGACGTCAGCGCCGGTATGTCGTGGCCCGGGCCGCGCTGTCGGATGTGCACGAGATCGGTGCGGCGTTCGACGTCACGGTCAACGATGTCGTCCTGGCCGCGGTCGCCGCCGCCTATCGCGAACTGCTGGCCGGCCGCGACGAACGGCCGTCGCCGGACAAACTGCGTATTCTCGTTCCGGTCTCGATGCGCTCCGAACAGGCGAAATACACCCTGGACAACCGCGTTTCGGCGGTACTGCCGTTCCTGCCGATCGAAATCGGGGACCCGGTGGAGCGGCTGAAGACGATCCAGGAGCGGATGAACAGGCACAAGTCGGGAGGCGAAGCGCAGGCGGAGAAGTCGGTGCTCGCGTTGGCGGGCCTGCTGCCGTTCGCACCCCTGGCCTGGAGTCTCCGTCTGCTGGCACGGTTTCCGCAACGAACCGTCGGCGCGCTGGTGACGAATGTGCCCGGTCCGCGAGAACAGCTGACCGTGCGCGGACATGTGGTGTCGGAACTGTTGCCTGCCATGCCGATCGCCATGCGGTTGCGTACCGCGATCGCGGTTCTCAGCTATGCGGGCAACCTGACCTTCGGCATCACCGGAGATTACGACACCGCACCCGATATCGCCGTGCTCGCCGAAGGCATCGAGCGGGAGATCCGGCGGTTGCGGGAGCGCGCCGGGATCCGGCGACCGTCCAGGCCCGAGGTCGGGCGACCGTGACGCGCCTTCTCGGCGGTGGGTTCCCGGCCTCGGGGAGCGGCCGTGTGGAGGGGACGGATCGGGGACTTTCTGCCCTGTCCGCCAGGAGGACTCGGTGATGGTATGGGAGGCCGTGGTGTCGAGTGAAGACCGGAGAGTGAGGTCGTTGCCAGGTGGATGCACGCGCGATGTGCCCCGGCCCGAGATCATGATCGCCTCGAACGGCAGTGCCACGGACAACCGCGTTCCGGGTCGCAGGATGGTCGAGATCGACCGCGAGGAGGCACTGCGGCTGCTGGCCGGCGTCCCCTACGGACGCGTGGTTTTCACCCGCGATGCGTTGCCCGCGATCCGGCCGGTCAACCACTTCGTCGACCGCGGTGTGGTCATCGTGCGCACCCGGGTCACCTCGCGGCTCACCGGCACCGTCCGTGCCGATCCCTCCGTCGTCGTGGCCTACGAGGCCGACGACATCGACGCGGTGACCCACGCGGGCTGGTCGGTCGTCGTGACCGGTCTCGCCCGTACCGTGACCGACCCCGAACGGGTCGCGCGCTATGAGCGGCTGCTGCGCCCGTGGGCCGATGGGGTCATGGACACCGTCATCGCCATCGAACCCACGATCGTGACGGGTGTCAGGCTGCTCGGCGAGCAGAAGTAGGTCACGCCGCCGAGCGAGCGCTTGGCGAGCCGCAGTGGGCGACTGTGATCAAATAGGGAAGCTGTGACGGCGTTCCCCCGGCCGCTCGCGATTGTCCGACTCGGGCCGGGCGGGGCGCGTGGCCGATCCGGCCACCGGACCAGAACACGGCAGGTGGCCCCGCGAGCCGCCCGCCGATGCCGGGGCGTTGCTCGATTCCGGCACGATGACCGCTGCCGTAGCCGAGCGCTCGGGGCCCGAGCGCTCGGCTGAACCGGGACGGAACCGAGACATGAGCATCGAGAGTTCGTCGGTATCGCAGGCCAGGCCGAATTCCGTGCTGGTGCTGAGTGTGCTGGCCGCAGGGCAATTCCTGATGACGCTCGACAGCTCGGTGATGAACGTGTCGATGGCGACCGTGGCCGAGGACGTCGGCACGACGATCACCGGCATCCAGACCGCCATCACCCTCTACACGTTGGTGATGGCGTCGCTCATGCTGACCGGCGGCAAGGTGGGCACCATCCTGGGCCGTCGCCGGGCATTCGGTGTCGGCCTGGTGATCTACGGCGTCGGTTCCGCCACCACCGGCCTGGCGCCGAATCTGCCGACGCTGCTGCTGGGTTGGTCGCTGCTGGAGGGTATCGGCGCGGCCCTGATCATGCCCGCGATCGTGTCCTTGGTCGCGGCGAACTTCGCCCCGGAGCGCCGCCCGGCGGCCTACGGGCTGGTGGCGGCGGCAGGCGCGATGGCGGTCGCGGTGGGACCCCTGCTCGGCGGCGCGGTGACGACGTACGCGTCCTGGCGGTACGTCTTCTTCGGCGAGGTCGTCATCGTCGTGCTCATCCTGCTGGTGCTGCGCAGGGTCGAGGACGCCCCGGCGGAGCAGGTACGGCTCGATCTCGTGGGTTCGCTGCTGTCGGTGGCCGGGCTCGGCATGGTCGTCTTCGGTGTCCTGCGATCGAGCACGTGGGGCTGGGTGCTGGCGAAGCCGGGTGGACCCGCCGTGCTCGGACTTTCCCCGGTCATCTGGCTGCTGATCGCCGGGCTGCTGGTGTTGTACTCGTTCCTACGGTGGCAGACCCATCTGGTGGACACCGGACGGGAGCCGCTCGTCGACCCGGGATTGCTCCGTAACCGGCAGCTCACCGGCGGCTTGAGCATGTTCTTCGCCCAGTTCACCGTGCAGGCCGGGGTCTTCTTCGCGGTGCCGCTGTTCCTGTCGGTGGTGCTCGAACTCAGCGCGCTGGGAACGGGCGTGCGCATCCTGCCGCTGTCGGTGGCGCTGGTTGTGGCGGCGACGGCGATTCCGAAGTTCCGGCCGCACGCGAACCCGCGACGCGTGGTGCGGCTGGGACTGGCGTCGATGATCGCGGGCATCCTGATCCTCGTCGCCGGCCTGGATCCCGGAGCGAACGCGGGAGTGGTGTCGATTCCGATGCTGCTGATGGGACTGGGACTCGGTGCCCTGGCCTCGCAGTTGGGTGCGATCACCGTCTCGTCGGTCCCGGATGCGCAGAGCGGCGCGGTCGGTGGGCTGCAGAACACCGTCACCAACCTCGGCGCATCGCTCGGCACCGCCTTGATCGGTTCGGTGCTCATCGCGACCCTGACCTCGTCGGTCGTCACGGGCATCGAAACCGACCCCGCGATTCCCGCGTCGGTTCAGCAGCGGGCCACCACCGAACTCGCCGACGGCGTGCCGTTCCTGTCCAACACCCAGCTCCGGGACGCCCTCGCCGCCGCGGGGGTCGAGGAGGCCACCGCGAACGCCGTCGTGGCGGTCAACGCCGAGGCGCGGCTGGAAGCCTTGCGGGTGGCGTTGGCCGTCACAGCCCTGCTCGCCATCGCCCCGCTGTTCGCCACCGGCAGGCTGCCACGGCGAACGGTCGCCGGGCCGAGCCGGGATGACGCGGGCGCCACCGACGATTCCTGAAACTGCCTCCGCCCCGCGGTGTGACCGATGAGGCGAGGTCCGACGGCCCGCCCGGTGAATGACCTTGGTCTCTGCCACACCCGTGCGAGACGCGAGATGCTCGATGCCGATGGCAGCGGCCGCATACGACCGGCGGTGCGGCATCCGTCTCGACGGAGGGAATCCACATGACCACCGAAAGCCGCTCGCGCACAACCGACCTCGACTTTCCCATCTTGGCGGCCGTCGACGGCTCGGCCAGTTCGTATCAGGCGGTCGCCTGGGCGGCGGTCGAAGCCGCGCTGCATCATCGCCCGCTGCACATCGTCACTTCGATGGCGATCCGAACCGGCTCCGGGCCCGGTATCTCCCTCGGCGAAGCCGACCTGGAGTGGTTGCGCAGCGACGGCGAGCGCGTCCTCGCCGAGGCCGCCCGGGTGGCGCGCACGGCGGTGCCCGGCGCCGAACCCGCCGTCACCACCGAGGTGACTTTCGAACTGATCATTTCCATGCTCATCGAAAGGTCCGCGCGAGCGTGGATGCTGGTGGTGGGCAGCCGCGGGATCGGTGCGTTCCAGCGCGGGCTGCTCGGCTCGGTGAGCACCGCGACGACCCATCACGCGCGCTGCCCGGTCGCGGTGATCCACGGCATCGCGGCGATCGACGCCGTGTCGGCCCGGCAGCCCGTGCTGGTGGGCGTCGACGGCACCGACAACAGTGTGGCCGCCGTGGAGCTGGCGTTCGAGGAGGCGTCGCGGCGAAAAGTCGACTTGGTCGCGCTGCACGCATGGAGCGACACCAGCGGTCTGGACGTACCGGTCCGGGGCTGGGACGGCGCGCGCGAAGCGGCGGAGGCGGTACTGGCCGAGAGTCTGGCCGGCTGGGCCGACCGCTACCCGGACGTCTCGGTGCGGCGTGTCGTCACGGCGGACCGGCCGGGGCGATCGTTGCTGGACGAGTCGGCGAACGCGCAGCTGGTAGTGGTCGGCAGTCACGGTAGGGGAGGATTCGCCAGCATGCTGCTGGGATCGACAAGCAACACCTTGCTGCACTCGGTGGACGTCCCTTTGATCGTCGTTCGAGCGCGCTGACGGCTCACTTGTGATCCGCTGTCACCAGCACTGACACCGCGTCGGTCGCAGTGCTGTCTCCTTTGGGCGAATGTCATGTGGCTGCCGCTTGCCCGTGGTTGTCTGAATACCTCACTGCGACAGCATGGCGATCCGAACGGGTCGACCTCGAGCCCGACGACGTCCGAGTCGGGGCGTCCCTGGAGAACCGCCGTGCGAGTCCCAGCCGAGAAAGGACCAGCGGGACATGGCAACGACGGAATCGGCGCGAGACCGAATACCTCGGGCAGGCGGCCCGGACACTCGCCCGGTCTGGTACGCGCAGGACGCGGACGCGGTGCTGGCGGCCTGCGGCTCGGATCGACAGTCCGGCCTGACCACGCCCGACGTCGATGAACGGCGAAAGCAATACGGCCGCAACGAGATCGCCGCGCAGCCGGCGCCGTCGGTCTGGGCGATGGCGCTGCTGCAGTCGAAGGATCCGATGAACCTCATGCTGGTCGCGGTGGCGGTGGTCAGCGTGATCATCGGTGAGATCCCGACAGCGCTGGTGGTCGGGGTGCTGGTCGGGCTCAATGTCGTGCTCGGCACCCAGCAGGAGGTGAAAGCGCGCGCCAGCGTCGACGCGCTGGCGAAGATGCAGACGCCGCAGGCGCGAGTAGTTCGCGACGGTGCGCTGACCCTCTGCGCGGCGACCGAACTGGTACCGGGCGACATCGTCGAATTGGAGGCAGGTGACATCGTCCCCGCGGACGGCCGGCTGCTGAAATCCACCACCCTCGAGACCCAGGAAGCGGCGCTGACGGGGGAGAGCGCGCCCGTCGCCAAAGACGCCCGCACGCTCGGCGCCGCCGACGTCCCCCTCGGCGACCGCGCCGACATGGTCTTCCAGAACACGTCGGTCACGCGCGGCACCGCCACCATGGTGGTCACCGAGACCGGCGCGGATACCGAGATGGGCCGGATCGCGTCGATGTTGTCGGCGGTCGCCCCCGGCAAGTCGCCGTTGCAGCGGGAACTGGATTCGCTGACCAAGGTGCTCGGTGCGATCGCCTGGACGGCGGTGGCGATCATCGTGATCATCGGGGCCATCCGCGGGCAGAGCGTCACGGCGCTGCTGTTGCTGGGAATCTCGATGGGTGTGTCGGCGATTCCGACCGGCTTGCCGACGTTCGTCCAGGCGATGCTCGCCTACGGGGCGCGTCAGTTGGCCGATGCGAAGGCCGTCGTCAAGAACCTCACCGACGTCGAGACGCTCGGTGCGACGAGCGCGATCAACTCCGACAAGACCGGCACGCTGACGATGAACCAGATGACGGTGCGATCGCTGTATTTCCACGGCCGGTGGTACGCCGTCGAGGGTCATGGCTACGACAAGTCCGGAGCGATCACCCACGCCGCCGGGCAGCCGGTACCGGATTTCACGCTGCTGGCCTACGGGCTGTGCCTGGACAGCGACGCGACCGTCGCCGACAGCGGAGCGGTCGTCGGCGATCCGACCGAGGCCGCACTGGTGGTGCTGGCGGCCAAACTCGGAGTCGACGCTCCTCTCACCCGCCGGACATATCCCCGGGTCGCCGAGGTGCCGTTCGATTCGGCATACAAGTTCATGGCGACGTTCCACCACCTCGAAGTCGACGGGACCACCCGCTTCGTCGAGTTGGTCAAAGGCGCACCGGACGTCGTCCTGGACAGGTGCGCGACCGCGTTCCGCCCCGGCAGACGAGCCGCGCCGATCGACGAGATGCGCCAGGAGATCGTGGCCGCCTATCGCGACATGTCGGAGCGGGGCTTGCGCGTCCTGGCCTTCGCCGCACGCTTGCTCGACGAGCAGGAGCAAGCCGCGGTGGCCGACCCGATGTCGTTCGTCGCGGAGCTCACCTTCGTCGGCATGGTCGGGATCATCGACCCGCTGCGGCCGGAGGCAGTCGACGCGGTGCGCACGGCGCAGGCGGCGGGCATCGAGGTCCGGATGATCACCGGGGATCACGCGATCACCGCGTCGGCCATCGGCGCCGAACTCGGGCTCGGGCCCGGCGCGATCGGTGGCAGCGAACTGCGGTCGATGACCGACCGGGAGTTGTCGGCTGCGCTGCCGAATCTGCATGTGTTCGGGCGCGTCACCCCGCAGGACAAACTGCGGCTGGCCGACCTCATGCAGCGCGGCGGCGCGGTCGTGGCCATGACCGGCGACGCGGTGAACGACGCCGCCGCACTGAAGAAGGCCGACATCGGCGTGGCGATGGGATCGGGCAGCGAGGTCACCAAGCAGGCGGGCAAGATGGTGCTCACCGACGACAACTTCGGGACCCTGATCACCGCGATCCGGCTGGGTCGCGGCATCTACGACAAGATCGTGTCGTATATCCGCTATCAGATGGCCAAGTTGTTCTCGCTGGTAGCGCTTTTCCTCGTCGCCAGCGTCTTCGACATCAACGACGGCGTCGCGCTGACCCCGCTCATGGTGCTGTTCCAGCATTTCTTCATCACCCTGTTCCCGGTCGCGGTGATCATGCTCGATCCGCCGCCGCCGGACCTGATGAACAAGCCGCCCCGCGACCCCGCGAAGCCGATCGCGAACCGGAATTCGTTCGCGCAGTGGCTGGCTTACGGTGCACTGCAATTGGCCGTGACGCTCGCCGCGATGCTCCTCGCGCCGGGGGAGATGAGCACCACCTCGGCGAGCGTCCCGATGACCATGGCGTTCGTGGTGCTGTCGTTCGGCTCCATCCTCAGTGGCCTGGTCATGCGGCGTGACCCCGAGTCCGGTCTGACCGCACCGGTTCTCGGCGCGGTGAAGATCCTGTCGATTCCACTGGTCGTCACCGTGTTCGCGGTCGAGATCGGCTTCCTCCAGGATCTGCTCATGACGATGTCCCTGACGGGCGGTCAGTGGCTGGCCTGCCTGAGCTGGTCGCTCGTCGTCCCGATCGTCATCGAAGTGGAGAAGGCGGTGCGACGTCGCCGCCGAGCCGGCACGCCCGCTCCGATTCCCACAACGGCGGCGGTCGGTCCGGGCCGGGTCGGTGGACGAACGGTGCTGACATCGCATCGTTCCGGTGATCGTCGATAACGTCGACCCCGGCGTGCGGTTGGAGACGCAACGCCGATTTGCCGAACTCTCCTACCGAGAATTCTTCTACGGGGTATTCGGCGGCATCGACGCCGCCACGATGCCGTCGCGGGCCGAATGGCTTCGGCGTTGTGCCGTGTCGAGCCGGGCACGGCAGTCGTGCCGATTGCTCCAGTGTGGGCGCCGATGGCCGGCGCCTGCCCCGGCCTGGGATCGGCCGCGTGCATCCGCGTCCTGACCGGGGCGATGTCCGCTCGTTGGCACTGATCGACAACCGCAGGCCGTGCGTGGAAATCAGGGTGAACCCTGCAATTCCTGCGGAAACCGCCCTCGCCCGGAAGCGATTCTCG
This sequence comes from Nocardia araoensis NBRC 100135, assembly GCF_000308435.1. GTDB lineage: Bacteria > Actinomycetota > Actinomycetes > Mycobacteriales > Mycobacteriaceae > Nocardia > Nocardia araoensis. Next base: position 15,091 of record NZ_BAFR01000186.1, on the reverse strand, counting down.
GCGCGTGCGATGGCGCGAAAAACAATTGATTGCCCGATATGAGCCCGCTGCCGAACGGAAGTATGTGTCGCGAGCAGGTATCCGGTAAGGCTGATCTCGAGGTGATGGAATGGATAGGTGGGCGAAATTTACGTCACCCTGTGGCATTTGGCGGAGAGGTATCCATTCGCGATCGCAGTTGGATTGCCACATTATTGCTATGAGTCCGAGTGAGTAATGCATCGCCGATCGGCGACGCGGCAGGAGAGGTGTTGCGGCCCTTGCTCGGCTGTCTCGATGGTCACGGCCGCACCGGCTTGATTCCGTCCCTGACCCGGGATGTACGATGCCTCATCGCAAGTGTGTGTCAGTGGGTACATGCCCCAGAACCAGGGTCTTCTTCTCGGGATGCGGCGACGCGGGAGCGGTGCCGCGCGAGGTATCCCATCGGTTCGCATTGCTCGAGACGGATCCGAAACACCGGCGTCCGTGCGGGATCGAGGGGTTTGATGCGACTAGACTGACCCGGGCTGCTGTCGGATAGCTTGTTCCATCAGAGTGTCGATGCTCCACCGTGGATTCAAAAGTTCTGTTTTCAGATTTTGCCGACTCGAAATGCCGACAAACGGGAGGTGTGGGAGCTGTCGCAAAGGCCGCTGCGGTGTCCGGTTCGGATACCGGCCACCGGCTGATCGAGCTACACGCGAAACCTGAACGGCGCGGCGAACAGCAGGGCTAGCGCCGCTTCTGAGAATGAAGTGCATATAAGCCAGATTTCGGACGCGGTGCGCCGGCGTGCTTCCGCGATGCCCGCACGCGTCCGGGTAGGAATAAGGGGTCATGCGATGCATCCGAAGTCAGAGGGAACCACCGATGGCGAACTGGGACTGATTCCGCTCTCGAGTGCGCAGTACGGCATGTGGCTGGCTGATCATGTGCCCGGTGGACCGGCTGTCAACATCGCACACTGTGTCGAGATCCAGGGCCCGGTGGACTACGACGCGTTCACCCGGGCGGTGAACGACGGCGGTCACGAAACCGAGTCGCTTGTGGTGCGTGTGGTCGAATCCGACGGGCGCCCCTATCAATTCGTCGACCGCGGGATCATCTACGACGAGCCGGTGCTGGATTTCAGCGATGCGGAGGATCCGGTCGCGACGGCGATGGAGTGGATGCGCCGCGATTACAACACCAAGGCGGTCGACCTCAGCCGGGACCGGCTCACCGAGACGAGGCTCATCCGGGTAGGCGAAGACCACTACTTCTGGTACGGCCGCGCGCACCATCTGGTGATCGACGGGTACGGCGCCTTCAACAGCTTGACCCGGATGGCCGAGCACTACAACGCCTTGCTGGAGGGCAGGCCGCCGACGCGATTGGACGCGGCGAGCCTGCGCGACATCGTCGAAGCGGAGCATGCCTATCGCGCCAGCTCGCGGTACGAGACGGACAAGGCATATTGGCTGGAAAAGGTTGCCGACCTGCCGAAGCCGGTCAGCCTGTCCGGCCGCACCGCCCGTTCCGGCAAGGTCGACCGCGTGGCCGGTTTGCAGCTGCCCGCCCACCTGTCCGACCGGCTCGACCGCTACGCCGACGAGGTGAACGCGTCCGCCGCGCAGGTGGTGATCGCGGCGTTCGCCGCGTTCCTGGCCAGGATGACCGGCACCGAGGACGTCGCGCTGTCGCTGCCGGTGACCGCCCGGGTGACCAAGCGCCTGCGCAACGCCGCCGCGATGCTGGCGAACATGGTGCCGATCCGCTTCGCCGTACACCACTCGACCACCGTGGACGAACTGGTCCGCGCGTCGGTGTCCGAGCTCGTCTCGGCCATGCGCCACCAGCTGTACCGGTTCGAGGATCTGCGCCGCGACTCGGCCGCGATCGACTCGGCCGCGAACTCGTTCGGCCCGATCGTGAACATCCTGTTCTTCGACTCGGAGATCCGTCTCGGCTCGGCCGTCGGCCGCTACCGCGCGCTCACTTCCGGCGCGCTCGACGATCTGCAACTGAACCTGTACCGCTCGGGTGCGGACGCGCCGCTGCTCATCGAGCTGCACGGCAATCCGAACCTCTACGGGCAGGACGAACTCGAGTCGCACGCCGACCGGTTCCTCGATTTCCTGCAGCGGATGATGGACTCGCCGCTGGACACCCGCATCGGGGACATCCAGCTCGTCGGCCCCGCCGAGGAACTGCGCATCGTGGAGGAACTCGCGGGCCGCGACGGCGAATCCCCCTCGGCCACCCTGGTGGATCTGCTGGCCCGGCAGGCGGCGGCGACACCGTCCGCGGTGGCCGTGACGTCGGAGTCCACCACGCTCACCTACCGCGAACTCGACGAACGATCCAACCGGCTCGCCCGCAGGCTCATCGCACTCGGCGCGGGGCCGGAAGCGCTGGTGGCCATCGCGATGCCGCGGGACGCCGACCTGATCGTCGCCGCGCTCGGCGTGCTGAAATCGGGCGCGGGGTATCTTCCGCTGGACACCGCCCATCCGGCCGAGCGGCTCGAATACGTGCTCGGCGACGCGAATCCGATCGCGGTGGTGACCACGCGGGGCATGCGCGAGCACGTGCCGGGCGATCCCGGCCGCGTCCTGCTGTTCGACGACGTCCTCGCCGTGGAGGAGTCCGCGGACCCGATCACCGACGCCGATCGGACCGGCCTGCTGCGTCCCGACCACCTCGCCTACGTCATCTACACGTCCGGATCGACGGGCCGCCCGAAGGGCGTCTCGATCACTCATCGTGCGGTGTCCACCTATCTGGTGAACTCGTGCGCGCAGATCGGGATTCGTTCCGACGACGTCTGGACGCTGTTCCACTCCTTCGCCTTCGACTACTCGGTGTGGGAGATCTTCGGGGCGCTGGTCACCGGCGGCCGGATCGTCGTCGTGGACAGCCTCACCACCCGTTCGCCGGATGACGTGGTGCGCCTCGCGGCGCGGGAGAAGGTCACCGTCTTCAGCCAGACACCGTCGGCGTTCTATCAGTTCGCTGCCGCGCGGCAGCGGTACGCGCACGCCGGAGACCCGGAGGGCGAGCTGTCGCTGCGGCTGGTCGTCCTGTCGGGCGAAGCTCTCGATCCCGCCGGGCTGGCCGACTGGTACGAGCACAATCCGGATCTGCCGGTGCTGGCCAACAGTTACGGCATCACCGAGACCACCGTCTTCGTCACCTACACCGCCCTCGCACCGGAGATCGCCGTTCCTGGCGCACCGAGCACGGTCGGTCCGGCACTGCCGGGCTTGCGAACCTATGTCCTGGACGAGCGGTTGCGTCCGTGCCCGCTCGGGGCATGGGGCGAGATCTACGTCGCGGGAACACAGCTGGCTCGCGGCTATCTCAACCGGCCTGCGCTGAGCGCGGGACGCTTCGTCGCCGATCCCTTCGGCGGTCCGGGGCAGCGTCTCTACCGCAGCGGCGACGTGGCGCGCTGGAATCACCAGGGCGAGCTGGAGTATCGCGGCCGCGCCGACCAGCAGGTGCAGTTGCGCGGATTCCGGATCGAGCTGGACGAGGTCCGCAACGCGTTGCTGGCGCACGACAGCGTCGCCGCGGCGGTCGTCGTCGTGCACCTGCCGGGCACGGAGGCGGCCCGGCTGGTGGGGTACGTGGTGCCCGCCGTCGGCGCCACCTGCGAGCCGGACGGCTTGCGCGCCCACGTCGGCGGGATGCTGCCGGAGTACATGGTGCCGTCGAGCGTCGTCGTGATCGATGCGGTGCCGCTGACCGTCAACGGCAAAGTGGACTACCGGGCACTGCCCGAGCCGGTGTTCGATTCGGCCGCGTACGTCTCGCCCCGCACCGTCGTCGAGGAATCGATCGCGGACGTCTTCGCCGAGGTTCTCGGCACCGACCGGGTGGGCGTGTTCGACAGCTTCTTCGAACTCGGCGGCAACTCGATCACCGCGACCAGCGCGGCCGTGCGCATCGCGGAAGTCACCGGGTGCGATGTGTCGGTGCGCGACCTGTTCGTCAAGCAGACCGTCGCGGAACTGGCCGCGCACATCGAGGACGGGCATCGCTCCGGCAGGCCCGCGCTGCGGGCGGCGGACAGGCCCGATCCCATTCCGCTCGCGCCGGCGCAGAACCGGATGTGGCTGGTCAACCAGTCCGACCCGGACTCGGCCGCCTACAACATCCCACTGATCGTGCAGCTGACCGGTCGTCTCGATGCGGCGGCGCTGCGTTCCGCGCTGACCGACGTGATCGATCGGCACGAATCGCTGCGCACCGTCTACCCCGCCGTGAACGGCGAAGGGACCCAGGTGATCCTGCCTGCCGAGGAGGTCGTCGCGGGGCTCGACCTGACTCCGCGTCCGACCGACCCGGACGGCATCGAGGACCGGATTCGCGACCTGGCCGCGGTGGGAACCGATCTGCGCGAACGCGCCCCGATCCGGGTGGCGCTGCTGGGGACCGCCGACCGCAGGCGACATGTCCTGGTCGTCGTCCTGCACCACATCTGCTGTGACGGGTCGTCGCTGCGGCCGCTGGCGGCCGATGTCGCGGTGGCCTACGAGGCGAGGGCGCAGAAGAAGATCCCGGACTGGGAGCCGCTGAGCGTCCAGTACGCCGACTACAGCGTCTGGCATCACCGCCTGCTCGGCGACCCCGACGATCCGGATTCCCGCGCGGCCCGTCAGTTGCGGTACTGGTCGCAGCGTTTGGCGGGAATGCCGCCGGTGCTGGAACTGCCCGCCGACCGGCCGCGTCCGGCCCGCCGGTCCATGCGCGGCGACGTGGCGAACACCGTGATCCCCGCGGAGACCTTCGCCGGAATCGAGCGGCTGGCGCGCGCGGCCAATGTCACGACGTTCATGGTCGTCCACGCCGCGCTGGCCGTGCTGCTGGCCCGGATGTCGGGCTCGGCGGACATCACCATCGGCACGCCGGTCGCCGGCCGCGGCGAACGCGCGCTCGAGCCGCTCATCGGCATGTTCGTCAACACCGTTCCGCTGCGCACCGAGGTGTCCTCCGAGGAGTCGTTCACCGAGTTCCTGACGCGCGTCAAGGACATCGACGTGGACGCCTTCGCCAACAGCGACCTGCCCTACGAGCGTGTCGTGGACGAACTGCATCCGAAGCGGTCGGCGGCCTACGCGCCGCTGTGCCAGGTGTATCTCGCGTTCGAGAACATGGACCGGGCGAACTTGGAGCTGTCCGAACTCACCGTCGAGTTGCTGGATCCGGGCGCCGAACCGGCGAAGGTGGACCTCATCGTCACCGTCGCCGAGAACACCGCCGCGGGCGGCGATGTCGCGCTGCGGGTCAACTACGCGACGGATCTGTTCGATCGGGAGACCGTCGAAGAGCTGGCCGAACGGCTGAATCGGGTGCTCGACGCGTTCGTGACGAATCCGCGTGCCCAGGTCGGTGACGTGGACTTGTTGTCGGGGGTCGAGCGTCTGGGATTGGTCCCGGCCTCCGGCGGTCGTGCCGAGCCGCCGCGGGTGCTGGCGGACGTGCTGCTGGTCGGGGAGCGCACCGCGCCCGCCGTGGTGGCGGGGGACCGGGTGCTGTCCTATGGCGAGTTGGACGACTGGTCGAATCGCCTCGCGCGGCTGCTGATCGATTGGGGAGTGGGGCCGGGGGACCAGGTCGCGCTGGCGATGGGGCGGTCGGTGGAATTCGTGGTCGGTGTGTGGGCGGTGGCGCGGGCCGGTGCGGCGTTCGTGCCGGTCGATCCCCGCTATCCCAGCGAGCGGGTCGCGCACCTGGTGGCGGACTCGAATATCGCGGTCGCGCTCACCGTCGAGGCGTCGTGCACCTTGCTTCCCGGTCACGTGCGGCAAGTGGTACTCGACCATCCGGGCACCGAGGCGTTCCTCGCGACGCAGTCTCCGGCCGCGGTGACCGACGCGGACCGTGTGCGGGCCTGCCGGGTGGCCGACGTGGCCTACGTGGTGTACACCTCGGGCTCGACCGGCACGCCGAAGGGCGTGGCGGTCACCCACGAGGGCTTGGCGAATTTCGCGATCGAGCAGCGGGAGCGCTATCGGGTCGATCGCAGGTCACGGGTGTTGCAGGTGGCGGCGCCCGGCTTCGACGCGGTGATGCTGGAGTTGCTCATGGCGCACGCGAACGGCGCCGTGCTGGTCGTGTCGCCGCCGGAGGTGTTCGCCGGGGCGCGGTTGGCGGAGCTGATTCGCGCGCAGGAGGTCTCGCACGCGTTCGTGACCCCCAGCGTGCTGGCGACGATGTCGCCCGCCGGACTCGATTCGCTGCGGGTGCTGGTGGCGGGCGGGGAGGCGGTGTCGGCCGAGACGGTCGCCGTGTGGGCGCCGGGACGACGGCTGCACAACGGGTACGGGCCGACCGAGACCACGATCATGGTGGCGATCAGCGATCCCCTGTGCGTCGGCGATCCGGTCACCATCGGCGGGCCGATCCGCGGTGTCGACGCGGTGGTTCTCGACGACCGGTTGCGGCCCGTGCCGGTCGGGGTGACCGGACAGCTGTACGTCTCGGGTGTGCAGCTGTCGCGCGGCTACCTCAACCGTCCCGCCTCCACCGCAGCGACGTTCGTCGCCAACCCGTACGGCCCCGCGGGCACTCGCATGTACGGCACCGGGGACTTGGCGCGCTGGCGGGCCGATCACACCTTGGAGTACCTGGGGCGCACCGACTTCCAGGTCAAGATCCGTGGCCAGCGCATCGAACTCGGCGAAATCGAAGCCGTCCTCGCCGCGCACCCCACTGTCGCGGCAGCCGTCGTGGTCGGCGTGCAGGCCGAGGGCGGATCCCGGCTGGCGGCGTACGTGGTGCCCGCCGACGGCGCGGTCGATACCGCGGAGCTGACGAGGCACGCGGCGCAACGCCTGCCGTCGCACATGGTGCCGGACACGGTCATGGTGCTCGACACGCTCCCGCTGTCATCGGTGGGCAAGGTCGATCGCGCCGCCCTGCCGGAAGCGGAATTCGCGCCCGCCGTGGAGTTCGTCGCGCCGCGCAACGCCACCGAGCAGATCGTGGCCGACATCTGCGCGGGTGTGCTCGGCATCGAACGCGTCGGCGTGCTCGACGGATTCTTCGACCTCGGTGGCAACTCGCTGTCGGCCACCCGCGCGGCCGCGCAGCTCAGCGGTGCGTTCGGCGTCGAGGTGCCGTTGCGCGCGATCTTCGAGACGCCGACCATCGGGGCGCTGGCGGAGCGACTGCGCAGCGCCGATGCGGCGACCCGGGCGCCGCTGGTGCCGCAGGAGCGCCCGGACCGGATTCCGCTCTCGCCCGCCCAGGCCCGGATGTGGTTCCTCAATCAGTTCGACACGCGTTCGGCGGTGTACAACATTCCGCTGGTCGTGCGGATGTCGGGAGACCTCGATGTGGCCGCGATGCACGCGGCGATCGCGGATGTGCTCGAACGGCACGAGGCGCTGCGGACCGTGTATCCCGACAGCGACAGCGGGCCGCATCAGGTGATCGTCTCGGTGCCGACGGCGCTGCCCCCGCTCACGCCGGTGCCGGTCCCGCCGTGCGAGATCGAGGCGCGCGTCGCCGCCGAGGTCACCGTGGGCTTCGACGTCACCGCCGAGGTTCCGTTCCGGGTCGCCCTGCTGCGGGTCGCGGCCGGCGAACACGCTCTGGTGCTCGTCGTCCACCACATCAGCTTCGACGGGTCCTCGCTCGCACCGCTGGCCGCGGATCTGATGACCGCCTATCGCGCCCGGGTCAGGGACGAAGCGCCGCAGTGGACGCCGTTGCCGGTGCAGTACGCGGATTACGCGCTGTGGCAACGGAAATTACTCGGCAGCGAGGACGATCCGCACAGCCCGACCGTTGCCCAGACCCGGTACTGGCTCGCGGCTCTCGCCGGTCTGCCCGAGGTGCTCGATCTGCCCACCGACCGCCCGCGGCCCGCGAAGCAGTCCTTCCGCGGCGCGACGGTCTCGGCCACCCTTCCCGCGGATCTGCACCGCGAGGTGGTCGCGCTGGCCCGCAGCCACGACGCGACGGTCTTCATGGTGATGCACGCGGCCTACGCCGCGCTGCTGGCGCGGCTGTCCGGCACCGGGGACATCGCGGTCGGCACACCGATCGCCGGTCGCGGCGAGCCCGGGCTGGACGGCTTGGTCGGCATGTTCGTCAACACGCTGGTGTTGCGGACGCAGATCGAGCCCGGCGCGTCCTTCGTCCGGATCCTGGACCAGATCCGGGCCACCGACCTGGCCGCGTTCGAGAACGCCGACATCCCGTTCGAGCGGCTGGTCGAGGTGCTGAACCCGCCGCGCTCGACGGCGCACGCTCCGTTGACGCAAGTGGGCTTTTCGTTCCAGAACATCGAGATCCCCACGGTGCGGTTCGAGGGCCTGACGGTGTCGGCGCAGATGGCCGATCCGAGCGTGGCGAAGTACGACCTGCACCTGAATCTGGTCGACGCCTTGGCGGCGGATGGCGAACCGGGTGACATGGCGGTCGAATTCGGTTACTCGACGGATCTTTTCGACGAGGCGACGGTCAGGTCGATGTTCGACCGCTATCTGCTGTTGCTGCGCGCGGTCGTCGGCGACCCCGCCCGCGCCATCGGCGATATCGATCTGCTGACCCCGCAGGAGGCGCGCCGGATCGCGGCCCGGTCGAGCGGGGTGCGGACCCAGGTTCCGGCGGCGACGCTCGCGGACCTGTTCGCCGCGCAGGTGGCGGCGACGCCGGAACGTCCGGCGGTGCTCGACGCCGCCGGCGGCGCCCGGCTCGACTACCGCGAATTCGGGGCCCGGGTGAATTCGCTGGCCCGCGCACTGATCCGGCGCGGCATCGGGCCGGAGACCATCGTGGCGGTGGCGATGCGCCGCTCGGTGGATCTGCTCGCCACGCTGTACGCCATCCACGCGGCGGGCGCGGCCTACTTGCCGCTGGACCCGGACCACCCGGTCGACCGGGTGCGTTCCGTCCTCGCCGCCGCGCGTCCCGCCGCGATCCTCACCCGAACCGATGACCGGGCGAGTCTGCCCGGCGACGGGCCGGTCTGGACGCTCGCCGAACTGGAGGCCGAGCGCCTGGACGCGTCGGCGCTGACCGACGCCGACCGGATCCGGCCGCTGCGGCCGGAGGATCTGGCCTACGTCATCTACACCTCCGGTTCGACGGGTGTGCCCAAGGGCGTGGCGATTCCGCACGCCGCGGTGGTCAACCAGCTGCGCTGGATGCGCGATCACTACCGGCTCGGCGACGGCGACGTCATGCTGCTGCGCACCCCGGTGACGTTCGACCTGTCGGTCTGGGAATTGTTCTCCGCGCCGACCTGTGGCGCCGCCTTGGTCGTCGCCGGTCCCGATGCGCACGGCGACCCGCGTGAGATCGCCCGGCTGATGGCCGAGTACCGCGTGACCACAGTGGATTTCGTGCCGTCACTGCTCGCGGCGTTCCTCGAGGTGGCGACGCCGGATCAGTTCCCGCACCTGCGGCGCGTGCTGTGCATCGGTGAGGCGTTGTCCGCCGAGATCGTCCGCCGGTTCCAGGATTTCGGCGATGCCCGCATCGACAACCTCTACGGCCCGACGGAGGCCGCGGTCAGTGTCACCGCGCACCGGATCGACGCGGCCGAAGGCGCGGCCGTGCCGATCGGCGTCCCCGAGGCCAATGTGACGGTGCACGTGTTGGATTCGCGACTGCATCCCGTGCCGATCGGCGTCACCGGCGAGCTGTACCTGGGTGGCGTGCAGCTGGCGCGCGGATACCACGAACGACCGGACCTGACGGCGGCGACGTTCGTCGCCGATCCCTTCGCCGGCGCGCCCGGCGCCCGCCTCTACCGCACCGGTGACCTCGTGCGCTGGGGCGACGACGGCAACCTGCGCTATATCGGCCGCGCCGACACCCAGGTGAAGGTGCGCGGCCTGCGGATCGAACTCGGCGACATCGAAGCCGCGCTGCTCGCGCACGAGCAGGTGCGCGCGGCCGTGGCGCAGGTACGCGCCGATGGCGGCGAGCAGCGGCTGGTGGCCTACGTCGTCGCCGACACCGCGCTCGACGTTCGGCAGGTCCGCGGTTCGCTGCTGGACCGGCTGCCCGCCTACATGGTGCCGTCGTCGGTGACCCGAATCGACTCGATTCCGCTCAACGCCAACGGCAAAGTGGACCACCGAGCGTTGCCCGAGCCGGACCCGAGCGTCCGGGACACCGAGTTCCGGGCGCCGCGGGGTCTGGTCGAACAGGCGATCGCCGCGGTCTTCGCGGAACTGTTCGATCGCCCCGAGATCGGCGCAGACGACGACTTCTTCGAGTTGGGCGGCAACTCGCTCGTCGCGACGCGTGCGCTGAGCCGGATCGGGGACGTCGTCGACGTGGCCATTCCGGTGCGCGCGATCTTCGAGGCTCCGACCGTGTCCGCGCTGGCCGAGCGCATCGCCGAGTTGCGCGCGGTCCCGAGGCTGCCCGCGCCGACGCGGGTGCCGCGACCGGACCGTATTCCGCTGTCGCACGCGCAGACCCGGATGTGGTTCCTCAACCAGTTCGACCCCACCGCACCCGGATATGTGGTGCCGCTGGCGATCCGGTTGGAAGGCGCGCTCGATCCGGTCGCTCTGACGGCCGCCGTCGGCGATGTCGTCGAGCGGCACGAGAGCCTGCGCACCATGTATCCGGCGGTCGACGGCACACCGACGCAGGTCGTGCTGAACGCCGAGGACGTGCTGGCGACCTGTGATCTCACCCCGCAGCCGGTCGGCGAACGGGAACTGCCGCACCGGCTCGCCGAATTCTGCGGCACCGGATTCGACGTGGCCAAGGGTGTGCCGCTGCGCGTGGCGCTGTACCAGTTGTCGGACGAGGCGTGGACGCTCGCGCTGGCCGCCCACCACATCAGTTGCGACGGCTTCTCGGTGGCTCCGCTCGCCGCCGAACTGGTGACGGCGTATCGGGCGCGCTCCGGCGGCGCCGCGCCGGACTGGGCGCCGTTGCCGGTGCAATTCGCCGATTACGCCCTGTGGCAGCGAGCGGTCCTCGGCTCCGTGGACGACCCGGACTCGTCGGTGGCCCGCGACATCGCCTACTGGCGAACCCGACTCGCGGGCGTACCCGAGCTGCTGGAGTTGCCTGCCGACCGGCCGAGGCCGACCGAGCAGTCCCAGCGGGGCGCGGTGATCCAGGTCGCCATACCCGGTGAACTGCAAGGCCGGGTGGAATCGCTGGCACGGCGGTCCGGCGCCACCACGTTCATGGTGGTGCACGCGGCGCTGGCGGTGCTGTTGTCGAGGCTGTCCGGCAGCGACGACGTCACCGTCGGTGTGCCGCACGCGGGCCGGGGCGACCGGTCGCTGGACCACCTGGTCGGAATGTTCGTGAACACCTTGGTGCTGCGGTCGCGGATCACGCTCGACCAGACCTTCGCGAACCTGCTGGACCAGGTGCGGCGCACCGACATCGAGGCGTTCGATCACGCCACCGTGCCGTTCGAGCAACTGGTGGACGCGCTGAACCCGGTGCGGTCGACCGCGCACACGCCGCTGTTCCAGGTGCTGCTCGCCTACCAGAACATGACGCGGGCTCGCGTCGAGCTGCCGGGGCTCACCGTGGAGAACGTGGACCCCGGCGACAGCGCGGCGATCTACGACCTGCTGCTGATGATCGGCGAAGGCCACGGCACGCACAACGAGCCGACCGGCATGACGCTGCGCCTGACCTATGCCACGGACCTGTTCGACGAGGACACGGCGCGCCGCTTCGCCGACCGATTCGTCCAGGTACTCGATGCCGTGGCCCGCGACGCCGAGGTCACCGTCGGGGAGATCGGGTTGCTCGACGAGGCGGAGCGGTCCCGAGTGCTGGAGCAGTGGAACGACACCGGTGGCTCCGCCGCACCGGGCCGGACGCTCGTCGACGTCTTCGATGAACAGGTCGCGCGCACCCCGGACGCCACGGCGCTGCGGCTTCCGGACGGAAGCACGGCGACCTACCTGGACTTCGACCTCCGCGTCAACCAGCTGGCCCGCTGGCTCATCGGGCGCGGGGCCGGCCCGGAGACGATCGTGGCGGTGGCCGTCCGTCGATCGGCCGAGCTGGTCACGGCTCTGTACGCGGTGGTGAAGGCGGGAGCCGCGTTCCTGCCGATCGATCCCGACCACCCGAGTGCGCGTATCGCGCACGTGCTGGGCGCGGCCGCACCGTTGCTGGTGCTCACGACCACCGCCGACAGCGAGGGCCTGCCCGACGGATTCGAGTGCGCGTGGATCGACCGACTGGACGTCGCCGACCTGTCCGGCGCCCGGATCACGGACGCGGAGCGACGTACACCGCTGCGGCCGAACCATCTGGCCTACGTGCTGTTCACCTCCGGGTCCACCGGCGTCCCCAAGGGCGTGGCCCTGACCCATGCCGCCACCGTGAGCCAGCTCGCGTGGGCCCAGCGACAGTGGCCGCACGGAACGTCCGACGCGGTGCTGCACAAGACGCCGATCACCTTCGACATCGCCGTGTGGGAACTGTTCTGGCCGTTGCAGACCGGCGCGCACATCGTCGTCGCCGAACCGGGTGGACATCGCGATCCCGCATACCTGGCCGAGGTCGTCGCACGGAACGAGATCACCACCGTGCACTTCGTCCCGTCGATGCTCGACGTCCTGCTGGAATCGGCCGCAGGCGCGGAATTGCCCTCGATCCGGCGGGTGTTCGTCGCGGGTGAGGCGCTGGCGCAGCGCACGGTCGACGCCGCGGCGCGGGTCTTCGTGCACGCGGAACTGGTGAACTGGTACGGGCCCGCGGAGGCGGAGGTGGTCACCGCGCAGCGGTGCGCGCCGGGTATGGCGACGGCCGCCGCGGTGCCGATCGGAGCACCTGCCGCGGGCACGAAGGTCTACGTGCTCGATTCGCGGTTGCGGCCGGTGCCGGTCGGGGTCGTCGGTGAGCTGTACGTCTCGGGCGTCCAATTGGCACGCGGGTACCACGCGCGCGCCGACCTCACCTGCGGCGCGTTCGTCGCGAACCCGTTCGGCGTGGCGGGGGAGCGGCTCTACCGGACCGGTGACCTGGCGCGCCGGCGCAAGACCGGGGAGCTGGAGTACCTGGGGCGCGGCGACTTCCAGGTGAAGGTGCGCGGTCAGCGGGTGGAGCCCGGTGACATCGAAGCCGCGCTGCGCGCTGTCGGGCAGGTGGCGCGTGCGGTGGCCATCGTGACGACGGACCGCATCGTCGGTTACGTGACGTTGGCGCCGGGCGCGGTGACCGAGGGCCGCGCGATCCGCGAACAGCTGACGCGTACCCTGCCGTCCTACCTGGTTCCCGACGTCGTGCAGGTGCTCGACGCGATGCCGCTCACCGCCAACGGCAAGCTCGACCGGTCGGCGCTGCCGCGGCCGGTGTTCGACGACGGCGACGAGTTCGTCTCGCCGCGCACCGACACCGAGGTGGTGCTGGCCCGCCTGGTCGCCGAACTCACCGGCGCGGAGCGGGTGAGCGTGACCGCGAACCTCTTCCAGGTCGGCGTCAACTCGCTGTCGGCCGCCCAACTCGCGGCGCGGGCACACGCGGGCGTCGGTGTCGATGTCGGCATCAGGGACGTTTTCGACGCGCCGACAATCGAGGCGCTGGCCCAACGCATTTCGGCGCGGACCCGGTCCGCCGTTGTTCCGCTGACCGCCCGGCGGCGCCCCGGCGCGGTCCCGCTCGCGGCGGCGCAGCGACGGATCTGGTTCCTCAACCAGTTCGACACCTCGTCGGCCGCCTACAACATCTGCTTCGCCGCCCGCTTGACCGGTGCTCTGGAGACCGAGGCGCTGCGGGCGGCGTTCCTCGACGTGGTGACCCGGCACGAGCCCTTGCGGACGGTGTATCCGCTCGTCGACGGCGAACCCTGCCAGGTCGTGCGGGACGTCGAGACCCTCGCCGCGGACCTGGCGTTCGAGCCGGAGCCGCTGGCCGACGCGACGGAACTGACCGACCGGATCCGGAACGCGGTCGAGGCGGGATTCGACATCGCGGAGTCCGTACCCGTGCGTGCGCGGCTGTATCGCACCGCACCCCGCGAACATGTGCTGGTGGTGGTGGTCCATCACATCGCGGCCGACGGAGCGTCGATGGCTCCGCTCGCCCGCGACGTGTTCGCCGCGTACCGGGCGCGGGTGGGCGGCCACGCGCCGCGGTGGGAACCGCTGGCGGTCCAGTACGCCGACTACGCCATGTGGCAGCAGGAGCTGCTCGGTTCCGAGGACGATCCGGCCGCACTGATCGCGCGGCAGATCGAGTACTGGACCGACGCTCTGGACGGTTCCCCGGAACTGCTCGCCCTGCCGACCGACCGGCCGCGGCCCGCCACCCTCTCGACCGACGGCGCCGCCATCCGGTTCGAGCTGCCCGCGCGGCTGCACGACGACATCGTGCGGCTGGCCCACCATGAGGGCGTCACCGTGTTCGTCGTGCTGCACGCGGCACTGGCCATCCTGCTGGCGCGCACCGCGCACAGCGACGACATCTCGGTCGGCACCCCGGTGGCCGGTCGTGGCAGGCCGGAACTCGACGATCTGGTCGGCATGTTCGTCAACACCGTGGTGCTGCGTACGCGCATCGACGAGGATCGCTCGTTCCGGGAGCTGCTCGCCGAGGTGCGCGATGTCGATCTGGAAGCGCTCGCCAACGCCGACCTGCCCTACGAACGCCTCGTCGACGTCATCGGCCGACCGCGTTCCACGGCGTATTCGCCGCTGTTCCAAGTGATGTTCGGTTTGCAGAACACCGCGGCGGCCCGGTTCGAGCTGCCCGGGATCGGTGTCGAGATCATGGATCCCGGCGTCGCGCAGGCCAAGGCCGACCTCACGGTGCTGGTGACCGAGCGCCGCGACGGCGATCGGCCCGCCGGAATCAACGGCGAGATCATCTACGCCACCGACCTTTTCGTCGAGTCGACCGCACACGCGCTGGCGGAGAGGTTCATCCGCGTCCTCGAAGCGGTCACCTCCGATCCGGCGCGGGCGATCGGACGCATCGGTCTGTTGAGCGCCGCCGACACCGAACGCTTGGTGCCCGCCCGGGGCGGCGATGGCACGGAGCCTTGCCTGCTCCCGGATCTGCTCGCCACGGCGGTGGCCGCGGCTCCCGCGGCGGTGGCCCTGCTCGGTGACACCGAGACCCTCACTTACGAACAGCTGGATGCCAGGGCCAACCGGCTCGCTCGCCACCT
>NZ_BAFR01000187.1 GCF_000308435.1 Nocardia araoensis NBRC 100135 | reverse complement strand
GCGGATGGCGGCCGCGGCGGAGCCGGTGAGCGTCGAAGCGCCCACCGCGACCGCGGGCACGGCGCTGACGCAGGCTTTGGCGGCGGCGGTCGAGGATGATCCGGACGGGCCTGCCGTGGTCTCCGGTGAGAACGCGCTGACTTACCAGGATCTCGACGCCCGCTCGTCGCGTTTGGCGCGGGTGCTCATCGCCCGCGGTTGCGGCCCGGGCGCGGGCGTGGCACTGCGCCTTGACCGCGGCGTCGAAGCCGTCGTCGCCACCTGGGCCGTCCTCAAAACCGGCGCCGCCGTCGTCCCCGCCGACACCGCACCGCCCCAACACCTCGAGACCAAGATCGGCCTCACCCTCGGCGACCCCCACACCGCCACCCTCGACTGGCTCGCCCTCGACGACCCCGCCGTCATCGCCGAAATCGCCGCCGAATCACCACGCCCCGTCACCTACGCACACCGCACCCGCGCCCTACGCGGCAGCGACCCCGCATTCATCGGCGCACAGGCGCTCAGTTACGACGACTTGGCCGCGGCGGCCGGGCGGTTGCGTGCCCGCACCGAACTGACCTTCGAATCGCGCACCTTCCAGCACGGCAGCCCGCAGTCGCCCGCCGCGCTGATCGAGGTGGTCGCCGCCGGATCGGTGGGCGCGTCGGTGGTACTGGTCGACGCGGACGGCGCGCTGACGGAATCGCTGGCCGACGAGTGGGTAACCCATCTGGTGACGGATCGGAGGGGGCTGGAAGCCCTCGACCCGACGGCGCTGGAGGACTTGCACGCTGTGGTGCTGGACAATGGTGTCGGCGCCGTACCGGCGGGGCCTTGGACCGATGTGGCCGCTATCGTCGAACTCACCGAGTTGCTCGGTAGCGAGTGAAGCGAGTCACGGTCGGACCCGAGCTCCAGGTTGTGTGACCATGGACACAGCTGGTTGGTTTGGAGTATCAGGGTGTCCGCTGGAAATGTGTCATGGACGTGTTCTTACAGGCAGGATGTGCAGAGTTTTCATGTTTCGCTTGTCGGGGAATAGTCTGCCGGCTCAGGGATGGGGGACCAGGGACGAAGCGGGGCTCGCGTGACGCGGCCCGCGCGGGTGCGTCCCACACGCACCCGGCGACCTAGAGTCACTACCCTCCCGCAGCTGATGGCCACCGCCGTCGAGGCGAATCCGACCGGTACCGCGGTCGTGTTCGCCGACGCGGTCAGCTCGCGCGGACACCTCACCTACGCGGAACTCGACGCCAGGTCCACGCGTTTGGCGCGTCTGCTGATCGATCGGGGGGTTGGTCCGGAGGATCTGGTCGCGGTCGGTGTTCCGCGTTCGGTGGAGTCGGTGGTCGCGGTGTGGGCGGTGGCCAAGACCGGTGCGGGGTTCGTGCCGGTGGATCCGAACTATCCGGCCGATCGGGTCGAGCACATGGTGAAGGACTCCGGCGCCGTGCTCGGGCTCGCCGTCGCGCGCGTAGTGGATGATCTGCCCAGCGAAATCGAATGGCTGGTCATCGATTCCGACTCCTGCGCCCGGCAGCTGGAGGACTACCCGACCGAACCGGTCACCTATGCGGATCGGCTGCGCCAGTTGCGTGCCGAACATCCGGCTTACGTCATCTACACCTCCGGGTCGACCGGCATGCCGAAGGGCGTGGTCGTCACCCAGGCCGGGTTGGCGGGTTTCTGTGCGGAGCAGCGTGATCGGTATCGGGTGACGAGCGCGTCGCGGACGTTGCATTTCGCGTCGCCGTCGTTCGACGCGTCGGTGCTGGAGTTGCTGCTCGCGCTCGGTGGTGCGGCCACCATGGTCGTGGTCGCGCCGACGGTCTACGGCGGTGACGAACTGGCCGCCCTGCTGCGCAGAGAGGCCGTCACGCACGCGTTCATCACCCCGGCCGCGCTGGCGTCGGTGGATCCGGCGGGGCTGGATGAATTGCGCGTGGTGGTGGCCGGTGGCGAGGCGTGCCCGCCGGAACTGGTGCGGCGCTGGGTGCGCCCGATCGCCGAGGGCGAGCGCGAGTTCTACAACGGGTACGGCCCGACCGAGACCACGATCATGACGAACATCAGCGCGCCGCTGGTGCCGGGGCAGCCGGTGACCATCGGCGCGCCCATCCAGGCGACCACCGAATACGTGCTGGACGAGCGCCTGGTGCCGGTGCCGATCGGCGTGGTGGGCGAGCTGTACATCGGCGGACCACAGTTGGCGCGCGGTTACCAGTTGCGCCCCGGCCTCACCGCGGTGCGCTTCGTCCCTAATCCGTTCGACCCGAACCACTCTCGGCTCTATCGCACCGGTGATCTGGTGCGCTGGACGCCGAGTGGTGAGTTGGAGTATCTGGGTCGCAACGATTTCCAGGTGAAGATTCGCGGTTTCCGTATCGAGTTGGGTGAGATCGATGCGGTGCTGGCGGCGCACGAGACGGTGGATTTCGCGGTCACCGTCGGGCACGAATTGGACAGCGGCGCGACCATTCTCGCCTCCTACGTGCACGCGGCGAGCGGACGCTCGATCGACACCGACGAGCTGCTCGCGCACGCCGAGCGCAGCCTGCCGGTGCACATGGTGCCGACCTCTCTCACCGTGCTGGACGAGATCCCGCTGACCCCGGTGGGCAAGCTGGATCGTCGCGCCCTGCCCGCTCCGCAGTTGCAGACCAAGGAATTCCGCGCCCCGTCCGGAGCGCTGGAGCAGTTGGTGGCGGGCGTGTTCGCCGACCTGCTCAGCGCGGGCGGCGAGATCGGCGCGGACGACGATTTCTTCGAGCTGGGCGGCAACTCGCTGATCGCGACGCAGGTCGCGGCCCGGCTCGGGGCATCGGTCGGCGCGCGGGTGCCCGCGCGCACGGTGTTCGAAGCGCCGACGGTCGCGCTGCTGGCGGCCCGGTTGGCCGAATTCGACACCGGCGCGGCGCGTCCGGCGTTGGTGGCGGTGGAGCGTCCGGAGCGGGTGCCGTTGTCGTTGGCGCAGCGGCGGATGTGGTTTTTGAATCAGTTCGATACCGGTTCCGCGGCGAACAATATTCCGTTCGCGGTGCGGTTGTCGGGTGTGTTGGATGTGGCGGCGTTGCAGGCGGCGGTCGCGGATGTGGTCGGGCGTCATGAGACGTTGCGGACGGTGTATCCGGCGGTGGACGGTACGGGTTATCAGGTCGTGCTGCCCCCCGAACAGGCGACTCCGGACCTGACGCCGCACGACCTGACCGCCGGGGAACTGCCGGACTGGCTGCGTACGTTCGCCGCCGCCGGTTTCGATGTCGCGGCAGAGGTGCCGCTGCGGCTCTCGCTCGCGCGGACCGGTCCCGACGACTACGTCCTCGCCGTCGTCGTGCACCATATCGCGGCCGACGGCACGTCGATAGCGCCGCTGGTGCGCGACCTGATGACCGCCTACGTCGCGCGCAGCGCGGGTGCCGCGCCGGGGTGGGAACCGCTGCCGGTGCAGTACGCGGACTACACGCTGTGGCAGCGCGCCGTGCTGGGCGAGGAGAACGACCCCCGCTCCGTGGCCGCGACGCAGATCGCCTTCTGGCGAGAGGCTCTCGCGGGCATTCCGGATCGGCTCGACCTCCCCACGGATCGGCCGCGTCCCGCCGCTGCCTCCGGGCGCGGCGGCGTCTTCACCTTCACCGTCGACGCAACCACCCGGACCCGGCTGGACGAGCTCGCGCACGCGAGCGGCGCCTCGCTGTTCATGGTGGTGCACACCGCTTTCGCGGCATTGCTGGCCCGATTGTCCGGCTCTGGCGACATCACCATCGGCACGCCGGTCGCGGGCCGCGGCGAGGCGGAACTCGATGATCTGGTCGGCATGTTCGTCAACACGCTGGTGTTGCGGACCGAGGTGGATCCGGCGGCCTCGTTCGCAGAACTGCTGGAGGCGACCAAGGAACGCGACCTCGCGGCCTTCTCGCATGCCGAGTTGCCGTTCGAGCGGTTGGTCGAGGTGCTGGACCCGGTGCGCTCGCAGGCGCATCATCCGCTGTTCCAGGTGGCGCTGTTCTTCCAGAACATGGAACAAGCGCAGCTCGAGCTGCCCGGCCTGTCGGTCGGCGCGGTCGAACTCGACGGCGCGGTGGCCAAATTCGATCTGCAGCTGACGGTGACGCCGCAGGAAGGTCCGGACGCCGGCCTGGCCGCCATGTTCACCTATGCCACCGATCTGTTCGACGAGGGTTCGGTCGCCGAATTCGCGGCGCGCCTGAACCGATTGCTGCGCGCGGTCGCGGCCGACCCCGATCGCCCGCTGGGCGGCATCGACCTGCTCAGCGTGATCGAGCGGGATCGCATCCTGCACGAGTGGAACGACACTCGCTACCCCGTCCCCTCGGAGTTGCTGCTCGACGGGTATCGCCGTGCCGTCGAAGCGCATCCGGAGCAGATCGCCGTCGCCTACGAGGGCGCTGAGCTGACTTATCGTGAGTTCGATGGGCGGGTGAATCGTCTTGCGCGTTTGTTGATTTCGCAGGGTGTGGGTGCGGAGTCGTTGGTGGGGTTGGCGGTTCGGCGGTCGTTGGATCTTGTGGTGGGGATGTATGCGGTGGTGGCGGCGGGTGGGGCGTATGTGCCGTTGGATCCGGATCATCCGGCCGAACGCATCGCGCACATCCTGGACACCGCTCGCCCGCTCTGTGTCGTGACGACCAGCGCCGACGCGGCGGCGCTGCCCGAGGACGTCCGGACGCTCGCCGTGGACACCGTGGACCTCGACGGCTTCGACGGCAGCCCGGTTCGCGCGGAAGAATTGCTGCGTCCGGTGTCGCCGGAGCATCCGGCGTACGTGATCTTCACTTCCGGATCGACCGGCAGGCCCAAGGGCGTCGCGGTCTCCCACGCGGCGATCAACAATCAGATCGCGTGGATGCTCGCGGAATATCCGCTGGGCCCGGACGACGTGTACTTGCAGAAGACGGCGACGACGTTCGACGTCTCGCTGTGGGGCTACTTCATGCCCTTGCGCGCGGGCGCGAAGCTCGTCGTCGCGACGCCGGACGGGCATCGCGACCCTGCCTACGTCGCGGAAACCATTGCCAAGCAGAGTGTGACGGTGACGGACTTCGTGCCGTCCATGCTGACCGTCTTCGCCGCGCACGCCATGCCCGGCAGTTGCCCGACGCTGAAGCACGTCTTCGTGATCGGCGAGGCGCTGCCCCCGGAGACCGTGGGAGCCATGCAGGCGGTGTCCGACGCCGCCGTGCACAATCTGTACGGTCCCACCGAGGCCGCGGTCTCGGTGACGTACTGGCCCGCGTCGGCGGACGAGCGCTCCGTGCCGATCGGTCTGC
Organism: Nocardia araoensis NBRC 100135; assembly: GCF_000308435.1. Taxonomy (GTDB): domain Bacteria; phylum Actinomycetota; class Actinomycetes; order Mycobacteriales; family Mycobacteriaceae; genus Nocardia; species Nocardia araoensis. Next base: position 594 of record NZ_BAFR01000187.1, on the reverse strand, counting down.
CGCAGTGGAACACTCAGGTCTACGTGCTGGACTCTTGGTTGCGGCCCGTGCCGGTGGGTGTGCCCGGCGAGCTGTACCTGGCTGGTGATCAGCTGGCCCGCGGTTATGTGCGGCGTCCCGATCTCACCGCCGACCGGTTCGTGGCCAATCCGTTCGGCAACGGCGAGCGGATGTACCGCACCGGCGACCTCGTCGTGTGGCGCAAGGACGCCGACGACGCGGTCCTCGACTATCTCGGCCGGACCGATTTCCAGGTGAAGTTCCGCGGTCAGCGGATCGAGCTGGGCGAGATCGAGACGGCCCTGCTGGCGCAGCCTTCGGTGAGCCAAGCGGTCGCGCTCGTGTCGCCTTCGTCGCTGGGCGACCAGCTCGTCGCCTACGTCGTCCCCGCTCCGGGAGACCGGATCGACGCGCAGGCGCTGCGGTCCGCGATCGGCGAAACCTTGCCCGCCTACATGGTTCCGGCGGCGATCGTCGCGCTGGAGGCGTTCCCGCTGAACTCCAGCGGCAAGCTGGACCGGAAGGCGCTGCCCGAGCCCACTTTCGAGACCAGGCATTTCCGTGCGCCTACGAGCGCGATCGAGGAGATCGTCG
>NZ_BAFR01000188.1 GCF_000308435.1 Nocardia araoensis NBRC 100135 | reverse complement strand
GTGCGCCCTCGACGCCGATCGAGGAGATCGTGGCGACCGTGTTCGTCGAGGTCCTGGGTGCCGAGCGGGTCGGCGTGGACGACGACTTCTTCGCCTTGGGTGGTAACTCGCTGTTGGCGACGCAGGTCGCCGCGCGTATCGGCGCGGCACTGGACACTCGTGTCCCCGTCCGCACCATCTTCGAAGCCTCCACCGTCACCGGACTCGCGACGAAGGTTGAGCAGCACGCGGGTAGCGGCGGGCGCAAAGCCTTGGTGGCCGGTCCGCGTCCGGACCGCATCCCGCTGTCGCTGGCACAGCAGCGCATGTGGTTCCTCAACCAGTTCGATCCGGCCTCATCGGTCTACAACATCCCGGCCGCCATCCGCCTCACGGGGGACCTGGACGTCGCGGCCCTGCGACAGGCGGTCGCGGATCTGGTGGCGCGCCACGAGATCCTGCGCACCATCTACCCGCAGACGCCCGACGGCCCCGTCCAGCAGGTGCTGGCGGCGGACGAGGTGCCGATCGACCTCACACCCACGCGAGTCGAAGCGGCCGATTCGGTCGCCGTGGTGACCAGCGTGGTCAGCGCCGGGTTCGAGGTCACCACCGAGGTGCCGTTCCGGGTGGCGCTGTTCGAGATCGCGTCCGCGAGCGCGGACGACCCCACCGAGCACGTGCTGGTCTTCGTCGCGCACCACATCAGCTCCGACGGGTGGTCGCTGGGACCGCTCACCCGGGATCTGGTCGTGGCCTACGAGGCGCGCAGCAGAGGCGAGGCCCCTGCCATGGTGCCGCTGCCGGTGCAGTACGCCGACTACAGCCTGTGGCAGCGGGAGGTGCTCGGCTCCGAGGACGACCCGCAGAGCTTGATCTCGCAGCAGGCCGCGTACTGGCGGGACGCGCTCGCCGCCCTGCCCGAGGAACTGCCACTGCCGACCGACCGGCCTCGGCCCGGCCGAGCGTCGTATCGCGGAGGCAGTTTCGCCTTCGACATCGACGCCGACCTGCACGCCGGGCTCGAAAACCTGGCCAAGCAACACAATTCGACGCTGTTCATGGTGGTGCACGCCGCCTTGGCGGTGTTGCTGGCCCGGCTGTCGGGCACCTCGGACATCGCTATCGGCACCCCGGTGGCCGGCCGCGGCGAGGCCGAACTCGACGACCTCATCGGCATGTTCGTCAACACGCTGGTGCTGCGCACCGAGGTCGAGTCAGGCACGTCGTTCGAATCACTGCTGGCCGAGGTCCGCAAGACCGACGTCGCCGCGTTCGGCCACGCCGACCTGCCGTTCGAGCGACTGGTCGAGTTGCTCGACCCGGTCCGCTCGGCGGCGCGGCATCCGCTGTTCCAGGTGATGCTGGTGCTGCAGAACCTGGCGCCCGCGACGCTCGAGTTGCCCGGGCTCACGGTGTCGGGCATCGATCCGGGAGTGTCGGCGGCCAAGTTCGATCTGCAGATCACCCTGGCCGAGCAGCCCGATACCTCGGGCCTGTCGGTGGTGATCGGCTACGCGACCGACCTGTTCGACGAATCGACGGTGCGGAACTTCGCGAGCCGGTTCCGCCGGGTCCTCGCGGCGGTCGCGGCCGATGCCACCGCCGTGGTCGGCGATATCGACGTACTCGCGCCCGGCGAACGCGACCAGGTCCTGAGCGCGTGGAATACGCCGGGAGCCTGGGTTCCCGGCGCGACACTGCCGGATGTGATCGCCGAACAGGCGTGGTTG
>NZ_BAFR01000189.1 GCF_000308435.1 Nocardia araoensis NBRC 100135 | reverse complement strand
GCCGCGCTCGGTCGACTATCACGTCGCCATGTGGGCGATCGCGAAGACCGGCGCCACGTTCGTTCCGGTCGATCTGCGCTATCCCACCGAGCGGATCGCACACATGGTGAGCGATTCCGGGGTCGAGTTCGGGATCACGCTCGCCACCGCACGCGCGGCGCTGCCCGATGATGTGCGCTGGCTGATGCTCGACGATCCGCGCACGGCGGAGGAGATCACGGCGCGGGCCAGCGATGCGGTGACGGACGCCGATCGCGGACGTGCTCTGCGCATCGAGGACGCCGCGTACCTGATCTACACCTCCGGGTCGACGGGAACGCCCAAGGGCGTCGTGGTCACGCATGCCGGGCTGGCGAACTTCGCGGCCGAGCAGACCGATCGCTACCGGGTGGACGGCACGTCCCGGGTGTTGCAGGTGGCGGCGCCCGCGTTCGACGCGGTGCTGCTCGAAGCGTTGATGGCACACGCGGCCTGCGCGGCGTTGGTCGTGTCGCCACCGGAGGTGTTCGGTGGGCCGGATCTGGCCGAGCTGATCCGGACACATGAGGTGTCGCACGCGTTCCTGACGCCGAGTGTGCTGGCCACGATGACGCCCGCCGGTCTGGAATCGGTGCGGATGCTCGCGGTGGGCGGCGAGATGGTGCCCGCCGAGCTGATCGCCACCTGGGCGCCAGGACGGCGGTTGCACAACATCTACGGCCCGACCGAGACGACGATCGTGATCACGATGAGCGACCCGGTGCGGCCGGGCGATCCGATCGCGATCGGCGGCCCGATCCGCGGCGCGGAGGCCTTGGTGCTGGACGCGCGTTTGCGCCCGGTACCGGTGGGAGTCGCCGGGGAGCTGTACCTTTCGGGTGCCCAGCTGGCGCGCGGATACCTCCACCGCGGCGCGGTCACGGCCGGTGCGTTCGTCGCGAATCCCTACGGCAGGCCGGGCGCGCGGATGTACCGCACCGGCGACATCGTCCGCTGGACGGCGCGGCGCACGCTCGAATACGTCGGCCGCAGCGACTTCCAGATCAAGATCCGTGGCCAGCGCATCGAACTCGGTGAGATCGACGCGGCGCTGCTCACGCATCCGGCGGTGGCCGCGGCGGTGACCGTCAGCCGGACCGGGCCGGGCGGACACCCGGCGCTGGCCGCGTACATCGTGACCGAAGCCGGAACGGTCGCCGATCCGGAGACCGTGCTGGACCATGTCGCGGCGGTGTTGCCCGCGCACATGGTGCCGTCGGTGCTCACCGTGCTCGATCGCATGCCGATCACCTCGACCGGCAAAGTGGACCGGAAAGCATTGCCGGAGCCGGTGTTCCGAGTCGAAGGAGACGACGCGGAGGCGGCGTCCACCGATCTGGAACGCACTGTCGCGGCCGCGTTCGCGGACGTTCTCGGCGTCGAGTCGGTCGGTGTCACCACGTCGTTCTTCGCCCTCGGTGGCGATTCGATCCTGTCGATCCAGCTGGCTTCCCGGTTGAAGTCGGCCGGTGTGGTCGTGACGGCGCGCGACATCTTCGAGCAGAAGACCGTCCGTGGCCTGGCACGGGTCGCCGCGGCCGCCGAACGCACCTCGCTCGCGGAGCTGCCGGGTGGTGGCGTCGGCGAGATCCCGTTCACCCCGGTGGTCTCCTGGTTCACCGAGCGCCTCGGCGCCGCCCCTCGGTTCGCTCAGTCGATGCTGGTGCGCTTGCCGCGCGACGCGCGAGTCGAGGACGTGACCGCGACGGTGCGGGCCGTGCTGCGACAGCACGACATGTTGCGCGCACGGCTGCGCGAACACTGCTTGGAGGTGCCGCGGGCAAACGCCGCCGACGCCGCGGGCGCGATGCTGACTCGCACGTTCGGCGTGCACGAGACGCCGGGGAGCGAAGGTTTCACCGCCGTGGTGGAAGCGGCGCTGGCCGAGGCGTCGGACCGACTCGACCCGGCTGCCGGCCGGATGATGCAGGTCGTGTGCCTGCTGCCCGAATCGGGCGTCGACGCCGAGGCGCGGGCGCTGGTGGTCGTCCATCACCTGGCGGTCGACGGTGTGTCCTGGCGGATCCTGATTCCGGACTTCGCGACCGCCTGGCAGCAGGTCACGCAGGGGCGAACGGTGGAATTGCCCGCGCAGGGAACGTCCATGCGCCGGTGGGCGCACGCGCTGGCCGACGCCGCGGCGGCGCGCGCCGAGGAGTTCGAACTGTGGCAGCGGATGGCCGCGGCGCCGGATCCACTGCTCGGCCGCGCGGTGCTCGATCCCGCCGTCGACACCCAGTCGACCGTGCGGCAGCTGACGGTGTCCCTCCCGGCGGAGGTCACTTCGGCATTGCTCGACGCGGTGCCGAAGGCCGCGCACGGCTCCGTCGACGACGCGTTGCTGGCCGGCTTGGCGGTGGCGACGACACGCTGGCGCAGTCGGCGCGGAGTCGCGCACGCGGGTATGAAAGTCCTGCTGGAGGGGCATGGCCGCGCCGAACAGATCGCCGAGGGAGCGGATGTCTCCCGCACGGTGGGCTGGTTCACCGACACCTACCCGGTGGCGCTCGACCTGAGCGGGGTCGATACGGACGATCCGCGTGCCGCGGTGAAGTCCGTGAAAGATCAACTGCGCGAGATCCCGGACAAGGGCATCGGCTACGGCCTGCTGCGCTACCTGCACGCCGACACCCGCGACCGGCTCGCGGCACTGCCGGAGCCGCAGATCGGATTCAACAATCTCGGCCGGGTCGGCGTCGATCTCACGACACTGTCGGACCTCGCGTGGATTCCGACCGACGAGCCGTTCGACCGGTGGGCGGCCTTCGATCCCGACATGCCCGCGGCGGCGGCCGTCACGATCGACGTGCACATCGCCGACACCACGGCGGGACCGTGCCTGTCGGCGCGGATCGGGTACGCGTCCCGGCTGTTCGAGCGCGACGAGGTGGCCGAGCTCGCCGAGGAATGGGTCGGCGCGGTGACCGCGATCGCCACCGCGGCCCGCGCGAACGAGGACTGGGGCCTCTCACCCGCCGACGTTCCGCTCGTCGAGGTGACGCAGTCCGATCTGGACACGTTCGCCGACCGCTACGGAGCGCTCGGCGATGTCTGGTCGCTGGCGCCGCTGCAGGCGGGTCTGCTGTTCCACGCCGAGCTCGCCGCTGGTGACCTCGATGTCTACACGGCGCAATCGACGCTCGTCCTCGCCGGTGCGATCGACGAGGATCGGCTCGAGCGCTCCGCGGTGGCCTTGCTGGAACGTCATCCGAATCTGCGAGCGGCCTTCGTCCGAACGGCCGATGGCATTCCGGCGCAGGTGATCCCGGCGGCCGCGGCTGTGCGCTTGCGGCGGGTCGCGCTGCGCGACGGCACGACACCGGAGGAGCTGATCGCGGCGGAGCGAGCGATCCCGTTCGATCCCGCCGATCCTCCGCTGCTGCGGTTGCTGCTCATCGCGGTGGCGCCGCAGGACTTCCGGCTGGTGCTGACGGCGCACCATCTGCTGCTGGACGGCTGGTCGTTGCCCTTGCTGTGGCGGGAGTTGATCGGGCTCTACGCGGTCGGCGCGCGAGCGGAGTTGCTGCCCGCCGCGACGTCGTACCGCGGTTACCTGGAATGGCTGGACCGGCGCGAGCCGTCGACCGGAATCGAGGTGTGGCGCGAGGTCCTGCGCGATTTCACCGAACCGACGGTGGTCGCCGACGCGCGGACGCACACGACGGTCGGCATCCCGGTCGACCTGCCCGTGGTGCTGGATCGCGCCGTCACCGCGGAACTGGTGGAGTTCGCTCGGGCACGGGCGGTGACCATGGCGACGATCGTGCAGTTCGCCTGGGCGGTGGTCCTGGGCAACCTGCTCGGCACCGAGCGCGTGGTGTTCGGTAGCACGGTGTCGGGACGTCCGGCCGACCTGCCGGACGTGGAGTCGATGATCGGCCTGTTCATCAACACGATCCCGGTCGCGGTGCACCTTCCGCGGGCCGCGACCATCGAGGACGCGCTGCGGCGGTTGCAGGCCGACAACACCCGCCTGCTGGATCATCACAACGTCGAACTGTCCCGGATCCTGTCGGACACGGGCGCCGCCCAACTGTTCGACACGCTGGTCGTCTTCGAGTCGTACCCGGTCGACAGCAGTGGCCTGGGGGACGCGGACATCGACGGCATGCGCGTGGTCGCTGTGGACGGAAGCGATGCCGCGCACTACCCGATCACAGTGCAGGCGCACCAGACCGATCGGCTGCACGTCATGATCCGCTACCAGCAGGACCGCGTGGACGACCTGACGGCGGCCGGGCTGGCCGCCCGTCTGGAGACCGTGCTGCGCGCCATCACGATCGATCCGGGGGCGCGGCTGGGCGCGGTCGACCTGCTGACCGCGGGCGAGCGCCGTGACCTGGTCCCCGCCACGGGCGGGCTCGCCGCATCGCCTCGTGTGCTGGCGGAGCTGCTGTCCGCCGGTGCGGCGCTGGATCCCGCAGCGACGGCGATCATTTCGACCGAGCACTCGATGTCGTACGCCGAGTTGGACGCCTGGTCGAACCAGGTCGCGCGCGAGCTGATCGACTGGGGAGTCGGCCCCGGCGACCAAGTGGCGTTGGCGATGCCTCGATCGGTGGAACTCGTGGTCGGCATGTGGGCGGTCGCCAAGACCGGCGCCGCGTTCCTCCCCGTGGATCCACGCAACCCCGCCGAACGCGTCCGGCACATGGTCGCCGACTCCGAGGTGCGGGTCGCGGTCACGGTCGAGGCATCGCGAGAGCTGGTCTCCGGCCCCGTCCGGCGGCTGGTACTCGACGATCCGCGGACCCGTACGGCGATCGGGGCGCGGTCGTCGGCCGCGGTTTCCGACACGGATCGGACCAGGACGCCACACGTCCGCGACACCGCGTACGTGCTGTACACCTCGGGCTCGACCGGGACGCCGAAGGGCGTCGCGGTCACCAACGAGGGACTGGCCAACTTCGCGGCCGTGCAGCGTGAGCGCTTCGGCGTGGACAGCCGGTCGCGGGTACTGCACGCGACCGCTCCCGGTTTCGACGTCGTCGTCCTCGATCTGCTGCTGGCCCACTGCAACGGCGCGGCGCTCGTGGTGGCGCCGCCGGAGGTGTTCGGCGGCCCCGAACTGGCGGACTTCATTCGGCGGCAGCGGGTCTCGCACGCCTTCATGACACCGAGCGTGCTGTCGACGATGTCTCCTGCGGGGTTGGACTCCCTGCGGGTGCTGGTTGCCGGTGGCGAGGCCGTGACGCCGGAGATCGTCACGCAGTGGTCGCCGGGCCGGCGACTGCTGAACGGATACGGTCCGACCGAGACGACGATTCTCGCCGCGATCGGTGGTCCGCTGTCTCCCGACGCCGCCGTCACGATCGGTGGACCGATCAGCGGCGTCGAGGCCGTCGTGTTGGATGCCTGGCTGCGGCCGGTGCCGGTGGGCGTGGTCGGTGAGTTGTATCTGGCCGGTGTGCAACTGGCCCGCGGCTACGTCAACCGCCCGGTTTCGACGTCGAGCGCGTTCGTCGCGAATCCGTTCGGCGCGCCGGGTTCACGCATGTACCGCACCGGCGACCTGGCCCGCTGGACACCGGAGCACACCGTCGAATACCTCGGCCGCAGCGACTTCCAAGTCAAGATCCGCGGGCAGCGGATCGAGCTCGGTGAGATCGAGGCCGTGCTCGCCGCGCAAGCCGGTGTCCAGAAGGCGGTCGTCGTGTCGCGCGAGGACGAGCGCGGCGTCGGCAGGCTCGTCGGCTATCTGGTCGGCGCCGAGAACGTGGATCCAGAGGAAATCAGGGCCGCCGCGCGGCTGCGGCTGCCCGCGCACATGGTGCCCGACACTTGCACGGTGCTCGCCGAATTCCCGCTCACCAGAACCGGGAAGCTCGACCGCCTCGCACTTCCCGCACCGCGGTTCTCGGCGGCGCGGACCTGGACCGCGCCGGGCACGGAGACCGAACGGCAAGTCGCGGAAGTCTTCGGGCACGTCCTGGACATCGACCGGGTCGGGGCGGGCGACAGCTTCTTCGACCTCGGCGGCAACTCGTTGTCGGCGACGCGGGTGACCGCTCGCTTGGGCACCGCGCTCGGCGTGCGCGTCGGCGTGCGCGACCTGTTCGAAGCACCGACGGTCACCGAACTCGCCGCCCGCCTGGACGCCTCCGAGCGGACGGCCCGGCTGTCGCTGGTACCGCGCACCCGTCCCGAGCTGGTGCCGTTGTCGCCGGCGCAGCAGCGAATGTGGTTCCTCAACCAGCTCGACACCTCCGTGGGCGCGTACAACATCCCGTTGGTGATCCGGCTGAAAGGCGAACTCGACCTCGACGCCTTGCGGCGCGCGTGCGAGCTGGTGATCGATCGGCACGAGTCGTTGCGGACCAGATTCCCCATGACCGACGGGACACCGCACCAGGTCGCGGTTCCCGTCGAGGAGGTCGCGACCGGGCTGACCGCCGTTCCCGTCGAGGCGCAGCGGCTGATGGAACAAGTGCTCGCCACCGTCTCGGCGAGCTTCGACGTGACGCAGGCGCCCCCGCTGCGCATGGCGTTGTTCCGGCTCGGCGAGCACGAGCACGTTCTGGTCATCGCCGTGCACCACATCTGCGCCGACGGACAGTCCATGCTGCCGCTCGCGCGGGACGTGGCGGTGGCCTACCAGGCGAGCAGGCAAGGGACGCAGCCGTCCTGGTCCGCTCTCACGGTGCAGTACGCGGACTACACGCTGTGGCAGCGCGACGTACTCGGTGACGAGCGCGACCCCGGTTCGGTCATGTCCCGGCAGCTGCGCTTCTGGAAGGAGGCCCTCGGCGGGCTGCCCGAACTGCTCGAACTGCCCACCGACCTGCCGCGCCCACCGGTGGCTTCCATGCGCGGCCGGACGGTCGATTTCGAGATCTCCGCCGCGTTGCAGGAACGAATCGGCGTGGTCGCGCGCGCGGCGAACGCGACGGTCTTCATGGTCGTGCACGCGGCGCTGACCGTCCTGCTGTCGCGGGCGGCCCGTACCACCGATGTCGCGGTGGGCACTCCGGTGGCAGGACGTGGGGAGCGCGAACTCGACGATCTCATCGGCATGTTCGTCAACACCCTCGTGCTGCGGTCACAGGTGTCGTCGCGTCAGTCGTTCGCCGACCTGCTCGCGGCGACGCGGGAAACCGATCTGGCCGCGTTCGCCCATGCCGACGTGCCCTTCGAGCAGGTGGTGGAGGCGATCAATCCGCCGCGGTCCACGGCCCATCTGCCGCTGTACCAGGTGACGCTCGATGTGCAGAACCTGAGTGGGGCCACGGTGGAACTGCCGGGGCTCACCGTCGAGCCGGTCGAGAACGGCTTCGAACCCGCGCAGGCCGACCTGAACCTCAATCTGGTCGAACGGTCCGGCGCGCAGGGACAGGCGGACGGCATCCGAGGACGCCTGACCTACGCCACCGACCTCTTCGTCGAGGACACGATGACGCGGTTCGCCGCGGCCTTCGTGCGGATCCTGGAGCAGGTGACCGCGAATCCGGAGATCGCCGTCGGTGACATCGACCTGGTGGGCCCGGCGCAGTGCAGGGAGTTGCTCGACGCGGCCGGTGGCGCCGGGGTCGCGGTGCCGGACACCACCCTCGCGGAACTGTTCGCCGCCCAGGCCGCGGCGCGGCCGGACGCGGTCGCGGTGACCGACGGCGCTTCCCGGCTGACCTACGCGGAACTCGATCGGCGCTCCGCCGCGGTGGCCGCTCGACTGACACAGCGGGGAGTGGGTCCGGAATCGTTGGTGGCCGTGGCGTTGCCGCGCTCGGTGGATCTGATCGTGGGCCTGCTCGGCGTCGTGCGCGCGGGTGCCGGATATCTGCCGCTGGACGTGGCGTATCCGCCCGAACGGTTGCGATTCATGCTCGACGATGCGCGTCCCGCGGCGGTTCTGACTTCGGCGGGCATGTCCGCGGCGGTTCCCGAGTGCGCCGCGCCGGTGCTGCTCGTCGAGGAATGCGCGAACGACGACGCGGGCGCCGCGGATCCGGTGGTATCGGGAGCGCGACCGGGCAACGTCGCCTACGTGATCTACACGTCGGGTTCGACGGGCCGCCCGAAGGGCGTGACGGTGGGCCACCGGGAAGCGGTCACCCTGTTCACCAACGCGGCCGAGCGGTTCGACCTCGGACCCGACGACGTGTGGACGATGTTCCATTCCTATGCCTTCGATTTCGCGGTGTGGGAGATCTGGGGCGCGCTGCTGTCGGGTGGCAAGGTGGTCGTGGTCGACTACGACACATCCCGGTCGCCGGAGGCGTTCGTGGAGGTCGTGGCGCGGGAGGGCGTGACGGTGTTGAGCCAGACGCCTTCGGCTTTCTACGGATTCGCCGACGCCGAGCGTCGCTATCGGGAATCGGGTTGTCCGGCAGGTGATCTCGCATTGCGCTATGTCGTCTTCGGTGGCGAAGCGCTGGACGCGTCCCGGTTGCACGACTGGTTCGCCGCGCACGCGGCGGGAACGCCACGGCTGATCAACATGTACGGCATCACCGAGACGACCGTGCACGTGACGTTCTCCGAGGTCACGCAGCCGAGCCCGGCCGGGATCGGGGTGCCGCTGCCCGGATTGCGGGTGTACGTCCTCGACGACCGGCTGCGTCCGGCGCCGATCGGCGTCGCCGGAGAGATCTACGTGGCCGGTGGCCAGCTCTCCCGTGGGTATCTGGGGGCCCCGGCACTGACCGCGGGCCGATTCGTGGCGGATCCCTTCGCCGCCGACGGCACCCGGCTCTATCGATCCGGGGACGTCGGCCGCTGGCGGAAGTCCGCGAGCGGGCTGGAGTTGGCGTACGCGGGCCGCGCCGACGCGCAGGTGCAGGTGCGCGGCTTCCGCATCGAGCTCGGCGAGGTGGAGTCGGCGCTGCTGCGCCACCCGCTCGTCACCCAGGCCGCGGTCGCGGTGCACCGGCACGAGCGCGAGGTGGATCAGCTGATCGGCTACGTCGTCGGCGTCGACGGCGAGCGGATCGATCCGGCCGAGGTCCGCGAGACCGCCGCCCAGGTGCTGACCGGCTACATGGTGCCCGCGACGATCATGGTGCTGCCCGCGCTGCCGTTGACGGTCAACGGCAAGCTCGACCGGAAAGCCCTGCCGGATCCGGAGTTCCAGGAGTCGGCGATCGCGTACGTGGCGCCACGCACCCATACGGAGAAAGTGATCAGCGACGTCTACGCGCAGGTCCTGGGCGTAGCGCGGGTCGGGGCATCGGACGGATTCTTCGATCTCGGCGGCAACTCGCTGCTGGCCACCATGGTGGTGACCGAGTTGCGCGGCCGGGGCGTGACGATCCAGTTGCCGTGGATGTTCGACGACGCGACGCCGCAGGCGCTGGCGGCCAGGGCCGACGGCGCGGCGGGCGGCTCGGGGCTGCAGGTACTGCTTCCGCTGCGGGCGCACGGTCCGAAGCCCGCGGTGTTCGCCGTGCATCCCGCGGGTGGGCTGGCATGGTTCTACGGCGGAGTGGTCGAACATCTGCACAAGGACCGGCCGGTCTACGGCTTGCAGGATCCCCATGTGGTGGCGGGCGAACCCGGGGCGCATTCCGTCGACGAACTCGCGGAACGCTATGTGGCCGAGATCCGCCGGGTGCAGCCGAGCGGGCCGTATCACCTGCTGGGATGGTCGCTGGGCGGTGCGATCGCGCATGCCGTCGCGGTCCGGCTCCAGCGAGCGGGACAGCAGGTCGGCATGCTGGCCATGATGGACAGTGCCGTCGGCGACTCCGAGGCGCTGGCCGCGGCGACGAGCACGACGGCGGACGACCCCGCTCCCGGCGAACTGATGGCCGACCTGCTCGGTGGCTGGCGTGAGCTGTTCGACCTCGGCGCCGAGGTGACCGCGCAGACCCGCGAGCAGGCCTGGGCGGTGATCCGCGATCAGGTGACCGCCACCGGGATGTTCACCGCCGAACAGGTCGACCGGGTGATGGACAGTTTCGAGACCGCGAGCGGCATCGCCCGGGAATACCGGCCCGGGGTCTTCGACGGCGACCTGGTCTTCTTCACCGCGGGCAAAGACCGCGCGGACCACGACGCCGTCGTGCGGACGTGGCGGCCGTTCATCACCGGCGACCTGCACAACACCGTCGTCGACGCACGACATCTCGAGTTGACCCACCCGCACGCACTGGCCGTCATCGGCCCGATCCTCGAAAGGTTCTCGAGCGCATGCTGAAGGCTCTCGATCGACTCCAGCAACTCCGGCTCGAGGACGGCAGGACGGTCGCCTGCACCGGTCCGGCCGAGGCGCGGATGTTGTGGGGCGAGATGTCGACCGACGGCTTCTATCGGCTAGCGGCCGCGCTACTGCGGCCAGGGGACCTCGTACTCGACATCGGCGCGAACATCGGCCTGAGCGCGATGATGTTCGCCGACACCTGTCCCGGGGTCCGGGTGATCGCCGCCGAGCCGGCCCCGGCGACCTTCGACTGCCTGCAGCGCAATATGGCCGCTCATGTGCCCGACGGCGTCCCGTTGCAGGTCGCGGTCGGGGCGGCGCCCGGCAGCGCGCCGTTCACCTGGTACCCACGGGCGTCGGCGAATTCGGGTCTGTACGCCGACCGCGAAGCCGACGACAGAGCCACCGAGATCTATCTGCGCAACAGCGGCCTGAACGACGAGGCGATCGCGCTCATCACCGCCGGGCTGCACGAGGGTGAGCGAATGGACGTCGAGGTCACCACGGTGTCCCGGATACTCGACCAGCACGGTCACCACGCGGAGGTCGGCCTGCTGAAGGTCGATGTCGAGCGAGCGGAACTCGATGTGCTGCGCGGCATAGCCGACGCGGACTGGCTCCATATCCGTGCCGTCGTCGCCGAGGTGCACGATCGGGACGATCGCTTGGTGCAGTGCTGCGAATTGTTGACCAGGCACGGCCTGTCCGTGCGGACGCGCCAGGACCCGAGCCTGGCCGGAACCGAACTGTACGAGATCTACGCCGTCCGGTCGGACACCGTCTGACGGTCCGGCGCCGTGCTGCACCGGCACGGGAACAGCCTGCGGACGATCCCCGCGGCCGTTCCCGTGCCGGATCGCATTTTCCCGCTGCCGAGGACGTCACTGCCGGGCCATGTGCATGCGCATCTCGCTCGTGGCGTCCGTGATCAGCTCCCCGGAAAGGTCGACCACGACCGTGCGCAATGTGCCGGTGAACCGGAACGGCGGCCGGTAATCGGGCACCACAGCGGAGCCCGGGTTGGCGCCGCATGTCATCCCGCCGGGGTTGAACGCGACCGGCGTGATGAACGGGAAATCGGCCTCGCCGACCGGGCTGCGGTCGATGTAGAGCCGGGCGGTGCCAGGGGTGCCTTTCCCATTGGCGAAGTCGGGCGCGCCGGTGGGTTCGAACTCGAAGCGCAATTCGTGGCGCCCTTCGGGAATCTCCTGTGTGGAGGCGACGCGGTGCACGGCGCGCCGCACGTAGTTGTGGGCGTAGTGCAGGCGGCCGTCTTCGACGTAGAAGGTCCAGCCTCCGGCATTGGTTCCCTGGCACAGCAGGACGCCCTCGGCGCCGCCGGGCGGGATCTCCACCTCGGCGGTGACGCTGTGCGGGCGGTTCAGCACGCGCGGCGAGACCGCCGCGGGCAGCGTCTCGGTGCCCGGGCGCAAGGTGTATCGGGTCTGGGCGGGTGTGATCTGCGGCCGCTCCGTGATCAGGCGTTGCAACCCGCTGCTGTCGATGGGCAGCACGTTGTAGCGGCCGGCTTCCACGTACCACAGGGCGATCATCTCGATGAGCTTGTCGCGATGCTCGGCGGCCAGGTCGCGAGTCTCGGCGAAGTCTTCGGCGACGTGGTACAGCTCCCAGTGCTGGGCGTCGAGCCTGCCGAGGTCCGCGGCCGTGATCGGGGTGCCGAACGGTCGGTCCGCCTCCGCGAACGACGGGCCCGGCCAGGGGCACACGGCCCGCCAGCCGTCGTGGTCGATGGCCCGGTGGCCCAGCATTTCGAAGTACTGCGTGCGGTGACGGGTCGGCGCGGTCGAATCGTCGAAGGTGTGGGCGAAGCTGACCCCGTGCAGAGGGGCCTGGGATACGCCCTTGATGGTGTCGGGTGGTTCGATGCCCAGCGCGTCGAGAACCGTGGGGACGACGTCGATCAGGTGCGCGTACTGGGTGCGCAGCTCGCCCCGCGCGGTGATGCCCCGAGGCCAGTGCACCAGGAAGGGATCGCTGACGCCGCCGCGGTAGGTTTCGCGCTTCCACCGCCGGAAGGGCGTGTTTCCGGCCCAGGTCCAGCCCCACGGATAGTGGTTGAACGTGGTCGGACCGCCGAGTTCGTCGATGGCCCGCAGGCTGTCCTCGATCGATTCCGGGGCATTGTTGAAGAACTGCAGTTCGTTCGTGGTCCCGCTGGCTCCGCCCTCCGGGCTGGCGCCGTTGTCGGACACCAGCACGACCAACGTGTTGTCCAGTTCGCCGATCTCCTTCAGGAAGGACAGCAGCCTCCCGATGTGATGGTCGGTGTGGGTGAGGAATCCGGCGTAGACCTCCATCATCCGTGCCGCCAGGCGGCGGGCGTCGGCCGATAGCGAGCCCCAGTCCGGCACGTCGGGGTCACGGCGGGAGAGCCGGGCGTCCCGCGGTACGACACCGAGTTCGCGCTGACGGTCGAACGCGTACTCGCGGTAGGCGTCCCAGCCGCCGTCGAAACGGCCGCGGTAGCGGTCGGCCCACTCCCTGGGCACGTGGTGCGGTGCGTGCGTGGCGCCGGTGCAGAAGTTCAAGAAGAACGGCTTGCCCGGTGCGACCTGCTTCGCCCCCGCGATGAAAGAGATCGCCTTGTCGACCAGGTCCGCGGTCAGGTGGTAGCCCTCGTCCGGGGTTGCGGGCGGCTCTACCTGGTGGTTGTCGTATACCAGATCCGGATACCACTGGCTGGTGTCACCGCCGAGGAAACCGTAGAACCGCTCGAAGCCACGCCCGAGCGGCCAGCGATCATAGGGGCCTGCCGCCGATTCCTGCTCCGACGGCACCAGGTGCCATTTGCCGACCATGTAGGTGTTGTAGCCGTGCTGCAACAGCATCTCGGAGAGGAATCCGTTCTCGAACGGAATATTGCCGTTGTAGCCCGGATATCCGGTGGCGATCTCCGTGATGCCTGCCATGGCGTTGGCGTGATGGTTGCGCCCGGTGATGAGACACGAACGCGACGGTGAGCACAACGCGGTCGTGTGCATGTTGTTGTACAGCAATCCGTCCGCGGCCAAAGCGTCGATATGCGGTGTGGCGATGGGACTGCCGTAGCACCCGAGTTGTCCGAACCCGGTGTCGTCGAGCACGATGAACAGCAGATTCGGCGCGCCCGTCCGCGCCCGCACCGGTTGCGGCCACGCGGGACTCGACACGTCGGTCGTTCGTCCGATGATTCCGGGAAAAGCCGTTCCCGGCTTGTATTCCTCCAGTGACATCTACCCGCCCTCCGTTCTACGGATGGGCTGGACACCGCCAGCCTGGGTCTGGGAATGAACGCGTGCGATGCCACTGCGTCGACGAGCGGTGCCGCGGTGGCACTGCGGAATCAGGTATTGCGACGTGAGTCACATGCTAGACGACGCGGGCGTGGCTGTCAGTGGCCGAAGCGGACCGGCCGCCGCATCGTCGGATGCGGCGGCCGGTGCGACCGTGATGCGCGAGCGCGTCAGAACACGGCCTCGTCGAGATCCATCACGCTGATGTCGACGTCGGAGATCACCGACCACTCCGCGCTCAGGTGCGGCAGGACCGTCTTGGCGAAGAACGACGCGACGGCGATCTTGCCCTGGTAGAAGGCACGGTCCTGATCATCGGCGTCGGCATCGAGGGCCGCAGCGGCGATCTCGGCGGCGACGATGAGTCGCCAGGCGACGAGGAGGTCGCCGACGGAGAGCAGGAACCGGACGGAATTCAATCCGATCTTGTACAACTCGGCGGGTTGCTGCTGGGCTGCGAGCAGGTGCTGGGTGAACCGGCCTGCCATGTCCTGGACGTCCTCCAGCGCGGTGGCCAGCAGCACTTTCTCGGCCTTGAGCCGCCCGTTGCCCACGGAGGACTGTGCCGTGTCCCGGATCTTGCCCGCGAGGTGGGCCAAGGCGACGCCGCGGTCGCGGGCGATCTTGCGGAAGAAGAAGTCCTGCGCCTGGATGGCGGTGGTGCCCTCGTAGAGCGAGTCGATCTTCGCGTCCCGGATGTACTGCTCGATCGGGTAGTCCTGCAGGTACCCGGAACCACCGAAGATCTGCAGCGATTCGGTCAGGTACTGGTAGGCCCGCTCCGAGCCCACGCCCTTGACGATCGGCAGCAGCAGGTCGTTGACGCGGGCGGCGAGTTCGGCGTCGGCGCCCGAGATGTGCTGTGCCACAGCTTCGTTCTGGTGGCCCGCGGTGTAGAGATAGACCGCGCGCAGTCCCTCGGCGTAGGCCTTCTGCATCATCAGCGACCGGCGTACATCGGCATGCCGGGTGATGGGGACCTTCGGCGCGGTCTTGTCCGCCATCTGGGTCAGATCGCTGCCCTGCACGCGGTTCTTCGCGTAGTCGAGGGCATTGAGGTAGCCGGTGGACAACGTGGCGATGGCCTTGGTGCCCACCATCATCCGGGCTTCCTCGATGACGTGGAACATCTGGGCGATGCCGTTGTGCACCTCGCCGACCAGCCAGCCCTTGGCCGGGATGCCGTGGCCGCCGAAGGTGACCTCACAGGTGGCGGAGGCCTTCAGGCCCATCTTGTGCTCGACGTTGGTGACGAACACACCGTTGCGCTCGCCCAGCTCACCGGTCTCGTGATCGAAGTGGAACTTCGGTACGAAGAACAGCGACAGGCCCTTGGTGCCCGGTCCGGCGCCCTCGGGACGGGCCAGCACCAGGTGGGCGATGTTCGGGAACAGGTCGTCGGAGTCGGCGGAGGTGATGAACCGCTTGACGCCCTCGATGTGCCAGGAGCCGTCCTCCTGCTCGATCGCCTTGGTGCGACCCGCGCCGACGTCGGAACCGGCATCCGGCTCGGTCAGCACCATCGTGGCGCCCCAGTTGTGCTCGGTCATGAACTGTGCCCAGCGCCGCTGCTGCTCGGTGCCGATGTTGTGCACGATGTGGGCCATCATCGAACCGGTCAGGTAGAGGTAGGCCGCGGGCTGGGCTCCGAGCACGAATTCGCTGATGGCCCAGCTGACCATCGAGGGGGCGGGCACCCCGCCGACCGCCTCGGCCTTGCCGACGCGCCACCAGTCGGCGTCGTGCCAGGCGCGCACCGCCTTCTTGAACGATTCCGGCAGGCTGACGGAGTGGGTGGCCGGATCGAAAACCGGGGGATTGCGGTCGGCTTCGGCGTACGGTTCGGCGACCGGTCCTTCGGCCAGGCGCGCCGCCTCCGCCAGCATCGATCGCACGGTATCGCCGTCCAGGTCCCCGAACGCTCCGGTCCGCAGGATGTCGTCGAGTCCGTACACCTCGAAGAGATTGAACTCGAGGTCGCGCACGTTGCTCTTGTAATGGCTCACGAGCCAAGGCCTTTCGAGGATCGGCCGGGATACCGGCAAGGGATTCGGCGGGCGCACGGAAGTGATCACCCACGGCAAACTGTGCGGCACCGATGACCCGAAAGCAATCTTATGTTAATGACTGCTAAGTAAATGGTCGGATGTCCGACGGCATTTAATCCGCTGATAGCCCATTATTGGCGCAAGTAAGTTAATGACGGCTAAGTGGTATAAATCACTGTGGCGAACGGCGGCCGGCCATTCCGGCCGTTTCGATTCGCTCGCCGATGGCCACGAGGACGTCCACGAGATCGGCGCGCCGCCGGAAGCGGGGATTGCGTACGGCATCGATGACGACGGTGATGACGGCGCGGCTGAGCACTCGCGCGGCGGGCGCGGGCAGATCCGGCCGCACGGCCTGCAGCATGCGGGCCCACTGGGCGATGCCGTCCAACCGCACGCGCCGGTAGCGCTGCACCCCGTCGCCCGGAAGATGCCGGGTCTCGCTGACGGTGATCGCCAAGAGATCGGGTTCGTCGACACCCAATTGGGCGAAGCCGCGCATGAGCGAGCGCATGGATTCCTCGGCGCCGCGGCTCTCGGCGATGGCCCGGGCCAGCAGCAGCCGCAGCCACTCGTCCTGGCGTCGGACGATCTGGTCCAGCAACTCGGCTTTGCTCGAGAAGTGGTGGTACAGCGCGGGCCCGGTGACGCCGACGGCAGCGCCGATGTCTTCGATACCGACCGCGGCATAGCCTCGGGTGCTGAACAAGCGCGCCGCCTCGGCGAGCATCCGCTCCGATCGCAGCGCCCGGTCCAGTGCGGTGTTGCCGGTCTCCCCGCGCGGTGGGCGGTTCGGCGCGGGACCGGCCGGGCGATCGGGCATCCGGGTCGTGATCACCGCCGCGACGGCGGCGTCGAGCACCTGCGCGGCGGCCTGCGCGGGCAACTCGGCGCGGTGATAGGACGGGCTGACCGCGATCGACAGCACGCACCAGCTCAGCAGTTCGACATCGGCCGTGCTCAGGTCGGGGCGGCGCAGGCGGATCGTGTGTCGCAGGTAGCGGGTGAGCCGCGCGGCGCGGACGAGCACCGCGGTCTTGTCGGCGGCGGTCAGATTGCGGAACTCCAGTTGCCACAGCCGCGGCAGGCCGCGTAGATCCAGCGCGACCCGGACCAACTCGGCCAGCACCGCGGCGCCGGAGTCGTCGGCGCGATACGCGGCGTCCAGCCGGTTCAAGGTGTCGTCGAGCCCGACCAGCAAGCATTGTCCCAAGAGTTGCTGCTTGTTGCGGAAGTGCCGATACAGCGCCGTCGCCGAGATGCCGACCGCCGCCGCGATGTCGGCCATCGTCGTGCCGTAATAGCCTCCGTGCGTGAAGGCGTCGACCGCGGCGTCCAGGATCATCTCGCGTCGGTGCGGCGGTCTCCGTCGTGGCTGTCCGCTGTTCGCCTGTGTGCCCATCGCGGTCAGTGTCGCGCATCGGACGGTCCGCTGCGGGGCCGGGTCGTCTGCCTTCGGCGGCCCGATAGCTGGTGCGCCGTGGCGGATCCGTCGCGGCCACCCGTCCGTATGACGATTTCGTCACAGGCCACGCCGAGGTCCTACTGTCGAGTAGGCTTCCCGCAGCTATCACCAGCCCGGGGATCGTTGTCGATCAGGTAAGCAGAGGGAGCCCGCCCGTGAGCGCTGACACCGCGCACGTCACAGCACTGTCCACCATGGCGGCCCGCCTGCGCATCGCGTCGACCGTGATCCTGCGGCGCGCCCGAAGGGATCCCGACGAACGGCGGCTGTCCGCGACGCAGTGGGCGGTGCTGGGCCGACTGCATCGATACGGCGCCATGGCCGCGGTCGACCTGGCGCGGCTGGAGATGCTGCGGCCGCAGACGATGCGCAACGTGGTCGACGGCCTGCGCGACCAGGGTCTGATCGTCGGTGTGCGCGACCCGAACGACGGACGCCGGGTGAATCTGACCCTCACCGACGAAGGCCGGGCCTGGGTGTGCGGACACCAGGCGTCCGCGAACGACGCGCTGGCGCAAGCGTTGTCGGAGAGTTTGCGGACGGGCGAGTTGCACAAGGTCGGCGAAGCGCTGGACCTGCTCGAGCGCATCGCCTACGGGTGATGCGGAAGCGGGGGCGCGGATTACGGCGGTCGCATCGCCGAGCCGGATCACCGGCGGCCGACTCGCGATGACTCGGCCGCCGGTCGACCGGGTTCGGCAGGCGATGTGAGCGCCCGGGTGGTGGAGACGCCGGGCATCCACCAGTTGGCCGACGCGTTCGCCGAGATTCGTGACCGGTTGCTCGCCGGTCGGGTGTCGGCCGGGACGTGAAGGCGCGCCGGGCGTGCGCTCGCGGCGCGCGATGCGCTCCGTGCCCGCACCGGCGGGGTAGGTAAGGTCTGAACCGTCGTGGAAACGGACTCCACGATGCCGCCGCCGAACAGCTTCGCGCGGACGCGCCGCCCTGTCGAACGAAGAGAGCTGATTGATGCCGACCTCTACAGCGCGCGCACAGATCGGGGTCACCGGTCTGGCGGTCATGGGTAGCAACATCGCACGGAACTTCGCCAGGAACGGCTATACCGTTGCGCTGCACAACCGCAGCATCGCCAAGACCGACGCACTGCTCGAGGCCCACGGCGACGACGGCGACTTCGTGCGGACCGAGACGATCGAGGAATTCGTCGCCGCGCTGGAGAAGCCGCGCCGGGTGCTCATCATGGTGAAGGCGGGCGCGGCGACCGACGCGGTCATCGAGGAACTCGCCGACGCGATGGAGCCGGGCGACATCATCATCGATGGTGGTAACGCCCTCTACACCGACACCATCCGGCGGGAAGCCGCGATGCGCGAGCGCGGGCTGAACTTCGTCGGAGCGGGTATCTCCGGTGGCGAGGAAGGCGCGCTGAACGGCCCCGCGATCATGCCGGGCGGCCCCGCGGAGTCCTACGACTCGCTCGGGCCGCTGCTGGAATCCATCGCGGCGAAGGTCGACGGAACGCCCTGCTGCACCCACATCGGCCCGGATGGCTCCGGACATTTCGTCAAGATGGTGCACAACGGCATCGAGTACGCCGACATGCAGTTGATCGGCGAGGCCTACCATCTGTTCCGCGACGCGCTCGGTTTCGACGCCAAGCAGATCGCCGATGTGTTCACCCAGTGGAACTCCGGCGACCTGGAGAGCTACCTCGTCGAGATCACCGCCGAGGTGCTCAATCAGGTCGACGCGAAGACGGGCAAGCCGCTGGTCGACGTGATCGTCGACGCGGCGGAGCAGAAGGGCACCGGGCGCTGGACGGTGAAGTCCGCGCTCGACCTCGGCGTGCCGGTGACCGGCATCGCCGAAGCGGTGTTCGCGCGGGCGCTGTCCGGTTCCCGCGAGCAGCGCAAGGCCGCACGTGGCCTGGCCTCCGGCAGGCTGGCCGAAAAGCCCACCGACGTGGAGCAGTTCACCGAAGACATCCGGCAGGCGCTCTACGCGTCGAAGGTGGTCGCCTACGCGCAGGGCTTCGACCAGATCGCCGCGGGCAGCGCCGAATACGACTGGAATCTGCGCCCGGGCGACCTCGCGACGATCTGGCGCGGCGGCTGCATCATCCGCGCCCGATTCCTCAACCGGATCAAGGAAGCCTACGACGAGAACCCGGCGCTGCCGAGCTTGATCCTCGCGCCGTACTTCCGCGAGGCGATCGAGACGGCCATCGACAGCTGGCGCCGCGTCGTGTCCACCGCGACCCTGCTCGGCATTCCGGTGCCCGCGTTCGCGTCGTCGCTGTCCTACTACGACGCACTGCGCGCCGAGCGGCTCCCGGCCGCGCTCACCCAGGGACAGCGCGATTTCTTCGGCGCGCACACCTACGAGCGTGTGGACGCCGAAGGCAAGTTCCACACGCTGTGGAGCGGTGACCGCAGCGAAGTTCGCGCCGACTAGCCGGACACGCCGTCGCACTGCGGAAATCGTTCCGCAGTGCGACAGCGCGTTGCCCTCAGTCCTGTGATCGGGCAGCTCGCTCCCACGCCGCCCGGCGGAGCAGGCGCAGCCCGTTGAGCCCGACGAGGACGGTGGATCCCTCGTGCCCGGCGACGCCGAGCGGGAGCGGCAGGGTCCCGGCGAGGTCCCAGACGACCAGCACACCGATGCAGGTGGCCGCGATGGCCAAATTGGCGACCACCACCCGTCGCGCCTGCCGGGACAGCGCGATCACCGCGGGGATCGTGGTCAGGTCGTCGCGCACGACGACGGCGTCCGCGGTCTGCAAGGTCAGGTCGGATCCGGCGCCGCCCATGGCGATGCCGACCTCGGCCGCGGCGAGCGCCGGGGCATCGTTGATGCCGTCACCGACCACGGTCACTTTCCGTCCCCCCGCCTGCAACTCGCGCACCGCGGTCATCTTGTCGTCGGGCAGCAGTTCGGCCCGGACGTCGGTGATACCGACCCGCGCGGCGAGCCGATCGGCGGTGGCGGTGTTGTCGCCGGTCAGCAGCACCGGCGCGCTGCCGGTGACCTCGGTCGTCGCGCGGACCGCCGCCAGCGCTTCGGACCGGAGCTGGTCGGTCAGCGCGAGCACTCCGATCGGTTCGTGCTCGCAGGTCACCACCACGGCGGTGTAGCCGCTCGCGTGGAGGGCGTCGACGGCCGTGTCGCTTTCACGGGCGGGACCCCAGGCGGTGGGGGAGCCGACGCCGATCAGGCGGTCACCGACGCGGGCGGTCACACCGCGACCGGGGTGGGCGGTGAACTCGGTGACCTCGGGCAGTCGCAGATTCCGGGCGTGGGCGGCGCGCACGATCGCCGCCGCGAGGGGGTGTTCGCTCGGGTGCTCGGCCGCCGCGGCGAGCCGAAGCAACTCGGCTTCGGTGAATCGGTGGTCCAGGCAGCGGATCTCGGCGAGTTCGGGGATGCCGCGGGTGAGGGTGCCGGTCTTGTCGAAGGCGACGTGCGTGGTGGCACCGAGCTTTTCCATGACCACCGCCGATTTGACCAGGACACCGTGACGACCGGCGTTGGCGATCGCCGCCAGCAGCGGCGGCATGGTGGCCAGCACCACCGCACAGGGGGAGGCGACGATCATGAACGTCATCGCTCGCAACAGTGCTCGCCGCACGTTGTCGCCGAGGAGCAGCGGGATGGCGAACACCGCGAGGGTGACCGCGACCATGCCGATGGAGTAGCGCTGTTCCACCTTCTCGATGAAAAGCTGAGTGCGCGATGTGGTTCGGGCGGCCTGCTCGACCAGGGCGGCGATCCGCGCGACCACGGAGTCCTGCGCCCGGCGCTCGACGCGGATGCGCAGGGCGCCCGTGCCGTTGAGGGTGCCCGCGAACACCTCGTCGCCCTCGAACTTGTTCACCGGCAACGGTTCGCCGGTGATCGTGGCCTGATCGACTTCACTGCCGCCGGACAGGACCGTCGCGTCCGCGGCGATCCGCTCGCCCGGTCGTACCACGAGGACGTCGCCGACGTGCAGTTCGGTGGCGTGCACCGTCTCCTCCTCGCCACCGTGCGCCACCCGGGTCGCGGTGTCCGGGGTGAGGTCGAGCAGTCCGCGCACCGAGTCCTCGGTGCGGGCGGTGGCCAGTGCTTCCAGGGCGCCGGAGGTGGCGAAGATGACGATCAGCAAGGCGCCGTCGGTGATCTGGCCGATGGCCGCCGCTCCGATCGCCGCGGCGACCATCAGTAGGTCCACATCGAGCGTCTTGTCGCGTAGCGCCTGCAATCCGGCCCACCCGGGTTCCCAACCGCCTGTCGCGTAGCAGGCCAGATACAGACCCCAGCACATCCACTCGGGGCCGCCGGTGAGCCGCACCGCCAGCCCGGCGCAGAAGAACACCACAGCCGCTGCGGCCCAACGGGCTTCGGGCAGAGCGAACAACCCGGTCCGGCGCATGGGGACGCGACCGGATGGCGGAGTCGGACGGGTCGGCGCGAGCGTCGGCGCGGCCACGGGTCACCTCCAGAACGGCAACGAACAGATGGCCCGACCATACCAGAAAACATGAACATGTCTTCATCTGTTCCTAGAGTATGCTGTTCAGTCATGGGACACGGTGTCGAAGGCAGGGACCGTCCTGCCGTGCGCCTGGATCCCGAATCGGCCACCCACGTGGCGACCACGTTGCAGGCGCTGGCCACGCCGAGTCGCTTGATGATCCTCACCGAACTGCGTCAGGGCCCGCTGCCGGTGAGCGCGCTGGCCGACGCCATCGGCATGGAACAGTCCGCGGTCTCCCACCAGCTTCGGCTGCTGCGCAATCTGGGGCTCGTCACGGGCACCCGCACCGGCCGCAGCATCGTCTACAGCCTCTACGACAACCACGTCGCCCAATTGCTGGACGAGGCGATCTACCACAGCGAACACCTGCGTCTCGGGTTGGCCGACCGACCCCGGACCGCGGGCTGACCGACCGCGCGGCAGAAACGATCCCCCTGCTCGGTGCGCTTTCACCCGATTCGGGTGATGCCCGCCCGGAACGGCGGTGGCACCGTCCAGGAAATGACGGCCTCGGCGATGGTGGACAGCCGGTACGAGTTCGCGAACGGGTATCCGATCGAGACTTCCGCGACCCGGGCATGGGACGAGAGTTTGTTCCAGCGCGCCGTGGTCGCGTACCGGTTCTGGTATCCGACCGTGTCGATGGAGGGAATCTTCCACGGCAACCGGGAGATCGGGCTGAACGACAACCGCGCGATCGGGATCCTCTCTGCCGGGCCGCGGCAAATCGGGTTCACCCTCAATTCCGACACTCCGTACGGCGCGGCGGTGCTGGATCTGTCGGCCGGGCCGATGGTGGTCGAGCTTCCGCCGGGACCGTACATCGGGCTGGTGGACGATCATCATCAACGCTGGATCACCGACCTGGGCATCCCCGGGCCCGACCGAGGGCGGGGCGGCGCCTACGTCATCGTTCCCCCCGGCTACGCGGGCGCACTGCCGGAGCGGGCCCACGTCGGGCGATCCGCGTCGTTCAAAGTGCTGCTCGCGATGCGCGCGCTGCCCCTCGGCGGCGACCTCTCCGAGGCGATGGACGCGCTGCGAGAGGTGCGGGTCCATCCACTCGGCGCGGCCGGTGCGGTGCTCGACATCGTGGACACCACCGGGGATGCCATGGACTCCACCTGCTTGTCCTGGGAAGACGGCCTCTCCTACTGGCAGGTGTTGCACGGGGTCTTGGAGACCGAACCGGTGGTGCCGGAGTTCCTGCCGTTGTACGGGCTGCTCGGGGCCATCGGCATCGAGCGAGGCGCCCGGTTCGCGCCCGACCGCCGGTCCGCGACGCTGTTGACGGCCGCGGCGCGGGCCGGGCGCGACCACCTGCTCGTCTCCGCGTTCGCCAGCGCCCGCCCGGACCGCACGGCATGGCCGGATCGTCGCTGGGAATGGGTGGGACTGGTCGCCGACAACGGCGACTTCCGGACCGCCTCCGGCCTGGATCTCGAAGCGCGCGACCGGTGGTTCGCCCAAGCGATCACCGCCTCGCCGGCCATGTTCCGGCGGCAGGTGGGCGGCGGATCGCTGTATTGGCTCGGCGTGCGGGACCGGCGCGGGGATTACCTGGACGGCGGTGCCACTTACACCCTCGACATACCGTGCCCGGTCCCGGCCGGGCTGTTCTGGTCCGTGACGGTCTACGACGCCGCGACCCGCTCGCAGATCCAGGCCGGCCAGGGCATGGCCGCCCTCCGATCGCTGTTCGAGTTGCGCGACCTTCCTCCCGGTGGTCCCGTGCGCCTGCACTTCGGCCCCATCCCTCCCGACGGCGCCGAAACCCGCTGGCTGCAAACCGTCCCGGGTCGCGGATGGTTCGCCTGTCTGCGCATCTACGGACCCGAGGAGGGAGCGTTCGACGGCACCTGGAAGCCGGGGGATTTCGAGCGCACGAGCTGATCGAGTGTGGGCGGCGGTCGCATGGCGCGGGATGGGACCGGTTGCGTTTCGCGGATCGAACCGCTGCTTGACCTGGAGTGCACTCCAGCACTTAGTGTGCGCTCATACAGGGTTGTCCAGCAGAAGGGATCACTTCATGGAGCTCGGTTTTCATCTGCCAATCTTCGATATCGACGGTGGTACCGCCGCCATCGCCGGCGAGCTGGCGCGGGTGGGCGCGGCCGCGGAGGAATCCGGCGCGACCTGGCTGTCGTTCATGGACCACTACTTCCAGATCGAGCCGACCGGGCTGCCCGCGGAGGCGAACATGCTGGAGGGGTACACCACCCTCGGCTACTTGGCCGCGCATACTTCGCGCATCGACCTCGGGCTGCTCGTCACCGGCGTGACCTACCGTCACCCCGGCCTGCTCGCCAAGATCGTCACCACCCTCGACGTCCTGTCGGGCGGTCGTGCTGTCCTCGGGATCGGTGCCGCGTGGTTCGAGCGCGAGCACCGTGGGCTCGGCGTGCCGTACCCGCCAACCGCCGAACGGTTCGAGCGGCTGGAGGAGACTCTGCGCATCTGCCGCCAGATGTGGGACCCGCAGGACAACGGGCCGTTCGACGGGAAGTACTACCAGCTGGCCGAGACATTGTGTTCGCCGCAACCCATCAACCGGCCGAAGGTGTTGATCGGCGGTGGGGGAGAGCGCAAGACGCTGCGGTTGGTCGCGCAGTACGGCGATGCCTGCAACCTGTTCGGTTCCTCGCCGGCGGATGTCGAGCACAAGCTCGACGTGCTGCGCGGGCATTGTGACGACGTCGGCCGCGACTATGACGAGATCCGCAAGACGATCATCGCCAACAACCCGCGGCCGAACCCGGAGAACCGCGACGAATTCGTCCGGCAAATGGCCGACTACGCGAAACTCGGCATAGAGACCGCCATTGTCACTCCGACCACCGGCTCGCCGGCGGCATGGATCGATGCCATGGCGCCTGCCGTCCCGCAACTGGCGGAACTCGGCTGAGTTGTCCGCGGCGGGCCCGGACCGCTTACGAGTTCCGGGCCCGGCTGGTGATGCGATCAGGAGACACCACGGCACGGACCATTCGATCGCGGTTCTACAGTTTGTAGCCGATCTGGCGCAACAGTTGCTTGCGGGCCGCCTGGTCGTCGGCATTCTCCACACCGAGCGGGGCCGAACCGTCGATCACTCCGATGATTCCCCTGCCGAGTTCCGTTTCCGCGATCAGAACCTCGACGGCATTGGCTGTGGCGCAATGGATTCCGCATACTTCCGGGACCTGTTGCACGGCGTTGAGCACGTTGACGGGGTATCCCTCGCGAAGAAAGACGACGAACGAGTGTCCCGCGCCGATGGCGACCGCGTTCTTGGTGGCGAGTTCGACGAGCGCGTCGTCGTTGCCGGAGCAGCGGACCAGGCGCGGTCCGGAGGCCTCGCAGAACGCCAGCCCGAAGCGCAGATGGGGACCGACCCCGACCAGCGCCTCGTGCAGGTCTTCCACGGTCTTGATGAAGTGCGACTGTCCGATGACGACGTTGAGATCGTCCGGTTTGTCGATGTGCACGGCTGTCAACTCCACAGCGACATACTGCGCCCCACCGACGCCGATTCATAGCATTTCGACATTTGTACCGAACGCGTCGCGAGTGGACGCGTGACCGCCCAGCGAAGGCGGACGTACGCAGGATGGGTGCGGCCGGACTTTGTCCGTCTTCAGTCCGCGCATGGCCGGAGCGAAGGCGGAGGTACGCAGGATGGGTGCGGCCGGACTTTGTCCGTCTTCAGTCCGCGCATGGCCGGAGCGAAGGCGGAGGTACGCCTTAGGCGCCGCCGGGCCGGGAAGGCAGGTCCACGACCAGTGCGGTGGCGTTGTCCCTTCCGCCGGCCTGGAGGGCGGCATCCACCAAGGTGTTCGCGACCGTGGGAGCGGCGTCGCCCTGCGCGAGGATGGCTTTGACCGCGGCGATTCCGAGGGGCTTGTGTACGCCGTCGGTGCTCAGCAGCAGTCTGCCCGTGCTCGACCCGGTGACGGCGTACCCGATCGCGTCCGGCCGAACGGTGCGCGCCGAGGTGGTGACCAGATGGTGCATGCGCGGCTTCGGATCGAGCCCGCGGGCGCGGTACACCTCGGCGACGGTGTGATCGGTGGTGATCTGGTGCAGCACCCGGCCGTTCCAGCGATACGCGCGACAGTCGCCGACCCACGCCACCTCGCAGGGGCCGTCGGGTCCACCTGCGGCCGGAAAGACCGCGACCACGAGCACGCTGTCGGCCGAAGGCTCCGGAACCTCTCGCAGCAGCTCCTCCTGGGCCGCCATGATCCCCGCGCGCGCTCCCTCGCCTGCGGCTACGCGTGCCGCGGCGGCGGCGACCGTGCGTGCCGCGCGGGCGCCGAGCAGGTGATCTCCGACGCCATCGGCGACGACGCACGCGGTCGTTCCGGTGACGACGTCGGTCTCGACCGCGACCGCGTCGGCGTTGATCGACCGTGACCCGCGCCGACTGGCCGAAGCGCTCATCGCCCCGCCCAGCCACGATGTCTCGATGCGCGGCATGCTCGCGGTGGTACCGGTGGACATGAACTGGTCTCCTCGGGGCTGGGCTCTGAGTGCTGCCGACCAGCACCCATCAAGGACACCGCATCAGTATTTGGGCTTGGCGAGAGTCCGTTGTGTGAACGCTGAGAATTCGCTCACGATCAGGTCACGGCCGGTATCCCGGAAGGGTGACCTCCGCGGTGGCGACGGCGGAAGACATCGTCTCGTGATGCCGTCGTCGGCGGGCGGACACGAGGCGTACTGATCGATCACCGGTGTACCTTGTGCCGCACTCCACAGCTCGCGGCGCGTTTCGCAACTTTATTTCCGGATTCCGGCAATCAATCGGCTCACCGATCGTTGCTCGCCGCATTTACGTTCTCCGCTGTGAAGCAGGGGCGCACGCAGCGCGTAACTCACCGGGGTGGAGCGAGTTTGTCCGATTTGTTCGAATCCGATCGGGCAATTCGCCGGATATCCGTGGAGACCGCAAATTCGGAGCCTCCGGCTTGTTACGTCCCAGCACGGCTGTCGGGCAGGTATCCGTCCGCATCCGTTCGGCGCTGAACGTCGAGAACCTTTCTGCCGCATATCAATCGACGCGCCGAGACGGTCCCGCGGGCCGATTCGGCGGCACCCGACAACGCACGCCCGCCCGCGCCGGGCGCGGGCGTGTCCCGGAACGGAGCACTACGTGGTCATCAGTCCCGCCGAGCCTGCTTCCCGACGATTCGCGCCGCGGCTGAGCCCGCGACGCGGCGGTGTACCCACCCCGGTATTCGTGGTCGCCGCGATGGTCAGCATTCAGCTCGGTGCGGTCATCGCCAAGCATCTGTTCACCCTCGCCGCCCCGGTGACCGTCGCGTGCGGCCGGATCGTGCTGGCGGGTGCGTTCGCCATGCTGCTGTGGCTACCGTCGCCGCGGATCGAGCGCCGGGCGCTGTTGCCGATCGCCGGGCTCGGTGTGGCCATCGCGGGCATGAATCTGTGCTTCTACGCGGCGCTGGATCGCATCCCGCTGGGCATGGCGGTGACGATCGACTTCATCGGTCCGCTCGCCGTCGCGCTGATCGGGTCGCGGCGTACCCGCGACGCGCTGTGGGTCGCGCTCGCCGGAGCGGGCGTTCTGCTGCTGGTCGACAGTGAAGGACCGGTGTCGTGGAGCGGTGTGCTGTTCGCGGTCGCGGCCGGTGCGGGATGGGGCGCCTACATCGCGTGCGGCGCCGTAGTGGGCAGGCACACCGCCGGGCACGACGGATTGGCGCTGTCCATGGGCCTCGGCGGGCTGCTCGCCCTGCCGGTGCTGGTCGCGAACGACGCTGTGGCACCGGCGAATCCGGACTTCCTGCTCGGCGCCGCGGCGTTGGCGCTGCTCTCGTCGCTGGTGCCGCATGCCATCGAGATGGCGGCCTTGCGCCGGATCGCGCCCGCGGTGTTCGGCGTCATGATGAGTTTGGAGCCCGCGGTGGCCGCGGGCGTCGGGCTGCTACTGCTCGGCGAGGAGATGCGCGCGGCGCAGTGGTCGGGCATCGGCCTGGTGGTCCTGGCGTGCGCCGGAGTGGCGCACGGATCTCGTGCCGTCGCTCGCGACGGCGGCGATCGAGCGTATGCCGAAATGGCGGTGTCCACCGCTGTAGACAAAGCCACGTAGGTTTTTCGATGTCGGCATCGCTCACGTGTTTCCGTCGCGGCTGCCGACAGACATGATGACTAGGCAAAATGCATTCCGCACGCGGTGATTTCGGTAGCGGGCGAAGATGTCGGTGACGTAGACAACATCCGAAACTCGGTTGAATTCCGAGCCTTACCGGCGGGTACGTGATCGAATGCTCTGCAACTGAAGTCTCGAACCCGCGTGACGCATCGCGGGTGCAATAATCCGGGAGGTTGTGGCTGTGGTCGACGCAAGCGTGCCCACGCTGCGTCCGTCGGAGCTGGAGAGGTTGGCTCAGCTCGACGAACACAACGAACTTTCCGCCGACCAGGTGCGATCGAGTTCGCAGCGGCTGGGCGTGCCGGAGGAGGACCTGTGGCGGTGGCTGGAGGAGCGCCGCGGTGCGTCCGCGCCCACCAGACGCATCGATGTCCCGGAGCAGCAGGCCGCCCGCGTCGAGGTTCCTGATCCGCCGACCACGCGCGTCGACGTTCCCGAGCAGACGGCCGCCGCCGTCGAGGTTCCTGATCCGCCCACCGCCCGCGTCGACGTTCCCGATCCGCCGACCACACGCATAGATGTCCCTGACCCGCCGACCACCCGGATCGATGGCCCGGAGCCACCGACCAGGCACGTGGGATATGGCGAGATCAATCACCGGCCGTCCCGCATCATCACGCTTTCCGAAGCGGCCGGAGGCGGGCTGCTGCCGCAGATCTCCGACGGGGACGTCACCACCTTCCGCGCCGATGCCTACCGGAGCCTGCCACCGGACGAATTCGCGCGCATCGACGCCGTCTACACCGACGGGATCCAGACGGCCTGCCGGTGGCTGGCCGAACACACCGGACGAGCGTGCAGGCACGACCTGAACCAGAACGGCGTCGGCAGCTGGCTGGGGCCGCGCGGGGCGGGCCTGGCCGAATACATGCTCTCGGTGCTACAACCTCGCCTCACCGTGCCGGAGCGTTTCCACCAGGGCGCCGGTGTGGTGGACGAGTGGAACGACATTCTCAGCCTCTACCGGTTCCTCGGCGCACTCGTCGCCGACAGTCCCAGTCGCGGGCACACCATCACGCGCCTGCGTGGTGCGCAGGCGGCGTTCCTGCTGCACGGGCTGCGCCTGGATCTGCCCCAGGATCTCGCCTACTCGGTAGGCCCGGGTCTGACGACGGTTCCGGTCGATGACGAGCTGGTCGCCCGGGTCCGGGCCAGGACCGCCGATCCGGTGGACGCGGCGGCGATCGTGACGGCGCTGTTCACCGGCGCGACCGCGATGGAACTCAACGCCATCCCTTGTGTCGCGCTCACCACGGACGCGCTGATCTTCAACGGCCCGATCGGTTACACCCATGCTCCCGACCTGTATGTGTGGGTGATACCGCCACCGGCGCGCCCTCTGCTCTACGAAGCCCGCGCCTACCAGGAATCCCGCCCGACGCCCAACACCAAGCTGTTCGCGGGCGCCATCGGCGGAGCGGGTTTCCGCCTCCGCAGGCTCGCCGCGGCGTGCGAGGTGACGCTGCCGGATCTGTACCACTGGCATCACAGCTGGATCCGCGAAGCCGGACTGCTCCGCAAGTCCGACCAGCCGACGCCGGTCCGCAACACCGATCTGCTCTTCGGCCTGAAACTGGCGCCGCGGCCACGCCGCCGCCGCGCACGCTGAGGCCGCGTCGATCAGGTCACCCCGCGTTGTCGAGCAGATGGCGGGGTGCGGCCTGCTGCCACGAGTCGCGCACGATGGCTTCGAGTTCGTCGCGGTCGTCGAGGGCGGTCAGTCGCGCGCGAACCCAGGCGTTGCCCGCTTCGTGCGGGGCGATCCAGAACTTCTCCGGTTCGGCGAGGACGAGTTCGTCGCGCTCGGCGATGGGGCAGCGGACCGCCATCGAGGTCTCGGCTTCCGGAAGGGTGAGGAACAGCTTGCCCGCGACCCGGAAGGTCGGCATCCCCCAGGTGAATTGTTCGGATGTCTCCGGTAGCGACAGCGCGAAGGCCCGGACATCGTCCCCGGTGAAACTCATGCACCGAATCCTGCCAGCCCGCAAGGGAAGTCTCTGACGCCGGAGGGCATAGCGGTTGCCGGTGCGATGCCGGACCGATCCATAGGGCGTCGTGCCAACGCGGCTATCCGCGCGTTGTGAGCTGCCCAGTAATCGCCTCAGGACCATGGTGCTCTGCGTCCAGCCCCCTATCGTCTGCGCAGAAGCCAGTGAGGTCGAGAGGCAGTTTCGGATGGTCGGCACACGCGAGAAGTTGGAGCGATTGCGGGACGCCCTCGCGACCGCCGAGGAACCGGCCGGTGCGTCCGGCATCGCCAAACGGCAGAGCAAAGGCATACCCAGTGCCCGCGAACGGGTCCGCTCGCTGCTCGATCCTGGTACGTTCGTCGAGATCGGCGCACTCGCGCGCACGCCGGGAGCGCCGGACGCGAAGTACGGTGACGGAGTGGTCACCGGCCACGGCCGCATCGACGGGCGGCCGGTCGTGGTCATCGCGCACGACCAGACGGTGTACGGCGGCTCGGTGGGCGAGATGTTCGGCCGGAAGGTGGCCCACATCCTGAAGTTCGCCTTCGAGAAGGCGTGCCCGGTGGTGGCGATCAACGATTCCGGCGGTGCCCGGATCCAGGACGCGGTCACTTCGCTGGCCTGGTTCGCCCACATGAGCAGGCGCCAGGAGCGGTTGTCCGGGTTCGTCCCGCAGGTCTCCATCATGCTCGGCAAGTGCGCCGCCGGTTCGGTGTACGGCCCGGTCAACACCGACGTGCTCGTCGCGACCGAGAACTCCTACATGTTCGTCACCGGGCCCGAGGTGATCAAGACGGTGACCGGCGAGGACGTGACCGCGGAGGAACTGGGCGGCGCTCACGTGCAGGCCCGCAACGGCACGATCCATCACGTGACCGCCACCGAGCAGGAGGCTTTCGACTGGGCCCGCAAGTACCTGAGCTATCTGCCGTCGAGCTGCCTGGAGCAAGCGCCGATCGTCAACCCCGGTCTGGAACCCGAGATCACCGCCACCGATCTCGAACTCGAGTCGATCATCCCGGACTCCGACCGGGAGGGATACGACATGCACGAGATCCTGCTGCGCATCTTCGACGACGGCGATTTCCACGAGATCCGCTCCGCCACCGCGGCGAATCTCATCACGGGCTTCACCCGCGTTGACGGCCGCAGCGTCGGCGTCGTCGCCAACCAGCCGCTGGTTCTCGGCGGCGCGGTCGACGCGAAATGCTCCGACAAGGCAACCCATTTCATCCGGCTGTGCAATGCCTTCGGCATCCCGCTGGTATTCGTCGTCGACACTCCCGGCGTGCTCCCCGGCGTAGAGGAGGAGCGCAATGGTGTCATCGTCCGCGGCGGGCGCGTGTTCCGCGCGATCATCGAGGCGACCGTGCCCATCATCAACGTCGTCGTGCGCAAATCCTATGGCGGCGCGTACGGCTTCATGGCGTGCAAGCAGCTCGGCGCCGACATCAGCCTGGCCTGGCCCACCGCCCGCATCGCGGTGATCGGCGCGGAGAGCGCGGTCGACATCGCGGGCAGGCGTCAGCTGCTGCAGGTGCCGGAGGAGCAGCGCGCCGCGGTACGGGAGTTCATGATCGACCAGTACAACACCACCGTGGCCACGCCGTGGATCGCGGCCGAACGCGGATACATCGACGCCGTCATCGAGCCTTCCCGGACCCGGCTGGAGATACGGCACGCGCTGCGACTCCTGCGGGACAAAGAGGCGGCTGCCGAACACAACCCGCGCAAGCACAGCCTGTATCCGATGTAGTTCGGGTTTCCTCGCTGCCGGGCCGGGTATGCGGCCGGAGGACGAAGGTCCGCGGTCGGAGGAGTTGCGGGCATGGACTGGTTCACCGCACCCGAATATTGGTTGGGCAGGCAGCTGCTGACCCGCGGTGTCGCAGCCGTCTATCTGATCGGCTTCGTGGTCGCCGCCCGCCAATTCCGGGCGCTGATCGGGGAGCACGGCATGCTGCCGGTGCCGCGCTGGCTGGCCGGGCGGTCGTTCCGGCGCGCGCCGAGCATTTTCCATGTCCACTATTCCGACCGGTTCTTCGCGGTCGTCTCCTGGTTCGGTGCGGCGCTGTCCGCGGCGATGGTTGCGGGCGTCGCCGATGTGGTGCCGCTGTGGGCGGCGATGCTGATGTGGACGCTGTTGTGGGCGCTCTACCTGTCGATCGTCAACGTGGGACAGGACTGGTATGCCTTCGGCTGGGAGTCACTGCTGCTCGAGTGCGGGTTCCTGGTGATCTTCCTCGGCAACGACCGCACCGCGCCGCCGGTGCTGGTGCTGTGGCTCGCCCGCTGGCTGCTGTTCCGGGTGGAGTTCGGCGCCGGACTGATCAAACTGCGCGGTGACCGGTGCTGGCGCGATCTGACCTGCCTGTACTACCACCACGAGACGCAGCCGATGCCGGGACCGCTGAGCTGGTTGTTCCACCACCTGCCCAAGCCGCTGCATCGGATGGAGGTGCTGGGCAACCATTTCGCCCAGCTGGTCGTGCCCTTCGGGTTGTTCGCGCCGCAGCCGGTGGCGAGCATCGCGGCGGCCGTCATCGTGATCACGCAGTTGTGGCTGGTGCTGTCGGGTAACTTCGCCTGGCTGAACTGGCTGACGATCATCCTCGCCTGTGGGCTTGTCAGCGGGCCGGCCGCCGCGGCGGTGCTGCCGGTGCCCGCGCCGCCGGCGCTGCCGGGACCGCCACCGTGGTACACGGGCCTGGTCATCGCGTTCACCGCGCTGGTGGTCTTCCTGAGTTACCGGCCCGCACGCAATCTGATCTCCAGTCATCAGGCCATGAACCGGTCGTTCGACCCCTATCACTTGGTCAATACCTACGGAGCGTTCGGCAGCATCGGCCGCACCCGCTACGAGGTGGTCGTCGAAGGCACCGACGAGCCGACCGTCACGAGCCGGACGCGGTGGAAGGAATACGAATTCAAGGGCAAACCCGGTGATCCACGCCGCCTGCCGCGGCAGTGGGCCCCGTACCATCTGCGGCTGGACTGGCTCATGTGGTTCGCCGCCGCCTCACCCCGGTACGCGCAGTCGTGGCTCGGCCCCTTCTTGGCACGACTGCTGGAAAACGACGCGGCCACGCTGCGACTGCTACGGCACAATCCCTTCCCGGAGG
Organism: Nocardia araoensis NBRC 100135; assembly: GCF_000308435.1. Lineage (GTDB taxonomy): Bacteria > Actinomycetota > Actinomycetes > Mycobacteriales > Mycobacteriaceae > Nocardia > Nocardia araoensis. Next base: position 103,179 of record NZ_BAFR01000189.1, on the reverse strand, counting down.
CCGCGCCCCGTTTCGTCCGGGCGCAACTGTATCTCTACCGCTTCACCACACCGCGCGAATTGGCCCGCACCCGGGCGTGGTGGGACCGCACACTGGTGACGCGATACGTTCCGCCGCTATCGCTGGACGACCTGCGTTACCGCAGCCATTCCGGTCTGCAATGACACCCGGTCGGACCCACTGGGCTCGGCCTGAGAATCCCTGACCCACAACGGCTTGCGCCCGCAGTACGCCGTGGACGGTGGCATTCGCCACACTGGCGTGGCGACGATCGACGACGAAAGCGGGTATGCGCCTCGATGACGCAACCGACCGAAGGAGGATGTATGTCCGTCTCGGCCTCGCGCTCGCAGTATCGCGCCGCTCGACGCGGTGACAGCGGTTATCCCGGCACGGAATGGCCCATCGAATGGACCATCGCGGCATGGGTCCTGGTGTTGGCAGTGCTGAGCATGGCGCTGGCGCTGCTGTAGGAACACCTCGACCGGGTGAAGGGTCGCTTCGCCGGAACCGGAATCGAAACATGGCACTCATCCGAGCGGGAGCTCGAGCCGCATCGAGTGCTCGAGATTTCTTGCCGAAACGGCGCAAGAATCGCCTCGCACGGGTGAGTGGAGGAGGAGAAGGAGTTCGATCCGTTGGAGGAAATACTACGGCCGCTCATCGTGATTCTCGGTACGGTGGCCATCACCGTGACGGCCGGTCTGCTGATCGATCGGTTACTGCGTTACAGCGCAAGCAGACGTCCGGGCAACCAACTTCCCACGCTGTTGCGCCGGGTGCAGTTGCCCCTGCAGGTGTTGCTCGGCGCGTTGGCGTTGCACGCCACCTATCCGCTGGCGCAACTGGAACTGCGCCAGGACGCGATGATCCGCACGGTCCTGGCGACGGCGGCGATCATGGCGGCGGCGTGGGTGGTCATCCGTGCCGCCGACGCGGTCGCGGAGAACACGCTGCGCTCCTACGCCCGGCGTACCCAGGACATCACCCGGGTACGGCAATTGCGTACCCAGCTCGGCCTGGTGCGCCGGATCATCACGTCGGTCCTGGTGGTCACGACCGCCGCCGTCGTGATCCTGCTGCTGGTTCCGAGTCTGCGGACCCTGGGAACCTCGCTGCTGGCCTCGGCAGGGGTGATCGGCATCATCGCCGGTGTCGCCGCGCAGTCGACGTTGAGCAACCTGATCGCCGGATTGCAGATCGCGTTCGGTGACTCCGTCAAGATCGGGGACACCGTCGTGGTGGAGGGGGAGTGGGGCATCGTGGAGGAGATCACCCTGGCGTTCCTCACCGTGCGGATCTGGGACGACCGGAGGCTGACCATGCCGGTCTCCTACTTCAACAACAAGCCGTACGAGAACTGGTCGCGTGGCGGCCCGCAGATCACCGGGACGGTCTTCCTGTACCTGGATCACAGCACACCGGTGCCGCTGCTGCGTGAGCACTTGGAGGAGTACCTGCGCACGCGCGCGGATTGGGACGGCCGCGCCTGGAGTCTGCAGGTCACCGACAGCACGCCGACCAACATCGTGGTGCGCGCGACGATGTCGGCGGCCAATGCCGACGACGTGTGGAATCTACGCTGCGCGGTCCGCGAGGAAATGCTCGACTGGCTCGGCCGCAACCATCCCTACGCCCTGCCGAAGATCTCCACCGCCATCACCGACGCCGCCACCGGCGATCGTCACTTGGCGCTGGTGGGCGACGGCGGCGACTGACGCTACGATCGAGTCTTCGCGTCGCACCCGGACGAGGGCCGGGATCGGGGATGGGGAGGCGATCATGACCGACGCAACCGAGGGGATCACAGACGACCTGTTCGCCGGAACAGCCTGGCACTACGCGCGCTACCGGCCGGACTATCCGCGGCGGTTCTTCGATGATCTCGTCCGGCGGCTGCGACTCGACGGCACCGGCCGACTACTCGACTTGGGCTGCGGCACGGGCCAGCTCACCGTCCCCCTCGCGCGGCACGTGTCCGAAGCCGTGGGCATGGACCCCGAGCCCACGATGCTCGTCGAAGCCGCCCGCCGCGCAGAAGCCGCGGGTCTTGCGAACGTGACCTGGGTGCGGGGCGGTTCGGAGGACCTCCCGGGCGGGCTGGGGCGTTTCCGGTTGGTGACCATCGGGCAGGCCGACCGCGGCCGAAGGCCAGGAGTCGCACGAAGAGATACTGGCGCGATCCTCCTTCCCTGCGTGCACCGGCTGGTCCACGAATTCGAACGCGCGTGGACGATCGAGCAGGCGATCGGGTACCTCTACTCCACCTCGCTGCCACTGCACCGGCTGCTCGGGGACCGGCGCGCCGCGTTCGAACAGACGATCACCGAGAACTTGCTCGCGATCGACCCCGGCGGATGTTTCGTCGAACCGGTCACCCTGGAAGTGCTGATCGCCGCCGAGAGTTAGGGCGTCTGCGGTGCCAGGGCATGCAGTGTCACCTGGCTCAGCCGCCCCGCCTGTATCCGCGCCGTGAGATAGGTGTGGTCCGGCTGCCTGCGGCGGTCGGTGGGCGAGCCGGGATTGAGCAAGCGCAACCCGCTGTCGGCGATGGTGTCCCACGGAATGTGGCTGTGGCCGAAGACGAGTACGTCGGTGTCCGGGAAATTCCGGGCACAGCGTTCCTCGCGGCCCTTCGCGGGTCCGGTTTCGTGCACCACCGCCAGCCGGAGTCCGTCGAGTTCGGCGCGGGCGACCTCGGGCAGCCGCGCACGCAGATCCGGGCCGTCGTTGTTGCCGTAGACAGCGACGAGGCGTTCGCTGCGGGCTTCGAGGCGGTCGAGCAGCGCGACGTCCACCCAGTCGCCCGCGTGCACGACCACGTCGGCGGCGTCGACCTCGCGCCAGAGCACCTCCGGCAGATCCCGCGCACGTTTGGGCACGTGCGTATCGGAGACGATGAGCAACCGCATGGTGACCGGTCTACCACGGTTGCGGCGGAGCGCCGATTATCCCGGTCGTCCGGCGGACGGCACGGCAGATCGCGTCTGTGACATCTATCACATCAGCTCGGCGTCCCGGTGGAGATTGGACCTCCGCTCGTGGGTATGCCGGGCGTGACGGTGACGCAGTGCAGCGCACCGGTACGACAGTTTCCATCGCGTTGTCCGGGAGGGCTTGTGTCTTCGATGCTTTCGTTTCTCATGCTCATGCTGATGCTGCCGGGGATGGCGACCGTCGCTGCGTATGTGACGGTGGCGGTCAGTGTGTGGCTCGAAGAGCGTCGCGACGCCGGCGACTCCGCGGTCGGGGTCGAGGCCCGCCATCCGTAGGACAGGACAGGTCCGAACTCAGGGTGTGCTGTCGGCCGATGCGCGATGCCAGGGAAACCACCAGCGGGTTCTCGCCCGGCGGAGTGAGATGGCCTTACAGTCGATCCCGGTGGCGGCCGCGAAGGCGGCGGCATCGGCGGGAGTGGTCGTCTTCGGGTGACTGCGGGCCCACGCGGTGAAGCGGGCGGTGAACTCACCCTGACACGCGTGCACCAGCAGCGGGTAACGGCGCGCCACCTCACCGGCCCGCTTGCGCAGCAGGGCGTCCGCCGCCGCTCCGACGGCCTCGGCGTCGAATCCGGGCGGTATCGGGGCTCCCGCGACCAGCGCACGCACCAGCGCTGCTTGCCGCTGCGCCAGCGTCGCACCGCCGGAAGGCTGTTCCGGTACGGAGTCGGCGCTCACGCCGGTACCGCCCTGGCGCCCGCGGTGATCGGTGGGCGGGCGGCGGCGGTAGCGAGGGCGTCCAGTTCGTCGAGTAGTTCTGCCGCGGGCGGATAGTTGCCGTCGCGCTCCAGCATCATCGGCGCCGGACGATGCGCGGTGAATTCGGCGACGAGCGTGAGAACTTCGCCGGGAACCGGATCGGTGTGGGTGTCGTGGTAGCGACCGCCGGATTCGTGACCGCCCGCGACGTGGCAGTACGCCACCTGTTCGGTGGGCAGGCGCAAGAGTTCGGCGAGCGGATCGCGACCGCGGTTGCGGGCGTTCGCGTAGACGTTCGCGAGATCGAGCAGCAGCGATACACCGGTGCGTTCGACGAGTTCGGACAGGAACTCCGCTTCGGTGTATTCGTCGTCGGGCCAGTCGAACAGCGTGGCGATGTTCTCCACCGCGAGCGGGACGTCGAGCGCCGCCCTGGTCCGGGCGATATTGCGGGTGAGCGCGTCCAGCGCTTCCCGGGTCCGCGGCACCGGCAGCAGGTGTCCGGCTTCCAGGCCGCCCGCGCGGACGAACGCGATGTGCTCGCTCACCAGCGGAGCCGCCACCGCCGCCGCGCAGGCCGCCAAGTGCTCGACGCGATGGCCCGCGACCGGCTCCGCCCCGCCGAGCGACAGCGAGATGCCGTGTGGCACCACCGCCACGCCGCGTGCGCGCAGAGCGGCCAGTTCCTCGGGGACGGCGATCTCCCCGGCGCGGCGGGTATCCCCGGGCAACGACTCGGCGATGACCTCGCAGAATCCGAGTCCCGCCAAGGTGGCTATCACCCCGCAGATCTCGGCCCGCCAGCCGATACCGAGCGCGTCCGGCGGCAGCGGCCCGAGGCGCTCATCCACCGCAACCGCCGCAGCCCCCGCCGCACCCGCTGCCACATCCGCCCCCGTCGCCCCCGCTGTCACCCCCGCCGTCACCGCCGCCCGACGCACTCGGCGGAGCGACTGCCTGGGCGAGTCCGGGATCGAGGGCGACGAGCGCGCCGATACCGAAAACCGCGGCCGCGAGCGCCGCGCTTTCGGCGCCATAGGTCGCGTAGGAAGGCGAATTGCTCGGCCGCAGATGCCGATTGCGCTCGGACGCGGCGTCCCGGGCGCGGACACCGAGCGCGGTGAGCCGGGGCTTGCGCACCACCAACCAGTAGGCGACCGCCTGTGCGAGCACCAGCACCACCAGCACACCCACCGGGTTGCCGTGCGAGGCGCCCGCGATGATCCGCACCAGGCCGAGCGCGCCGGTGACGAGGATCGGTATGCCCGCATCACGCAGACCGTGGCGCATCTCGGGTCCCGGGAAGTACCCGAGGTCGACCATCCTGGTGCGCAGCGCGTCGAGCGACCCGCCCGCGATCGCGCCGACGGTCTTGCGCTGACCCGCCGCCAGCCGGTCGTATACCGACACGGTGAACGGATCCAGCCGCCCGAGCTCCTGCGGTGTGAGGGTGCGGACCGGCGCGGCGGCCGAATCGATCGCGTCGAGGCCGCGCAACCGCGCCATCGCCGCGAGTACGGCGTTCTGGTCGCCGTACAGCATCCCCAGCTCGGGTGAGGTCAGCTCCGCGCCCGGCGCGGTGACCGAGTCGGTTTCCGGATCCGCGCGCGTCGCACGGGACCGCAGCCAGATCCCGACGAGCACGGCTATCAGCACGAGCGGTATGTAGACGGAGAGGAACTGCGGCCCGGAAATACCCCAGGTATCACCGGCCGCGACAAGTCCGTCCGAGCCCACCCCGATCACTTTCATCTCCCACCTCGGAATCGGTCCAACCCTGCCCTCAGTATCAGGCCGCGGAGGCTCACACGCCATGCCGAATCGCCGTGTCGCGCATCGGCGCACCGCGACCCGGGCTCACTTCGCGCGGCCGAGACCGAGTTGCTCGGAGACCATCAGCGCGACTTCGGTCTCCAGCCGGTTCACCGTCAACGGATGACCGAGCACTTCTTCGGCCCTGCGTATCCGGTAGTGGACGGTGTTCTTGTGGACGTGCATGCGCGCCGCGGCGTCGGTGAGGCTGCCGCGGGCCTCCAGATACGTCTGCACCGTCTCACGCAGACGAGCGGTGGTCTCGTCGTCGCGCATGAGGTCGCCCAGCACCCGATGAACCCACGCCTTCGCATCGGGCAGATGGTCGATCAGCAGGCTCGACAGCGCCACCCGGGAATGCATGGTCAGCGGGCGGTCGGGATCGGCGAGCAACGCGAGGCTGCGAGCGCGCTGGGCGTCGCGGAAGGTCTGCCGGAAGCCGGCCAGTCCGGCGCCGGGATCACCGATCGCGACGCGAATTCCCGGGCGCCGCCGCAGGTCTCGCTCGAGCCGGTCGGCGTCCAGCGACGGCTTGCCGACCGACGAGATCCACGCCCAGCAGTTCTGCTCGTCGACCAGTACCGTCAGCGGGTGCTTGCCGGTCGCGGCGGCGAGCATCGAGGTCCCGGCGCGCAGCAGTTCGATCGATGCGGCGACGGGTTCACGCACCCAGACGACGGCGGCCATATGCCACCCCCGTAGTGAGGCGGACAGCATTTCCTCCGCGGAGGCGACGTCGAGGTTCTCGGTGTCGAGCACCGCGCGGATCTGGGCCGCGCGGGTGCTGTCCGAACGCGCGTCCCAGCGACGGCGTTCGCTTTCGTAGATGTCGATGACGCCTTCGATGACCTGGTCGATGTAGCTGTTGACCAGCACGGCGACCCGGCTGGTCGTCGCCAGGGCGAGATCGGCGGGGGTCTGGGCGTGCCGGAGTACGGCGATGGTCCGCTGCATGAACATGTGCTCGCCGAGCCGGTACGCGCGCAGCAGCGCCTCCAGGGACATCCCGTGCTGGGCGAACCGGCGGGCGTACTCGGCGGCGGCGGGCGGCACGGTGATGTCGTCGCGAGAGATGCTCAGGATGAGCATGTCGAGGATCGCGGTGAGGTTGGACGCGGTGCTGGCGATCATCAGCCGCCGTACTTCGTCGTCGTGGCGGAATTCCGGGATCACCTCGGCGAACATCGCGGTCATCTCGGAGGTCAGGCGATCGAGATCGGCTTTGACGCGTCCGGCGACCTCGCGGATGGTCGTGTCCACGTCCTCGCTCATGCCGGGACCGTACCGGAATCGGTGCGGCGGCTCGGAGGCATTCCGCATTCTTTTGTGCCATCGGTACAAAGGCCGGTGGAAACTCTGGGATGCCGGCCCGTAGCCGGGTCCGGGCACCGAATCTAACTTGGAGTGTAATTCCCGTCACCCCGAGGTAGGTGAGGATATAAGTGCAGCACGTTGTGGAAATTCCGGAGGTCAGGGCGACATGGGATCCGTCCGGACCCTGCATCGCGGATGATCGCGAGCAACTCGACAATCAAGCTTTCGAGAAACGGGTGCGCTCGGCCGCCGCTGTTCTGTCCGCGAATGGTGTCGGCGAAGGAGATGTCGTCGCGCTCGTATTGTCGAATCGACTCGAATTCGTCGTCATTCTTTTCGCGGCGTGGCGGCTGGGTGCGGCGGTCAGTCCCGTGAAGCCGGATTCGACGATCGAGGAGGTGCGTTATCAGGTCAGCGACTGCCGGGCGAAGGTGGTCGTGACCGAAGGCGGGCGCGGAGGGGAAACGCTGGATGTGACCGAGGTCGCCGGGCTCGGCCCCGACATGGCCGGGCCGGAACCGGCGCCGGTGGATCCCGGCGCCGCGGCGCTGATCATCTACACCAGTGGCACCACCGGCCGACCGAAGGGAGTGGTGCTCGACCACGCCAACATCGCCGCGATGTGCGAGATGCTGGTCGAGGCGCTGGCTTTGAACGAGACCGATCACAGCCTGCTGATCCTGCCGCTGTTCCACGTCAACGGGATCGTGGTCAGTGTCCTGTCGCCGCTGCTCGCCGGTGGCCGGGCCACGATCGCGGGCCGGTTCTCGGCTTCGGCGTTCTTCGGCATCGTGGAACGTGTTCGCCCGACGTACTTTTCGGGAGTCCCCGCGATCTACGCGATGCTCGTCGCGCAGCCCGGCAGCGCGACGCCGGACACTTCGTCGTTGCGCCGTGCGATCTGCGGGGCCGCGCCGATGCCCGCGGAACTGATCGCGCGGTTCGAAACGCGCTTCGGTGTACCGATCGTCGAAGGTTACGGACTGTCCGAAGGTACCTGCGCGTCGACGCTGAATCCGCCGGAGGGACCGCGGAAGCCGGGCACCGTCGGGCGGCCGCTGCCAGGGCAGGCCGTCGCGATCATGGATGCCGCGGGCCGCGTCGTGCCCACCGGGACGAGCGGGGAAGTGGTCATCCGGGGGGCGAATGTGATGCGCGGCTATCTGGGCAGGCCCGAGGCGACCGCGCGGACGGTGATCGAGGGCTGGCTGCACACCGGCGATGTCGGCTATTTCGACCCGGACGGATATCTCGTCCTGGTCGATCGGATCAAGGACATGATCCTTCGAGGTGGCGAGAACATCTACCCCAAGGAGATCGAGAACGTCCTGCACGCCCATCCTGCCGTCTTGGAGGCCGCGGTGGTGGGCGCTCCCGATCCGGTTCTCGGCGAGGTCCCGGTCGCCTATGTGGTGACGATGCCGAACGCGTGGGTGGACGCCGCGGAGCTCGTCGAGCACTGCCGGAAGTCCCTCGCCCGCGTGAAGGTGCCGGTATCGATCGAACTCACCGAGGCGCTGCCGCGGAATGCGGTGGGAAAGATCGACAAAAGAAGGCTTCGCGCACTCGCGGCCGCAACGGCCTAGAAACAGTCCGCTCGGGACGAGCGGAAACCGCATGATCGAACCCGATTCGTCCGGGTTCTCGCACGCGCTCGATTCATCGGATAAGAAAGGTCCGAACAATGGGATTCAAAACAGCGGATTTCCCGCCCGTCGACGTGACGACATTCCTCGACCTGCCGTTGCGGGAGCGGATGAGAACGCTGGCTCTGCACTGGGTGGAATACGGCTTCGGTTCGCCGAAAATGATCCACACGATCTATCTGCTCAAGGTCCTGCTCGTCTCGGCGCTGGGCGGCGTCGCCGTCGCGACCTGGACTTCCGGCGTCGGCCCGTTCTGGGATGTCGCGGCGTGGTGGAACGAGCCGATCGTCTATCAGAAGCTGGTGTTGTGGACCGTCTTGATCGAGGCGCTCGGCATCGCCGGGTCCTGGGGGCCGCTCGCGGGGAAGTTCAAGCCGATGACCGGCGGAATCCTGTTCTACGCCCGGCCAGGCACGATTCGCCTGCGGCCGTGGCGACGGGTGCCGTTCACCGGCGGTGATACCCGCACGGTCGTCGACGTACTGCTGTACCTGGCGTTCCTGGGCACCTTGCTGGCGGCGATCGTGCTGCCCGGCGTGCCGAGCGCCGCACTGAGCGCGGTCCTGCCGGACAACACCTCCGGCTTGGTGAATCCGGCGCTGCTCATCGCTCCGATCGTGCTGTACGTGCTGTGCGGCTTGCGGGACAAGACGATCTTCTTGACCGCACGCGGTGAGCAGTATCTGCCCGCACTGGTGTTCTTCACGGTGCTGCCGTTCGTCGACATGATCATCGCCGCCAAGTTGCTGATCTGCGCGGTGTGGATCGGAGCGGGCGTGTCCAAGTTCGGGCGTCATTTCGGCAATGTGGTGCCGCCGATGATCTCCAACAGCCCGGGCGTGCCCGCGAAGTGGATCAAGCGGTTGCACTACCGTGACTTCCCGCGCGACATCCGGCCGTCGAAGGTCGCCTCGTTCATGGCTCACGTCGGCGGCACGACCGTCGAGATCGTGACACCGCTGGTGCTGCTGTTCTCCACGAACCACTGGCTGACGCTGGCCGGAGTGGTGCTGATGGTGGTGTTCCACGCGTTCATCACCTCGACGTTCCCACTGGCGGTGCCGTTGGAGTGGAATGTGCTGTTCGCCTACCTGACCGTCTTCCTGTTCTTGGGCTTCCCCAACGGCGGCGGCTACGGCGTGACCGATATCTCCTCGCCGTGGCTGGCCGTGGCGATCGTGGCGGCGCTGGCGTTCTTCCCGATCCTCGGGAACCTGCGCCCTGATCTGGTGTCGTTCCTGCCGTCGATGCGCCAGTACGCCGGGAACTGGGCGTCGGCGCTGTGGGCCTTCGCGCCCGGGGCGGAGGAGAAGCTGAACACCATCGCGCATCGGCCCACCCGGAACCAGATCGACCAGCTGCGGGCCATGGGCTACCCGCCCGCGGTCGCGGAGATCACCATGCAGCAGACGATCGCGTGGCGCTCGATGCACAGTCAAGGACGCGGCCTGTTCTCCTTGCTGTACGACCACATTCCCGACATCGATCGCTGGACCGTGCGGGAAGCGGAATTCGGCTGCAATTCGCTGATCGGCTTCAACTTCGGCGATGGTCACCTGCACAATCTGGATCTGATCGAGGCCGTGCAGTCCCGGGTGGGATTCGCTCCGGGAGAATGGATCGTGGTGTGGGTGGAATCCCAGGCGATCCATCGCGGGGTCCAGGAGTACCAGGTGATCGACGCGGCGCTCGGCGTCGTCGAACGCGGCACCTGGCGGGTGCGCGACGCGGTCGAGGCGCAGCCGTGGCTGCCCGACGGCCCGATCCCGCACGAGGTGACCTGGCGGCGCGCTGGTTACACGGTGCCGGTGCCTCCGGTCGGATCGACCCGGGCACTCGTGCCGCAGACGGTCGGTTGAGCGCAGGCCACCAGGGACGGAGAGCGACATGAGCAGCGCAGTCGTGGTCGGCAGCGGCCCCAACGGGTTGGCCGCGGCCATCACCTTGGCCCGCGCGGGAGTGGACGTCACGGTGCTGGAGGCCGCCGAGGAGATCGGGGGCGGCACCCGCACCGGCGAGGCGATCGTGCCCGGCCTGCTGCACGACCACTGCTCGGCCATCCATCCGATGGCGGTCGGCTCTCCGTTCCTGCGCGGTCTCGACCTGGAGCGCTACGGATTGTCCTGGGCCTGGCCGGAGATCGACTGCGCTCATCCGCTCGACGACGGCACCGCGGGCGTCCTGCTGCGCTCGGTCGCGCAGACCGCGGCCGGACTCGGCGGCGACGGCCGGGTGTGGCGGCTGTTGTTCGAGCGGACGGCGGCGGGGTACGACCGGACCAGCGCCGACATCATGCGGCCACTGCTGCGCCTGCCGCGCCACCCGTTGCGGCTGGCCCGCTTCGGCGTTCCCGCCGTGGCCCCGGCCACGCTGCTCGCCGGACTGTTCCGCACCGAGCAGGCGAGGGGATTGTTCGGCGGCGTCGCCGCTCATGCCTTCCATCCGCTGCACCGGCCGCTCAGCGCGAGTATCGGCCTGGGCATCCTCACCGCGGGCCACGCCTACGGTTGGGCGGTCGCCGCGGGTGGATCGCAACGGATCACCGACGCCATGGCGGCGGCACTAGGCGACCTCGGCGGGAAGATCGAAACGGGTGTCCGGGTGCGATCGGTGTCCGATCTGCCGCCGACGGAGCTGACCATATGGGACCTGGCGCCGACCGCGGTCGCGGACATCCTCGGCGATCGCCTGCCGCTGCGAATCCGGAAGGCATACCGAAGGTTCCGTTACGGACCGGGCGCCTGCAAAGTGGACTTCGCGGTGCACGGCGGCGTGCCGTGGACCGCGGCGGCGGCGCGCCGGGCGGGGACGGTGCATCTCGGCGGCACCTTCGCCGAGATCGCCGCCACCGAACGCGAGATCCATCGTGGCCGGATGCCCGAGCGACCTTTCGTACTGGTGGGCCAGCAGTACCTCGCCGATCCGCAACGTTCGGCCGGCGACATCCATCCGATCTGGGCATACGCCCACGTCCCCTACGGCTATCCCGGCGATGCCACGGCGGAGATCACCGCCCAGATAGAACGCTTCGCTCCGGGTTTTCGCGACCGCATAGTCGGAACGAGCGTGCGCAGCGCGGTGGGATTCGCCGAGTACAACCCCAATTTCGTGGGCGGCAACATCATGACCGGCGCGAAGGACATTCCGCAGTTGCTGTTCGGTCCGCGCCGGACTCTGCAGCCCTACGACGTCGGCGTGCCGGGTCACTACCTCTGCTCGGCGGCCACACCGCCGGGCCCAGGGGCACACGGCATGTGCGGCGTCAATGCGGCGCAGCGGGCTCTTCGGCGCATGGGACGGAAAGAGCCGTTGTAGCGGGGCCGCCGTCGCCCTCGCCTGACGCGGGCGCGGGCGGCGCCGCCGGCTGGTCCCTGGCGACCAGCCGGTTTCCCGTGAGATCACCAGGGCATTCGGTCACCATGGATGCCGAGAACACGCACGCAGCAGACTCGACGCCGAGCAGCGCTCATCATTTCGGTCGCGTGACCCAGGACGACCTGAGTCGGTTGCTCGCCACCGAAGAGCCGGACGCACGCTTGGTCCTGGAAGAAGGACAGATCAAGGTCGAACGCGGTTCCGGATCCGAACCGCGCGGAATGCTCATCCTGTCGCGCGCCGAACTGACCGATCGGGTGGGAGCCGACCCGGACGGGACCGCGCTGGCCGAGGCCGCCGCCGAGTTGGACGCCGAAGTCCGCCTCCGGGGCGCCTGAGACATCGGCGCCGCCCGGCCGCCGCGCCGCGCGGCAGCCACCCGGCGCGGCCCGGTCGCGTGCGTGCGAAATTGCTTTGCACGGCGGCGCGTGGAGCAACGACGATATCGATATGGACGTCGAACCATGCTCGGCGCTCGCACCGGGCGTCGGGCCACCGGAGCGGATAGAACTGGAAGAACTGCTGTTGCGGCGGTGGCTGCCGGAGGATGTGCGGCCGCGACTCGAGGCGATCAACGCCTCGTTCGACGAGATCCACCCTTGGATGGATTGGCTCGCCGAACCGGCGACGCTGGAGAGTCAACGTGCGTTCGGCCGGGAGACGGACGAGAGCTGGCCCAGCGCCGCGGGCAGTTGGAACTTCGGCATCTTCGACGCCGACGGCAGCGTGCTCGGTGCGATCGGCCTGCACGACCGCCTCGGCTCGCGTGCTGTGGAGATCGGCTACTGGTGTCACACCGCGCACAGCGGGCGAGGCGTGATCACCCGCAGCGCAGCTGCCTTGACCCGCATCGCCTTGGCACTGCCGGGCGTCGACCGGGTCGAGATCCATTGTGACGAGGCGAATGTCCGAAGCGCCGCGGTGGCCCGGCGGCTCGGCTACCGCTTGGACCGGATCGAGCCACGCGAGAAGCGTGCGCCCGCCGAGTCCGGTCGCGGAATGTACTGGGTCAAGGAGCGCTGAGCGTCGGCGGTTCGCTCACCCGGTGGTCACCGTGGTGGCGACAGTCGCGCCGGGTTCGTGGACATCGGGGCGGAGCTCGGGGTCGTAGAGCTCGGCGATTTCGGCGGCGTACTTCTCGGCGATCACCCGGCGCTTCAGTTTCATGGTGAGGGTGACTTCGTCGCCGCCCGCCTCCCAGAAGGTGGGCAAGAGACGGAACCGCTTGACTTGTTCCACCCGGGAAAGTCGAGTGTTGCCCGCGGCGATGCCCGCCGCGATCTGTTCGATGACGCCGGAGTCGGCCGACAAGGCCGCCGCCGAGGAGTCCGGCAATCGGTGGCGCGCGGCGTACGGCCCGGCGGTTTCGGCGTCGAGGACGACCAGTGCGGTGTTGTAGGGCCGACCGTCGCCGATCACGGCGATGGCCCCGATCAGCGGTGTCGCCGCCTTGATCGCGTTCTCGATGTTGGTCGGCGACATGTTCTTCCCCGCGGAGTTGATGATCAGCTCCTTCTTGCGGTCCACCACCCGGAGATATCCGTCGTCGTCCACGGTGATCACATCGCCGGTGCTCAGCCAGCCCTCGGAGTCGACGGCATCGGCGGTCTTGCCGGGCTCGCCGCGATAGCCCTTCATCACCAGCGGGCCGCGAACGTGGAATTCACCGTCGTCGGCGATCCTGGCCCGCATGCCCGGCAGCAGTTTGCCCACGGTGCCGAGCCTGGCGTCGTCGGGGTGGCTGACGCTGCAGATACAGGTGAGTTCGGACATGCCCCAGATCTCGGCGATCGGGATCCCGAGGCCTGCGAAGAATCCGAGCGTTTCGGCCGGGATGGGGGCCGCGCCGGACATCGCCCAGCGCACGCGGTCGAGACCGAGTTTCGCGCGCAGCCCGGACAGGACGAGCCGGTCGGCGCGCGCCCACTCGGCGGTGACGGATTCGGGGACCGGCTCTCCGTTCGATTGATGCGCGCTGCGCTGGGCGGCCACCGTCAACGCCCACTGCAATGCGGCCTTGCGCTGCTCGTCGGGTTCGTTGGCGACCGCGAATTCGATTCCCGCTTTGAGCTTTTCCCATACCCGCGGAACGGCGCCCCAGATCGTGGGGTGCAGGTCGGCCAGAGCGGCGCCGATCCGGGTCGGGTCGTCGACACAGGTCACCTGGGTACCGAAGACTTCCTGGAAATAGAGCGCGGTGAGCCGGTCGGCGATGTGCGCGGTCGGCATGTAGGAGGTGATGGTGTCACCGAAGCGGATTCCCAGCACCTCGTCGACGGCGTAGCACTCGAACATCAGGTTCGCGTGTGTGGTCTCCACCCCTTTGGGGGCTCCGGTGGTGCCCGACGTGTAGATCAGCGTGGCGACGTCATGGGGCCGGACCGCGCCCCACGCGGCGTCGAAGTCGAAGTCGTCCGCTCCGGCGGCGATGACGTCGGCGACCGACAAGGTGCCCTCCGGCGCTTCGTCGACACAGACGATGTGGTCGAGCGCGGCGCCGCTCGCGCGGACCTGTTCGACATAGCCGGGCTCGCAGATCAGCAGGCGCACACCGGCATTGCCGAGGACGTACGCGATCTGCTCCGGGGACGCGGTGTTGTACACCGAGAAACTGGTGGCGCCGAGGTGCTGCGCTGCGACCTCGAGTGGATAGAACTCGATGCGGTTGGACATCATCAGGGCCACGGTGTCGCCGCGCCGGACCCCCAGTCCCGCCAGTCCTGCGGCGATCAGCCGGACCCGCGTCGCGTACTCGCGCCAGGTGAGGGTGGCGGCGTCGCCGGGAGTGCGCAGCGCGATGGCGTCCGGATCGACCGCCGCGTTGTGCTGGAAGGCGGCGGGCAGTGTGTCGAAGCGTGGAGTGCTCACGGGATGGATTCCTTCGGGTCGGATGGCGCATGCTGCGGCCGGACCGTGCTGAGTGGAGGTGCGGTGGGCGAACGCGAGCCGTCGTCGCCTGCGTACGGTGATGGTGTCGTGCGCGCTTCGACTCTGCGCAACAGGTCGTGCACGCGGCTGTCGCGAGCGAGCGCGCTGTCGAGCACGACGTTGACCGCCCCGCGCAGCAGCGCGTAGGGCTCCCACCCCGCGGGTGCGATGGTGCGCGCAGCCCGCCGCTCGATTCCGTCCGCGATGGTCTCGGCCGCTTGTGCCGCCGAGATGCGCACGTTCAACGGCCACGGCAGCAGATCGTCCAGTTCACGTCCGAGTTCGTCGTGATCGAGGGTGTCGTGCGTCATGCGGGTCTCGACGATGCCGAAATAGGCGATGCCCGCCGAAGCGCCGAAAGGCGCCAATTCCACGCGCAGCGCCCGCCCCAGCTGTTCGACCGCGGCCTTGCTGATCATGTACGGGGCCCCCGCCATGCCGGGCGCGAACGCCGCGCACGACGACACCACGACCACATGACCTCCGGCGGCGACGACGTGGTCGAGCGCAGGGCGCACGGTGTTGAACACGCCGGTGAGGTTGATGTCCATCACCCGGTCGAAGTCCGGCCCGTCGAGCGTGCGCACCGTCGCCGGCCGGGGCACCACGCCCGCGTTGGCCACCACCACGTCCAAGCGGCCGAAATGATCGACGGCCCGGTCGACGACCGTCCGCATCGCGGAGCGGTCGGCGACGTCGGCGGCGATCGCGAGAGTTCCGTCGCCCAGTGCCGTGGCCGCCGCGTCGACAGCGTCTCGATCGAGGTCGACCAGGACGATCGAGGCCTGCTCGCGGTGCAGCAGCCCCGCGAGTTCGCGGCCGATGCCGCGGCCCGCGCCGGTGATCAGCACGACGCGGCCCGCGACCGAAAGACCACGCCGCCCCCGGCCGATCCGGAGTATGTCGCCGATCACGCGGTCACCTCGTAGGCTCCGGTGTCGAATCGGCTGGTGCGCTGCCGGTATTCGAAGCTCCAGTTCGGGTAGAGACCGGCGTTGAGCCCGTCCGGCGTCTGGTAGTAGCTCTGGCATCCGCCCGTGAGCCACACTGTCGACGAACTACGGCGGGCCATCTCCGCGACGAAGTCGGCCTGCGCTTCCGGTCGTACCTCGATCCGGCGCGTTCCGCGGGAGCGCGCGTTGCGCAGGGCGTCGACGATGTAGGCGATCTGGGATTCGATCATGTAGATCGCGGACTGGTTGCCTGCGGCGCCGAAGGGACCGAGCGTGCAGAAGAAATTCGGGAACCCGGACACCGCGACACCGAGATAGCTCTGCGGTCGCTCACGGTAGAGCTGTGCCAGCGTTCGCCCGTCGCGCCCGACGTAGCGCTCGTAGGCGGTGGGGATCGAGGTGAAGCCGGTGCCGAAGATGATGGTGTCCACCGCATGCTCGCTGCCGTCGCGCAGCAGGATCGAGTGCGGCCGGATCTCGGCGATGGGCTGGGTGACCACGTCGACGTTCGGCTGGTCGAGCGCCGGTAGATAGGTGTCGGAGAAGATGGCTCGTTTGCAGCCGATGACGTAGTCGGGGGTGAGCTTCTTGCGCAGGTCCCGGTCGCGGACCTGCCGCAGCAAGTGCAATCGGCCCAGCGCTTCGTACGGATGCCGGAAGCGCTGATCGACCAGTGAGATGAGCCCGAACGTCTCGATCGCCGCGTAGAACCCGCCGCGGATCGCGCGTTGCGCCAGCGGGATACGGCGCAGCAGCCGCCGCTCGAGTTCGAGAGTGCGGCGATCCATGCGCGGGACGATCCAGGGGGCCGATCGCTGGAACAGCAGCAGTCGGGCCACCTTCGGCTGGATCTCCGGCACGAACTGCACCGCCGACGCGCCGGTACCGATCACCGCGACCCGCTCGCCGGTCGGATCGTGGTCGTGGTTCCAGTGCAGCGAGTGGAACGACGTGCCCGCGAAGGAGTCGATGCCGGGTAGCCGCGGGTACTTCGCTTCGGCGAAAAGCCCTGCGGCCGAAAGCAGGAAGTCCGCGGTGAGCGCGCCGCGCGAGGTTTCGATCCGCCACAGCGAACGCTGCTCGTCCCACCGGGCGTCGAGTAGTTCGGCGCCGAACCGGATGTGCCGGACGACATCGTGCTCGACGGCCACCGAGCGGATGTAGTCGAGGATTTCCTGCTGCCGCCCATAGGTGCGCGACCAATCCGGATTGGGCGCGAAGGAATAGCTGTAGAGGTGGGACGGCACATCGCAGGCGCAACCGGGATAGGTGTTGGCCCGCCAGGTGCCGCCGAGATCGTCGGCGCGTTCGAGGACGACCAGATCGTCGAATCCCGCCTCGCGCAGTTTGATCGCCAGGCCGATGCCGCCCAGTCCCGCGCCGACGATCGCGACGGGGGTGTGCTCGATTCTGTCGGATGTCACGGGCG
This sequence comes from Nocardia araoensis NBRC 100135, assembly GCF_000308435.1. GTDB lineage: Bacteria > Actinomycetota > Actinomycetes > Mycobacteriales > Mycobacteriaceae > Nocardia > Nocardia araoensis. Next base: position 86,024 of record NZ_BAFR01000189.1, on the reverse strand, counting down.
CTTCCTTCCGTGCAGGACGGCGATGAGCAGGTCGACGATCGTGTCCACGCGGTGGTCGCGCCGGAACGAGGTCAGCGGGAGCGGGGACGGGAAGCGCTGGTGCGTCGTCGCTTTGGCGTAGGCGAATTCCTTGAGCCCGTCCGGCCCGTGGACGCGGCCGAATCCGGAGGCGCCCACACCGCCGAGCGGCAGAGCGGGGATGGTGGCGTGCGCGACGAAGGCGTTGATCGAGGTGCCGCCCGCGCGAATGCGGTCGGCGATGGCGCGACCGTTGCGGCGGGAGAAGACGGTGCCGCCCAGCCCGTACACGCAGCGATTGACCAGCTCCACGGCCTCGTCCATGTCCCGGACCTTGGTGACCGTCAGCGTGGGGCCGAACGTCTCCTCCGTCACCGCGGCGGCGTCTTCGGGGACGTCGACGAGGATGGTGGGCTGGACGAACTGGCGATCGATCGCGTCCGGGCCGCCGAGCACGGCCCGCGCGCCGCGCGCAACGGCGTCTTCGATGTGGCGGCGAATGATCGACAGTTGCTTCGGCATGGTGATCGGTCCGATCTTCGGATCCGCACCGCCCGCTTCGATTCGCTGCGCCGCCGCCACCAGCTTGGCCAGGAACTCCTCGTAGACCTCGGCATGGACGTAGACGCGCTCCACGGCCAGACAGGTCTGCCCCGCGTTGGACAACCCGCCCCAGACCGCCGCGTCGGCGGCGGCGTCCAGGTCGGCGTCGGCGTCGACGATCAGCGCGTCCTTGCCGCCGCACTCCATCAGCACCGGCGTGAGATGATCCGCGCACGCGGCCATGACCAGCTTGCCGGTGGCGGTGGACCCGGTGAATCCGATCTTGCCGACACCGCTGCGGCACAGGGCATTTCCGGTATCGCCGAGTCCGGTGATCACCTGTAGCACGGGCTCGGCGGGCGCGGTGCGGGCGAACGCTTCCGCGAGCCACAACCCGACGCCGGGGGTGTACTCGCTCGGCTTGAACACCACCGCGTTCCCGGCGGCGAGCGCGAAGGAGATGGAGCCGAGCGGAGTGAAGACCGGATAGTTCCACGGTCCGATGACGCCGACCACACCGAGGGGGAGGTATTCGACCGTGGCCGCGTGGTTCAACGTCAGCAGGCTCGACGGCACGGTGCGGCGACCGAGTACCTGCTCGGCGTTGCGGGCCGCCCATCGGAGGTGTTCGAGCGCCATGGCGATCTCGAGCTTGGCGTCGGAGATCGGTTTGCCCATTTCCCGGTGGATGATCCGGGCCAGTTCGTCACGGCCGGAGGCGATCTCGGCGCGCCAGGCGTTCAGATGCCGAGCGCGTGCGGCGAAGCCGAGATCGCGCCACCAGATCGCGGCCCGGTGGGCGTCGGCGACGGCGGTGTCGACGGCATGGCGGTCGTGGATCGGATAGGTGCCGACCACCTCGCCGGTGGCCGGATCGTGCACGTCGAAAGTCGTCAGTACGGACTGTGCGGGGTGGTTGGTCGAGACGCTCATCGGGGCGTCTCGCTCGGTCGGCGACGGATAGACAACGCTGTCCCTTTCGTGTGGCGGTCTCAGAGGTCGACCACGAGGTGATCGCTCGCGGCGCGGGAGACGCAGACCAGCATCTGGTTCTCGCGTTCGGCGGCGGTGAGCGCGCGGTCACGGTGGTCGACGGCGCCGGAGACGACCGCGACCTTGCAGGTGCCGCAGAAACCCTGTCGGCAGGAGTAGGGGGTGTTCGGCAGTTCCCGGTGGATGGCGGTTAGCGCCGTTTCGTCGGCCGCGACCCGGACGGTGGTCCCGGTGCGGGCCAGCGTGAGGTCGAATTCCGCGCCGTCGACGACCGGGAGGGCGGAGAACCGTTCGGTGTGCAGCGAGGCCGTCGGGTTGAGGTCGAACAGGCACCGCTGCGCCGCCTCCAGCATGGGCGGGGGCCCGCACACGTACACCGCCGCACCGGGTGTGGCGCGAGCCAGCAGTGCGGCGACATGCGGGGGACCGAATTCGTCGTCGGGTCGGATGTCGGCGTCCGGCAAGTCGGCGAGAAACGGCATGGTCGCGCGCGAGCGGCCGACGTACACCAGGCGCCCCCGCGCCCCCGCGGCCTTGACCATGGGGAGGATCGGGGTGATGCCGATACCGCCCGCGAGGAACAGATACGACGGCGCGTCGATGAAGGTGAACGCGTTGCGCGGCCCGCGAATCCGCAGACGATCGCCGACCCGCAGCGATTGGTGGATCTCGCGCGATCCGCCGTCCCCTTCGGCAATGAGCCGCACGGCGATGCGATACCGGAGGCCGTCGCTGGGGTCGCCGCACAGCGAGTACTGGCGCTGGCGGCCCGAGGGCAAGAAGACATCCACGTGCGCCCCCGGCCGCCAAGCGGGCAGCGGCCCGCCACCGGCCGCGCGCAGCGTCAGGCTCACCACGTCGGCGGCTTCGCGTTCGATCGCGACGATCGTGGTATCCAGATCGAAACCCGTGCGGCGCACGGCGTTCGGGCGTGACAGCAGCGTGGCGGTGCGCCCGGTGACGAACACCTTCCGGTAGATGTCCATGACATCGCCGATGAGGCGCAGTCCCGCGGGCGCGGTGCGCTCGGCCAGGGCAGGTGATCGGGTCATCGGTGCGCCTCCCGCGCGGCCGGCGAGTGCGCCAGGTAGCGCAGGGCCTTGTCCATCGGGCCCAGTTGCGACGGATGGAAACCCGGACGCAGGTACCGCGGCATCTCGGTGAGGAAGACCGTCCACTTCGGGATGACGCCACGCCGGGTCGCGCTCCAGAACTGGAGCCCCCAGAAGCGGCCCTTCTCCGGCGACGGGTCCTTCCGGTACAGATAGGCGGTCGAGACGATGAACAGCGGCAGCAACGTCGCGCTGGCCAGGATCGCCGTGCGGGCTTTCCGCGCGTAGCTGCCGTCGAGGTGCATGAAGGCGTCGTAGACGACGCTGCGGTGCTCCACCTCCTCGGCGCCGTGCCATCGGACCAGGTCCAGCATCGCCGGATGCATGCCCTTCTGCTCGAGGATGTCCGCATCGAGCAGCCACTCCCCGAGTACCGCGGTGTAGTGCTCCATACCCGCGAACAGGCCCAGCCGTTCCTTGAGCCACTCCTCGCGCGCGCGGCCGGTCAGGCCGTGGTCGCCGAGGATGCGATCGACCAGCCAGGCGACTTTGGCGACGTAGGAGTCGACGTCCAAGCCGATCGATTGCAAATGCCTGCGCGCGGCTTCATGACTGTTCGCGTGCATGGTCTCCTGACCGATGAACCCCGTGACCTCCTCCCGCAATCGCTCGTCGTCGATGTGGGGCAGGGCTTCGGCCAGTGCCTGCGCCATGGCGCGCTCACCTTCGGGCAGCACCAGGTGCATCACATTGACGATGTGGGTGGCCAATGCCTCGCCCGGCACGTAGTGCATGGGCACGGAGTCGAAATCGAAACGGACGTCGCGCGCATGGATGGCATGCGCTTCGTCGCGATACCGGCGCTGCGTCGCGCCCACCTGCTCAGCCATGACTCGACCGTACAGAACAACAAATCGTATTGCAATGTTGCAGCAACAACTCGGGCCGAATGTTGCAGGAGAGGCCTATTTTGCTAGCGTTGGCTCATGTCCACCGCGTCGAAGTCCACTGTGAGCAGCGAGAACGTCGCCGGTAGCCTCGTCACCCGGATCTTGGACGCGGCCCTGGTGCTCTTCGAGCAGGTCGGCGTCAAGAAGACGACGGTCGAGGAGGTGGCCCGGAAGGCCGGTGTGGACCGGGTGACGGTCTATCGGAACGTCGGTGGCCGCGACGACCTGGTGCAGGCCGTGATCAGCCGCGAGGTGGCCGCGGTGCTCGCCGAGATCACCGAGATCGTCGACCGGCACGACGAGCTCGGCGATCTCGTCGCCGACATCTTCGTCACCGTGCTCACCCGCTGGCGCACGAATCCGCTCGTCGAGCGCATGCTGGCGCTGGAACCGGCGCGCGTGGTCCTGAAACTCACCGTCGACGGCGCGGGTCCGTTCGCGATGTCGGTCCACGCCACCGCCACCGCGCTCCAGCGGGCCGTCGAACGAGGGATCCTCCCGCCGACAACGGATCTGACCACTCGGGCGGAGATCGTGTGCCGGATCGTCCACTCGCTGATCCTCGCGCCGCACGGGCTCACCGAACTCGGGACCGACGAGCAACTCGACGCTTTCGCGCGGAAGTACCTGGTGCCGGTGGTGACCGGATCGAACGCCGCGCCCCGCTGACGCCGAAACGTTCCCGGGCTCTGGAATGCCGCGCGGAGATGTCCAACGGGCGAACGCTCAGTTGTACTCCGTGGTCTGAGGTGCGGGGTGACGTCTCCGGCCTTGCGCTGTCGCGGCGAGCCGGGACTGGAGCAGGTGGCGGCCGATTGGCTGTTCCCCAGCGGCGCAACGTGTTCCAGCTCGGTCGGAAGATGATCTCGTCCACTTGGCGATCCCGGATGTGCCGTTGACCAGCGCCACGTCGAATCTGTCGCGTTCGGCGAAACCGGTCCTCGGCATCTCCCGCGCGGTCGTGCCGACGTGACACTCGGCCCTGCCGGCGGCAAAGCCACGCGACATCCGCCCGCAAATAGCGGACGGTGTGCTATTAGAGGGGCAGCCAGGCGGTGACCGCGTCGCGACTGGTGTCCGCGCGATCGTGAACGGGTCGTCGAGCATCGTGCCGCTGATCATGTCGAAGACGGTGTTTCACTGTGGCTCCGTACATCTGGCCCGTGCCCGTGCGGTGAGGCATCGCTCGATGTCTTTCCATCCAGAAGCCTTCAGCCAACGAAGAGATCAGGTAGCTGCATGTTGACTGTGTGAGGAAAAGGAGGAGGGGTGGCGATCGCGATGACCTGCAAGGTGGCTGTCGTCGGAGCGGGCTTCGGCGGTATCGGGATGGGAGTCGGGCTGCGACGGGCCGGGATCACCGATTTCGTGATCTTCGAACGGGGCGGCGACGTCGGCGGGGTCTGGCGGGACAACACGTATCCGGGGTGCTCCTGTGATGTGCCGTCGCACTTGTATTCGTTCTCGTTCGCGCCGTACCGGAGTCGGCGTGTCCGATATCCACGTCAGGCCGAGATACTGGAGTATCTGCGCAGGGTCGCCGCCGACCACGGTTTGGTTCCGCATCTGAGATTGGGCACCGCCATCAGTGCGGCGCGGTATCTGGAAGCCGAGAGCGGGTGGGAGCTGACCACCTCCGAGGGCCAGCGGGTGTTCGCCGACGTGGTGGTCTTCGCTGTGGGCCAACTGCACCGGCCGCATATTCCGGATCTCGCCGGCCGGGCGGATTTCGCCGGACCGTCATTCCATTCCGCGCGATGGGATCACGAGCAGAACCTGCGCGGAAAGGACGTGGCCGTGATCGGCAACGGCTCCAGCGCGGCCCAGATGTTGCCTGCGCTGGCCGCGATCGCCCGTCAGGTCCGCGTCTTCCAGCGCACGCCGCACTGGGTGCTGCCCAAGCCGCCCGCCCATTTCGGGCCGCTCGCTCGAACGGCGCTGCGGCTGCCCGGCGCTCACCGTCTCTATCGCCGAGTCCTGTACTACGGCGGCGACGTCCTGCTCGCGCCGATCATGCACCGAGGGTGGTCGGCGCGGCCCGCCGAATGGGCTGCCCGGCGGTACCTGCACCGCCGGATCGCGGACCCGGGGCTGCGAGCGAAACTCACACCCGACTATCCGATCGGGGGCAAGCGCATCATCTTCGACAGCCACTACTACTCGGCCTTGAGCCGCCGGAACGTCGAGCTGATCACCGACCCGATCACCCGGATCACCCGCGACGGACTGCGCACCGCCGACGGCGCACACCATCGGGCCGACGTGATCATCTACGCCACCGGTTTCCGCGCTCCGGAATTCCTGGTCCCCATCACCGTGCGCGGACGCGGGGGGGTGCTCCTGCACGACCAGTGGCGCTCCGGAGCGACCGCGCTGCTGGGCGTTGCGGTCCCGGGCTATCCGAATGCCTTCCTGATCGCCGGGCCGAACAGTTTCAACCCCGCGGGCAGCAACCCGGAAATGAAGGAGTGCCAGGTCGACTACATCATCCGTTGCCTGCGCTGGCGGGATCGGATCGGTGCGTCCGCCATCGAGGTCAGGATGACCGCGATGCGCGCACACCAGCAGTGGCTCGAGCGAGCGGTCGCCGCGACGGTGTGGCCCGCCACCGAACCGAGCTGCTGGTACAAGCACGACAGCGGGCGCGTCACCAACCCGTGGCCCGCCTCGGCGCGTGCTTTCGATCGCGCATTACGGCGACCGCCGTCCGAATCGTTTTGTGCGGTTCCTCCCGATCCGGCGGATCCACTCGAACCGGGGCAGTCCGCACCGGAACCGACCGCGGGAATCCGCTCGGAATGAGCAAGCTCGGCCGAGCTGCTCTTCGCCGCTACCGCGGTGTTCCCGGTCGATCGGCCGGATTCGCGCCCGAGCCGATCGGTTCGTAGAGGGCGATGTGCCAGGCGGAGCCGGGCGTAGGCCGGAGCGCGGCGCGACGTTCGTGCGGTCCGACGACCGGCTGTGCCGCGTCGAAACCTTTGCTGCGCAGCCGGTTCAACGCGGCATCCAGATCGTCGACCTTGATCGCGAGAAACGGGCTGTCGTCCGCGCGGTCGGTGCCAGCGAGCATCACGCGGACGCCGTTGCTGTCGAACTGGGCCCAGCGGTCGCCGTCGACGACGGTGGGTTCGGTAGCCAGGACGGCGGTCAGCAGCGCCACGGCGGCGGGCAGATCCTCGGTGGGGTAGGCGGGGCCGATCCGTTGGATCGTCATGAATGGTTCCCTAACAGTGCGTGGTGCGGGCGCGTTCAGGAACGCCGCTCGGCGTGGGCGGCGCGTACGGCCGCGTAGGCGGCGGTGTTGGCCGGCACCGCCTCGGGAAGGTTGTCGGCCATGCTCATGAAGCCGTGGAACATGTGCGGCTGCACCGCTGCCGCGGGCCATAGATCCGGACCCGGATCTCGGGCGCGCCCTGCGGGCCGGGAATCCGTCGTTCCCGCACCTCGGCATCGCGGCCTTCCGCTACTGCTGCGGGTCCGGCGGCAGGAACTTGCCCGCCGCCAGACCGCCGTCGATGGTCACCTCGGCGCCGGTGATGTAGGCCGAGGCGTCGGAGGCCAGGAACGCGACCAGTTCGGCGACCTCCTCCGGCGCGCCGGTGCGTTGCAGCGGCAAGGACGGGAAGCTGCCGGGGCCGGTGGTCAGGTACGGGACCATCGGTGTCGCGATCGGGCCCGGGTGCACCGAGTTGACCCGGATCCCCGCCGGTCCCAGCTCGAGCGCGGCGGTCTTGGTCAGTCCGCGCAGTCCCCATTTCGAAGAGCCGTAGGCGGAGTGACCCATCAGTCCCTCCAGGCCCGCCTGCGAGGAGATGTTGACGACCGATCCGCCGCCCGCCCGCGTCATCGGCTCGATCGCGGCCTGGATGCCGCGGAACGGACCGACCAGATTCACGCGCAGGATGGCCTCCAATTCCTCTGGCGCGGTGTCGGTCAGCGGCTTCGCCGTGTAGATGGCGGCGTTGTTCACCAGGACGTCCAGCTTGCCGAACGCGGAGACCGCCGTGCCGACGGCGACCTCCCAGTCGTCACCGCGGCTGACGTCGTGCCGGACGAAACGTGCGGCGGCGCCGAGCGATTCGGCCAGTCGCGTGCCTTCGGCTTCCAGCACGTCGGTGATCACCACGCGGGCGCCGCGTGCCACGAACAGCCGCGCCTCGGCGGCGCCCTGCCCCCTGGCGGCGCCGGTGATCAGGGCCACCTTCCCACTCAGGTCAACCATGTCGAACTCCTCGATGTCTTGCCGGGATCAGCTGTTACGGAAGTGGGGAATGACCTTCTCGCCCCAGTGCCGGATGGTCTCCAGGCAGGCCTCTTGCGGCACGGTGCCCATCTGGATGAGGCAGAGGATCTCGTCGGCGCCCGCGGCCTGCAGACGCTCGACGTAGGCGATGGCGTCCTCGGGGCTGCCGTAGGCGTGCTCGACGTTGAACACCGAGGTCGCGCCGGTCTTCACGGGGATCTTGGCCTCGTGCAGGTAGGCCACGTGATCGTCGGCCGCCTGCTTGATCGCGGCGACTTCGTCCGCGTTCGGGTCCACCGCCTCGTCCGGAGCCGGGCCCGCGCCGTAGTAGTGCTTGATGGACTGCGCGAAGAAGCGCTGGCCGCGGGCGCCGATCTGCTGGGCCTTTTCCCGGTCGTCGAGGACGATGGTGGGGCACAGCGCCGCGAAGTGATCGTTCACGACGGTCGACACGAATCGCTCACCGGTGCGCGCGGCGATCGCCTCGTCGTAGGTGCGCCGCAGTTCCGCGATCTCCTCCACACCCGCGAAACCCAGGACCAGCGCGCCGATTCCGTAGTCGGCCGCCATCTTCAGCGTGTCCTTCTTGGTGCAGGCCATGAACAGCGGCGGATGCGGCAGCTGCTCCGGCCGCGGCAGCAGCGAATGCGGCGAGACCTGCAACAGTTCGCCGTTGTACTCGAATTCGCCCTCGGGGTCCTGCCACGCTTTGCCGATCATCCGCAGCGACTCCTCGACCTCCTGGTAGGTGCGCTCGGGGTCGACACCGCACATGGAGGTCTCCACCGGCGTCGCGCCGCGGCCCGCGCCGAGGTCGAGCCTGCCGCCGGACAGCACATCGAGCATCGCGGCGCGCTCGGCCGCCCGCACCGGGTGGTTGAAGTTGAACGGCATGCACACCACGCCGTGCCCGATCCGGATCCGCTCGGTCTTGGCGGCCACCCAGGTCAAGAAGACCTCCGGGGCGCTCATGTGGGCGTACCACTTCAAGCCGTGGTGCTCGACCGCCCACACGGTGTCGAATCCCATCTGATCGGCGAGCACCGCCTGCTCGACGCAGTCGCGCAGCACCTGGTGCTCGTGCTCGCGCGAGGGGTTGGCCATCTGGGCCTCGAAGATCATCGAGAACTTCATCCGGTCTCCTTGTCGATCGCCCGATCGGGCGTTTCGTCGGGGTGATTGGTCCCGCTGCGGGACGGTCGGGAGCTGTATGCCTAATCGAAATATGACCGCCGGAACTTCTCAGGTCAGGAGCCAGTCCCGCTGGCCGGGACCGTCCGGTGCCGTGCCCCGGTGGGCGTCCTAGCGTCGGTCTCGAGCGACGGTCAGAGAGGACGGAAATCGGTGGGACAACTCGACGGCAAGGTGGCGCTGGTCACCGGCGGGGCACGGGGGATGGGCGCCGAGCATGTGCGGCAGTTCGTGGCCGAGGGCGCGCGGGTGGTGTTCGGCGACGTGCTCGATCACGAGGGAACGGCGCTGGCCGCGGAACTGGGCGAGGCCGCGCGATACGTGCACCACGATGTGACCAGTGAAGCCGATTGGTCCGCCGCGGTGTCGGAGGCTGTCGAGCACTACGGGCGGCTGGACGCGGTGGTGAACAACGCGGGCATCCTGCGGTTCGTGCCGATCGCCGAAATGGCGCTGGCGGACTTCAGCGCCATCATGTCGGTCAACGTGACCGGCACCTGGCTCGGCATCAAGACCGCCGCGCCCGCGCTCGCCGAGACCGGAGGCGGCTCGGTGGTGAACGTCTCCTCGGTGGAGGGGTTCGTCGGCGCCGCCGGGCTTTCCGCCTACAGCGCGAGCAAGTTCGCGATCCGCGGCCTCACCAAGTCGGCCGCCCGTGAGCTGGGGCACCTGGGCATCCGGGTCAACTCGCTGCACCCTGGCGGCATCGCCACGCCCATGACCGCGGCGGTGTCCGGCGCTTCCGGCGTCGACGGCGACGGGTTCTTCGCGAGCCTGCCGATCCCGCGCTGGGGGCAGCCCGTCGAGGTCTCCCACGTGGCGGTGTTCCTGGCCTCGGATGCGGCCAGTTACTGCACCGGAGGCGAATTCGTGGTCGACGGCGGCATGCTCACCGGCTGCGGCTACTGACAGGAAGCGATGTGATGACTCAGGAATTCGAATTCGACGTGGTGGTCGTCGGTTCCGGCGCCGCTGGCATGACCGCCGCCTTGACGGCCGCCTACCGTGGACTGTCGGTGACGCTGATCGAGAAGAGCCGCGCGTTCGGCGGCTCCACCGCACGGTCCGGCGGCGGCATCTGGATCCCCAACAACCCAGTGCTGCAAAGCGAAGGCGTGCCCGACAGCCCGGAACTGGCCCGCACCTATCTCGCCGCGGTGGTGGGCGATCGGGTTCCGGAGGCCAGACAGCGGGCCTTCCTCGAGCGCGGACCGGAGATGATGCGCTATCTCGGCGCTCGCAGCAGATATTGGGAATTCGTCTACGACCGCGGCTATTCCGACTACCATCCGGAATTCCCCGGTGGTCTGGCCCAGGGACGCAGCATCGAGCCGGCCCCGCTGGACGGACGGCTGCTCGGCGGCGACCTGCACAAGATCAACCAGCCGACCATGTCCGGTCCCAAAGGCATCGCCTTCACCGTCAGCGACTTCCACGATCTGAACATGATCGCCCGCACCTGGGCCGGGAAGCGCACCGCGATCAAGGTCGGCATCCAGGCAGTGGGGAACAAGCTGCGCGGGCGGCTGCCGCTGAGTCTTGGCAAGGCGCTCGCGGCCCGGCTGTGGTTGTCGCTGCGCGACGCGGGGGTGCCGGTGTGGCTGAACACGCCGCTGACCGAACTGATCACGGAGGGCGACGCGGTGGTCGGCGTACGCGCCGAGCGCGACGGGACGCCGGTGGTGATCAAGGCGCGCCGCGGCGTGGTGCTGGCGGCGGGCGGTTTCGAGCACAACCTGCAGATGCGTCAACAGTATATGAGCGGCCCCCAGTCCACCGACTGGACAGTGGGCGCGACCGAGAATGTCGGTGAGGGCATCGTCGCGGGCCAGAAGGCCGGTGGCGCCGTCGATCTCATGGACGACGCCTGGTGGGGCCCGTCCGTGCGCAATCCCGACGGGCCGCCGTTCTTCTGTCTGGCCGAACGCTCTCAGCCCGGCGGCATCATGGTGAACCACGCGGGCGAGCGGTTCGTCAACGAATCGGCGCCGTACGTGAACGTGGTGCACAAGATGTACGAGCAGGAAGCGGCGGGTGTGGGGCACATTCCGGCGTACTTCATCATGGACCAGCGGTTCCGGGACCGGTACCTGTTCCTTGGCAACTTCCCGAAACGTCCCCTCCCGCAGAAGTATCTGGATGCCGGGATCATCCGGCAGGCCGACACCTTGGCCGAACTCGCGGCGAAGATCGGCGTGCCGGCCGCGGCGCTCGCCGCGACGGTGGAGCGGTTCAACGGCTTCGCCCGTGCCGGTCGCGACGAGGACTTCCGCCGGGGCGATTCCGCGTACGACCGCTACTACGGCGATCCGACGGTGCGGCCGAATCCGTGCCTGGCGCCGATCGAGCAGGGCCCCTTCTACGCCGTCGAGATGGTGCCTGGCGATCTGGGCACCAAGGGCGGTCTGGTCACCGACGAGCACGCGCGCGTCCTCGACAGCGACGACCGGCCCATACCCGGCCTGTACGCGGCGGGGAACAACTCGGCCTCGGTGATGGGCAACGACTACGCGGGCGCGGGTGCGACCATCGGGCCCGCCATGGTGTTCGGCTACATCGCGGCCGGCCACATCGCAGGCGAGCGGACGGGATCGACCGCACAGCGGGCACAGACATCGGAAGGAGCGCGTTGATGGGACGCGTCGACGGCAAGAACGTGATCGTGACCGGCGGTGCCAGGGGAATGGGCGCGGCTTTCGCGCGGCGGCTGGTCGCCGAGGGCGCCAGGGTGGTGATCGGCGACGTCCTGGTGGACGATGGCGTGGCGCTGGCCGCCGAGCTGGGCGACGCGGCGACCTTCCTCCCGCTCGACGTCACCGACGAATCGGCGTGGAACGACGCGGTCACCTATGCCGAGAAGGTCTTCGGGCCGGTCTCCGGCCTGGTCAACAACGCGGGGATCGTCCACGTCGATCCGATCGAGAAGCTGTCGGAAGCCGATTTCCGCAGGGTGATCGACGTCAATCAGGTCGGGGTCTTCCTCGGCATGAAGGCGGTGCTGGGGTCGATGCGCCGGGCCGGAAGCGGCTCCATCGTCAACATCTCCTCGATCGGCGGCATCATCGCCTTCTCCAACATCCTCGGTTACACCGCGTCCAAATGGGCCGTGCGCGGCATGACCAAGACCGCCGCGCAGGAGTTCGCCGCCGACGACATCCGCGTCAACTCGGTGCACCCCGGTGTCGTGGTCACCGAGATGACCGCGGATTCCGCACGTTCGCAGGGCATGTCGGGCAACCAGCCGATCCGCAGGCCCGGCCGTCCTGAGGAACTGGCGAACCTGGTGCTGTTCCTGATCAGCGATGAGTCGAGTTTCAGCACCGGCTCGGAATTCGTGGCGGACGGCGGCTACACGTGCCTGTGAAGACCTCCGGCAGGGCAAACCGGCGGACCGACCGCCGCGCGAGACAAGGAAATCGACCGTGAAGAACTTCGAGGGCAGGACCGCGGTGATCACCGGCGCGGGCGCGGGCATCGGCCGGGCGTTGGCGATCGAGCTCGCCCGACGCGGCGCCCGGCTGGCGCTGTCGGGCCGCAACGTGGAGAACGTCGCCGAGACCGCGGCACTGTGCGGCAGAGAAGGCGCGCAAGCCCGCGCCTACAAGCTGGATGTGACCGACCGGGAGGCGGTGTACCGCCACGCCGACGAGGTGGCCGAGGACTTCGGCCGGATCAATCTGGTGGTCAACAACGCCGGAGTCTCGCTGACCGCGAACGTGGAAGAACTCAGCTGGGCGGACTTCGAATGGATCGTCGGCATCAACTTCTGGGGCGTGGCCTACGGCACCAAGGCGTTCCTGCCCCATGTCGTCGCCTCCGGTGACGGCCACATCGCGAACGTGTCGAGCATGTTCGGCCTGGCCGCCTGCCCCAGCCAGGGCGCCTACAGCGCGACGAAATTCGCCATTCGCGCCTTCACCGACGCGCTGCGGCAGGAAATGAATATCGCCGGGCACCCGGTGGGCGTCAGCAGCGTGCACCCGGGCATGATCAAGACCGAGATCGCGTGGAAGGCGCGGGCGGGCGGCGATCGTGATCGCGACGCGCTGGCCGCCAACTTCGACCGCCTGGCCAAGACCACCCCGGAGCACGCCGCGCGGGTCATGGTCAACGGGATCCGCAAGAACAAGGCGAAGATCCTGATCGGCGCGGACGCCCACGTGATCGATTGGCTGCCGAGGCTTTTCGGGGCGGGGTATCAGAAGATCCTCACCGCCCAGATGAAGAACGAGGTCGCCTGACAGCACGTCCGGCGGTGGTCCACCACCGCCGGACACTCAGTCGTCGTCCTCGATCAGCAACAGACAACTTGCCTCCAGGTGCACGATGCACTCATCCGGGCGATGCAGGCGGTGGATGTACCGCAGCTCACGGGCGCGTTCGCGGGTCAACTCCAGTAGGCGCACCTGACACATGAACTCGGCAAGCATGCCGTCTGCTTGGACAAACGTCCTGTGCTGTGACGGATCTGAGAAAGTCACCACGGCCTCCCTGCCGGTGCCGCCGCTCCGGAGGACACCGGAATGTGCTCCCCTCGGCATTCAGGCACCTGGCGAGGCCCCACGAGTGCGCGCCGAGAGGTCAATCCCATAATCCGGCGCATGGGAGCGGCGGTAGGTCGGCACGCACGTCGTCATCGACCGTGACAATCAGCGCGGTGAATCCATGTGCCAGTTGCTCTGCGACGCTCTGCGCTTGGTCGGCGCGGGCTTGGTAATCCATAGCCAGCGAGCCGATCTCGATGTGGATACGGCGGATATGCCGCGACGGGAGAGCGGGTGGCATTGCGGATCACTGTGGTTCGTCGGCGGACGGGGCAACGCGCCCGGCTGCGGTCAGCGCCTCTAATGCGGTTGCTCTGCGGGGATATTCCGCGCCTCGACAAGCTCTGCGGAAATGCACGACCGTGTGCGACCGGCCGACCGTGAGGCGCTGCTCGGGTGGTGGATGAACGCCAAGCGGAGTCATGGTGGCGAGTTGGTGGATGGCGAGCGCCGCGTATGGCATCGAGTGAACACCTTCTCTGCGAAACAGTATGGATCGGTCGAAGGCGCCCGCCACCAAGGGCTCTCGCCACCTACCCCGGCTCTCCGGGGCGGGTGCGCCGTCCTAGGGAGTACGGCGTCAGCTTGGTGTCGGGCACCGGAAACAACAGTGCCTGTCTGCCATTGGTGCGCGCGATCGTGTAATGGTCGGGTAGTGTTCGTCTCACGTGCGCGTTTTCCCAGTTCAGATGGCAAATCGTAAGGTGGGGGAATGGTCAGAGGACGGGCATGGACCGGCTTCGAAGCGGTGGCGCTGCAAGAAGCGATGCGGCGATCGGTCCGGGACTTCGCCGCCTTACTGGGACTGGAGACGACAACCGTCAACAACTGGCGCACCGGCCTGAGTTCCGTCAGGCCGCGGTCGGGCACACAAGCGATCCTGGACACGACCCTCGACCTCAAAGCCACTCCCGAGGACCGGGCACGATTCGAGCAGATCGTGGCCGAAGGCGAGGCTGCGTGGCGGAAGAGGCACCAGGCGCCGACCTGCCGCTCGACGCGTGTGACTGCTGCGCCGGGAGACGACGAAGCGACCGGCACTTCGCACCGGGAGTGCGGTGCAGTGCGCGGATTGCCGCTGTCCGGTCACGGTGGCGGTGGCGGTGAAGAGCTGCTCAGTGTGCTCGCTCGCGTCCACAAGCTGAACCGGTCGATCGATCCCGAAATTCTTCAGCAGTTGCAAGACTGCACGCTTCAGACCATTGCCCGGTACGAAAATCTCGATCCATTCGCGCTCGTTCCGCCGCTCCGGAAGCAGCGTGTTCGGCTCGCTGAACTCATCGACGAGTGTGGTCACCCGGGGCAGCGGGAGAAATTGTTCGAGATCGCATGCGAAACGTCAGGATTGCTTGGTTATACAGCGGTGGGGTGTGGAGATTTCCCACTGGCACGTGCCTATTGCCTGGAATCTTTTCACCTCGGCGACTATGCGCAGAACAACAACCTCGTGGCATGGGCTCGCGGCATGCAAAGCTTCTGCGAATACTATGCCGGGCAGTACGATAAAGCGCTGCGCTACGCACAGGACGGTCTGAGATTCGCCGGTGCCGGACCGCAAAGCGTGCGGCTTGCGATCAACGGCGTCGCGCGAGCGATGGGGAAGATGGGTGATGCCGAGGGGGTGCATCACGCGGTTGACGAGGCATATGAACGCTTGTCGCGCGCTTGTGCCCCGGCGGCGGTTCCTTCCAGCATCGCACTCGAGAGCTATGACGCGGCGCAGGTTGCCGGGAACGCGGCCACGTCGTACCTGTCCTTGGCGATCCCGGACAAGGTCGAGCAGTATGTGCGGCTTGCGTTGCCCGAGATGACGGGTGCGAAATCCCCGTGGGGTCGTTCGCTGGTGATGATCGACCTGGCTCGTTCGCATGTTCTGTCCGAAAACGCCGACTTGGACGCAGCGGCCGCGATCATGCTCGATGCGCTCGATGTGTCCCCCGGCAAGGCGATGATGCGAGTCCGGCGGCGGAGCGCGGAGTTCTTGCAGGAGGCGGGCGCCAGATGGGGAGAAACGATACAACTGCGTGCTGTACGGGAGGCGCTGGTGAATGTGGCGGATCATGATGGGCAACATGGATAGCTCGCACGTTCAAGAGCAGGAGCGGCGGGTCGGCCTGCTCGGTCACTACTGGTTCTTGACTTTCGAAAACGCTCCCAACGTACGATCACTAGCTGAACGCTGCCAGCAGGTGTTGGATGCCGATTCCTTCTATCCGGTTCACCCGGATGGTCTGCATCTGACGCTCGACCGTATTGCCTACGACGGCCAAAGTTCACCGGAACAACTCGAATCCGTCGAGCGGGCGGCACGAAGCGCTGGTCGATATCAGAAACCTTTCACTGTGACCGTTGAGCGTCTCGCCGACCTGCGGGGTGCGTTAGGGTTCGCGGTCGTTCCTGCCGAGCCGGTACGCGCCCTCCGCGACACTCTGCGCATGGCAACACGGGCCGTCTTCCCGGACGCACCAGTGAAAGATTCGCTCTCCGAACCGCATATAACGATCGCCTATCCGCTCGGCGGTGATCTGTCGGCTAAGGCCGCTGCCATTGCTGTGAGAACGAATCCGACGATCGAAAGGGTGGCGGTGGCGGTTACCGAGGCGGTCATGGTGGCCTTGGAACGCCATGACCACTCGTACTCGTGGAAAATCACGGCGCGCATCCCGCTGACTGGCGACCAAAACCCGCCGACATGTTCGTCGGTCCCCCATTGATGAGGAGCACTGTGAGTAATGACGACGACCATGGCGGCAGGGTCTTCCGCGAAGCCTGGATCGCCGGCGTCACCGCTTACTATCCGGGTACGCCGAAGGACGGTTACATGGCTCCCTGGGAGGACGTGCGGGACTGGGAGCGGGCCAGTGCGGCGGCGGTCTACGGTCAGGTGGTCGCCTTCCTCGAACTCACGCGGAATGCGGCAGCGCGCCTGAGTCCGGAGCTGAAAGGGCAATTCGTGGCGATCTGCTGGATCGGGCAGATTCTGGCGCGGATACCGGACCCGAAGCCTGGCTATATCGCGCCGTGGGAGCAGTTGCCCGAGTGGCAGAAGAAGACCGATATCGGAATTTTCGAAGCGATAGAGCGCCGAGTGGAAGTCTCCGGGTCCACCGCCGCCTCGTAGGGCACACCCAACGGGCACCGTTGTAGGCGTGGGCAGGGCTCTGAAGTGCTCAGGACTGGGACCCTTGCGAGCGCAGGACGCGTTTGAGGACTTTGCCGCTGGCGTTTCGCGGTAGTGCGGCTACGACCTCGATGTGGCGGGGGGTCTTGAATCCGGCCATACGGGTGCGGCTCCACGCGATGATCTCTGCGGGGTCGATTTCGGTGAGGCCGTGGGGGACGACGTAGGCGTGGGCGACTTCGCCGAGACGAGCGTCGGGGACGCCGACTACCGCGGCCTCGGCTATGTCGGGGCGGGTGTGCAGGATTCGCTCGATCTCGGCGGGGTGGACGGTGAATCCGCCCACGATGAACGTATCGGTGCGGCGGTCGGTGATGCGGAGGTAGCCGTCGGTGTCGAGGGTGCCGATGTCGCCGGTGTGCAACCAGCCACCCGAGTCGATGGCGGACGTTGTCGCGGCGGGGTCGTCGAGGTAGCCGTGCATCACGTTGGGGCCGGAGATCACGATCTCGCCGGGTGATCCGACCGGTAGCGGTCGTCCGGAATCGTCCACGATCCGAATCCGCACGCCGGGCAGCGCCTTTCCTGCGGTGGCGGCGAGGAGTCTCGCGGGGGCGTCGGGGGTGCAGACCGTGGCGACGCCGGTGGATTCGGTCAACCCGTAACCGGTGAAGACCTTTTCGACGCCCAGTTCTCGGCGGATTCGCTCGACCGATTCGGTCGGCACGCTCGAACCGCCCGTGCCCGCCAGGCGCAGGGAACTCAGATCGCGGCCGACTGGACCGCCGTGCGCGAGCAGGTCGTGGAAGAGGGTCGGAGGACCGGTCAGCACGGTGATCTGGCGGCGCTCGATCACATCGAACACTTGCTCCGGCTCGAATCGGTCCATCGGCGCCATGGCGGCGCCGCGCAGCAGGCACGCGATGATCCCCGCCTTGTAGCCGAAGGTGTGCGAGAAGGGGTTGACCAGCAGATATCTGTCCTCGCCGGACAGGGTGACCGCGTCGGCCCAGTGGCTGAACGCCTCGATCGTCTGCCGGTGGGTGGACGGCACGCCTTTCGGTATTCCGGTGGTGCCGGAGGTGAAGAGGATGTCGGAGACCGAATCCGGGTGTACGGACCGGCTCCGGGCACATGCCTCTGCGACGGATACTTCGTCGCCGAGCGCAAGAAAACGCGACCACGAGAAATCCTCGGACACCTCGTCGAGCAGGACGGTGGTCCGCAACTCCGGCAGCGAGCGCCCGGCCTGGCGCAGCATTTCCGGGTAATCGACGCCGAGGAACGCACCCACGGTCAGGAGCATGCGGCAGCGGGTGCGCGCGAGGATGTCGGCGGCCTCTGGACCGCGCAGGCGGGTGCCGATGGGCACGAGCGTCGCGCCCGCGCCGAGCACGCCGAGCGCGGCGACTATCCATCGCGGGGTGTTGGGCGCCCAGATCGCCACCCGGTCACCGGGCCGCACCGATCGCGCCAGCACCGCCCGGGTGACGCGCTGCGCCGCCGCGGCGAGTTCGGCGTAGGTCAGCTGCCCCGGCGCTATCACCGCGAGCCGCGCGCCGTCGCGGCGTGCCCGCTCGGCCAGCACCGCCGGAATCGTCGCGGAGTCGTGCTGCGGACGGTCGGGCGCGGAAGCCGATCCTGTTCCGAGCCCACCGGCCGCCCGCCGTCGATCCATGCCCCGATCGTGCCGCACCGGCAGCTCGATACGGTCCGATCGCCGCCGGACATCCCGCTGACCGGGAACCCGATCCCGGTCGAGAGATCGCGCAGCGCCGCCCCGTGCGGATATCGGCACCGGCGCGGCGCTGCGCGCCGAGGGCAGCGCCCGGCAGCTTCGGACAGCGGGCCGGTCGGCTCATGCGGCGCCGGTCGTCCTGCTCACCGGGACCACGGGTACGGCAGGTGACCGGCGGCACGGCAGGCTCGAATCGAGCGACAGGTGTGCGCCGCGGTTCGCGCCGGGCACGGTCCGTCGCAGGAGATCCGAATCGCGCTGGAGCGCAGCGCGTTCAGTGATTGCTAAGGAGTGACATGACGGCCGGAGCAGAGCTAGTGGAGCGAAACGACGAGGCAGCGGGCGCGGGGCCGGTCGTCGAACTCGACGGCGCCTGTTCGCTGTCCCGGGACCGCATCGGTGGGAAGGCGTGGAGCGTCAACCGCATGCGCGCGCTCGGCCTGTCGGTGCCGCCCGCGTTCGTCATCACCATCGAGGGTTGGGCCGACTTCTCGACGCGCGGGGAGATCGGCGAGGACATCTGGCACGGTGTCCGAGCGGGCATCGCGGCCCTGGAGCGGGGCACCGGACGTGTTTTCGGCTCCGGCACCCGCCCGCTGCTGGTATCGGTCCGCTCGGGCGCCGCGGTGAGCATGCCCGGGATGATGGACACGGTGCTGAACCTCGGCATGAACGAGGCGGTAGCGCGAGCGCTGGCGGCGGAGACCGGGAACCCGGGCTACGCGGCCGACACCCGGGAGCGGTTCCGCGCCCAATATCGCGAAACCGTGCTTGGCGACCCTGCCGGTGCGGTGCCGGAGGATCCCTGGGAGCAGTTGCGCGCGGCCATCAGCGCGGTGTTCCGGTCCTGGGATTCGCCTCGGGCGCAGACGTATCGACGCAATCGCGGCGTGCCGGGAACCTTGGGTACCGCCGTCACCGTCCAAGCCATGGTCTTCGGCAACCTCGACGACGAGTCCGGCACCGGCGTGCTGTTCAGCCGCAACCCGAACACCGGGGAACGCGCGCTGTTCGGCGAATGGCTGGTGGGCGGGCAGGGGGAGGACGTGGTGTCCGGCCGGACCACTCCGCGACCGCTCGACGAACTGGCGACGCTGCTGCCCCGGGTGCACGCCGAACTCGTCGCGGCGGCAGGCCTGCTGGAACGCGATGGCCGCGATATCCAGGACATCGAATTCACCGTCGAATCCGGCGCCTTGTGGCTGTTGCAGTCGCGGCCCGCCAAGCGCTCGGCGCGCGCGGCCGTGCGCGCCGCGGTGGCGATGGCCGAGGAAGGGCTCATCGGCGCCGACGAGGCACTGAAGCGGATCACCGCCGACCAGGTGCGCACCGTGCTGCGTCCGGCGACCGGGGACTACAGCGGGACACCGCTTGCTCGCGGCGAAGCGGCGTGTCCCGGCCTGGCCTCGGGTGTCGTCGTCACCGATCCGCACGAGGCCGAGCGCCGCGCGGAGGCGGGCGAGGACGTGATCCTCGTACGCCCGACCACCAGCCCCGACGACCTGCACGGCATGATCGCCGCCAAGGCGATCGTCACCGAATTGGGCGGAGCCACTTCGCATGCCGCGCTGGTCGGTCGCGAGATCGGCAGGCCGTGCGTGGTCGGGTGCGGCCCCGGTGTCGTCGCGGCACTGGCTGGTCGGGTGGTGACCGTGGACGGCGGCGCGGGCACGGTCTGGCCGGGCCGGGTCGAAGGCAAACCCGTGGATGCCGCCACCCTCGCCGACGTCGCACGATTGGCCGGGTGGGCGGGCACCGACATCGACGGGTTGGCGACCTGGCTCGACGCGCGGGCGACCGACGCCTCGGCGAAGGCACACGCGGCAGCACCGGCGACGGTGACGGACATTCCCGACCTCGGTCTGCTGCGGCTGATCGGCATCAAAGGCCGGGCCGCTCACGACGCGCTGGCCGCGGGCGTAGGCGCGCCCACCGAGACCGTCGCCGCTCGATGCGAAGAACTGGTGGCCGGGGGCTGGTGCGCAGCGACACCGATCGGCGTGCGGCTCACACCGGAAGGCCGCCGACACCTGGATGGCCTGCTGACGCTGGAGCGACGGGCAGTCGATCGGGCCGCGATCGCCTCCGTCTATGCCGAATTCTGCGAGTTCAACGGTGTGTTGAAAGAAATCGTCACCGCATGGCAGATGAAGGACCCGGCCACCGTCAACGACCACGCCGACGCCGAGTACGACGGTGCGGTCCTGACCAGGCTGACCGACCTGCACCATGCCGTGCAACCGCTGCTGCGGCGGATCGGCGACGTCGCGCCGCGGCTGGCCCGGTACTCCGCCCGCTTCGCGCAGGCGATCGAGCGGATCGCCGCCGGTGATCACGCATGGGTCGCGCGACCCGTGCTCGACAGCTACCACACCGTGTGGTTCGAGCTGCACGAGGACCTGATCGGACTGTGCGGCCTGAACCGCGCCGACGAGGCGGCGGCCGGCCGTGCCCACTGACATCACGGGCGAATCCACCGCGCCACAGGAACGGTGGGTCGAGTTCGCCCAGATCGATAATGTCCGCGACCTGGGCGGGCTGCCCGTGCGGGGCGGGGGCGCCACTCGTTTCGGGGTCGTCTACCGTTCCAGCACGCCGCAGAATCTCACCGAGTCCGACCTGGCCAAACTGCTCGGGCCGATCGGTCTGCGCACCCTGATCGATCTGCGGCTGCCCGACGAGGTGGAGCGCGAGGGCTACGGCCTGCTGGCCGGCGCCGACGTGCGGCGGGTCTGCCTGCCGGTGCGGAAATCGCCGCAATCCTCGCTGGCGGCACGAGATCTGGTGCCCGATTCCAGCCGGGTGGATCTGGTGGACCTGTACGAGAAGTTGCTGGCGGGCAGCGCCGACTCCGTCGTCGCGGCGGTACGCCTGGTCGTCGACTCGGGTAGCCACTCGGTGCTGTTCCACTGCGCGGCGGGCAAGGACCGCACCGGCGTGCTGGCGGCGGTGCTGCTGGACGCGGTGGGCGTACCGCCGGAGGCGATCGCGGCCGACTACGCCCTGACCGGTGAACGCATGCACCGGGTCCGCGACCGGCTCGACGCGCTCCCGTCCTACACCGGGCTGCCCCCGGTGAGTACCGGCATTCTCGGCGTCGAGGCCGAGGTGATGGGGCGTTTCCTCGCGAAACTGTCCGCTGACCACGGCGGCGCAGCGGAATGGTTGCTGAGCAGCGGGCTCACCACCGCGGAACTGGTGCGTCTGCGTGAAGTGTTGATCGCGCCGGAATAAGAGATCGCCTCTGCGCCACTCCTGACGGACGCACAACCGAGCCGCTCCGGCAGGTCAGTCCCTGACCGGATCGGCTCCAGCCCGCTTGGTCACCGAGTCGCCGACCTCCAGCGTCTCCCACAACGCTCGGTCCACGCGAATCCTTCTCGTGCTGCCGTCCGGCAAGCGAATGTGCAAGCGTCGGTACAGATTCGCCCCGTCCAGCAATCCGCGCGACTTCTTCACGACCGTTCCGCGCCACTCCTGCTGTTCCATCGACCTACTCCCTCACTCGACTCGACGCCGACGCCGTAGCGATGCGCCGACCGGCGTATTTCCAGTGTCGCGACCCGCCACGCTCGGCACATCACCACTGAGAAGTAGACGTGCTGTGCCCGAAGTCGGACACCACATCGGTCAGGGGGGTGATGTCGCATGCCACCGTAGGCCGCAGCACCGATCTAGCGCGGTGGCCGTGCGGTTTCCACGCGCGCGAGAATCGCCGCGGTCACCTCGCCGGGCGCCTGCTCCGGCAACCAATGGCCTTTGTCGTCCAAGACCAGCAAGCTGTAGTCGGCGTCGACGAACTCGCCGCACAAGTCGATGCCCGCCCGTGCCACCGCGATATCCTCGCCGCCCCACACCACCGTCGTCGGAACACTCACCCGCGGCACGTGCAGCCAGTCGTCACCGATGGCGCGATACCAGTTCAGCGCGGCCGCCATCGCGCCAGGCTGGAGCAAGCGGGCGATGTGACGGTCCGCGACCTCGGACGCCACGGCGTCGCCGAAACCGAGCCGCAGGCTCGCTCCGCCGTTGGCGGTCAGCACGTCCTCCGTGCCAGGGTGGCGAAGAAAATCCACATAGCTGGATTTCTGGCGCTGCTCGGGGTCCTCGGCGAGCACCGTGCGAAGGCCGCCGGGTGCGGCATGGATACGGCCGTCAAGGATGCGACACGCTCGGCATGTCGAGCGGCGACGGCCCACGCGACGACCGCACCCCAATCGTGTCCGACCAGATGCACCGAATCGAGCGCCAGTTCGTCACAGAGACCAAGAACATCGGAGACCAACTCGGCCAACCGGTAAGCCTCGACACCGTCGGGCCGGGCGCCGGCCGAATAGCCGCGCTGATTCGGCGCCCAGGTCGACACACCGTGGGCGGCGAGTCGCGCGGACACCGCCTCCCAAGAGGCGGCGCTCTGCGGAAAGCCATGCAAGAGAACGGCATCGACTTCACCAGGACAGCGATGGACGTCGACGTCGAAAACGAGCTCACCGACACGCACCTGGCGCGCTCCAGCGGAAGCAGCCACCTCTGCATGCTAGCGGCGGGCCGCCTCATCGATGACGAGTTCGTGACCGGCCGCGCCGCCGTCTCCCGTGTCCCGCAACGACGGAGCGGGCCGGGTGGACATGCTCCACCCGGCCCCGCTCCGGTCATCGACTACCGCGGCAGCAGTTTGGTTCTCAGCGCGTCCAGCGTCGCGCCGTCGACGCCGAGTCCGTCGGTGACGAACCGGTCGAACGATCCGAAGGACGCGGTGGCCTGGTCGAAAGCGGCGTCGAGATATTCGGCGCGTACGCCGAGGATCGGATCGAACAACGCGGGATCGGTGACCAGGCCCTTGGCCACCAGCCCGTCCATCGTCGTCTTGTTGCCCGCGGCCAGGTTGTCGTTCGATTCCAGATAGTCCTTGTACACCTGACCCTTCGGGACGCCGAGCGCCGTCATCAGGACCGCGGTCATCCATCCGGTGCGGTCCTTGCCCGCGGTGCAGTGGAACAGCACCGGTCCGTTCGCGTTCGCGATATCCCGGACGGCGGTCCCGAACTGCGAACGAGCGGTGGCGTCGGTGACCAGCCAGCGGTAGTAGTCGCGCATGATGCCCACGGCCTTGCCGTCGCCGAGCATCTGCTGCTGTACGGCCGGACCGCCCTGTATCGCCCGGCCCACCATCAGGTAGAAGTCGTTGCCCGGGTCGTACACCGGACGCGCGAGCGTGGGAATCGAGGACGGAACCTTGTCGGGGTTGGCCCCGGACTCGTTCGGGCTGCGGAAATCGATCACCGCGGTGATGCCGGAGGTGATCAGCTTCTGCTGGTCGGCGGCGGTGAGCTTGTCCAGGGCGTCGGTGCGGAAGACGACGCCGGTACGGAGTTTGCCGTTGCCCTGGGTGGGATAGTCGCCGATGTCCCGTGCATTCGGCGCCGCCGACAGCTGCATGGAACGGTCGTGCACGGTGTGCACGAGTCCAGGGCCCGCCGATGCGGTGGTGGTGGACGGGAACACGGCGATCAATGCGGCGGCGACACCGGTCACCGCCCCGCGAACAGCACGCGAAATCGTCACTGTCTCATTCCTTCCATAGGTCGCGGCCCGGCGACGCCGAACCGGAAAGTGGGCCGGGGTGCGCGACCCCGGCCACGGCTCAGGCGTCGGCGAGCAGGGTGACCGTGCCGGCCGAACCGTCGACGCGCACCCGCTGTCCATCGGCCAGCCGGACGCTGGCGGTCTTGGTGTCCACGACGCAGGGAATGCCGAATTCCCTGGCCACGATGGCGGCGTGCGAAGCCGAACCGCCGATGTCGGTGACCACCGCGGCAGCGTAGGCGAACATCGCGGTGTGCCCGGTGTCGGTCACCGAGGCCACCAGGACGTCGCCCGGTTCGATGTCGTCGTCCAGGGACAGCACGCGTTTGACGGTGCCCTCGACGACGCCGGGGCAGACCCCGATGCCGGTGAGGCTGTCTCCGGGCAGTAATGCGTCCGCATTCGGCAGCGGCTCCCAGTCGCCCGCGATCACATCCGGCATGCGGACGCTCTGCAACCGGGTCAGCTCCGCTCGCCGTCGGGCCACCCGCTCGGTCAGATCCGCCGGGGCCCACAGTATTTCGTCGAGCGTGAGGAAGCAGGCGTCCTCGGCCTGCCGTAGCAGCCCTTGCCCGATCAGCCGTTGCGCCCGCTCCCGCACGGCCAGGCGCAGGCAGTGGGTGTACCGGACGACGGCGTCGCGAACGCGTTCGCGCGCCATCGTCGCTCCGGCCGCCATCCGTGCGGTGCGGCTGGGCGACGGATCGACCGGTTCCCGCTTGGGCGCGGGCATCTGAGCGGCGCGGGCGGCGGCGGTGACCAGCAGCTCCGGCCGGTCGCCGAAGGTCGGGTTGAGCAGTTCGCACTCGCCCGGTCCGCGATGACCGATCCGCCGCAGCTCCTCCTCCAGCGCGGCGGAGAACGCAGGGGAGATCGCCCGCGCCGCGGTGACGTCGCCCGCGTGCGCCGCGTCGTGCAGCGCGGTGTCGCTCCGGCACAAGGCGGCGAGCCGCTCCACCGCGAGCATGGTCCTGGCCGACTCCAGCTTCTCCAGATCGATGGGCACGGACGCCGCTTCCTTGCCGCGGGAGTGGATGGCCGTGGCCGCGCCGGTCATCATCACCCCGATGGACGCCGCCGCCCAGGACTGGTTCAGCCGGTCCCGCCACAGCAGGGCGCGGGCGTGCAGTTGTTCATCGGTGAGTTCCCGAATCGCCGCGGCGCCCAGGGATTCCTGATGCGCGGCGGCGTTGATGCCGTCGGTGGTCTCGCGATAGCGCAGCGCGGTGCGCAGCACCCGGCCCGCCGCGCGCCACGTCGCGCGGGTACTGGCGAATCCGGTCGGGGTGGGCGGCTTGCCGTGCGGGGTCAGCGAGATCTCGGCCGGGATGTTGCCGTAGACGTCACGGCGGATGCTCTGCTCGTCCCAGCCCGGCATGTTCTCCGCGGCCAGCACCCCGATGGAGGCGTTGATGTAGATGTGGTGCCCGAGCACCGTGGTGACCCGGCTGGTCCAGTGCTCCAGCGCGATGCCGTCCAGCGCGATCATCCTGCCCATCGCGGCATTGGCCAGCCGGATCGCGCCGGCCTGCAGATCCACGGTCAGCGGTGTCAGCGGTCCGGGCAGTGCCTCGGACGTATTGGTGGCGGTGTGCACCGGGTAGGCCGGGTCGACGCGATCGTCGAACTCGCCCTCGAGTCCTTCCGGCGCGACCGACACCAGGGCGTGTCCGTCCGAAGTCGCCGCGCGGGTGGGTATCACATAGCCGGGCAGCGGGATCGCGCCGGGCTCGGCGACGAACTCGTCGCCGTCGAGCCTGCGACCGGCCAGTCCGCGGACGATGTCGGCCGCCACTTCGGACGCGGTCCATCCGCAGTGAAAGCCCCACTCGTCGCGTGCCGCCGTCGGGTCCACCCGCGGTGGCGTCCCGGCCATCCGCCGTAACATCCGGGTGCCCGCGGCTCGGCGGATGCGATGCGCGTCCGCGCCGGACACCACACCCGACGCGGCCAGTTCCACCACGCCGGTGCGCGCGGATCCCGCGGCCAGCACCAGGAAACGTTCGAAATCGTCAGTGTGCAGCACCTGGAATCCGTCCGACCGGCCGGAACCGAGCAGCCGACGCAGGATTCGCCAGCTCCCGCGCTCGATGCGCCTGCCCGCGACCGGCGCGGTGCGCACGATCAGAGCCGCCGCCCCGCTGGCGCGCACGACATCCTCGGCGTCCGGATCCGCACCGGCGACCACCGGAACCACGATCCGCGCCCCGGCCGCTCGGGCCGCCGTCGCGATCGCGGCGAGCGAACCAGCCAGATGCACCACCGCCGCGCACTCGGCGACGGCCCGTGCGCACAGTGCGGGGTCGGCCGGGTCGCCGGTGACCACCTCGACCCGAGGGTCGACGTACCGGTGCCGTTCACGGTCCAGCCCGGCCACGTCGTGGCCCGCGGCCAGCAGCATGCGCGCCACCGCGCGACCGGTCGGCTCGGAAACTCCGGTGACCAGGACCCGCATGAAATCTTCCTCCTCGCTGGCGCCCATGCAGACGTGACGCCGTTCACACACCATCGCCATATGGCGAGCCCGCGACCGACCACAGTCCCGATGACCGGGACCGGCGAGTCGCTCACCAAGACGGGCGCCCGGCCGTCGCGATCGGCACGGGAAGGTCGACCCATGAGTGATCGGAATTCGGTCGCGCCTCGGGAGGCCGCCGACGTGCGCGCCTACGACCTCGAGACCGACGTGCTGGTGGTCGGTTACGGGTGCGCCGGAGCGGCGGCGGCATTCGAGGCGGCGGGCAGCGGCGCGCGGGTTCTGGTGCTGGAGCGGATGAGTGGTCCGGGTGGCGCTTCCGCCCTGTCCGGCGGCGAGATCTATCTCGGCGGCGGCACACCGATCCAGCGGGCCTGCGGGTTCGACGACGACCCGGCGGCGATGGCCGCGTTCCTGTCCGCGGCGCTCGGTCCGAGCGCCGACACGGCCAAGATCACGCGCTACAGCGAGGACAGCGTCGCCCATTTCCACTGGCTGGCCGACCGCGGCGTGCCGTTCAACCCCACGCTGTGGGACGCGCCGGCGTGGGTGCCGCCGACCGACGACGGGCTCATGTGGCTGGGGGAGAACAGCAGCCCGTTCGCCGGCCTCGCCACGCCCGCGCCGCGCGGACATCGCCCGGCCACTGCCGGCTTCGGCGGCAAGCTGCTCATGGACTGCCTGGCCGAGGCCGCGCGAACAGCTGGCGCCACAACGCTTTTCGACACCCGAGCGGCCCGCCTGGTCGTCGCGGGCGACGGCGCGGTCGTCGGCGTGGTGGCTCGCCGGTACGGCACGGAGCTGACCATTCGGGCTCGCCGCGGCGTCGTGCTGACCACCGGCGGATTCGTCGACAACGACGCCATGCTCGCCGCGCACGCGCCGAAACTGCTGGGGCACACCAAAGTCAGCGCGGGCACCGACGACGGAAGCGGCATCCGGATGGCGCAGGCGCTCGGCGCGGCCGTGCGGCACATGTCCACGGGTCAGGTCGGCATCTCGCTCGTTCCCGGCCTCGCCGCGCGCGGCATCGTGGTGAACGGGCACGGGCAGCGGTTCGTCAACGAGGACACCTATCCCGGCCGGATCGGCCAGGCGGCGCTGTTCCGGCAGGGCATGCGGACCTGGGTCGTGCTCGACGAACGAGCCTTCGAGGAAGTGCCGGAACCGCAACGGTGGGGCGTGCGACCGACTCACGTGGCGGAGACCGCCGAGGAACTCGCCGACCTGATGGGTCTACCGGCGGCCGCGCTGGCCGACACCGTCCGCCGCTACAACGATTCCGCCTCGCGCGGTGCGGATCCCGAGTTCGAGAAGGCGCCGCGCTGGGTGCGTCCGCTCGCGCCGCCGCTCGCCGCGATCGACGTGCGGACCGGGGTGCGGCCACCGTCGGAATCCGGTGATCGCCGTGGGACCGGTGCCTCCGTGTTCACCCTCGGCGGTCTGCACACCTCCCTCGACGGCGCCGTGCTCGATATCGACGGCGCCGCGATCCCCGGACTGTTCGCCGCGGGCCGGGCCGCGAGCAACCTGCACGGCGAGGGTTACATCAGCGGCACTTCGCTCGGCGACGGCACCTTCTTCGGCCGCCGCGCCGGCATCGCCGCGGCCCGCACCAGCTGATCCGGACGGCGGGTTCCGGTCATCGGGATGGATCGGACCGGACGGCACCGCACCGGCCTAGCGTCGAAAGACGGCACTACCAGGAGGACTACCGCAAATGACGAACAAGGTGCTCGATCGGGTACGGGATCTGCTGCCCGCGATCCGAGAGCGAGCCGCCGACGCCGAACTGCAGCGCAGAGTGCCCGACCAGAGCATCAGCGAGCTGACCGAAGCCGGGGTGTTCCGCATGCTGCAACCGTCCCGCTTCGGCGGCGACGAATCCTCACCGGTCGCGTTCTACGAGGTGATCCGCGCCATCGCGACGGCATGCCCGTCGACGGCGTGGGTGTCGTCGGTGCTGGGCGCGCACCCGTGGCAGCTGGCGTTGTTCCCGCTGCGGGCGCAGGAGGACGTGTGGAGCGCCGATCCGGACACGCTGGTCTCGTCGTCCTACGCGCCGACCGGCAAGCTCACGCCCGTCGAGGGCGGTTTCGAGATCAGCGGTCGGTGGAGCTTCTCCTCCGGCTGCGATCACGCCCGGTGGGCCTTCCTCGGCGCGGTCGTGCCGAATGCCGAAGGCGGAGCGGAGTACCTGACCGTTCTGGTCCCGCGCGCCGACTACCGCATCGAGGACGTCTGGCACGTGTCGGGGCTGTCGGGCACCGGCAGCAACGATATCCTCATCGAGAAGGCGTTCGTCCCCGTCCACCGGACCTACAGCGCGACCGAGCAGGCCGAGCTGCGCGGGCCCGGGCAGGAGGTCAATACCGCGCCGCTGTACCGGATCTCGTTCGGCGCGGTGTTCTCCAACACCATCACCGCACCCATCATCGGCGCCGCCCAAGGCGCCTACGAAGCGCACATCGAGCGCATGCGCGAGCGAGTGCGGATCTCCTACGGCGGGCAGAAGGCGGCCGAGGATCCGTTCGCGCACGTCCGGGTCGCTCGCGCCGCCTCCGAGATCGACGCCGCCGTCCTGCAGATGGAGCGCAACATCGGCGAACAGCTGCGCTATGCCGAGGCGGGGGAGGAGATCCCCCTCGAACTGCGGGTACGCAGCCGCCGCGATCAGGTGCGCGGCACCGAACGCGCCATCGAGGCCATCGATCTGCTGTTCGAGAACTCCGGCGGGCATTCGATCCGCCGACCCAATCCGATCGAACGGCACTGGCGCGACGCGCACGCCGGAAGCGTGCACGTCATCAACGACGTCGAGCGCGCGCTCGTCCTGTACGGCCGCGACGCGTTCGGCCTGCCGGTCACGGATCGGATGATCTGAGCACCGCCGCCCACGTCGATCACAGCTCGTGATCGCGGACCCACCCCGCGATCTGGGTTCGGGAAGTGAAACCGAGCTTGGTGAGAATGTGCTCGACGTGGGTTTCGGCGGTGCGCACGGAGATCACCAGATCGGCGGCGATGCGTTTGTTGCTGTGGCCCGCCGCCACCAGCCGGGCGACGTCCTTCTCCCTGCGCGTGAGGACGTCCGCCGCCTGTGACTCGACCGAGGCGGCCTGCGGCGGTCGCGCCGTGGCTGGCGTGCGTCCCAGCGCGTAGTCGATCGCCTCGCTCAGCGAGAGCGTCGCGCCGCTGTCGAATATCTCCTCGAACTTCTTCTGGCCCAGCGCTTCTCGCACGCGACCGCGCATCTTGTCACCGAGTACGCCGGTGATGGCGTGGGCGAGGCGCACCGTGCTGCGCGCCAGGATCTCCGCGGCGCCGAGCAGGCGGGCGGCTCGCTCGAAGTCGGCGCGGGCGACCGCCGACCACGCCAGCCCTTCGAATCCGGAGGCGAGCCAGACGCATCGGTCGAACAGACTGAACATCTCGATGGAGCGGGCGAGGTACCGCGTCGCGGCACGCTGATCGCCGCGCCGCCAATGATCCAGGCCCATCGACCACTGCGCCAGCCCACCGAGCA
Organism: Nocardia araoensis NBRC 100135; assembly: GCF_000308435.1. Classification (GTDB taxonomy): domain Bacteria; phylum Actinomycetota; class Actinomycetes; order Mycobacteriales; family Mycobacteriaceae; genus Nocardia; species Nocardia araoensis. The sequence continues at coordinate 56,043 of NZ_BAFR01000189.1, read as the reverse complement.
GGTGCGGTCCCCGCTCGGTGGTGATCGCCAGCAGCCGCTCGGCGAAAGCGGTCGAGCGTTCGTCGGCGAGCACCAGCGCGCACACGAAGGCGAAGGCGAGGCTGTCCATCTCCATCGCGTGATGGCCGCACTCGGCTGCCAGATGCGTCGCGGTCTCGGCCAATTCGAGCGCGCGGGCGGTATCGCCGTCGTTGAAGGCCAGCAGCGCCGAATCGAGCATCGCCTCCGCGAGGATGTCGGGGGCGTTGACCCTGCGCGCCAGGGCGACGCATTCGTCGACCAGCTGGCGCGCGGACCCGCGGTCGGACAGCAACGCCGCGAGCGAGGCCGCCGCGGAGAGCCCGCGTGCGCGCAGCTCGGTCGGTTCGCTCGCCTTCGTCAGCGCGTCGGTCAGCCAGCGGTAGCCTTCGGTGAGGAAGCGATTGTGCTCCCAGAACGGCCGCAGCACCGCCGCCATCTCGAGCGCCGATTCGGGTGCGTCGGTGAGGCCGAACTGCAGCGCCGCGCGCAGATTCGCGTGCTCGCGGTTCAATTCGCGGAACCACGCGACGTCGTCGGAACTCCAATACGCGGTGCGGCCGCGCAGCACCAGCCGCCGGTAGTGATCGCGGTGACGCGCACGCACCTCGGACTCGTCGCCGCGCTCGGCCAGCCGGTCGCGGGCGAACTGCCGGATCGGCTCCAGCATCGAGTACCGTCCGACCTCGCCGTCGTAGCGCAGGCTCAGCACCGACTTGTCGACCAGGCCGGTCAGCGCGTCGATCCCCGCCGGTCCCGTGGGGGCGGGCAGGCACACGGCTTCGGCGGCGTCGATGTCGAAGCCGCCGGAGAACACCGACAGTTGCTCCCACAAGCGCTGTTCGGCCGGGGTGCACAGGTCGTAGCTCCAGCGGATCGCGCCCTCGATGGTCTGTTGCCGTTCCGGCGCGAGCCGCGGTCCCGCGCTCAGCAGGCCCATGGTGTCGTCGAGCCGGGCGAGGATCTGTTCCGGAGTGAACACGCGCAACCGCAACGCGGCCAGTTCCAACGCGAGCGGAATGCCGTCCAGCCTGCGGCAGATCGCGGCCAGCGCGTCGCGATTGACGGGGGTGGCCGCGAAGCCGGGGTTGGCGGCGCTCGCCCGTTCGGCGAGCAGGCGCATCGCATCGCTGTCGGTGGTCGCTCCGTCCGGTAGCGGCAGGGGCGCGACGGGCATGACCTGTTCTCCCTGCACGCCGAGCACCTCCCGGCTGGTCGCCAGCACCCGGACCTCCGTGGTGGTGGCCACGATCCTGCCGACCAGCCGGGCGCAGGCGTCGATCAGGTGCTCGCAGTTGTCCAAGATCAACAGCAGCCGTTTGTCCGCGAGGAACTCGGTGAGCCGCCGCAGGGGCGCCGCCGTGTCGTCGCGCAACGCCAATGCCTCCGCGACGGTCACCGTCACCAGGTCCGGGTCGTGGACGTCGGCCAGCTCGACCAGCCATACCCCGTCCGGGAACGCGCGCGCGACCGCGACGCCGACCTGGCGGGACAGCCGGGTCTTGCCGACACCGCCGGGCCCGAGCAGGGTGAGCACCCGCGTCGTGGGCAGCAGCCGCTTCGCGGCGGCGAGTTCCTCCCGGCGCCCGACGAAGCTGGTGACCTCGGCAGGGAGGTTGCCGATGGGACGCCGCGCCATGGGTGTCAACCCTAGGTACCGCGCGCGGCGCGGAAGTGCGTTCTGGACAAATTCAACTCCGAGGAACGTGTCCGCGGGTCCGGCCGGCGCGGCAGCGAGGGCGGCGTTCCGGTGACCGCGGACGGACCGAACCGGCTCCGCTCATCGAGCGGCGACAGCGGCGTCGACGTCGCTGAGTTGATGGCGCATGCGGTCGCGCTTGGCGCGCAGGTAGCGCACGTTGTGCTCGGTCGGACTGGTCTGCAGCGGGATCCGCTGTTGCACGGCGATGCCGTATTCGGTCAAGCCCGCCTGCTTGGCCGGATTGTTGCTGAGCAACCGGACCGACCGCACACCCAGGTCGGCCAGAATCCGCGCCGCGGCGCCGTAGTGACGGGCGTCGACGGGCAGCCCGAGCCGCAGATTCGCGTCGACCGTGTCGGCGCCCCCGTCCTGGAGCGCGTAGGCGCGCAGTTTGTTCAGCAGTCCGACGCCGCGCCCCTCTTGTCCGCGCAGGTACACCACGACGCCGTGGCCCTCGGCGGCCACTGCCCGCAGGGCGGCGTCGAGCTGCTCGCCGCAGTCGCAGCGCAGCGAGCCGAACGCGTCACCGGTGAGACATTCCGAGTGCACCCGGGTCAGCACCTCCCGCTCGCCCGGCGCGCCGAACACGAGCGCGAGATGTTCGGCGTTGTTCGTCGTGTCCCGATAGCCGATGAGCCGGAACTCGCCGAAGGGGGTGGGCAGCCGGGTCTCGACGACGCGCACGACGCCCTGCTCCAGCCTGCGGCGGTGATCGATCAGGTCGGCGATGGAAATGATCGGGATTCCGTGCACCCTGGCCATGGTCAGCAGGTCGGGGAGCCGGGCCATCGACCCGTCGTCGCGCACCACCTCGGCGATGACTCCGGCCGGGCGCAGGCCCGCCATTCGCACCAAGTCGACCGCGGCCTCGGTGTGCCCCGGCCGACCCAGCACGCCACGCGGGTGCGCGCGCAGCGGGAATACATGTCCCGGGCGAGTGAAATCCCGCGGCGTGGCGCCGGGATCGGCGAGCAACCGCATGGTCCGCGCGCGGTCGGCGGCCGATATGCCGGTGCCGACGCCCGCCGCCGCGTCCACGGAGACCGTGTACGCGGTGCCCTTCGGGTCCTGGTTGACCGCTGTCATCGGCGGCAGCTCCAGCCGGTCCAGGTCGCTACCCGCCATGGGCACGCACAGCACGCCGCTGGTGTGCCGCACCAGGAATCCGATGTTCGCCGCGGTCGCCTTCTCCGCGGCGAGCACCAGATCGCCTTCGTTCTCCCGGTCCTCGTCGTCCACGACGAGCGCCATGCCGCCGCTCGCGATCGCCGCCACCGCGGCAGGCACCGAGTCCAGTTCACCGGTCATCGTCCGCCACCTCCATATGCCTAATAGAAATATGGCGAGGCCGGAAGAACCAGGTGTCGTCTCACTCAGTGAGTCGTTCGATATCCGCCAGCAGCTGCAGGGCGAAATCGCGTTCCGCCTCGTAGTGCCGCACGCACCAGCGCAGCACCAGTTCGGGATAGGCCCAGTCGGGATTCGCCTCTGCGCCTTGTGCGTCGGCCTCGGCGCGCCTGCGCATCTTCTCGGCGTATTCGATGTGCTCGGTCAGTATGCCGCGCATCCGGTCCGGCTCGGCGAGGTTGCCGAGCCATGCCCGCAGCATCACGCTGTGCTTGAGCACCGGCGCCTCCACCGGCGCGTGATTGACCCAGTTCGCCGCGGCCGCACGACCTTCCGGGGTGATGGCGTACATCCGCTTGCCGCGCACGCCGTCCTCCTGCACGACCGTGCGGGAGCTGGCATAGCCGTGCTTCTCGAGCCGTTTGAGTTCGGCGTAGATCTGGCTGAACGACGGGCTCCAATAGAAGAATTGCAGACTCCAGTCGGCCCATTTCTTCAAGTCGTAGCCGGAGAGCTCGTCGGCGTGCGAGAGCATGCCGAGCACGGCCCACGCGGTGGTCGGCAGGTCGGGCACCGCGGGTGTGACGCCATCGGTCATGGTCGGACTGTACCGCCCAGGCATATTCGGATTCGGACTATCGCCAGTGGGCCCGGCGCCCGAACAGCGTCCGTCCGGCCTCATGGGAGATCTCGAGCAGTACTCGCGCCAGCTTGTCGAAGCTCATCGCCTCGGCCCGCCCGGACAGCGACAGCGCCGCGGGGGCGGTGCCGCGGCCCCGCACCGGCGCTGCGACGCAGGCGATTCCGTCCATGGATTCCTCCCGGTCGACCGCCACGCCCTGGCGCAGCCGGATCTGCGCCAGGGCGCGATGCAGCACGTCGGGTTCGGTGATGGTGTGCGGGGTCCGCCGGGGCAGCCGGGAATGGAACGCGGCTTCGGCGATGCTCGGCTCGAGCGTGGCCAGCATGGCCTTGCCGAGTGCGGTGCAGTGCGCGGGCATGCGGCCGCCGAGGCGGGTCGGCAGCATCGCGGCCAAACGGCCGCCCGCCTTGTCCAGGTACACCACCTCGCGTCCGTCGAGCACCGCCAGGTGCCCGACCATGCCGGTGCGCTGGCACAACTCGTGCAGCAGCGGGCTGACCGCGTCGCGGATCTCGTTGTGGTCGGCGGTGAGCCCGCCCAGTTCCAGGGTCCGCATGCCGAGCCGGTACCCACCGGAGGTGTGGGCCAGCCAGCGCAGCCGGATCATCTGATCGAGGATCCGATGGACGGTCGAACGCGGCAGGCCGGTGCGTTCCACCAGGCCCAGCAGCGTCAGCGTCGGGGTGGCGGCGTCGAACGCGTCCAGGATGAGGGTCATCCGCTCGATCATCGACACCGGCACCTCGGCTTCCACCCCCTTCGCGCGGGTCCGGTGCGGGACCCGCGCGGTGCGCGGCTCGGTGTCGGGCAGCAGGGTGACGGTCATTCGAACCTCCGTCGGTCACAGTCGGTCAACGTCGACCAGGCATTACGTGCTCGATCGTTTGTGTCACCCATCACAGTGGCGAGTTCGCGGCCGGGATGAATCGGGAGAACTACGTAGCTTCTACGGATCCGCATCTCGGTGACCGGACTTCGATCTTGACGACCCTCGGGTCGGCACTGCTGTCATAGCTGTCAGGTATATGCCTGATAGAAATAGGAGGCCCGATGGAACCGGTGCTGGCGATGGACGGATCACCCCTGGACATGCGCGATTTCAAAGCCGTGCTGGGTCGCTTCTGTACCGGCGTCACGGTGATCACGGCGCGGACGGAGGACGGGCCGGTCGGCTTCACCTGTCAGTCGTTCTCGGCGCTGTCGCTGCGGCCGCCTGCGGTCTGTTTCTGCCCCGCGCGCAGCTCCACGTCGTGGCCGCGCATCAGAGCGGTCGGCAGGCTCTGCGTCAACATCTTGGCCCACGACCAGCAGGACCTCTGTCGTCGGCTCGCGCGCAGCGGCACCGACAAGTTCGCGGGGGTGGACTGGGAGGTCTCCCCGAACGGCTCGCCGCTGCTGGCCGGAACGATGGCGTGGCTGGATTGCGAGGTCGAGCGGGAAGTGGACGGCGGTGACCACACCATCGTGATCGCGCGGGTCACCGCGCTGTCGGAGCACCGCGAGACCGCGCCGCTGCTGTTCTACCGCTCCGCGTTCGGGCGGCTCGATTCGGCCTGAGTGCCTCCCGGCCAGTGGGACTGCGCATTTCCCGGCCGGCATGCCGAACCGAAATATCGAGGTGACAAACGTGCGCGAATTGTGGAGGAACCGATGACTACCGACACCGAGGTCCGAGTGATCGACGCGGGCGCTCCGCCAGCGCGGTACGCGCGCGGCTGGCACTGCCTGGGGCTCGCGCAGGACTTCCGGGACGGGAAGCCGCACACCGTCGAGATCTTCGGCACCGAACTGGTGATCTTCGCCGGTGCCGGCGGAGAACTCCACGTGTTGGACGCCTATTGCAGGCACATGGGCGGAAATCTGGGGGACGGCCGGATCAAGGGTGACTCGATCGCCTGCCCCTTCCACGACTGGCGGTGGGGCGGCAACGGCCGCTGCACGGGCATCCCCTACGGCCGCCGGGTGCCGCCCCGGGCGCGGACCCGCTCGTGGCCGACGCTGGAGCAGAACAAACAGCTGTTCGTGTGGAACGACCCCGAGGGCAATCCGCCGCCGGAAGAGGTCGCCATTCCGCGCATCGACGGAGCGTTCAGCGACGAGTGGACCGACTGGACCTGGAACACCATGACGATCGACGGCGCGAACTGCCGCGAGGTCATCGACAACGTCGTGGACATGGCGCACTTCTTCTACGTGCACTTCGGGTTCCCGACCTACTTCAAGAACGTCTTCGAAGGTCACATCGCCAGTCAGTACATGACCTCGGTGTCGCGCGAGGACATGATGGGGGAGACCGCGAAGGCGCTGGGCGGCAAGAACGTCCTGCACTCCGACGCCTCTTACTATGGCCCGTCCTACATGATCGATCACCTGCGCAGCGAAAGCGCGGGCCTGACGGTCGAGGGCATCCTCATCAATTGCCACTATCCGGTGTCGCCAACGAAGTTCGTGCTGCAGTACGGCGCGATAGTGAAGAAGCCGCACGGCGTGCCCCCGGAGCAGGCCGAGGACATCGCGGCGAAGTTCGCGGGCGGCCTGGGGCGCGGCTTCGAACAGGACGCCGCGATCTGGCAGCGCAAGACCCGCATCGACAACCCGCTGCTGTGTGAGGAGGACGGACCCGTCTACCAGCTGCGCCGTTGGTACGAGCAGTTCTACACCGATGTGGCCGATATCGACCCGAAGATGACCGACCGCTTCGAATTCGAAGTGGACACCACCCGGGCGGTCACGGCGTGGGAGGCGGAGGTCGCCGAGAATCTCGCCGAGCAGCGCGCCACCGCCGGCGCCTGAGCGGGGACTCGATGGAACGGGTCAGCTGCCGTGCGTGCGCGACGTGCGTGCTCGTCGAGAAGTTCAGTCCGCAGCACACCAGCGTGCAATGGAGCGCGAGCGCGGTGGCGGCGTGCGCCGAGTTCGCCGGGGCGGCCGGTGCGCGGGTGCGGACCTGTGTGGCGCTGCGCGACAGCATCGATGCGGCGGTCGCGGACGGGCTGATCGAGGTCAGCACTCGTGACGGGGACGTGCCGTGAGCGCACACGTGACGGCCGTGGACGACCGAAGAGGAGACGCGACAGTGGATCGGCCCCGAGCGGCCGTGGCACCGGGGACCCGGACCGAAACTTCCGGCGGCACCGAGACCCGCCCCGGTGCATTTCTCACCCTGCGCGTGGCGAAGGTGATCCGGGAGACCCACGATGCGGTATCGCTGGAGTTGAGTCCGGTCGCGGAGCAGTCGAGCCCGATCGACTATCGGCCGGGCCAGTTCCTGACCCTGCGGATTCCGAGCGAGCTGACCGGCTCGGTGAGCCGCTGCTACTCGTTGTCGAGCGCGCCGCACCAAGGGGAGCCGCTGCAGGTCACGGTCAAGCGAACGCCCGACGGCTACGCATCGAATTGGTTGTGCGACAACGCCGTTGCGGGTACAACGCTCGACGCGCTGCCGCCCGCGGGTGTGTTCACCCCGGCCTCGCTGGACGACGACGTGCTGTTGTTCGCGGCGGGCAGCGGGATCACCCCGGTGCTGTCGATCCTGAAATCGGTGCTGGCGGCCGGATCAGGGCACTGCGCGCTGATCTACGCCAACCGCGACGAGCGGTCGGTGATCTTCGCGGCCGAACTGGCGGAACTGTCCACCCGGTATCCCGGCCGCCTGGTCGTGGTGCATCGGCTGGAGAGCGTGCAAGGGCTGCCGTCCCGCGCGCAGCTCGCCGCGCTGGCCGGACCGTGGCGCGAGCGCGAGGCGTTCGTGTGCGGCCCCGGCCCGTTCATGGACGCTGTCTCCGCGGCGCTGATCGAGCTGGGCGCCGACCGTAAGCGCGTGCACGTCGAGAAATTCGTGTCGCTCGGCGGCAATCCGTTCGAGGCGGGCGCACCCGACGTGATCGACTCCGGCGACCGCGCCGAGGTCGAGGTGGAACTCGACGGCGAGACGCGCGCGCTTCCGTGGCCACGCCGGCAGGTCCTGCTCGACGTTCTGCTGGCCAACGGGCTGGAAGCGCCCTATTCCTGCCGCGAGGGCGCGTGCAGCGCCTGCACCTGCCGGGTCGTGTCCGGGCAGGTGGAGATGCGGCACAACGAAGTTCTCGACGAGGCCGATCTGGCCGAGGGATACGTGCTGGCCTGCCAGGCGATCCCGGTCACCGACACGGTGCAAGTCACCTATTCCTGAGGAGTACGACGAATCCATGGCTGACATCGCCTCGCTCGGTTACGTCCGAGTCGCCATCGCCGACGTAGCGGCTTGGCGCGCCTTCGCCTTCGACGTGATGGGCTTCGCCCGGGCCACCGGGCCGAACCCGGACAGCCTGTATCTGCGGATGGACGAGCACGCCTACCGTTTGGAACTCGTTCCGGCGGAACAGGACCGAGTGCTGGCCGTCGGCTGGGAGGTGCGCGACTATCGCGCGTTGGCCCGGGTGCGGCGCGCGCTGGAGCAGGCGGGCGTGGCGGTCACACCGCTGACCCAGGAGCAGGTCGACGCACTGCGCGTGGAAGAAGCGTTCGGCTTCACCGACCCCGCCGGGTTCACCGTCGAGGTCTTCCACGGCCCGGTGCTCGACCACAGCCCAGTAGTCACCGGGCATGGCAACCGCTTCGTCACCGAGGGATTGGGCCTGGGCCACGTCGTGCTACCGGTCCCCGACCTCGAGGAGGCGAACCGTTTCTACTGCGAGGTGCTCGGTTTCCTGCCGCGCGGCTCGTTCCGGGTGCCCACTCCACCCGGCGTGGGACCGGTTCGCGTGCGATTCCTCGGTGTCAACCAGCGCCACCACAGCCTCGCCCTGATCCCCGGCACCCGTCCCGACGGGCCGGGCCTGGTGCACATCATGGTCGAGGTCGACGCCCTCGACGACGTCGGCCGGGCGCTCGACCGCGTCATGCGGGCGGGTCACCCGTTGTCGTCGACCCTCGGCAGGCACACCAACGACAAGATGATCTCCTTCTATGTCCGCACTCCCGGTGGCTGGGATCTCGAATACGGCACCGAAGGTGTGCTGGTCGACGAGTCCACCTACAGCGCGGAGGAGATCACCGCCGACAGCTACTGGGGCCACGAATGGTCACGTGGCTGACCAGGTAGCCCGGCACGTGGTCGGCGCCTCGTCGAGCTGCGCGCCGGTCGGATCGCATGCCCGCTCATGCCGATGACCGCCGGTGCGCCCGACCCCGGCCGGAATGCGACGGATCTCGAGTGCGTTGCGGCACAAGGGAAGGCGCCGACCGGCTGACAATACGGCTCGGCCGGGCTCGATCGCCCGCGTGCGCCTACACTGTCGGATCGAGGAAAGGACGCTGATGAAGCGAAGGCTGAACTGCCCCTGCGGAGAATCGATCGTCGGAACGGACGAAGACGATCTCGTGGCGAAGACGCAAGCCCACCTGGCCGAGAACCACCCGGGCCACGAGTACTCACGCGACGAGATCCTGTTCATCGCGTACTGACGGACGGCCTCGGGTGGTCCACCACTCGCGCCGGGACAACCGCGGCCGGTCACGGTCTGGGGCGTAAGCCCTCGATCATGTGCGTGGTCGTCTCGTCCACCAGTTCGTCGGCGGTCTCGGCGGCGATCACGCCCGAGCCGACGAAGGTGGCCAGCCCCTGTAGCGCGGCGACCGCGGACAGCGCGATGCGCCGCGGATCGCCGTCGATCACTTCCCCCCGCTTCTGCGCTTCGGCGATGAGCGCGACCGGCGTCGCGAACGCCGCGTCCACGGCGCGGGACATCGCATCGCCCGCGGCGGGGCTGTGCCTGCGCGCGAACATCAACGCGACGAGCGCCGAATTCTCGGTCGCGAAATGCAGATAGGTCCGGGCAAGGGCCCGGATGTGCCCATCGGCCGAACTCGCGGCCGCCGTCTGCTCCAAGGCGGTGGCGAGACGCTGGAATCCCGACACCGCGATGGCGTCCAGCAGTGCTTGCTTGTCTTTGAAATGCCGGGTCGGAGCGGCGTGACTGACTCCGACATCGCGGGCCAGCCTACGTAGCGACAAGCCGTCGACGCCCGACTCGCGCAGCGTCGCCTCGGCACGCTGCAGCAGCTCCGCGCGCAGGTCGCCGTGGTGGTAGGACCGGCTTCGAGTGATCGGCATGGTGTATGCAGGATAACAAAATGTAGTCATTGCCTACTTTGTAGGCGGTGACTACATTGACTCGCATGACGGTTCGGACTTTCACCGCCCCGATCGCAGTGCTGACGGTCTTCGCGGCGCTGCTCGCCACCATGTACCTCGGTTACGCCAGCAATACCGAGAAGAACCTGCACGATTTCCCGATCGCCCTGGTCAACCAGGACGTCGGCGACACGATCGGCGACAAGCCCGCGAATATCGGCGCCCAGGTCACCGACGCGCTGGTCGCCGGTATCCCGGCGGACAAGATCGACTTGCGGGTCGTGGGCATCGCCGAGGCGCGCAAACAGTTGCAGCATGGCGAGGTCTACGGCGCCATCGTCATCCCGTCCGACTTCACCAAGCGGCTGGCGATTCTGGGCGCGGGCGCCGTGGTCCCCGGAGCGATCGAGCGCCCGGTGATCACGATCAACACCAACCCGCGGATCGGCCCGTACACCACCGGCATCATGCAGCGCATCGCCGCCCGCGCGCTGGATCAGGTGGACGAGACCGTCGGCAAGAACCTGACCGACCAGGTGAACTCCGCCCTCGCCGCGGGGCCGGGCGCACCGGCCGAGCTCAGTGGCGCCTCCCGCCTGATGCTCGCCGACCCGGTGCAGATCGTCACCGCACCGTATCGGCCCATGGACGACGGGGCCGGACAAGGCCTCGTCGCCTTCTTCTACACCTTGATCCTGCTGCTGGCGGGGTTCACCGGCGCGATGATCATCCACACTCTCGTCGACTCGGTGCTCGGTTTCACGCCTACCGAATACGGCCCGTGGTTCGTCCACCCGCCCGCGACCGGGATTTCCCGGTTCCACACCCTGTTGGTGAAGTGGGCGGTCATCGTCACCGCCGCGCCGCTGCTGTCCGGCATATTCCTCGGTGTGGCCGCGGCATTGGGCGTCCCGCTGGCCGGCCCGCTGCTGCTGTGGCTGTACGGCGCGCTCGCCATCGTCGCCGTCGGCGTCACCGCGCTGGCCGTCCTGGCCACCTTCGGCACCGCCGGACTGCTGGTCAACCTGATCCTTTTCGTCGTCCTCGGCCTGCCGTCGTCGGCCGCCACGGTGCCGCTGGAAGCCACGCCCGCCTACATCGCGAAGCTGGCCGCGTTCGAGCCGATGCATCAGATCTACTTGGCCGTACGCGCGATCCTGTTCTTCGATGCCCGCGCCGAAGCCGGCTTCGGGCAGGGCTTGTGGATGACGGTGCTCGGCCTCGGCATCGGCCTGGTGCTCGGAGCGACCGCGACCTACGCCTACGACCGTCGCGGCCTGCACCGGGCGACGGCTGCGGCCGGGAACGCATCTGTCGCGGGCGTGCCCGCTCTGGGTTGATGCGGGGCGCGGCGGTATGGCGCTCGGCGCGCGACCCGATCCGGCCACCGTGGCGGATCTCGAAGCCGTCTACGCGAACGCAGTCCTCAACGCCGGTATCGGCTTCGCCGCGACGATGCCGGGGTGGGCTCGGTCGAGCAGTTCGTACTCCGGATTCTGGATCGGTGAGCCACGGGCTCGAAACACGGCCCTGCTCTGCGCGCTCGCACGGACGCTTCCGCGCACCGTGGTCGTCAGTCGTCCAGCGGATGCACCGGACGCGCTGCGGCCGGATCAGTCGTCGCCGGGACCCAGCAGCGCGTTCAGCTTCTCCGGGTCGACGCCGAAAGCGGTGAGCCGGTTCAGCGGGATGGAGGCGATCATCCGCATCATGTCCACGCCGAGCGCCGTCGCGTCGCCCATGCTCTCGGACATGCCGCCGAACACCTCGGCCAGCGCGGCCGCCGCCGTCGGATCGGCCAGCGCCTCGCCGAGAGTCGATTCCGCCGTGATCGGAATGCGCAGGTGGTCTCCGGCGAGGTCGACCTGCCCGCTGACGCGCAGATCCCGGCTCGACGCACCCGCCCACACCTGGTAGGTACCGCCCTCCACGATCCAGCGATCGACGCGCGTCTCCCAGTAGGCCAGGTCGTCGCGCCGAAGTAGAAGCGAAACTTCCTCGCTCGCGCCGGGTTCCAGCTGGGCGGTGACCGCGACCCCCTTCAGCTCACGGACGGGCCGCGAGACAGCGGAGCCGGGCAGCGCCGTGTACACCTGCACGACCTCCCGGCCGGCACGGGAACCGGTGTTGGTGACGACGAGGCGCACGGTGATGCCCGCCGCCTCTGCCGCGAGCGCCAGACCGGAGTATTCGAACGTGGTGTAGGACAACCCGTGTCCGAACGGGTAGGTGACGTCCATATCCCGGCTGTCGTACCAGCGGTAGCCCACGTACAGACCCTCGCCGTAGCGCACGTGCGAATTCTCGCCGGGGAAGTTCGCATAGGCCGGGGTGTCCTGCAGCCGGACCGGCACAGTCTCCGCCAGCCGCCCGGACGGATTCACCACACCGAACAGCACGTCGGCGAGGGCGCCGCCTCCGGCTTGGCCGAGCAGTCCACCGTCCAGGATCGCCGGCGCGAGGGCGGCCACCTGGGCCAGCCGCACCACCCCGCCGTGGGCCAGCACCACCACCGTGTCCGGTTGCGCCCGCACCACCGCCTTCAGCAGTTCCAGCTGGTCGGCGGGCAGCTCGAGGTGCTCGCGGTCGAATCCCTCGGATTCCTGCGCGGCGGCCAAGCCCAGGAACACCACGGCCACGTCCGCGTTCCCTGCCGCGGCGACGGCTTCCGCACGCAACGCGTCGCCGTCGGCGTCCGCATCGGTCGTGCTGAAGCCTCGGCTGTAGGAGACAGAGGCGCCCGCGAACGCTCGGATCTGCTCGAGCGGCACACCGATCCGGGTCGGATTGACGTGGGAACTACCCCCGCCCTGGTATCGCGGTTCCGCCGCGAATTCACCGATCACCGCGAGCGAGCGGTCCGGCGCGAGCGGCAGCAGGCCGCGGTCGTTGCGCAACAGGACGACGCATCGTGCGGCCACCTCGCGGGCCAGGCGATGATGCTCGTCGGCGGTGTGCACCGAATGGCCGAGCTCGCGTCCGGCCACGACCTTCGCCGCCAGCGTCGCCACATTCCGCGCGGCGCGGTCGACGTCCGCCGGGTCGAGTGTGCCCGCGGCCATGGCCGCCATCACCTGCGCGTCGGAGATGCCGCTTCCGCCCGGCATCTCCAGATCCAGCCCGGCTGTCACGGAGGCGGGCCGGTCGGCCACCGCGCCCCAGTCGGAGACCACCGCACCGTCGAATCCCCATTCGCCGCGTAGCACGTCGGTGAGCAGCCAGCGATTCTGCGCGGCATGCACACCGTTGATCCGGTTGTAGGAGCACATCACCGTCCACGGCCGAGCGGTGCGCACGATATGGGCGAAGGCGCGCAGGTAGATCTCGCGCAGCGGGCGAGGGTCGACATCGGAACTCGACCGCATCCGGTCGTGCTCGGCATTGTTGGCGGCGAAATGCTTGAGGGAGGCGCCTACGCCGGTGCTCTGCAAACCCGTCACTCATGCCGCGCCGAGCCACCCGGTGAGCAGCGGATCTTCCGAGTAGTACTCGAAATTGCGACCGCCGCGCGGATCCCGCTTGATGTTGACACCGGGACCGAGCAGCACGTCCACGCCCAGCGCGCGGGCCTCCCGGCCCAGCGCTTCGCCCACCCGGCGCACCAGCTCGGTGTCCCAGCTCTGCGCCAGCCCGACCGCGGGCGGGAAGCAGGTGGCGGGCAGGCTCTCGGCCGGCCCGAGGTGATCGGTCGCCCCCGCCTGCCTGCGTACGCCGTGCGGGCCGTCGGTCATGGTCACCGACGCGACGGGACCGATCGCCTTGGTGGTCCAGAAGTCGGCGCCGCTGCCGAGGGCGGCGCGCTGCTCCGGTGCCAGATCGGTGAGGTCGGGCTTGCTCGTCATCGAGGCTCCTCGGGTCGAGACCGTTACCGAAAACAGTATGCCATTCGGTTTTCGTGCCAGGGCCGGTCCAGTACAGTCACGTCGTGGTTCGGCGCGGCGCGTATTCGAAGGGGATCGCCAAACGGGAGGAAATCCTCGCGGCGGCGCTGGAGATCGTGGCGCGCGTGGGGTACAGCCGGACCACCGTGCGGGAACTCGCCGAGGCCGTCGGCTTGAGCCAGACCGGTCTGCTGCACTACTTCGGCAGCAAAGAGCAGCTCTTCGCCGCTATCCTCGCGCGTCGCGACGAGGCCGATCGCGATACCTTCACCACTCCGGCCGTACCGCCAGACCTGCCCGCCGCATTGCTCCGCCTGATCCGGCACAACGCGGAAGTTCCCGGATTGGTCGAGCTCTACGCGCGCTTCTCCGCCGAGGCCACGCGCGGCGAGCATCCCGCCCACGAATACTTCCGCGACCGCTACCGCACCGTCCGGGATGCCCTCACCCGAGCTGTCGACGACCTTCGCGAGTCCGGCCGCCTACCCGCCGACCTCGATCCCGACCGCTTCGCCGTCATCGCCATGGCCCTCCTCGACGGCCTGCAGACGCAGTGGCTGTACGATCCGACCGTGGACATGGCCGATCACGTGGCGTACCTGTGGGCGCTGATCGAGCGCTCCGGGACGCCCGAGCGCTGACCCTGGTGCGGTCGGCCTCGACGCACCGACCGCCCCGGTAGTATCGAGCTTGGTAGTCCGCCCCGGCCGTCCATCGTCGAGTCGGGCGGCAGCCACGGGGAGTGCAAGATGAGCGCACGCGAGGGCCTCCGCCCGCGACGGTTGCATCGCAGCACCCGGGTGCTGGTGATCGCCGCCACGGTGTTCGTCGTGTCGCTGTTGGTGGTGCCTCGGCTGATCCGAGGCTATGTCAGCTGGCTGTGGTTCGGCGAAGTCGGCTTCCGTGGTGTCTGGCTGACCGTGCTGTTCACCCGGCTCTCGCTGTTCATCGCGGTCGCGCTGGTCATCGGTGGCGTCCTTTTCGCGGTGCTATGGCTCGCGTTCAGGTTCCGCCCGCTCTTCGTTCCCGAGTCCGAAGAGGAGAACAGTCTTCGGCCGTATCGGGCGGCGGTGCTCCGGCATCCGGTGCGGTTCGGTCTCGGCATCGCGACCACGCTGGGGCTCGTCTGCGGCCTTGCCGCGGAGTCGAACTGGATGACCGTCCAGCTGTTCGTCCACGGCGGGTCCTTCGGCGTGTCCGACCCGCAATTCGGGCACGATGTCGGGTTCTTCGTCTTCGACCTGCCTTTCTATCGATTCGTACTCAACTGGCTGTTCATCGCCGTGGTCCTCGCCTTTGTCGCGAGCCTCGCCGCGCACTACCTGCTCGGTGGCCTGCGGCTGTCCAGAAAGACGGGCGGCCTGACGCACGCGGCCCGCGTGCAGCTCGCGATACTGGCCGGCTCGTTCATCCTCTTGAAGGCTGCCGCCTATTGGCTCGACCGGTACTCACTGCTGTCCAGCCGCAGCAAGGAACCCACTTTCGCGGGACCTGGCTACACCGACATCAACGCGGTGCTTCCCGCCCGCCTCATTCTCTTCGCGATCGCCGTGATCTGCGCCGTGGCGGTCTTCGCCGCCATCGTCGTGCGGGATCTGCGAATCCCGGCGATGGCCGCGGCGCTTCTGCTGCTGTCGTCGATCCTCGTCGGAGCCGTCTGGCCATTGGCCGTCGAGCAGTTCTCCGTCCGCCCGAACGCCGCCGACATGGAGCGCGTCTACATCCAACGCAACATCGCGGCCACCCGGCAGGCGTACGGGATCGGCAGCGACCGGGTCGAGTACCAGCCCTATCCCGGCGTCGGCACCAGGTCGCCGCCCGAGGTCCCCGCGGACATCACCACGATCGGTGACGTCCGTCTGCTGGACCCGAGCGTGCTCTCCCGGACGTTCACCCAGCAACAACAACTGAAGAATTTCTACAGCTTCCCACCGCATCTGGACCTGGATCGCTATCGGGTCGGTGGGCAATTGCGCGACTACGTGGTCGCGGCGCGCGAGCTGACCCCGACCGCGCTGAGCGGCAACCAGCGCCACTGGGTCAATCGGCACACCGTCTACACGCACGGCAACGGGTTCGTCGCCGCACCGGCCAACCGGGTGAACGCTGCGGTCCGCGAGGCCGCGGGCGATGCCGCGAGCAGCAACAGCGGATATCCGATCTACGCGGTCGGTGACATCGCGTCCCAAGCCTCCGGCCACCAAGTGATCCGAGTGGATCAGCCGCGCGTCTACTTCGGCGAAGTGATCGCCCACGCGAGCCCGGACTACGCCATCGTGGGCGGCGGCACCGAGCCCCGCGAGTACGACACCGACACCACCACCTACACCTACGCGGGCGCGGGCGGCGTCCCGATCGCCAACTGGGTCAACCGCCTCGCCTTCGCGGTGACCTACACCGAGCGCAATATCGTCTTCTCGAAGGCGATCGGTCCCGGTTCGAAGATCATCTTCAACCGCGATCCCCGCCATCGTGTCGAACTCGTCGCACCGTGGTTGACCACCGACAACGACCCCTACCCGGCCGTCGTGAACGGCCGGATAGTCTGGATCGTCGACGCGTACACCTCGATCGACGGCTACCCCTACGCAAAGCGCAGTTCGCTCGAAGCCCTCGAGCCGGGCGACGAAACCCAGCGGGAGTCGCCGCGAGAGATCTCCTACGTGCGCAACTCCATCAAGGCGACCGTCGACGCATACGACGGCACGGTCACCCTCTACCAGGTCGACCGGCAGGATCCGGTGCTGGCGGCCTGGATGAAGGTCTTCCCCGGCACGGTCCGACCGGAGGAGTCGATCAGCCCGGAGCTACGGGCGCACTTCCGGTATCCCGAAGACCTGTTCACGATCCAGCGCGAGATGCTCGCCAAATACCACGTCGACGAACCGCGCGAATTCTTCACCACCAACGCGTTCTGGTCGGTGCCCAGCGACCCCACCGTGGAGTCCAATCCGCATCAGCCCCCGTTCTACGTCCTGGTCGGCGACCAGGCCAGCGCGGAACCGTCGTTCCGGTTGGCCAGCGCGATGGTCGGCTACAACCGGGAATTCCTCTCCGCCTACGTCTCCGCTCGCTCCGACCCGGAGGGCTACGGCAAGATCACCGTCTCGCAGTTGCCCACCGACACCCTCACTCAGGGTCCGCAACAGATCCAGAACTCGATGATCTCCGACACCAGAGTCGCCTCCGAGCGAACCCTGCTCGAGCGCTCGAACCGGATTCAGTACGGCAATCTGCTCACCCTGCCGATCGCCGACGGCGGCGTGCTCTACGCCGAGCCGCTGTTCACCGAACGGATCTCGACGGCACAGAACGCGTCGACGTTCCCGCAATTGGCGCGAGTGCTGGTCAGTTACCGCGATCCCGGCACCGGCGGTGTCCTCGTCGGCTACGCGCCGACCCTCGCGGAGGCGCTGGAGCAAGTGTTCGGTCCGGCCACCGGCAGACTCGCCACGCCGCCCGGCGGCGGACCCGGTGCTCCACTGCCGCCGGGTCAACAGCCCGCCGCGCCACCGGTCGCGCCACCGCAGGCGCAGCCCCCGCCGGTGGATCAGGCGAAGATCGCCGAACTCAACGCGCAGATCGACCAGATCCGGGCCGCACTGGAACGTCTGCAGAAACAGTTGGGCGAACTCGAACGCAACGGTCGCTGACGTTCGCGTCGTCGGCCCCCGGCTACTAGTCGGATCCCGTTGCTGCCGAGTCATTTTCGAGGACCAAGCTGCGTTGCGAGTCCGGCAGGTGAACCAGAATCAGGCCGACGCCCGCGATGAGGAAGTTCTGCAACGCGGCCGACGAGGCGTTCACGTCGTCATTGGCCCACATGCGGAACCATTCGCCGCCGACGGTCAGGAACCCGCCCAAGAACAGCAGCACCGCCATGGTCCAGCCCAGGCTCGACAGTTTCACGGCAGCGTCCAGACCGGCTCGCAGCCTGCGCGGCCTTCCGGTCAGCACCCGGCCCCATACGGCTCCTGCCGCGAGCAGCACGAAGGCGATCAGGAATTCCCAGATCACCACGAGGATGTAGGCGACGAGCGCGACATTGCCATTGGTGATCGCGCGCCAGTCCGTGCCCGGATTGTGGATCGTCGCTTTCATAGACAGCACCGCGGCCACGCCGTTGCGATTGGTGTCGGTGTCGACGCAATTGGTGAACGCGACGAACAGATAGTAGAAGCCGGTGATGGTGGCCAGCGTCGCCACCGCCATCCGGCGACTGCCCACCACATCGAGAACCTTTGTGCCGCTGCGCGTCATGTGCCTACCTCGGGTCGACCGGCCGGGAGCTCCAAGCGTCGACGATCATATCGGTGCCCGATCACGCATTCTCCCCACGGCGGGGAGCCCGGCACGGCGGGGGATGAGTCGAAATGTTCTCTACCGCACGAGGTTTCCGTCCGGTCTCGCCCACAGTGTGCGCGCGAGGCTTCCGGCTGGACGCCCGGCGGCAGCGGGCGGAGGACGTCGTGAAACGCGACGACTGCGCCACCCCGGGTGTGGTGGCGCAGTCGTCAACTGTGCGCTCCGAAGGCTCGGCGGAAGTGCCGAACCCACCGGCTTCTACTGAGCGGTGGCCTGCCGTTTCGGCAGCTTCCATCCCGGCCGGGGGAAGTGGCAGGTGTAACCGTCCGGGTAACGCAGCAGGTAGTCCTGATGCTCCGGCTCGGCCTCCCAGAACTCACTCGCCGGGGTCACCTCGGTGACCACCTTGCCGGGCCACAGACCGGAGGCGTCCACGTCGGCGATGGTGTCCAGGGCGACGCGCCTCTGGTCGTCATCGAGATAGAAGATCGCCGAGCGATAGCTGCTTCCGATGTCGTTGCCCTGGCGGTCCTTCGTCGTCGGATCGTGGATCTGGAAGAAGAACTCCAGCAGTTCCCGGTAGTCCGTCCGGGCCGGGTCGTAGACGATCTCGATCGCCTCCGCATGGCCCGGGTGATTGCGGTAGGTGGGATGGTCGTTGCGTCCACCGGTGTAGCCGACGCGTGTCGACACCACCCCGGGCTGCTTGCGGATCAAGTCCTGCATGCCCCAGAAGCATCCACCGGCCAGAATCGCCTTGCGCGTGTCGGTCACGCCTCCTCCTTCGCGAAGAGAGTCTTGTACTGCCCATAGCCTTCCGCCTCGAGGTCGTCGAGGTGGATGAACCGCAGCGCAGTCGAATTGATGCAGTACCGCAAGCCGCCCGCGGCGCGGGGACCGTCGGTGAACACATGCCCGAGATGGCTGTCGCCATGCGCCGAACGCACCTCCGTGCGGACCATCAGATGACTGAAGTCACGCTTCTGCACCACGTTCCCGGCTTCGATCGGCTTGGTGAAACTCGGCCATCCCGTTCCACTGTCGAACTTGTCGACCGAGGCGAACAACGGCTCACCGGACACCACATCCACATAGATGCCCGGCTCGTGGTTGTCCCAGTACTCGCCCGTGAACGCCCGCTCGGTGCCGTTCTCCTGAGTGACGTGGTACTGCTCAGGCGACAGCGCGGCGACCGCCGCGGGATTCCGGTTGTACTCCCGTGCCACATGACCTCCTCATATCGGCCCCTGGTACAACCCGGGCACCGGCAAGGAAAGTCCCGAGCGAGCCGGGCGTCACACTCCGGTTCCGCCGACCGTGCCCACGGCGGCCGCCCGTCGTCACCGACTGCGTCCGGCTCCCGCTATGCCGTGGAACTCGCGGTGGCTTCCGCCGTGGGAGGAGCAACGCTCGGGGCGGTCCTTCGCCGGGGGACCGTGAACACGGCGGCCAGGCACAGAATCGCGACAACGAAGCACGCGAGGGTGTACCACAGATTTCCGATCGGGTCTCCTTCGCTGGTCACACCGTCGACGGCGGCGAAGAAATCGGGCAGAGCGGTCGCCCAGAGGAATGCCATCACGCCCAGATACACGACGCCGTAAACGCGGACGAAGTCGTTCGTGTAGAGCGCCGTACCCGAGTCGTCGCGCCGCAACCGGAGCCACTGGCGGGTCAGGATCAGCACCGCGGCGACGGAGACGACGACCAGTTCCGCCGCGTAGAGCACGCCGCGCACCGTGGTGCTACCCATGCCGAAAACCGTCGCGGGGATGGGCAGCACGGCGGTGCCCAGCGACGCGAGTACGCCGATGACGATGGTGCGCCCGGCCAACTGCCATCCGGAGAAGATCCGCCCCTGGCCGACGTGGCGACCGACGAACAATTGGACGCAGAACGCCAGCGACATCGGCCACAGAGCGGCGAAGACGACCACGCTCGGAAGCGGTACCGAATCGAACATCGGTTGATTGATCGGGTTGTCCACCGACCATTCCCACCACCGCAGCTGCGGGCCGAGGTGATCGAAGATCTCATAGAAGGCGTGGTGGACGAAGCCGACGCACACCGATCCGGCGAGTACCCCGTACTGCCGGAACACCCCGAGCATCCGCACCAGTTCGAACGCGAGCGTGGCCATGAACGGATAGATCGCGATGATGTAGAGCGGTAGCCTGCCCCAGAGGAATTCCACGGAGAACAGGTTGTGCGCGAACATCGTGTCGACGTGTGCGTCGATACCGAACGCCGCCGGGAAGTACAGCGGCGGCTCGATGATGAACAGGTACGCGGTCGCACCGAACCAGAGCACCAAGTTGGTGGGATCGCCGTGGCGGCGCAACCGCACGATCGCGTAGATCAGGGCGAGTACCGCACCGAGGACGATCGTGAATTCGAGGACGGGCAGCGTCCAGTTCTCCAACCCGAAAGGGTTCCGCACCTCGACCGGTCCGCCCGCCTCCTCGCAGGAGAAGCCGAGTGCGGTCGCGAGCCGGTCGAAGGTGGGTGCGCAATGATCAGCCATCGGTCCGGCTCCTAGCGTGCGACCGTGTCGGCGGTGTACCAGTGCGAGACGTCGTAGCCGGCCTCATAGCGTTCGAACCACACATCGGCCAGTGCGGGTAGTTTCTCGTGGTCCGGGTTGTGCTTCGGCAGCTGACTGCGGATGATGCCCACCAGCGCGACGAGTTGCTCGCGCAGCGGCAGGTGGTCGAACGCGCGCGGCATCGGGCCGTTGTCCTCGGCCTCCAGAAACGGCAACCACTTGCGCAGTTTCTGCCTTCGCCGGTAATTCGCGAACATCGACAGGGCGTCGACCTTCCGCTCCTCCAGCGGGACATGCACGTTGAAGCCCGCGCAGGCCAACCGGATCACCTTCAGCACGTGACGGAAGATCGACGGCGCCATGCGCATCCGATACACATCGCTTCCGACGACGGAATCGAAGATGATCAGCGCGGAACTGCGATGCTCGACCTCTTCGACGAAGTGCCAGATGAACAACGACGCCACCCGGTCGTCGCCCGGCCGGAACAAGGTCGAGTCGTTGTCGAGCATCAGTTTGAACACCGGGGTGAACGTCGCCTCGAGATCGGCGGTGTAGGCGAGCCGGTATTCGACGGGCGTGTTCACGGTGAGGCGGTCGAATTCCGCGATCACTTCGTTGAGCGTCTCCTGCAGCCCCGGATAACGGCGGATCAGCGCGTTGGCGTGCTGCCGGTGCGCGGTGGAGTGCTGCCCCTCCTGGCGCACGAACGCGTCGGCTTCCTCGGCGACCTCGGGATCGGTGATCAGGGGCATGGCCTCGCGAATCATGTTGACGATCATTTTCTCGAAGCCGATCGCCAGGAAGGACACCGCGTTGGCCATGGAGGAGAAGGCCGGATTCTCCTCGTTCCACAGGAAGGGCACGTCGTAGTCCGCGAATGCGAAGCGCATCTTCCGGACTTGCAGATCGGTCACTGGGCTATACCTCGACTTTCGCCAAACGAACCGGCCCGGCGGCGCCTCCTGTCGCGCCGAGCCGCGTGCCAGTGATCATACACATGACGATTGATTTGTATGATCAGATCGGCGCTCGAACCGAGACCCCGTCGACCTTGTGATACGGTCGAGCCCTTGATCCGGATAGCCGACGGGCTTTCCATTCAGGGGGTTCGCAAGCGACGGGCTTCGAGTCGAGGAAGCGGGCAGTGGCAGGAAGGCGCGGGTGGGGCGGGAGTCCGCCGAAGGACGACGAGGAAGCCTCGCGTCGCATCGTCGCCGCCGCCGTCGAACTGATCGGTAAGACGGGTTCGGAGATCAGCATCGCCGACGTCGCGGAGTCGCTCGGCGTGATCCGGCAGACGGTCTACCGGTACTTTCCCAGCGCGGACGCACTGATGACCGCGGCGGCGATCGCATCGGTCGACGGGTTCCTGGATCGGCTGACCCAGCACGTCAGCGGGATCGGGGACGCCGTGGAAGCGATGACCGAGGGAGTGGTGTACACCCTCGCCGAGGTCCGGCGCACACCTCATCTCGGCATCTTGCTGTCGAGCACGTACTCGAACGTCCATCCGGAGAGCCTGACCTCCGAAGAGGCGCAGGCCTTCGGCATGACGATGATCAAGCGCTTCGACGTCGATTGGGCGCACTACGGGTATGACGACGAGTCTCTGCACGAGCTGGTCGAATACGTCCTGCGCACGATGCAGTCGTTCTTCATCTCCCCAGGTAATCCGCCGCGCGGCGACGACGATCTGCGGCGGTATCTACGGCGGTGGATGGGCGCGGCGATCATCGCCCAGATGAAGCCGTCCGCGAGCGTCTAGCCTTCGCACCGGACCGCGCTGTCGCACTTGTGCTCCCGCGCCGCCGGTGCGAACGAGGCGTGGCGGATCAGCTCGCGTCGTCGAGCCGTACTTTGACGAAGACGCGGCCGCGTTCGTCGCGTTGCGCTACCGCATGCCCGCGCCGGTCGGCGCCGTTCAAGTGCAAGGTGATCGGGCCGCCGTCACCGAGGAAGTTGCGCCACCAACTCTTCCGATCCGGTAAGGCGACGCCGATGACCAGTTCTTCGCCTTTGCGCCAGTAGTTGACCGGTGTGCTGAACGTCCGCCCGGACCGGCGCCCCACATAGGTGATCACCACGAACCCTCTGCCCAGCAGGCGCCCGAGCACCGGCGCGCTCAGGAGGGCGGCCACCCCGGCGTTCACCGCTCGCACGCCGCGCCCCAGCACCGTCTTCAGTTCCACGACTTTCCTCCTGGCCGCCCACGGACATCTCCGAACACTGCCACCCTAACCGTTGCCGGGACCACGAGTCCGCCGGCGGTGGGCCGGTGCCGTCGCCGGACTTTCGTTTTGCGCCGCCCGATTTGGGGTTGGAGGCAGGAAATCGCCGATCGGCCGGTGCCCCGGGCGGACTCGCTTCGATACTCGTGCAGGACCGTCAGCACGACGGCCGGAGGGCGCTCGCGCAGAAGGGAAACCGATGACAACCAGCCTGCCCGCATTCCCCGCGGCGAACGAGGATCTGCTGGACACCTGCATCCGGCTCAGGGAGATCGCGCCGGTGGTCGAGGTGGAGTTCCCCGGCGGTGTGCCCGCCTACCTTGCCCTCACGCACGAGGCGGTGCGTGAGATCCTCGCCGGGGACAACAAGACCTTCGCCCGGGATCCGAAGCACTGGCCCGCCCTGTACGACGGTTCGATTCCGGAGGACTGGCCGTTGCGTGCCATCGTGCAGGGTGATCACCTGTCCACCAAGGACGGCGATGACCACCGGCGGTTGCGCGGCCTGATCAGCAAGGCATTCACCCCGGGCCGGGTGCAGGCGCTCGAGCCGCGCGTCCAGGCGATCATCGATCGATTGCTGGACGACGTGGTGGCCGCCGGTGACGGCGTCGACCTGGTGCCCACCTTCACCGAAGCGCTGCCGATGGCGGTGATCTGCGAACTGTTCGGGGTGCCGGAACCGGACCGGGACCGGCTGCGACGCTGGACGGCAACGCTTCTGGCGCACACCACCCCGCCGGAGGAGGCGTTCGCGACGCAGAACTCGCTGATGACCTACCTGTACGAACTGGCCGACCGGAAACAGCAGGAGCCCGGCGACGATCTCACCACCGGTCTGGTGCAAGCCCGCGACCGGGACGACAAGCTCACGGCCGACGAACTGGTCGCCGTACTGTGGATCATGCTGGTGGCAGGCCACGAGACCACGGTGCATATGCTCGGCTACGCCATTCTGGCGCTGTCGCGACACCCCGATCAGCTCGCGCTCGCGAAGGCGGAAGACCGCTGGGGTGATGTGGTCGAAGAGACTGTGCGCTACCGCCATTCGGTGATGATGACCAGCTGGCGATTCACGCTGACCGACGTGATCGTGGCCGGAGTCGCCATACCCAAGGGCAAGGCGGTCGGTGTCGTGTACCAAGCCTGCGGGATCGACCCGGCCGAGTACGGCGAGACCGCGAACGAGTTCGACATCACGCGGGAGCAGCGCGGTGGGCATCTCGGATTCGGTCACGGCCCGCGGTACTGCATCGGCGCGGGCCTGGCCCGTCTGGAGGGCCGCCTCGCGCTCGCGTCGCTCTACCGTCGGCTGCCGAACCTCGAACTCGCCATCGACCCCGCGGACATCCCGTATTCGCCGTCGTTCTTCACCATCGGCCCGCTGTCCATTCCGGTGAAACTGGGCGCCGAGAAGCAGTGAACTCCACCCGACGCGGCAACCGGCCTCGGAGGCCGGTTGCCGCGTCGGGCATCGCCGGTCAGCTGGCACACGATGCACGTTCGCCTGGCTCGCGAGTACGCGCCGACGTTCGCGGTGCCTGCGGCGGGTAGTCGAATCTTGCAGCGTTTGCGCTGGTCAACGGCCCATTGCGAACCGGAAACGCCTCGCCGGATCGAAGGACATCGGATGACCTGTCGTGTCACGCTGCTGCGGTCCGCAGTTCCGCAGCAACTGACAGGAAGGATCGATGACGCCGATGTCGCATGGAGATCCGGTCGTCGCGACCACGTCCGAACAACTCGCTCGGATCGCAGTTCGGGGGCCCTGGGACGCTCAGGGGCAGGTGCGCCCGGAAGCAGTTCAGTTCGCGTCGAACTTGGTCAGCGCCGTGCAGAAGCGCAGCGGCAAGGGGTTGGTGCCCGATGACGTGGCCGACCTGGTGCGCCGGGCGCTGGAGGTCGCCGTGCCGACGTTTCCGCGCATCGAAGGGGCGGGCGGAATCGGTCTGTCGGCGCACATGCTGCGGCAGACCACCTCCCGGCCGTGCCCGCTGGTGGTCTTCCCCGCTGGGTGGACACCCGTCGGGTGGCCGTTGTTCGAATACGCGTATCTCACGCTTGCGTGGAAGGGCTACCACGTGCTGGCCTACACGCCACGCGGAATCGGCTGGTCCGCCATACCGGGAACGGAACTGCCGTGGTTCGGCACGTCCGAAGGCACGGTCGATGTCGCCGGTCCATTGGATCGCGCCGACGGCAAGAAGGTGCTCGACTACGCGATAGACGCGCTCGATCCCAGCGGCATCGCCTTCATGGGTGAGTCCTACGGCTCCGGCATCAGCCAGCTCGTGGCCGCGCACGACGAGCGGGTCGACGTCGTCGTCGCCTTGAGTACCTGGGGCAACCTCGCCACCAGCTTGTACGACAACGGCACCCGCCATCTGAAGGCCGTCGAGGCACTGGTCGGCCTGACCGGCGGCGAGCAGGCGGACAAGTTCGACGACGTGGCGCTGGAGATCCTGGCGAAGTTCGCCGAGGGCGTGGACATGGACGCGGTCGTGGAGTGGGGCACCGAACGCGCGCCGGAACACTATGTCGGTCGCGAAATCCCCACCTTCTTCTCCAACACCTGGCACGAGGGCCTTTTCCCGGTCAACCAGGTGCTGGAGACCTTCGAGAAGCTTCCGCGCCCCAAACGGTTGAACATGTGGATCGGCGATCACGCGGCGCCGGAAGGCCCCGGCCTGATCGCTCCGCCCATGCTCGGTGCGGGACCGAACGAGCCGCTGCGCGAGGCGTACGCCTGGCTCGATCACTACCTGAAAGACGAGGACAACGGCGTCGACGCGTGGCCGGAGATCAGCAACCAGGTCATGTTCACCTACGTGACCACGCCGGGGTCGGGCAACGGCCAGAACGTGATCGTCGACCCGGCGCGGCGCGAGGAGAAGGCATCGTGGTCGGACGTCACCACCGACACGGAAGTACTGGCCTTGACCGATGAGCGCGAGGGCGGCGACGGTGCGCTGACCCCCGATCCGACGTCCGGTTGGCAACGTAGTTTCACGGTGGGCGAGGAGCCCGAGGTCGTCGCCATGGACAAGCTCATGACGACGGGCCAGGAGGAATGGTCCGGCAACCCCAAGATCTACCGGACCGGCGATATCGACCGCGGCCGTGCCCTCGTCTGGTCGACGGGGCCGCTGCTCGCGGCGCGCGGCGGCGTCGCCCGCCAGATCCGCGGCATCCCCCGGGTGCGAGTGACCGTCGACAGCAGCGAGGACTCCGCGACGGTGATCGCCTATCTGCTCGATGTCGACGAGAACGGCTCGGCGAGAATCATCACGCACGAACCGAAGACCATCGAGTCGGGCCTGCCCGCGACCGTTTCCTGGGAGTTGCAGGCGGCCGCCTACGACCTGCCGGACGGCCATCGGTTGATGCTGGTCTTCGACGGCATGGACCCGCTGTATTCCAGCGCCAACAAGGCCGGTTCCACGATCACCATCAGTGCGGCGGACGGCGCTGCTTCCTGCCTGGAGTTGCCGCTCGGCTGACCGCTGCGCGTGGCCCGGCGACATGCCCGGGCCACGCCGTGGTCGTCAGCGGATCCGTCGGACGCAGCCACACCCATACCGGAAATCGCGCGGCTCGGTAGTCTGCAGAGGTGTCCGCCGCACCCGCCGACGCCGACGCACCGATCGTTCCGGTGCGAGATGGAGTGTTCTTCACACTTCCCGCCGCGTTGCCGCGGGGTAGGCACAATCTGGGGCGGGAGCAGGTGATGGCGGCGCAGCGGGAACGGCTGCTGATCGCCGTGACCGAACTGCTGGCCGCCCGCGGATACGCCGGATTCGGTCCCACCGATATCGCCAAGCGGGCCGGAGTCTCCCTGGCGGCCTTCTACGACGCGTTCGCCAACAAGGACGACTGCGTGTTCGCGGGCTACGACCGCTTCATCCAAGTGCTGCTGACCCAGCTGACGCGCGCGGACATAAAGGGCCGAGACCGCAGATCCATCGTCGCCGACGCCCTCGGCCAGTATCTCGGCTCGCTGCAGAACGACGTGGTCGTGGCCCGCGCCTACCAGGTGGAGATCGACGGACTCGGGCCTGCCGCCCGGCGGCGCAGACGCAAGTCGATCCGGCTGTTCGCCGAGTACATCCGCGGTCTGGTGCGGAGTGCGACCGGGGATCGGCAGCCACTGTTGTCGGTCACCGCTTACATGGGTGTCGTCTACGCCGTGCGCCAGCTCACCGCCGATGCGCTCGACGAGTCGCGCGAGCCGGATCTGACCGCGCTCAGCGCCGACCTGGAGCCCTGGCTCACCGATCTGTTCCGCGAACACTGATCCGGCACGCGCGGACGCGGGTGTCGAACTTGACATGACAGCCGCGGTCCCGCAGCATTGGCGTAAAGCTCGTTACTCCGATACCGCCCGCATCGGCGTGGCACGCCGCCGAATGTCCGATACCGCCGTCGTCGACCCTCGCGACGGACGCCTGTCGTCGAGAACCTCGAATGGCCGTAACAATCGCACTTTTCACCCGTGACCTGCGGGTACACGACAATCCGGTCCTGTCGGCCGCCGTCCGCGAGGGCGCGGCGATGATTCCGCTGTACGTCGTCGACGACCGTCTCGTCGGCAGCGCCCGCCCGGCCGGGAACAAACTCCGCTTCCTCTCCGCCGCGCTGGCCGAACTCGATGCCGAACTGCGCTGCGCCGGAGGGCAACTGGTGGTTCGGCACGGTGACTACGTCGACGCGGTGGATCGAGTGGCCGCACAGGTGCACGCCGACAGCGTCCACATCGCCGAGGACACCGCCTGGTACAGCCGATGCCGACTACGGGCACTGCGGGAACGGCTGGAGCGGCGCAGCTGCCTGCTGCACATTCATCCCGCCACCCTCACCGCCGTGGATCCCGCCGACTGCGGCCCGCACCGGCCGGACGACGAGGTTCCGGACTTCGCGACCTACTTTCGCCGGTGGTTGTCGGCGCCGAAGCGGCGACCGCTGGACCAGCCGACGGAATTGGTCGTCCCCCGCATCGACAGCGATCCGGTGCCGAGATTCGACGAACTCGGCGAGGCGGCCATTTCACCGCAGCTGGCGGTCGGAGGCGAGATCACCGGCCGTGCGCTGTGGCGGGGCTGCCTCGCCGATCCGCGACCACCACGCGGCCGGTTCAGCGGTGACCTCACGGGGGAGGGTTGCTGCCGCCTGTCGCCATACCTGCATTTCGGTTGCCTGTCCGCCGCCGAAATGGTGTATCACACCGACATGGCGACGACGGACGGACGCGCTTTCGTCCGTCAGCTCGCTCGGCGCGACTTCCATCTCCAGTTCCTCGTCGCCCGGGCCGACATCGCGCGGTCGGCAGAGGGCCACGGCGAGCGGCAGGCGCACGATCCGGTCGTGGTCGGTGCCTGGCGCGACGGCCGCACCGGGTACCCGATCGTCGACGCGGGTATGCGGCAGTTGGCCGCGCAAGGATGGATGCCGGAGCGCGCCCGGATGATCGCCGCCAGTTTCCTCACCGCGACGCTGCATGTGGACTGGCGGGTCGGCGCCGAACATTTCCGCCGGTGGCTGCTCGACGACGCGGCGAGCGACCGCTTCACCTGGCAGCAGGCGGGGCGTCTGGACCCGCGCGCGGTCGGCACCGCCGAACGCTACGACCCCGAGGGGAACTACGTGCGGCGCTGGATCCCGGAACTGGCTTCCCTGCCCGGGGCGGAGATCCATCGCCCGTGGCGCCACATGGTGCCGACCTCGATATACCCCGCTCCCATCGCGGGCAGCGTGAGCACCTGACGGAAACGGCCGAGCCGCAGCCGCGCGGCATCGCGAGGTCGGATCGCGCCGAAGGCCTGATCGGCAAGCCGCGGCAAGGACGGCAGGGCGATATGCGCGCGGCGCGCGGCAGGAGGTGCCGTGCGCCGCGTCGCCCGAAGCCTGAACCGCCGTACTCCGTCCCGGTCGCAGGCGCTGGAGAGATCAGTCCGGTATGTGCGACTCGTGGGTGAACGGTTTGGTGCCGTGGACCGCGGGCTCGCCTTGGGGATTGGTCTTCGCGCCGTGGTTCACGCGGTCGTCGGAATCGAGCCACTCGCTGACCGGATTGTCGATGTAGCGCCATTCCGTGCCCGATGGCCACGGTCCCTGTCCTTCGTTCCAGGGGCCGCGGGCGCTCGCGGCGCCGTTGGACATGTTGAAGGCCACATTCTGGAACCGATCGTCGCCGGGCAGTGCTCCGGGCGGGAAGTTGACCGGCAATTCGTTCAGCGCCGCCGTGAACTGCTGGAAGTGCGCGATCTCGCGGGTCATCAAGAACGAAAGTGTGTCCTGCACACCGGGATCGTCGGTGAACTGCTTGAGATACTCGTAGACGATCTTGGCGCGCGACTCCGCGGCGAGATTGCTGCGCAGATCGACCGAAGGTTCGCCATTGGCGTCGACGTACGAGCCCGACCACGGCACGCCCGCGGAGTCCTTCACGACGGGGCCGCCGCCGCTGAGCGCGAAGTACAGCGGGTTCACCGCGACCTGATGGATCACCTGGTCACGTCCGCCGGGTGTCGCCACCATCGGCATCCAGTCGCACCGCTCGTTGGCCTGCTTCAAATCGTCGTTGAGCCCGTCGAGCAACATGGTGATCATCGCGCCGACGATCTCCAGATGGCTGAGTTCCTCGGTGGCGATGTCCATGAACAGGTCGTAGGTTTTCGGATGCTTGCCACGCAGCATGAACGCCTGATTGAAATATTGCATGGCGGCCTTCAATTCGCCGTTGGCGCCGCCGAATTGCTCTTGCAGCAGGGTCGCGAAACGTGGATCGGGACGGTCCACGCGAACTTCGAACTGGAGATCCTTGTTGTGGGTGAACATCGCTCTCCTTACCAATATGGTCGGCTGTTCGAGATGGCTTTCACTGCCTAACCCAGCGCACGACGAGCAAGAGATGCGTTGCTTGTTCGCTGGCGACGATACGGGTTCGAATTGCCGGTTGTTCGCAGCGACACGAGCCGCGACAGCGGGGGACGATCCGGTCCTCGAGTGCCCGCACTCAACGCCTATGGCTGCCGCCGGCACGCTGACTTTGGTGAGACGGACGTCCGATCCGTAATTTCCGGGCGGGGGCGAGCGGCGGGCTGTAACCGGTCCGGCCTACGCGCATGGCCGACACCAACTCCGCGCAGATTTCGTGCATGCCGAAACACGGCATCCAGCCGAGTTCCCGACGGGCCTTGGACGAGTCGATCAGGCAGGCGCGGTCGGCAAGAGTCAGCCAGGCCGGATGCAGCGGTAGCAGTCCGGTGCGCCATCCGGTCCAGGCGACGGCTCGGAGCACTCGCCGGTGCGTCGGCAGACGGAAGCCGCCGAACATCGCCGCGAGTGCGTCGGCTCGCACGGACGGTTCGGCGGCGAGGTTGAACGCGCCTGCCGCACGCTGGTGCACGATCCGCCGGATCGCCGCCGCGACGTCCGCGCTGTGCACCAATTGCAGCCGGAAGTCGCGCCACAGGGGCACCGGTACCAGGCGTCCCCCCAACAGACACCGGGGCAACCACGGTGGCAGGATCCAGTCCGCCAGTTCCGCGGCGGCGTCGGCTTGCGCTATGCCGCACGGACGGATGCGCGCTGTGCGGACCTCTGGGTGGCGCGCCGCGAAGCGGTCCAGTTGTAACTCCAACTCCGCCTTGGCCATGCTGTACGAGCTGCCGGGCACCCCGGACAGCTGCCACCCTTCCGATACCCGCCGCCATCGCTCGGCCGGGGTGTAGGCGGCGCACGACGAAGCGGCGACGAGATGGGGAACCGCCGCCTGCGCCGCGGCGCTCAGCACGTTGTCGGTGCCGACCAGGTTGGTCCTGCGCATCGGCGGGTCGTCGCGGTGCGGATGGATCGCCCATGCCAGATGCACGAGAACGTCCGCGCCTGTGCAGGCGGCCCGCAGTATCTCGGCCGAGCCGTCGGCCCCGATATCGCAGGGCACCCACCGGACGTCCGCATAGGGTTCCCGCGCACGGTCGGGTGTGCGACGGGCGATGCCGACGATTTCGCAGTCGTCTGCGCGCAGTGCCCGCAACAACGCCGTCCCGACGTTGCCGCTGGCTCCGGTGACGATCACCTTCATGCGCCGCGCCGCTCGACGTCGGCCCGGCCCGAGAAGGCGGGCGGAATGAGCAGGCCGGAGTCCCACGCTCGGTCGATCAGGTCGGCGACGTCGATGCGCCGCAGCTCCAGCACTTCCCGGCTCGTGAGCAGCTCACGCAGGTACGCCACGATGTGGTCGGCGACCACGCCGCGGATATCGCCGATGCGATGGATCAACTCGGCCGCCCTGTTCAGCGGGAGAACTTCCACGTCGACGTGTTCGGTCCCCACCTCCTCGGTGTGGACGAGCAGAGTGCACGAGTCCTGCGGCACCAGGGCGAAACGCATGCGAACCGCGACGGCGCCCGCGAAACGGGCGACGACACCGATCATGCTGATCCGCAGCCGAAGCATGACCGGCACCTCCACGCCGACATCCCAGCCGTCGGCCTCGCACGGGCCGGCACGCACGATTCCCGGACGACCTTCCACGGCCGCGACCGCGAGCCTCGCCGGTCCCACTCTGATCGGCCCCGCCTCGATGCGGTCGCCGACGACGAGTGTCACCACCGAGGCGATGCGCTCGGGTTTGGCGGCGGCGCGCAGGACGGCTCGCGTGAACTGTTCGGCCGTCGGCGCCGCTGCGTCGTTGTCGCGTAAGTCCGGCATGGGCCACCTCCTTTTCACGGCGCGAGTACCCCCGCACCGGGAAAGAATGTGGGTCCGGGCTGGTCAAGCGCCCTGGTGAGGCACGACCTCCAGCCAGACCGCGCTGTCGGAAGGCAGGGTGCCGTCCGCCAGGGGCTCGCTGGACAGCAACACCCGCTCGTGGCCGGGCAGCGTGGTCGGCCCGTTCGACAGGTTCAGAATGCACACCAGGCCGGGAGAGCGTCGGAGTGCCAGAACGCCCGGCGCACTGGGCAGCCAGGACCAGGCGCCATCCCCGAGGGCCGGATGGTCCCGGCGCAGACGCAGCGCCCGGTGGTAGAGATCGAGCATCGAGTCCGGTTCGCGCTTCTGCAATTCGGCGGTCAGCGACACCCAGCGCTGGGGCTGCGGCAGCCAGGGCGACGTGTCGGCCGGGCCGAATCCGAACGGTGGCCGGAACCCGCTCCACGGCAGTGGGACACGGCACCCGTCGCGGCCGCGCGCGGTGTGGCCGGAGCGCTCCCAGGTGGGGTCCTGTAGCACCGCGACGGGGAGATCTTCCACTTCCTCCAGCCCGAGTTCCTCGCCTTGATAGAGGTAAGCGCTGCCCGGCAACGCGAGCATCAGCAGCAACGCCGCCCTGGCGCGGCGACGACCGAGCCCGACATCGACGGGACCGTGCGGTTCGTGCTGCGAACCGCCGCCACGCGTGGAGGCCCGCCCGTAGCGGGTCACGTGTCTGGTGATGTCGTGGTTGGACAACACCCAGGTGGGTGGCGCGCCCACCGCCGCCAACGCTGCGGTCGTGCAGTCCACCACGGCACGCAGCGCGTCGGCGTGCCAGGAACACCGCAGAAAGTCGAAGTTGAACGCCGTGTGCAGTTCGTCCGGACGCACGTAGCATGCGAGGCGCTCGGGTTTGGCC
This sequence comes from Nocardia araoensis NBRC 100135, assembly GCF_000308435.1. Lineage (GTDB taxonomy): Bacteria > Actinomycetota > Actinomycetes > Mycobacteriales > Mycobacteriaceae > Nocardia > Nocardia araoensis. The sequence continues at coordinate 23,640 of NZ_BAFR01000189.1, read as the reverse complement.
ACCCAGGCTTCGGCGACGAAGACGCGATCCGGCCCGTAGGAGTCCGCGATCTTGCGCCAGGCGCGATAGATCTCGTGTACCTCCGGCCGGTCCCAGTGCGGATGGTCGGTCCGATCCGGCGGCTCCATCATGTCCTCGTGATCGGCTTCGATATCCGGCAGACCGGAGTGTTTGACCAAGCCGTGCGCCACGTCGATGCGGAAGCCGTCCACGCCTCGATCCAGCCAGAAACGCAGGATCGACTCGAACTCGGCGCGGACGTCCGGGTGCTCCCAGTCCAGGTCCGGCTGGTGGGCGTCGAACAGGTGCAGATACCACTGCCCGTCCGCCACTTGGGTCCATGCCCGGCCACCGAACACACTCCGCCAATTGTTCGGCGGACCGCCGGAGGCAGCGCCGTACCGGAAGATGTAACGAGCTCGCTCCGGCGAACCCGGCCCGGCCGCGAGCGCCTGCTCGAACCAGGGATGCCGATCCGAGGTGTGGTTGGGCACCAGGTCGACGATGATGCGCATACCCTGCGCGTGCACCTCGGCGATCAGCTCTTCGGCCTCCGCGAGCGTGCCGAACCGGGAATCGATGCCGCGGTAGTCGGCGACGTCGTACCCCCCGTCCGCCATCGGCGACGGGTACCAGGGCGTTATCCAGATCGCCTCGACTCCGAGGTCGCGGAGATAGGGCAGCCGAGACCGGATACCGGCGATGTCGCCGAGGCCGTCGCCGTTGCCGTCGCAGAAACTTCGGATGTAGATCTCGTAGATCACCGCATCGCGCCACCAGGGAGCAGTCATCGTCGCGCCCTCCTCTCGGCTTGCTCCAGGGCGGATACCCGGAACCCGAAGCCGCGTAACATCGCGCGGCGTCGACGGCGATCGTCCTCGCGGGCGCGGGTGGGGTGTCGTCTGTGGCCGCCCGGGTAGTCGCGGGATATGGCTACTACCGCTCCACTTCCGGAAGAACGAGCAGGAACTCCGCGGCGAGCCGTGGTGACCGGGGGAGACTCCGGAATCGGCGCCTCCATCGCCGTCGCACTCGCCGCGGGCGGGAGCGATGTCGGTCTGACCTTCCACAGTGACCAGCGCGGTGCGCAGGACACCGCGGCGCAGGTGCGCGAACACGGCCGGACCGCCGCCGTGCGCCGTCTCGACCTGGCGAATCCGGCGGACGCCGGATCGGTGATCGATGAACTCGCCGACGAACTCGGTGGCATCGATGTGCTGGTGAACTGCGCCGGTACCGGGTCGGCTCAGAAGGCGATGGACATGGACTTCGACACCTGGCGGCACGTGCTGTCGGTGGACCTGGACGGCGCGTTCCTCTGCTCGCAGCGCGCCGCCGGGCACATGATCGCGGCGGGTAACGGCGGCCGGATCATCAACATCACCAGCGTGCACGAACACGTTCCCCGGGTGGGCGCGGCACCGTACTGCGCGGCCAAGGCGGGGCTCGGCGCGCTGACTAAAGTACTGGCGCTGGAACTCGCCGAACGCGACATCACCGTCAACTCTGTTGCACCGGGCGAGATCTCGACACCCATGACCGGCCAGGAAGACGTCGATCCCCGTGAGCAGTCGCGTCCCGGCGTGCCGCTCGGGCGGACCGGGCACGCCGAGGAGGTCGCTGCCGTGGTGGCGTTTCTCGCCGCACCGGAGGCGAGCTATGTCACCGGCGCGTCCTATGTGGTGGACGGTGGCATGCTCCTGATGGGCCCGCAGGCCAGCAGCCTGTTGACCGACGAGAAATGGCGCACGCCTTGACCGCGGCTACGCCCGCCTACTGCTCCGCCACCGGAGACAGGCAACTGGCCGGAGGATCGACGAACACGCAGATGGCCGGGCCGCGGGTGGGACGGTAACCGTCGGGCACTCCGCCCGCGCCGATGATCTGGGTGTAGGCGCCGACGGCGTCGGTGGGGCGGCGGGTGAGCGACGGGTCGGTGCGCACGTCCACGGTGTAGAGGCCGAATCGGGGGGTGTAGCTGCCCCATTCGTAGTTGTCGGTGAGGCTCCAGTAGTTGTAGCCCATCACGTTCATGCCGTCGGCCTTGGCGCGCTGGATCCAATAGACGGTGTCGCGAAGATGATCGCCGCGGCCGTAGCCGTCGGCGCGTGGACGGCCGTCCTCGGTCGGCATCCCGTTCTCGACGATGTACAGCGGCTTGCCCGGCAACCGGCGCGAATAGTACTGCAGGGCATAGTAGATACCCTCAGTGCGCAACGGCAGCTCCCAGATGTGCGGTCCGGGCAGTGCGGGCATCGCCGAACCGCTGGCCCGTAGCACGGAGTCGACCAGCGACTGCGCCGGGTCGAAGGCGAAGTAGTAGTCGACACCCACGTAGTCGAGCCGGTCGGCGATGCGGTCCACCAACTGGCCGTTGACCTGTGCCTCCGAACCGGCGACGTAACCCACGTTGCTGGTCACCTGCGCACCCGGCTGCTTCTGGTGGATGTAGTCGTAGATGGCGTTGTGCGCCTGCGCGACCCCTTCGAGCATTTCTCCGGAGTCCGCGGCGCCCCGGCGGACCTCGTGCACGATGTAGGCGACGGGCTCGTTCACGGTGACCCACAACGGGTTGCGTGCGGCGTAGCGGTCGACGACGGCGCGCATGTTGGCCAGCCAGTCGTCGACCATGCGCGGATTGCGCCAACCCCCTCGGTCGGCGGCCCAGCCGGGGTACACCCAGTGGTCGAGCGTGATCATCGGTCGCATGCCGGCGCGCTCGATGCTCGAGATCACCGCGTCGTAGAAACGGAACGCGCCCTCGTCCCACACTCCCGGCGCGGGTTGCAGTCGGGCCCACTCGATTCCGATCCGGAACACGCGCGCCCCGAGGTCCGCCGCGAGCTGGATGTCGGAGGCATAGCGGCCGTAGAAGTCGACGGAATCGCCGAGGCCGTCGTAACCAGGGGTCGTGCTGACGTATCGGGTCCAATTGCTGTCCGGCGCATGGCCTTCGGACTGGAAGCCGGAGGTCGATACGCCCCAGAGGAAGTCCCCGCCCAGCGCCGGTAGGCCGGCGACCGGCTGGATCGGCGGAGTCGCCGCGGATTGCGTGGCGAGCAGCAGCGTGGATGCCGCGACGGCGAGCGCGGCCAGGACGTACCGACGGAACCGAGATCGCATTGGCCCAGAGTAGCCGCGCGCTGTCCAGTGATCGCCGGAATCCGCGTATCACCGCGATTCGAAGGCGGGGCCAGTTGTGGCCGGCTCAACTGCCGCGTCGCGCGGCACATGCGGGCGCTACTGCATGGCGAAGCGCAACAGTGCTTGCATATCGCCCTGCTTGATCTTGCCTTGGCGATTGAGGACTTCCAACTGCCACTGCGGGCCGTTGCGGAAGGCGCGAGCGACCGCGTTGGCGTTGTCGGTGCCGAGCAGCGAAGGCCAGATGTCGGCGACCTGCTGGCTGTTGCCGCCGGTGGCGTCATAGATCTTGAAGGAGATGTTGTTCGCCTTGTCGAAGGAACTGCCCTTCTTGAAGGCGGCCGCGACGAAGATGATGGCGTCGATCGCGGTGGGCACGTCGGCGAAGGTGACGTGGATGGTCTCGTCGTCACCGGACGCGGCGCCGGTCTGCTCGTCGCCGGTGTGCGCGACCGCGCCGTTGCCCAACGGGTCGAGCGAATCGAGTCCCGCGAAGCGCACCGGGTCGTTGCCCTGCATGAGGACGGCGATCAGATCGAGGTCCACACCGCGTTTGCGGCGTGCCCAGCCGAGTGCGCCGCCGCTCGTTCCGGACGACGGATCCCAGCTCACTCCCACACTCAATTTCGTGATACCCGCGAGGTCAGCGGCACCGTCTTCTTTTCTGAGCGTAATCACGACATCAGGATACTGATGTCGAGCTACTGCGCCCCGGATGACGAATCCACCTCCGGGACAAGGAGCTCCGCGGTGGGCGGGGAGTCCGTCGCGGAACTCGGCCCTGCGGGCGCCGCGACGATCACCGATCGGGTCGGCGCGCCCACCACGCCTTGACCAGTCCGGCCGCCGCGACCTGCGCTCGCCGCCGGTTCGGCACGGTGGCGCGGTGATCGAACACGGCGAAGTCGCTGTCCTCGATGCGGTCGAGGATCTCCGAGTACAGCGTCGTCGCCGTCGTGACGCACGAGCGCGAACGGCGGTGCAGCAGGGCGATCCCGGCGTTCGCGAAGCGGTAGACCTCGCGGGTGTGCGCGTGCTGCGCCGCCAGGGCTGCGCGCACCCGGGGATCGGTACGCCGACGGGTCAGGCACCAGCGCAGGAGTTCGCGATCGACGTCGAACGCGGCCAGCTCGTCGGCAGGGAGATACACCCGGTCGCGCAGCAGATCTTCGCCGACGTCCCGCAGGAAGTTGGTCAGCTGGAATGCCTTGCCGAGCGCGGCGGCATACGGCGCGGCCTCCTCGGCACAGTCGGTCCCCAGGATCGGCAGCAACTGCAATCCGATCACTTCGGCCGACCCGTAGACGTAGATGTCGAGGGCGGTGCGATCGGAATAGTCGGTCACGGTCAGATCCATTCGCATCGATGCGAGGAAAGCGTCGAACAGCGCAGCTGGAATGCGATAGCGATCGGCGGTGTCCACAACCGCGGGGAGAACGGCGTCGGCGTCGGCGTCGCGGCGGCGGAAATGGCCTGCGAGTTCGTCCAGTTGCCCGGCACGTTCGGCGAGATCGCGACGCGGATCGAACTCGTCGAGGATGTCGTCGGCTCGGCGGGCGAATCCGTACAGGGCGTGTACCGCGGGGCGCTGATCCGGTGCGAGCAATCGGGTCGCCAGGAAGAAGGTCTTCCCATGGCGGGCGTTGAGCCTGCGACAGTACCGGTAGGACCGGAGCACTCGCTGGTCGCCGAGCCGGGTGGGGTCGAGGTGGGTGCGGGTCATTCGATTCCGATCATGGTCGTCGATCGATGGGGCTGAGGGCGAGCGTGGATCCGCTGCGGCGAGGCCGCGGGGACCGGTGGCCGGTGATGCGGTCCGCGGCCAGCCGGCCGGAGATCAGCACCGGCGGGATCCCCACTCCCGGCACGGTCGAGCCTCCGGCCAGGACGACGTTGTCGACGCCGCGAATCATATTGGCCGGTCGGAATGGGCCGGTTTGGGTGAACGTGTGCGCCAATGCGAAAGGGCTCCCGGCGAGCATGCCGCGACGCGCCCAGTCGGCGGGCGTGTCCACGCGTAGGATCTCGGCATCGCCGAACCGCGAACCGAGGCGATCCTGAGCGACCTCGAGCATCTGCTCGGCATAACTTGCGCCCGACCGTTCCCAATCGATCCGGCCCCGTTGCAAATTCGGCACCGGTGCGAGCACATACAGCAGATCCCGTCCCGCCGGAGCCGAAGACGGATCGGTAGCCGTGGGACGGGTCACCAGCAGCGACGGATCGCGCATCACCCGACCGCGGACGATGATGTCGCGGAACGACTCCTCCCAGGCGGCTCCGAACAGCAGGCTGTGGTGGGCCTGCGCGGCCGTGGGCGCGCATCCGAGATGGACGATCATCGCCGACGGGGCCGAGGTCAGCGGCACCGGACGCCGTGGCGCCCGCGTGATCAGGCGATATGCCTCGTGTAGTTCCGTAGTCAATACCACGGCGTCGCAAGGGATCCGGTCGCCGTCCTCGGTGCGCACTGCGGTGATCCGCGAGCCCGCGTACTCCAGGGCGGTCACCGCGGTGTCGTAGCGGAATCGGACACCGGCCACGGTCGCCGCGTCGGCCAGGGCCTGCGGGAGCGCGCGCATGCCGCCGCGTGGAAAGTAGACCCCGCCGACGGTGTCCATGTACGCGATCACCGCGTAGGCGGCCAGCGCCCGGCTCGGCGCGACACCCGCGTAGAGCGATTGGAAGGTGAAGACACGGCGCAGATCTGGGTTGCGAAGGTAACGTGCGACGGCGCGATCCCATCGCCCGAAACCGCCCAGGGCGATCAGCCGGCCGAGAGCGGGCGTCACCATGGACAGCGGTGAGTCGAAATTCGCGGCGATGAACCGGTCCATCTCCGCTCGGTACAAACGCGTCAGCCAACGTCTCAGGCCGCGATAGCCGTCGGCTTGGCCGGGACCGGCGAACCGGTGGATCTCCGCTTCCATCCGCTCGGCGTCGGTGTGCACGTCGAGCGTCCGGCCGCCGGCGAAATGCGCCCGATACGCCGGTTCCACGGGCACCAGCTGCACGTGGTCGGCGCTGCGCGCTCCGCCGGCCGCGAAGACGCTCTCGACGATGTCCGGCATCGTCAGCACCGTCGGGCCGGTGTCGAGGCGATAGCCCGCCGGATCGGCGTGCCCGGCTCGTCCGCCCGGCACCGCTTCCCGTTCCACGACGATCACTTCGCGGGAGCGGCCCGCCAGATGCAGAGCCGCGGACAACCCGGCGAGCCCGGCCCCGACGACCACCACCCGGTCGGTCGCGCCTTCGACGGTACGCATCGGGAAAACCTCCTGATCAGGCGATGCGTTCGGTGCATGCGGCGGCCATGTGCTCCAGAGCGGCCCGCATCGGTGCGGTGAAACCGCCCGTGTCCAGGGCATTTTCGGCGCGGGTGACCAAGTCGGCGATCATCGTCTCGATCCGCTCCGGTGCCCCGGACTCGACGATCAGCGTCCTGGCGCGGTCGATCTCCGCAGGGCCGAGCTGGGCGCGATGCAGGAGCCAGGACAGTTCGGACCGTGCCGATGGGGTCGCCATCTCGCGCGCCAGCACCACCACGCTGGTCGCCGTGCGTTCCCCGAGATCGCCGTCCGCGGGTTTGCCGGTCACGGCCTGTGATCCGAAGATGCCCAGTACGTCGTCACGCAACTGGAATGCCTCGCCGATCGCGGCTCCGTACCGGCCCAGCGCGTCCAGGACGGTCGCATCGCAGCCCGCCATCGCGGCGCCCATCTCCAACGGGCATCGCACCGTGTAGTTGCCGGACTTGACCCGCGCGATCGCCAGGACCGAGGCCAGCGCGGGCTCGGTGCGCGCGTCGTTGAGCAGGTCCGCGAACTGGCCGGTCGCGAGTTCCACCCGCATCTTGTCGTAGCGCGGCCACGCGGGCGCGAGTGCGGACTCGGCCAGCCCGCTCTCGCGGAGCATCTGCTCGGCCCACACCAGGCACAGGTCTCCGAGCAGGATCGCGGCGGACTCGCCGTACCGGAACGAGGAACCGGGCGCGCCGATGCCGCGGTGCGCCCTGGCGAACCGGACATGTGCGGCCGGGGCGCCGCGGCGCGTCGCGGACCGGTCCATGACATCGTCCTGGAGCAGCGCGAACGCGTGCAACAACTCCAGACCGGCCGCCCCGCGCAGCGCCGCCGGATCGTCCGGTGCGCCGCACAGCCAGCCGAGGTACATGAACGTGGACCGCAAGCATTTCCCGCCGGTGGCGTACTGCCGCAGGACGTCGTGTGCGCCGAGGCGGTGCAGCGGCGCGGGGCATGCCCGCAGGAGGAAATCTTCCAACTCGCCGAGAACTGCCCACCGCACCGCGTCCCGCCACAGCGCGAAGGGGCCGGTCCCGAGGGCCGGGATGCCACCGACCGGTTCGGTCACTGTCCGTTCGGACCACACGATGCTCATTGCCGATCTCCTTCCACGCCTCTGGCAACTACTCGCACGTCTAACCTGCTCTTCAAACGATGCATTATCGAGGCGATAAACGCCCTACCACGTCTGGAAGTCGGTGCCGACGCCGGTCGCCGGTGCCACCGATCGCGGGAAAGTGAGTCGGTCCACGACGTCCTCCTTGATGCTCGGGCTTGCAAGGCTTCACGCTACGCCAGTTTTGATGCAAAATCGATGCATCATTCGAATTCTTCCGAAAGGAGCGGAAGACATGCGGCGGCCCGACGATGGTTGACGATCAGTCCGCCCGGTACGCGGTGGGCGCGGTGGCCAAGCGGCTGGGCGTTCCGGTCGCCACCCTGCGCAGCTGGAACCAGCGCTATGCGATCGGCCCGCCGAGTCGCCTGCCGGGCGCTCACCGCCGCTATTCCGACTCCGACATCGCGATCTTGCGACGGATGATCGAGCTCGTCGGAGCAGGCGCCACACCGGCCGGTGCGGCAGATCAGGCGCGTGCCGAAGCCGCGCGAGCATCAGACGGTCGCAGCGCTGTCCTGATCGCTGCCGAACGGTTGGAACCCGATGTCGCGCTCACCCTGATCGTGGCTCGGCTGGCGCGCGATGGTGTGGTCACGACGTGGAACGAACTGTGCCGTCCGGCATTCGCGACGATCGTGGCAGGCCAGGACGGCGGCCGCGGCCTGATCGAAGTGGAACACCTGTTGTCCTGGGCGGTGATCGCGGGATTGCATCGCATGTTCCCGCCGGTCCGGCGTCCGGGTTCGCAACCGCCGATTCTCCTGGCGTGCACGGCCGGGGAAAATCACGTGCTGCCCCTGGAAGTGTTGCGGGCGGCGCTGGCCGAGCGAGGCATCGTGGCGCTGCTGCTGGGCGCGGCGGTACCCGACTCGGCTTTGGTCCAAGCCGTGGCACACCACGATCGTCGGTGTGTGCTCGTGCTCTGGTCGCAGCTGCCCGCGACCGCCACTCCGGAAACGATTCGTGCTGTGCGAGAGGTGGCGGTGCGGGTGCTGGTCGCCGGACCGGGCTGGCCCACGGTCGGGCTGCCGCCCGGGGCGATCTATATCGCCACCCTCGAAGACGCCCTGGAAGCCCTACGCGAGGCCGGGTCGGACGGGGCGTGATCCGGTCCATCCCGACCCGCTGGACGAGTGCCACGCTGGGCGTCGGCACTGCCACGCTCGGCATCGGTGGCGTCCGATGCCGAACGTGGGTGGTTCAGCGCTGCGGTCGACCGGCATGTGCGGGCAACGGTGGCGGACTCAGGCGGTCGGAACCGTCTTCGTCGAGCGCACGTTCGGCAGGCCGAGATTGTCGCGCAGGGTGGTGCCGGTGTACTCGGTGCGCAGCGCACCGCGGTCCTGCAACAGCGGCACCACCTTGTCGACGAATTCGTCCAGGCCCCACGGCACCAGGTGCGAACCGAGGATGAAACCGTCGGAGCCGTCGTTCTGCACGAAAGCGTCGATCTGCTCCGCGACCTGTGCGGGGGTTCCGACCAGTGGACCGCGCTCGAACTGATCGATCACCACCTCGCGCAGCGAGAGTTTCTTCGTCTCCCCGACCTGGCGCAGACGTCGGGCGGTGGCGAAGCGGTCCTGGTGGACGAAGGCGCGGCCCTGGATGATCGGCGCGGCGTCGGGGTCCGGGTCGATGTCGGGCACCGGCCCTTCCGGATCGTAGCCGGACAGGTCGCGGTTCCAGATCTGCTCCAGCAGAATCAGCGCGGTCTGTCCGGTGACCTGCTCGTTGCGGATGGCATGGTATTTCTCGATCGCCTCGGCCTCGGTGTCCCCGAGGACGAAACTCGCCGACGGCAGGATCTTGATGTCGTCGGCCGCCCGCCCCGCCGCTACGGCGCGCGACTTGATGTCGCGGTAGAAGTCCGCGGCCTCCGGCAACTTGCCGTACGGGGAGAAGATGGCATCGGCATTGGCGGCTGCGAAGGCGCGTCCTTGCGGTGACACCCCGGCTTGCAGGATCACCGGCCTGCCCTGCGGGCTGCGCGGCACGGTGAAACGACCGGAGATGTCGAACTGGCTGCCCTGGAAGGCGAATGCCCCGGCATCAGGCCGGGCGAGGAACCGTCCGGTGTCCTTGTCCGCGACGATGTCGGCCGCGTCCCACGAATCCCACAGCGCGCGAACCGCGTTCAATGTCTCCTCGGCTCGCGTATAGCGGTCGGCGGGATCGAGGAATCCGCCGCGCCGGAAGTTCTGCCCGGTGAAGGCATCGAACGAGGTCACGACATTCCAGGCGGCGCGTCCGCCGGAGAGATGGTCCAGGCTGGCGAACTGCCGGGCCAGTTCGTAGGGCTCGTTGAAGGTGGTGTTGATCGTGCCGGCGAGCCCGAGATGCTCGGTGACCGCGGCGATCGAGGCCAGCACGGTAAAGGTGTCGGGGCGGCCGATGATGTCCTGATCGAAGATCCGGCCCGCGCGTTCGCGCAGGATGAGCCCTTCGGCGAGGAAGAAGAAATCGAACTTGCCGCGTTCGGCGGTGCGGGCGGTGTGTTCGAAGCTGCTGAAATCGATCTGGCTGCCCGCCTCGGGATGCCACCAGGCGGTGTGATGGTTGACGCCGCCGAGGTAGGCGCCCAGGATGACCTGCTTACGGTGAGTGCTCACTTCGACCTCGCTCAGGCAGTCGCGTAACGGTTGGGGACATCGGTCGGCAGACCGAGCAGCGCGCGCAGCGAGCCGTCCGGGTAGCCGGTGCGGAACACGCCGCGGCGTTGCAGCGCGGGGACGAGCCGGTCGGCCACTGCCGCCAGATCATCGACCGCCACGCCGGGCCGCAACCGGAACCCGTCGACCCCCTGTTCGCTCCAGTCGGTGAGCAGGTCGGCGAGCTCGTCGGCGCTTCCCGCGAAAACGGCGGCGTCGGAATCGAATTCGGCACGCGCGAGTTCGCTCAGCTTGGACAGTCGCCGCGGACCGGGCTCCTCGTCGGTATCGAGGAAAACGGTGATGTCGGCATAGACCCGCAGCGGCTCACCGGCGCGTCCGGCTCGTGCCGCGGCGGACGCGACTTGTTCCAGGATCGGGCCGGGGCCTTCGTCGCGGGTGGGCGTGACGAAGACGAGGTCGGCACTGCGGGCGGCGAATTCGTAGATCAGCGGGCCGTGCGCAAGAGCCGCCACCACCGGCTGCCCTTGCGGCGGACGCGGCGTGATCGATGGGCCGCGGACGCTGAAGAAGCGGCCCTCGAAGTCGATGTAGTGCAGTTTGTCGCGATCGATGAACCGGCGGGTGGCCACATCGCGGATCTCCGCGTCGTCCTCCCAGCTGTCCCACAGCCGCCGCACCACCTCGACGGCGTCGGCGGCCTCGTCGAAGAGATCACGCACACGGTCGGGGTAGACGCCGGACGCGACAGCTTCGGCGAATTCGGCGGGAGTCAGGTCGTGCACCGCACGTCGCCCGAAGTGGGCGGCCTCTTCGGCGGTACCGGACACTCGCGCTTGCCAACCCGCGCGGCCACGCGAGGTGTAGTCCAGCGTCGCGATCGACTTGGAGACGTGGAAGGGTTCGGTGTGCGTGGTCGTCACGGTCGGAATGAGACCGATACGCCGGGTGACGGGGGCGATCCGTGCGGCGATCAGATGCGCGTCGATCCTGGCCCTGACCTGATCGACGGCGTCGTCGGACGGCGCGTGCCGCCCACCGGGGACCCGCAGACTGTCCTCGATGCTCACGAAATCGAGCAGTGCCCGCTCCGCGGTCCGGATCAGGTCGGTCCAGTAGCCGGGCTCGAACAGTTCGGCGGGACGGGAGTTCGGCTCCCGCCACGCGGCCGGATGCCAGCCCGCCCCGTCGAGCGCGACGCCGATATGCAGTGGGTTCGGTGCCATCGTCTCCCGTTTCTCTCCATGCGCGAATGTCGTGCGGTGCAACGCGCGAAATCGCCCCGCGATGGACCGAACGGGGGCTGCGAGCACGGCCGAAGACCGTCCGTGTCACCGGGCTCGACGGACCGGGAAGGAATAACACGTGGCCACGGCGCAGAACCCGCGCACACGGCCGCCATCGCACGCGAACTGTCAACGATTGAGATCAGCTCGATCGATGGGAAATACGGCGGTGCGACCGGCGTGCTCCGGCTCGAAATCGAACCGAGCTGTCACGCGAAGGCCCGGTCTGCCGAACGTGCGGTGCGTTCAGTGCGGCGGACGCAGAAGGTATTCTCCGGCGAGTTCGACGGCTTCGCGGGTGGTGTAGCCGGGGTGGTCGGCGACGATGAAGTGACGGCCGATCGCGAGGGCGAAGGTCAGGGTGCTGCGTGCCTCGACCTCGTCCGGATCGGTGATGAAGGCCCCGAACATCCTGCGCAGGAACGTCATCCGCTCGTTGTCGATGCGCCGCAGGCGCGTCGCCACGGATTCGTCGTGGCGGGCCCAAGCGCGCACCGCGAGATCGATGCGGTGCAGGTCCTCGGTGAAGGTCAGTCGTCCGGCGCGCCGGATCCGGTCGGCGGCGTCGCCGCCTTCGGCTTCGGCCTGGCCGAGGACCGCTGTCGTGCAGCGGCGTTCCCACTCGTCCAGCATTTCCGTGAGCAGCGCGGGACGTCCGTCGAAGTAGCCGTAGAACCCGCCCTTCGTCACGCCGAGCTGGGCGGCGAGCGTCTCCACGCGGACGGCATCGGGTCCACCGTGGGCGAGTGCTTCCAGGCCCGCCTCGATCCAGCGGTCGCGGGTGGTGCGGGGCACGGCAGGAATTTGGCCACCTCCATTGATCGGGCTGATGCTATACGTTACCGTATATAGTAACTATACGGCACCGTATAAAAGCGAATGTCGCGCGGCGGCACGGGAAATCGAGCTCGCGATTGTCGACCCAGCGTGAGCGGGCCCGGCGGAACCCCGACTACGCCGGAACTTCGTCGGAACAGGAAAGGTCACGATGAACGACAGAAAGCGATTGCTCCGCTGGTCCGGTGCGATCCTGCTCGTGCTGGGCACTGGGCACCTGATCCTGCTGGCACTTTCCTCGTGGGAGGACATCACCGGCTGGGCCGAACGCGGTCTATGGGCGGCCGTCCCGCTCACGCTCGGAGATGAGGACGTCGTGCAGACGGCGGAGTCCTTGCAGAACAAGCTGACGTTCTGGGCCGGTCCGGGCAGCTTCGCCGTGCCGTTGATTCTGTTGGGTCTGCTGATCTGGCACCTCGCCGGCCGCGGGGTGGCCGTGCCCGCTGTGATCGGCTGGGGCCTCGCGGCATGGTGCTTGCTGGGTGGTGTCCTGCTCGTGCCGTCGCCATTCTTCGTCGGAATCGTTTCCGGGGTACTTGTCATCGTGGCGGCACGGAAGGACGACCGGCCCCCGGCGAGCGCGACAGCTTCGAGCGCGGAGATCCGAGGCTGATCGGGCCGGCGGGAGGCGCGGCACGCCGAGGCAGGCACGGCACGACAGGTTTCGATCAGCGTGAGCCGACCGGTCGCACCGGAGGGGATGGAAGTGGTCCACTCTCGGTGATCACGCATCGAAAGGAAGAGATACGCACCGATGAGTTATGGCCCCATCGATACGACCTACGCTGCCGCCGCGGACCGGTACGAAAAAGTCCCGTACCGTCGCACCGGCAACTCCGGCCTCGACCTTCCCGCCTTCTCGTTCGGCTTGTGGCAGAAGTTCGGCACCGATTACCCGTTCGCGACGCAACGCGAGATCATCCTGCACGCTTTCGATCTCGGCATCACGCACTTCGACAACGCCGACCGCTACGGCCCCCCGCATCGCGCCGCCCAGAAGAACTTCGGCGCGGTGCTCGCCAAGGACCTCGCACCCTACCGCGACGAACTCATCCTCTCGACCAAGGCGGGCAACCCCATCGGCCCGAGCCCGTATCTCAGGGGCGGTTCGCGCAAGTCGATCCTCACCTCGCTCGAGCACAGCCTGCGCGACCTCGGCACCGACCACGTCGACATCTTCTACCATCACAGCCCCGATCCGAGCACGCCGTTGGAGGAGTCGGTCGGCGCGCTGGTCAGCGCGGTGCAACAAGGCAAGGCGCTGTACGTCGGCCTGTCGAATTACGCGCCCGACCGCACGCACGAGGCCGCCGAGCTGCTCCGGCAGGCGGGCGTCCCGCTGTTGATCCACCAGGCGCGTTATTCGATCTACGACCGTCGCCCCGAGCGCAACGGCCTGCTGGACACCGCCCGCCGAGACGGTTTCGGCGCGATCGTCTACTCGCCTTTGGCCCAAGGCCTGTTGACCGACAAGTATCTGGAGACGATTCCCGAGGGGGCGCGGGCACAGAACAGTAGCTTCCTGTCGCCGGACGTCATCGACGAGACCTACCGGCAGCGCACCGCCGCGCTCGCCAAGATCGCCGCGGCTCGCGGCCAGTCGCTCGCGCAGCTGGCGCTGCAATGGGTGCTGCGGCGCCCCGAGGTCACCTCGGCGCTGATCGGCGCGAGTTCCACCGCGCAGCTGGATCACAACATCGCGGCGCTGAACTTCCCAGCGCTCACCGACGACGAACTCGCCCTCATCGACGAGCACGGCGTGCACGGGACCGGCCTGCAACTCTGACCCGGCCGGGCGGGATCGGGAGGGGCAGCGCGGGCGCTGCCCTTCTCAATCCCGCAGCAGCGGAAGCAGCTGGTTGCCTTGGCGCTCGATCTCGGGCAGATACGGGGTGTCGGAGAGGACGAAGTGCGTGATGCCGAGATCCTGGTACCTGCGTAGCGACTTGGCGACGTCTTCGGGAGAGCCGACGAGCCAGGTGGTCCCGGCGCCGCCACCGCCGAACTTGCCCGGTGTGGTGTACAGGTTGTCGTCGAGCACCTCACCCTGCGCGGCCAGGTCCAGCAGTCGTTGCTGTCCCACGGCCGTTCGGCGGTGCGGGTTCGGTACGGGCGCGTGGTGATCGTTCGACATCTGCGCGACCTTCGCCTCCGCCTCCGCCCACGCCTGCTCGGTGGTGTCACGGACGAAAGTGGTGACCCGCAGGCCGAACTCGAGCGGCGCATGCTCGCGGCCGAGTTCCTCGCTCAGCGACCGCAGGCGTTCGATCCGTTCCCGGACACCCGACAGGGGCTCGCCCCAGAAGAGCTGGACATCGGCCTCGGTCGCCGCTACCCGCTCCGCGGCCTCCGACGCACCACCGAAGTACAGTTTCGGGTGGCGGCGCTCGCCGCGCGGAACGATCCTCGGCGCCACGGTGGAATTGCTGACCTGGTAGTACTCGCCCTGATACGTGACGTTCTCCTCGGTCCACAGCCTGCGCACGAGTTGAAGGAACTCTTTGGTGCGAGCGTAACGCTCGGCCTGATCGCTTTCGGTCTCGCCGTAGGCCGCGAGATCGTCCTTTCCCGAGACGATGTTCACGCGCACCCGGCCGCCGGAGAGGTGGTCGAGGGTCGCCGCGGCGGAAGCGAAGTTCGCCGGACGCCAGTAGCCCGGCTTGATCGCGACGAGCGGCTCGAAGGTCGTCGTCTTGGCGGCCAGAGCCGTCGCGACGGTGAGCGTGTCGGGGCGACCCCACCCGGTGCCGATCAATGCGCCGCGCCACCCGTGCTCCTCCAGCGCCTTCGCCTGGGCGCTGAGGGTGTCGAGGCTGTTGTGGTCGGCCGCGATGGTGTCACCGCGGTGTCCCGGCGTGACTTGATTCGGGATGTACCAGAGGAATTCGAGGCTCATCGGCGGTGATTCCTGTTCGTGGGCGCGATCGACGGGCGAATCACCCGGCCGGCGGGTCGGCCGGCTTTCGGACATCGAAATTATCGACCTCGCCCGGCGCCGGAAGCCGTTCGACGGCCGCGTCATTCCCCCTGCGGTACCGCGTCTGAGCTGCGACGATGGGTCGGGATGAGACATAAATTCACAGAGATTCCAGAGGCGGCCACCGCGCCTGCTCGCGCCGGATTCCGGCGCCGGTCGCCGTACTCGGTGAAGCGACGGCGACCGACCCCATCCATCGGCTACCTGGTCGGCACGATCGGAGTGCCTGTGCCCGTCCCCGGCGCGGGCGGAACCAGGGCACCGGCGGGCGTGTTGGTATTGGGCGCCGACTTCCCGGGCGGGGGCGCCAGCACTTGCAACGGCAGCGATGGCGGTGGCGCCGCGGGCCCGCCCCGCGGCCCGGGTGCGGGCTTGTCGTCGCCGCAAGCCGTTGCGGAGGAGGGTGTTTCGCCGCAGTTCGGTGCTGGGCCGACCGGCACGATCGGCTGGGCGGAGGCGGTGGCGGCGGCGATGAGCAGCGCAACCGAGACACCGATCGGCGCCATCCAGCGTCGCGGCGCCCGCGTAGCGATCACAGCCATATCGGGTCACCGTAGACCGCGACCGAATTGTCCGCCGTCGCCGTCGATATCGACACGATCGCGAACGAGCGCAGGCTCACCGCGCCCGCGCACGCATCGATCTTGATCTGGATCTGATCGACGGAGATCGAGCCGTGCGGTCCGGCCAGCGGTTTCGTCCCCAGCGTGATGCTGTTGATCGTCCCCGGCTTGATGGTCGTCGACATGCTCGGCAGGGCCAGCGCGCTGCCCCCGACCGAAACGCCGGGCGTGGGCGCGACGGTCACCGCCACGTTCGGGCCGATGGCCGCGGACAGGCCCATGGTCAGGCCGTTGGATACGTCTATTTGGCAGCCGATCTGGTATCCCAACTGTAGCGTCCCGGAGTTCACCGCCTCCCGGCCCTCGCCGCCGATGTCGGCCGCCGCCGACAAGCTGACGAACCCTTCCCTGGTGAACGGTGTTTCGGCGAGATTGGGTACGCGTTGCACGTCTTCGGTGGTTTTGCTGATCCATAACTCCCAGCCGTCCTCCGTGCTGACGACGCGAGATTTGTCTGCCACTGGATCAGCGGTCGCGGGGGTGGCGGTCATGCCGAACGCCGCGGTCGCGGCGATGCCGAGCATCGCCATCGTCGAGCCCTTCAATGAAATCCTTAGTCCTGTTAACAGTCGAACGCGATAGTACCGACGTGGCCCGCGCGGCGGCACGAAAGGCCGTCCGCCGCTGGGCCGCAGCGGATTTCATCGATCCGGCTCCGGCTCAGCGGTGGATGTATCCCCGGGTGAGCGGTGCGTCGTCCAGTCGCGGTGCGATCGATTCACCACCGAGTGCCTGCCGCAGGAGCGCTTGCTCGTCCTGGACGACGTGCATGACGGCATTGATCAGGGCGAGGTGGGTGAAGGCCTGCGGATAGTTGCCCCAGTGGCGACCGGTGCGGGGATCGATCTCCTCGGCGTAGAGGCCGAGGGGGCTGGCGTAGCCGAGGAGTTTCTCGCACAACTGCTTGGCCTTCTTCTTCTCGCCGATCTCCGAGAGCGCCGAGACCAGCCAGAACGAGCAGATCGTGAAAGCGCCTTCCTCTCCGGCGCATCCGTCGTCGGTCTCGTCGACGCGGTACCGCAGGACGAGGCCGTCCTCGGTGAGTTCCTCGGCGATGGCCAGCACGGTGTTGCGCACCCGGTCGTCGTCGGGTGGCAGGAACCGAACCAGCGGGATGAGCAGCGTCGAAGCGTCCAGCGACGTGCTGCCGTAGTACTGGGTGAACACCCGGCGGGAGTCGACCGCATGGGCGCAGATGTCGGCGTGGATCTCGTCGGCGGCCTGTTGCCACCGATGCGCGCGGGCGAAGTCCTGCTGGATGCGGGCCAGCCGGGCGCCGCGGTCGGCGGCGACCCAGCACATGACCTTGCTCGAGGTGAAATGCCGGGGCTGCCCGCGAACCTCCCAGATGCCGTGATCGGGTTCGCGCCAGTAGGTGAGGGCGCTTTTCACCGCGCGACCGAGCAGCGGCCAGGCCCGCGCGTCGATTTGATCTTGATGGCGGCCGTAGAGATAGACCGCGTCCAGCGCCGCGCCCCACACGTCGTGCTGGCGTTGCCGGTATGCCTCGTTGCCGATGCGCACCGGGCTCGCGTTGTCGTAGCCGCGCAGGTGGGTGAGGGTCTGTTCGGCGAGATCGGTCTCGCCGCCGATGCCGTAGACGATCTGCATGTCCCTGGCTTCCTCGGTCAGCTCGAGGATGTAGGAGAAGAAGTCGTTGGCCTCCCAGGTGAAGCCCAGCGTGTACAGGCCCCACAAGGCGAAGGCGGAGTCGCGGATCCACGAATACCGATAGTCCCAATTGCGCTCTCCACCAGGGGTTTCCGGCAGCGACGTGGTAGCGGCGGCGGCGACGGCGCCGGTGGGGGCGAAGGTCAATCCCTTGAGGGTGAGCGCGCTGCGGGTGAGTTCCGCGGTCCACGGATGGTCCGGGAATCGTCCGCCCGCCAGCCAGTGCCGCCAGTGGTGAATCGTCCGCAGCAACCGCTCTTCGGCCTCCGCGACGTCGACGGGGGCGTCGCGACTGCCCCAGGCGAGCGCGCAGAAGCGGGTGTCACCCTTCTTCAGCAGGGTGCGGGCGACCGCGTGCGTGCCCTCCAAACCCAGGCGCATGTCGGTGCTCAGCGTCAGTTGCAGTTCGGTGTCGTCGGCGCCGGCCTGGGCGAGATGGTAACTGCCGAGGTAGTTCCACTGCGCGCGACGCCTGCCGTAATCGAAGGCCGGTTGGCAATCGAGCCCGAACTGGATTTGCCCGGTCTCGCAGTGCACCGTCCGCAGCAGGATGTGTTCGGCATCGTAGTCCGTTGGTGTCCGCCGGTGGGCGCTGCGGCCGGGTTTCTGGTGCCGCCACGGCCCGACCAGCAGCACATCGCGCACCGTCGCCCAACCTTCGCCGCTGCGCCAGCTCGTCTCCATGACCATCGTGCCCGGGATGTAGCGGCGATCGGTGGGCACCACGAAGTCCGCGGGGGCGAACCGGAACGAGCCCGCGGAGCGATCGAGTATCGCGGCGAAGACACTGGGAGAATCCATGCGTGGCAAACACATCCACTCGATGGCTCCGCTGGGGGCGATCAGGGCGGTGACCTCGCAATCGGAGATGAACCCGTAGTCGTCGATGCGTGGGAACGCCGTGAGCCGCGGTGTGCCTTCGATCTTGTCCATGCGCTTCTCCGTCGTCGTCTCGGGATTTACCGTCCGGCGGTCCTCCACCTGCGAGTACCTACTGCACCGCCTTTCGTCGGGCGAACACTCTGCGCGGTATCGAGGCGTGCGTGACGCAACGCTCCCACCAGCCCATCACCTGGTGGGCCGGATCGGCAAGCCCTTGCGAATCAGCGACGGCCCTCGGCCGGGGGCGCGTCCGGACCGACCAGCCGTCGGGCGGCCAGGACGGTGGCGGCGCGGCGTTCGGCGATGTTGTGCCGGGTGGTGCGGGTGGCGTGCATGGCCGCGGTGCGGGCGAGATCGGTCAGCATCACGATCAGCGTGATGGGCGCGAACGCCGCGGTGATCAATCCCTGCTCCTGGCCGCGGCGGATCTCGGTGAGTTTCCCCGCGATGATCCGGCGGATGGCGTCTTCGGCGGCGGGGATGTGGGTCTGCTCGATCTCGGCCCACGCCTGCAGCCGGGCGTTGTCGGGGTGCGCGATGTAGTGGTCGAAGAGCCGGCCGACGTAACCGGGCAGGTCCGCGGCGTCGAGGGCGGTCTCGTCGGTGGTCTGGGTGACCCATTCCTCCGTCACCGCGGCGTACAGCTCCTCTTTGCCCGCGAAGTAGGCGTAGAGCCGGTCTTTGCTCGCCTTGGCCGCATCGGCGATGCGATTGATGCGCGCTCCCGCGATGCCGTACCGGGCGAACTCCGCTTTGGCCGCGACGAGGATCCGCTCGCGGGTGGCCTGACCTGCTGCGCGCATGGCCGCATCCTATCTTGCCGAACCATTTGGTTCGGATATACAGTTGCCGAACCAAATGGTTCTGGAAAACCGCACCGGGGAACGAGGTTGGTTATGGGCTCTGTGGGAACTGGCTGGCGGGAACTCGTCGCGCGGGAGACCGGGGTGACCGCGGCGGAATTGGACGCGCTGTGGGCCGGCCTGCCGGTGGCGCGCGCCGAGGACATCCTGGGGGAGTGGAAGGGAGCGGCGTTTCCCACCGGGCATCCGCTACGTAAGGCGCTGTCGGCGAGCCGCTGGTACGGCAAGACCTTCCACAGCGTGCTGGACGCGAAGCCGTTGATCTGCCGCGCCGAGGACGGATCGCTGTTCTCCGATGTGGAGCTCGGCGGCGGTGGGGAAGCGACGCTGTGGGACATCGAGTTCCGCGGCGAGGTGACCGCAACCATGGTCTACGACAAGCGTCCGGTGTTCGACCATTTCAAATGGCTCGACGAGAACACGCTGATGGGCATCATGAACGGCAGACCCGAGCTGGTGCTGGCCGACGGTGAGTACTTCTACTTCCTGCTCGAGCGGGTCTGACCGATGGTGACCACCACCGCGGTGCTGTCGCGCGACCCGGCCGCGCCGTTCACCGTCGAATCCGTCGAGATCGATGCGCCCCGGGACGACGAGATCCTGATCCGGGTCCAGGCCACCGGCATCTGCCACACCGACCTGGTGACCCGGGCGGCGGGGGCCGCCGACCGTCCCTTGCTGCTCGGCCACGAGGGCGCCGGAGTGGTGGAGGCCGTCGGCGCGGCGGTGACCGGCGTGCGTCCGGGCGACCGTGTCGTGTTGACCTTCCGGCACTGCCGGATGTGCCGCAACTGCCGGGCTGGACGCCCGGCGTACTGCGTGCGCGCGGTGGAACTCAACCAGTTCGGTGCGCGGGCGGACCGGTCGCGCCGGGTCACCGTCGCGGGAACCGCGGTGCGGGACGGGTTCTTCGGCCAGTCCAGCTTCGCCGCGTACGCCTTGAGCACCGCCGACAACACGGTGGTCGTCGACACCGCGATCGATCCGGCTGTTCTTGCGCCACTGGGCTGCGGGTTCCTCACCGGCGCTGGCGCGGTGCTGAATGTGCTGCGGCCCGGCCGGGATGCCCGCGTCGCGGTCTACGGCGCAGGCGCGGTCGGCATGGCGGGCGTACTGGCGGCGGTGGCCTGCGAGGTCGCCGAACTGGTCGTCGTGGAGCCGGCACCGGCTCGGCGGGCGCTGGCGCGGGAACTCGGCGCGACCGCGGCCCTGGATCCGGCGACCGACGACATCGTGCCCACGATCCGGAAGCTGACCGACGGCGGCGCGACCCACGCACTCGACACGACCGGATCGGCGGGCGTACTCGCCGCCGCGGCCGCCGCGGCGGCGATCGGCGGCACGGTGGTCGCGGTCGGATTGGGCGCCGGGGTACCGGAGATCGACCTGCGGGACATCGTGCTCGGCGGCAAGGTGATCCGCGGTTGCCTCGAAGGCGACGCGGTGCCCGCGACCTTCATCCCGCAACTGCTGGACCTGCACGCCGCCGGACGGTTCCCGATCGACCGTCTCGTCACCACGTACCCGCACGCCGACATCAATGTCGCGCTCGCCGACCACCGGGCGGGCACGGTCGTCAAACCGGTCCTCACCTGGTGAGTGCGCTTCGCCACAGTTCCGGCGGCCGGTACCGAAAGATCGGTTTGTTCGTGGGCGGGGGTGGTACCCCGTGCACGTATCGGCCCGACAGCGCGGTCGTGCCGGTACCCGACAGGGGCATCCCGCTGTTCGACCACCGGCCCGTTCGACATTGTCACGAAAACGCTTGCGCCGCGCGAGAACGAGTTGCCCCTTCCGAGGTTGGACGGCGCGAAGGAATTGCATCGTGATCGAGGACGCGAACGTGCCCGGCATCGACGACGAAGATCGAGACCCCATCATCTGGCCGGAGTCCCGTTTGAGCGCATGGTGGGCGGATGTCATGGGGCACCGATTCCCCCGAACCCAGATCACGGCATCGAGCTGATTCCGCGTCGGCCGGTTCCGGCGTCCTCCCGCTCGCGGCTGCGCTGCTCAGCCGCGATATCGGCGGTGCCATCGAGGCAACATCGCGACGGGACGGCGCCGATGGCAGGCGTTGATCCGAGGCGGCGGGCAGCGCACCCGGCAGGGCGGCCGCCCGTGTGCGCTACACGCTGTCCGGCTGCGGCGCTCGGCGCAGTGCCAGGAGTTTGTCGACGATCTCGATCGCCGTCAGCGGAGCCGATGCGGTGGCCGCGGCGGCGCTGCGGATCTGGGCGGCGAGACGCGCGGGGCAGCCGGGCCCCGGTCTGGCGGTGGTGGCGCAAGCGATACAGCCCTCGACGGCATCGGCGAGATGAGCCTCGACATTGCGGACGTCGAGTGCGGCGATCAAATCGAGCCCGCTCGAGAAGGTGATCGGCATGTCGTTGGGTTCCTCCGGCTCAATGTCCGATCGGGTGACGCGTCGCGACGGGCATTCCGGCCTGCTCCATGCCGCGCGGCGCGGCCGGGACGTCGGACGGCGCGCGGGCAGGCGCCGGTCGATGCCGGACCGTCGCAAGCGAGGCTTGGGGACGGGCTCGACGCGATGACTGGGGGTATCCGTTTACGGCCGACGCCGTTGTCGGCCTGCCGACGTCGTTGTCGGGTCGGATGTCCGGTGACGGCATTGTCGTTCGGACGAGGAGCAGCACGTGTTTATATAGGCTGCGCATCGGTAATGTAACAGATGGATATACCTCCTGGGAACCCGTCAGCGAACTTTGATTCGCCCACTTTTTGCCCTGCCCATGCCTGCTTTCGTGCGCGCCCGGTGCGGAGCGGGCTGCGGTTCAGCGACGAATACGCAACGGTATGGTGTGCAGACTTGGTCCGACGGGTGGGCCGCCTGGGTTCGTTGGAGGCGTTCGACTATGCAATCGGTACTCGGTAAGGCGCGGTTGGTGCTCGAGGCCTTCGACGCCGAGTCGGTGGCGTTGTCGCTCACCGAACTGTCCCGCCGCAGCGGAGTCGCCAAGGCGACGACGCATCGGCTGGCGCAGGCCCTGGTGGAGTGGGGTGTCCTCGAACGCGTCGGGACGAAGTACCGCCTCGGCCTGCGCCTGTTCGAGCTCGGACAGCTGGTGCCGACGCAGCGGGTTCTCCGCGACGCCGCCCTGCCGTACCTGCAGGAATTGCATGCCGCCACGGCCGCGACGGTGCACTTCGCGATCCGGGACGGGCTCGATGTGCTCTACATAGAAAAGCTCTCCGGTCATGGTGCGGTCGAGATACCGTCCCGCGTAGCGGGACGGCTGCCGCTGTACGCGACCGCGACGGGCAAGGCGATTCTGGCGTTTTCCGGCGGGGACGTGCTCGCCCAGGTGATCGAGAACGGCCTGTGCGCGTTCACGCGACGAACGGTGGCATCGGCGGCACATCTGGCCCGCCAGCTCGACACCGTCCGGCAGAACATGATGGCGGTGGAAGCCGAGGAGATGTCTCTCGGCGTGGTGAGCGCGGCGGTACCCGTGTTCGGCCCGCACTCGGTTCTGATCGGTGCGGTCGGGATGTCCACGACCACCGCACGGATGAACCTGGACCGGATGTCCGGCCCGCTGAAATCCGCCGGCCTCGGGATCAACCGGACACTCGGCTCTCTCGCGCGCTCGGCATAGCGCTCGCGGCGGACGCACGCCGTCGGCTCACCGCCACCAAGGCGACGAACCCGAGCGCCGCCGACGCGGTCATCGCGATCGCCACCGCGAGGCTGGTGTTGCCCAGCAGCCCGACGGCCGGTGCGACCACCGCCGCCGCCCCGAACTGCGCGAAGCCGACCATCGCCGCGGCCGTGCCCGCCAGCGCGCCGTGCCGGGACAGCGCCAGGGCCGGCGCGTTCGGCATCACGAAACCGGTCGCGCACAGCAAGGTGAGAACCGGCAGCGCGAAGCCGGTGAATCCGCCGGTCGCGGTGGCCGCCAGGGCGATGAAGCCCACGCCGACGGCCGTGCTGACCAGGAGCGAGACCAGACTGATGCGCAGCGGGGACCACCGCTCCAGCAGAGCGACGTTCAGTTGGGACGCGCCGATCAACACCACCGCCCCCGCGGCGAAGGCGAATCCGTACGACTTCGGGTCCAGCTTGAACTGGCCCTGCATCACGAATGACGAACCGGCGATGTATGCCCACAGGACCGCCCGGCCCAAGCCGGACACCAGCACGAGAACGACGAACTGCGGATCGCGGGCCAGTGTGAGATACCCGTGGCGAACCTGGGAGATCCCTCCGCCGGTGCGCGCGGAGGGCGGCAGGGTCTCCGGCATGGCGCACCCGCCCAGCAGCATCATCGCCACGCCGAGCCCGGCCAGCACGAGAAATACCCC
>NZ_BAFR01000190.1 GCF_000308435.1 Nocardia araoensis NBRC 100135 | reverse complement strand
CGGGTGTGTTCGGTGAGGTGCTCGGCCTGGGCCGGGTGGGCGCCGATGACGATTTCTTCGCGCTCGGCGGTAATTCGCTGGTCGCCACGCAGGTGGTGGCGCGTCTCGGTGCGGCCGTCGGTGGCCGGGTGCCGGTGCGGACGTTGTTCGAGAGCCCGACGGTGGCGGGGTTGGCGGCGGCGCTGGAGTCCCACACGCACGGTGAGCGGGTGGAGTTGGGCAGTATCGCGCGTCCGGAGCGGTTGCCGTTGTCGTTGGCGCAGCGGCGGATGTGGTTCCTCAACCGCTTCGATCAGTCCGATGGGGCTGCGGAGCAGATCGGTTCGGCGGCCTACAACTTGCCGTTCGCGTTGCG
>NZ_BAFR01000191.1 GCF_000308435.1 Nocardia araoensis NBRC 100135 | reverse complement strand
TGCCACCGATCTTTTCGATCGGGCGACGGTCGAAGGGTTCGTTGACCGGTTGTCGCGCATCCTCGCCGCGGTAGTCGCTGATCCGACTGTCCCGGTGGGGGATATCGACATCCTCGCCGACGCCGAACGGCACGACGTGCTCACCGCGTGGAACGACACCACCCATCCGGTGGAGCCCGCCACGCTGGGATCGCTGCTGCGCCGGACCGTCGCGGCGGCGCCGGGCGCGGTCGCGCTGGTCGCGGACCTACCCGGCGGCGAACGCGCCGAGCTGAGCTACGCCGAGCTGGCCGCACGGGTGAACCGCCTCGCCCGTTACCTGATCTCGGTGGGCGTCGGCCCGGAAACCCGGGTCGCGCTCGCGTTCCGCCGATCGGCGGATCTGGTCGTGGCGATGTACGCGGTGGCCGAGGCCGGTGGGACGTACGTGCCGGTCGACCCCGACCAAGCCGCGGAGCGGACCGACTACATCCTCTCCGTCGCCGCACCGGTGTGCGTGTTGAGCAACGCGGAGTCGGACTTCGATACCGATGTCGCGCCGGTGGTGCGGCTCGAGGATCTCGAACTCACCGCGGTCGCGAGCGTGCCGCTCACCGACGCCGAGCGAGTCGTGACGCTGCGGCCAGAGAACACGGCCTACGTCATCTTCACCTCGGGTTCGACGGGTCGCCCGAAGGGCGTCGCGGTGCCGCACGGGGCGATCGTGAACCAATTGCTCTGGAAGGCGGCCGAGTTCGAGCTGGCCCAGGACGACGCGGTGCTGTTGAAGACGGCGGCGACGTTCGACCTGTCGGTGTGGGAGTTCTGGTCGGCCGCTGTCTGCGGCGGACGTCTGGTCATCGCCGCGCCGGATGGTCACCGGGATGCCGCGTATCTGCACGAGCTGATGGCACGGGAATCGGTCACCACGCTGCACGCGGTGCCGTCGATGCTGGAGGCGCTGCTGGCGCACCGGCCGGCCGCGGGCGACTGGTCGCCGCGGCGGGTGTTGGCGATCGGTGAGTCCCTATCCGGCTCGGTGGCGCAGCGGTTCTTGCGTGAGTATCCGCGGACCGAGTTGTTCAATTTGTATGGTCCGACCGAGGCGGCGGTGTCGGTCACCAGCCATCGGGTGACGCTTGCTGATGAGGCGTCGGTGTCGATTGGTGCGCCGGAGTGGAACAGTCGGGTGTTCGTGCTGGATGGGCGTTTGCGTCCGGTGCCGGTGGGTGTGTCGGGTGAGTTGTATCTCGCGGGTGCGCAGTTGGGTCGGGGCTATTTCGGTCGTGCGGATCTGACCGCGGATCGTTTCGTGGCGAATCCGTTCCAGCCCGGTGCGCGGATGTACCGCACGGG
>NZ_BAFR01000192.1 GCF_000308435.1 Nocardia araoensis NBRC 100135 | reverse complement strand
CCAACTTCCTTCGATGGCTGCAGTCGGAATACTGCTTGGACACAACCGATGTCATGCTGCAGAAGACACCGATCACCTTCGATGTCTCGGTGTGGGAGTTCTTCTGGCCACTACAGATCGGCGCGCGGTTGGTCATCGCCGAGCCGGACCGGCATGCCGATTCGGCGTACCTGGCGGAGTTGATCGCAGCCGCGGGAGTGACGACGCTGAACTTCGTTCCCTCCGTTCTCGCAATATTCGCGAGCGAAGTAGACCTGTCGATCGAATGTCCCAGCCTGCGGCGAGTCCTGCTCGCTGGTGAGGCGTTGCCGGCCGGGTTGGCCCAGCAAGTCCGCACCAGCGGCATCGATGTCCACAACCTTTACGGACCCGCCGAGGTGGACGCGGTGTCATTCCATCGCGTGGTGGATTCGGATGTCGAGAGT
>NZ_BAFR01000193.1 GCF_000308435.1 Nocardia araoensis NBRC 100135 | reverse complement strand
GAAACATCCTCGGCGCCATCCACACGGTGAGACGACACGACGACCGCGGTCTCGGTCGGGCCGTACAGGTTGTGCAACTCGACGTCCAGAAGGGCTGTCGTTCGCTCTGCCAGTGCTCCGTCGAGTGCTTCACCGGCCGCGAAGACTGTCCGCAAGGACCTGCACGCCGTCCGGGGGTCGGTCACGGTGGTGAGGTGGCCGGTGAAGGCGGCCAGCATCGAGGGCACGAACGACACGGTGGTGATGTGTCGGGTGTCGATGACCTCGAGCAGGTAGGCGGGGTCCATGTGCCCGCTGGGGCGTGCGATGACCAGTCGTGCTCCGGTCTGCAACGGCCAGAACAGTTCCCACATCGACACATCGAAGGTGACCGGTGTCTTCTGCAGCACGGTATCGGCCGCGCTCAGTTTGTACTCGGTCTGCATCCACGACAGATGGTTCA
>NZ_BAFR01000194.1 GCF_000308435.1 Nocardia araoensis NBRC 100135 | reverse complement strand
CCCGGGTCCTGGGCGGGCAGGCCGGTGGCGTGGTCCCCGAGCTGGTGGCCGGTCCTCGCCCGGAGCGGGTGCCGTTGTCGCTGGCTCAGCAGCGGTTGTGGTTCCTCAACCGGTACGACCCGCAGTCCGCGGCCTACAACATGCCCTGGGCGCTGCGGTTGACCGGTGTGTTGGATGTGTCGGCGTTGTCGGCGGCGTTGGTCGATGTGGTGGAACGACACGAGGCACTACGGACTCGTTATCCCGAACACGATGGGGTCGCCTATCAGCAGATCCTGCCGACAGCGCAGGTGATCGACGGTGTGGCTGTTGTCGATGTCGATCGTGACCGGCTCTCGGAGGCGGTGACCGCGTTCGGTGCTACGGGCTTCGATGTCACCACCGACGCGCTGGTGCGGGTCGGGTTGTTCGCTGTCACCCCGGTCGAGCATGTGCTGGTGTTGGTGGTCCATCACATCAATGCCGACGGGTTCTCGATGGCGCCGTTCGCTCGTGATGTGATGAGCGCGTATCGGGCGCGGCTACACGGCCAGGCGCCGTCGTGGACCGCGTTGCCGGTCCAGCCCGCTGATTTCGCGTTGTGGCAGCGTGCGGTGTTGGGAACCGAGTCCGATCCCGAATCGCTGCTGGCGCGCCAGACCCGGTACTGGCAGTCGGTGTTGAGCGAGTTGCCCGAGGAATCGGCATTGCCGCTGGATCGGCCCCGACCGTCGGTAGCCTCCCACCGTGGTGACAGTGTCGGGTTCGAGCTGGATCCGGTGCTGGTAGAACGGATCGAGCAGCTGGGCCGCGCGCATCAGGCATCGGTGTTGATGGTGTGGCATGCGGCGTTGGCGGTCGTGCTGACCCGGTTGAGTGCCGATCTGGGCAACGACATCGCTGTGGGTACCCCGGTCGCCGGCCGCGGGCACAGCGACCTCGACAACGTGGTCGGCATGTTCGTCAACACCCTGGTCCTGCGGGCCGAGGTCCACGACAGCGAATCGGTCACCGAACTGTTGACCCGGATCCGGCGCGGGGATCTGGATGCCTTCGCCCACGCCGATGTCCCCTTCGAACGGATCGTGGAGCTACTCAACCCGGAACGGTCGGGTGCCCGGCATCCGCTGTTCCAGGTGATGCTGGCCTTCCAGGACCTCGGTGAGATCGAGCTCGGACTCGACGGGCTCGAGGTGTCGCCGTTCCCGGCCCCGGTCTCGACGATCAAGTTCGATCTCGAATTCACCGTCGTCCCACGCCCGGCCGCGCAGGGCGGGGACGTGGCGTTGACCATCGGTTACGCCACGGACCTGTTCGACACCCGCACCGTGCACGAGATCGGTACCCGCCTGCTACGAGTCCTCGAGGCGTTCGTCACCGACCCCCGGACCCGGATCGGGCAG
>NZ_BAFR01000195.1 GCF_000308435.1 Nocardia araoensis NBRC 100135 | reverse complement strand
GGACGCCGAAGCCCTCCGGCTCGTCGAGGTCGAGCACCGTGCCGCCGGTGGGCAGGAACCCGCGGCCCGGATCCTCGGCGTACACTCTGGCCTCGATCGCGTGCCCGACCATGCGGATGTCGTCCTGCGCCACCGCCAGCTTCTGCCCCGCCGCCACCCGGACCTGGCATTCCACCAGGTCGACGCCGGTGACCAGCTCGGTGACCGGATGCTCGACCTGCAGGCGGGTGTTCATCTCCATGAAGAAGAACTCGTCGGGCCGGTCTGCGGAGACGATGAACTCCACGGTGCCCGCGCCCACGTAGTCCACGCTGCGCGCGGTGTTGCAGGCGGCGGCGCCGATCCTGGCCCTGGTGGCCGCGTCCAGCAGCGGCGAGGGCGCCTCCTCGATCACCTTCTGGTGGCGGCGCTGCAAGCTGCATTCGCGCTCGCCCAGGTGCAGCACGTTGCCGAATTGGTCGGCGAGAATCTGCACCTCGATGTGCCGCGGCCGGGTGACGAACCGTTCCAGGAACAGCGTGTCGTCGCCGAACGCGGCGGCGGCCTCGCGCCGGGCGCTGCGCAGCGCCTCCGGCAGGCGGTCGGGATCGTCCACGCGGCGCATGCCCTTGCCTCCACCGCCCGCGGACGGCTTGACCAGCACCGGATAGCCGACATCGGCGGCCGCGGCGATCAGTTCGTCATCGGTCAGGCCGGGGGTGGCGATGCCAGGCACCACGGGGACGCCGAACGCGGCCACGGTGTTCTTCGCGGTGATCTTGTCGCCCATCACCTCGATGGCGCGGGCGGGCGGGCCGAGGAAGACGATGCCCGCCTCGGCCAGCGCGGCGGCGAAAGCGGCGTTCTCCGAGAGGAACCCATAGCCCGGATGGACCGCTTGCGCACCGCTGCGGACGGCGGCGGCCACCACCCGGTCGATGGCGAGGTAGCTCTCCCGGGCGGGGGCCGGGCCGAGGCGCACCGCCGTGTCGGCCTCGTGGACGTGGCGGGCGTCGGCGTCGGCGTCGCTGTAGACGGCCACCGAGCGAATGCCCAAGGCGCGCAGCGTGCGGATCACTCGCACCGCGATCTCGCCGCGGTTGGCGACGAGCACGGTGTCGAATCCGACGGGAACGGATCTGTTCAGCATCGTCATCACATCCGGAAAACGCCGTAGGAGACCGGTTCGAGCGGAGCTTGCGCGCACACCGACAGCGCGAGCCCGAGCACGGTTCTGGTGTCGGCGGGATCGATGACGCCGTCGTCCCACAACCTGGCCGTCGAGTAGTAGGGGTTGCCCTGGCTCTCGTACTGCTCCCGGATCGGAGCCTTGAACGCCTCCTCGTCCGCGGCCGACCACGGTTGCCCGCTGCTGTCGAGCTGGTCGCCGCGCACGGTCGCCAGAACCGACGCCGCCTGCTCGCCGCCCATCACCGAGATCCGGGCGTTCGGCCACATCCACAGGAACCGTGGCGAATACGCGCGCCCGCACATCGAGTAGTTGCCCGCGCCGTAGGAGCCGCCGATGACGACGGTGAGCTTGGGCACGCGCGCGCAGGCCACCGCGGTGACCATCTTCGCGCCGTGCTTGGCGATGCCGCCCGCCTCGTAGTCGCGGCCGACCATGAAGCCGGTGATGTTCTGCAGGAACAGCAGCGGGATGCTGCGCTTGTCGCACAGCTCGATGAAATGCGCGCCCTTCATGGCGGATTCGCTGAACAGCACGCCGTTGTTGGCGACGATGCCCACCGGATGCCCGTGGATGTGCGCGAATCCGGTGACCAAGGTCTTGCCGTACTCGGCCTTGAACTCGTGGAAACCGCTCTCGCCGCTCGGCGTTCCGTCGACCAGGCGATGGATCACCTCGCGCACGTCGTAGGGGGTGCGCAGGTCGACCGGCACCACGTCGTAGAGCTCGGACTCCGGCGCGGCGGGCGCGATGACCGGCCGCACGTCCCACGGGACCGGCGTGCGCGGTCCGAGCGTGGCCACGATGCGACGCACGATGCGCAGCGCGTCCTGGTCGTCCTCGGCCAAGTGGTCGGTGACGCCGGAGGTGCGCGAGTGCAGTTCGCCGCCGCCGAGTTCCTCGGCCGTGACCACTTCACCGGTAGCGGCCTTCACCAGCGGCGGGCCGCCGAGGAAGATGGTGCCCTGGTTGCGCACGATCACGGCTTCGTCGCTCATCGCGGGTACGTAGGCGCCGCCCGCGGTGCAGGAGCCGAGCACCGCGGCGATCTGCGGAATCCCCTTGGCGCTCATGGTCGCCTGGTTGTAGAAGATGCGCCCGAAATGCTCGCGGTCGGGGAACACTTCGTCCTGGCGCGGCAGATACGCGCCGCCCGAGTCGACCAGGTAGACGCACGGCAGCTGGTTCTGCAGCGCGATCTCCTGCGCCCGCAGATGCTTCTTCACCGTCATCGGGTAGTAGGTGCCGCCCTTGACCGTCGCGTCGTTGGCCACGATCACGCATTCCCGGCCGGAGACCCGGCCGATCCCGGTGATGATCCCGGCTCCGGGGGACTCGTCGCCGTACATCCCGGTCGCGGCCAGCGGGGAGAGTTCGAGGAACGGGCTCCCCGGGTCCAGCAGTTGGTCCACCCGCTGTCTGGGCAGGAGTTTGCCCCGCGCGACGTGGCGGTCGCGCGCCTTCGGGGGCCCGCCCAGCGCCGCGGCGGACAGCCGGGCGCGCAGGTCGTCGACCAGCGCCGCGTGCGCGGCGCGGTTTCCGACGGCCTCTTCGGTAACGGTCATCACGCCATCCTGTCGTCCAGTTAGTCGACGATAACTGGAATTCAGGTTAGTCTTGATTAACCGAACTGTCCAGATCGGCGGAAAGGACCACGTGTGACCAGTGCCGAATCCGTCGCGCCCACCCGTCGTGAGCAACTGAAGGCGCAGCGCAGGGCGCAACTGCTGGAAGCGGGAGCGCGGTTGATCGCCGATCGCGGCTTCCTCGGCATGCGCCTGGACGACCTGGGCGCCGCCGTCGGCATCAGCGGCCCCGCGGTCTACCGGCACTTCCCGAACAAGGAGGCGCTGCTGGTCGAACTGCTGGTCGGGGTGAGTCAGCGCCTGCTCGACGGCGGCAAGAAGGTGGTCGCGGGCACCGACTCCGCCGAACAGGCGCTCGCCGGGCTGGTCGATCATCACCTGGACTTCGCGCTCGGCGAGCCGGAGCTGATCCGCATCCAGGACCGCGACCTGGACAACGTGCCCGCGCCCGCCCGCCGCGAGATCCGCCGCACCCAGCGCCAGTACGTGGAGATCTGGGTGGGCGTGCTGCGCGAGCTGCATCCGGAACTACCCGAGGAGACGGCGCGGGTGCAGGCCCACGCCGCCTTCGGCCTGATCAACTCCACCCCGCACAGCGCGAGCGACGCGACCGCGGCCCGCGCCAGACCGGTGCTGCGCAGGATGGCGCTGACCGCGCTGGGGTGAGCGCGCCCTCATCGCGCGCTCCACCCGCCGTCCATCGTGTAGGCCGCGCCGGTGACCATGCCCGCCGCGGGCGACACGAGCCAGGTCACCAGCGAGGCGACCTCCTCCGGCTCGACGAGCCGCTTGATCGCGCTCTCGGTGAGCAGGATCTTCTCCACCACCTCCTGCTCGGGCACGCCGTGCGCCTTGGCCTGATCGGCGATCTGCTTGTCCACCAGCGGCGTCCGCACATAGCCCGGGTTCACGCAATTGCTGGTGACGCCGTGCGGGCCGCCCTCCAGCGCGGTCACCTTCGACAGCCCCTCCAGTCCGTGCTTGGCCGTCACGTAGGCGATCTTGTATTCGGAGGCGCGCAGGCCGTGGATCGAGGAGATGTTGACGATCCGTCCCCAGCCCTGCCGGTACATGTGCGGCAGTGCCGCGCGCACCAGCAGGAACGGCGCCTCGACCATCAGGGTGAGCAGGTCGCGGAAGCGCTGCGGCGCGAAGTCCTGGATCGGGCTGACGTGCTGCACCCCGGCGTTGTTGACCAGGATGTCGACGTCGAGTTCCAGCTCCTCCAGCGCCGCCACGTCGAGCAGATCCACCGCCCATGCCTTGCCGCCGAGCTCCCTGGCCACCGTCTTCGCGCCGACGTCGTCGACGTCGGCCACCGTGACCGTGGCCCCCCGCGCCGCGAGCGCGCGGGCGCACGCCGCGCCGATGCCGCTCGCGCCGCCGGTGACCAAGGCGCTGCGCCCCGCCAGATCGCTCATCGCACGGTCACTTCGGTGCGTGCGCCGACAATCTCGGCGTCGGCGTCATCGATGCTCTCCAAGGTCAGCCCCTTCGTCTCTCGTGCGACGAGCACGGCGATCGCGCTCACCGCGGCGGCGCCCGCCAGGTACCAGGCGATCGGCACCGCCGAGTGGTAGGTGTTCAGCAGCCGGACGGCGATGATCGGCGCCAGCGAACCGGCCACGATCGAGGTCACCTGGTAGCCGAGGGACACACCGGAATACCGCATCCGGGTGGGGAACATCTCGGCCATGATCGCGGGCTGCCCGGCGTACATGAAGGCGTGGAAGATCAAGCCGATGATGATGGCGGACATGATGATCACGTTGTGGCCGCTGTCCATCATCGGGAAGGCGAAGAAACCCCAGGTGCCCGCGGTGAGCGCGCCGATCAGGTAGACCGGTCGCCTGCCGATGCGGTCGGACAGGCTGCCCACCAGCGGGATCACCGCGAAGTGCACCGCGTGCGCGGCCAGCAGCCACCACAGGATCACTTGGGTGTCGGCGTGCACCTGCGTCTTCAGGTAGGTGATCGTGAACGTGACCACCAGGTAGTACATGACGTTCTCGCCGAAACGCAGCCCCATCGCGGTGAACACGCCGCGCGGGTAGCGGCGCAGCACCTCCACCACGCTCAGCGAGGTCGCCTTGATCTGCTCGGCCTCCCGCTGCGCCGCGACGAAGATGGGCGCGTCGGTGATCTTGGTGCGGATGTAGTAGCCGATCAGCACCACGACCGCCGAGAGCCAGAACGCGACCCGCCAGCCCCAGCCGAGGAACGCGTCGTCCGACAGCGTGGAGGTGAGCACCAGCAGCACCACCGTGGCCAGCAGGTTGCCCGCGGGCACGCCCGCCTGCGGCCAGCTCGCCCAGAATCCGCGACCGCGGCTCGGACTGTGCTCGGCGACCAGCAGCACCGCGCCGCCCCACTCACCGCCGACCGCGAAGCCCTGGATGAACCGCAGGGCCACCAGCAGCGCGGGGGCCCAGTACCCGATCTGCCCGAAGGTCGGCAGACAGCCCATCAGAAACGTGGCGCTGCCCACCAGCACCAGGCTGAACTGCAGCAGCTTCTTGCGGCCGTACTTGTCGCCGAAGTGCCCGAACACCACGCCGCCGAGCGGCCGCGCCGCGAAGCCGACCGCGTAGGTGACGAACGCGGCGAGAATGGCGTCCAGATCACTGGTGCCCTTGGCGAAGAACACCTTGCTGAACACCAGCGTGGCGGCGGTGCCGTACAGGAAGAACTCGTACCACTCCACCACCGTGCCCGCCATCGACGCGGCCACCACGCGGCGCAGGCCGCTGGTCGTCCCGCCTCGATCCGCCGCTACGGCGCTGTGCTCCCTCATCGCACTTCTCCTTCGTGCCCGGGGCCACAATCGGTTCCCGATGTGACGGCCCCCACAATGCTTGGCTGCACCGAGTATTGGTGCAGAGGAATTGCGCCGCAATGACCATTTGTGCAGTACGTCTCTGCAAAGATGCAGATATGCGCCCGGCCTCTCCCGGTCGTCCCAGCGCGGACGACCTCCTCGTACTCCTGGCCGTCGGGCGCTCCGGCCGATTCGTCACCGCCGCCGAGGAACTCGGGATCAACCACACCACCATCTCCCGGCGCATCGCCGCGCTGGAGCGCACCCTCGGCGGCCGGGTGCTCACCCGGGTGACCGGCGGCTGGGAACTGACCGATCTGGGCAGGGAGGCCCTGGCCGCGGCCGAGGCGGTGGAATCGGCGGTGAAGTCACTGGCCGCGGACGCCGACGGCAACCGGGTACTACAGGGAGTGGTCCGGCTCTCGGCGACCGACGGCTTCAGCGCCTACATCGCCGCGCCCGCGGCGGCGGAGGTGCAACGGCGGCATCCCGAGATCTCGGTGGAGATCGTGGCGATCACCCGCCGCGCCTCGCAACAGCGTTCGGGGCTCGATCTCGAGATCGTGGTAGGTGAGCCGCAAGTGCACCGCGCCACCGCCACTCACCTGGCCGACTACTGTCTCGGCCTCTACGGTTCCCGCGAATACCTGCGCGAGCACGGCGCACCCGCGACGATCGAGGACCTGTCGGGGTATCCGCTGGTCTACTTCATCGATTCCATGCTGCAAGTCGACGATCTCGACTTGGCCTCCAGCTTCGTGCCCGCCATGCGC
>NZ_BAFR01000196.1 GCF_000308435.1 Nocardia araoensis NBRC 100135 | reverse complement strand
CCAGCTGCGCCGGGTGCTCGAGACGATCGTGGCCCGGCCGGAACTGCCGGTCGGCGACATCGACCTGCTCGGCACCGACCGATCGCAGGTGCTCGCCGAATGGAACCGGACCAGGCAGCCGGTGCCGCGGGCCACACTGGCGGATCTGATCGACGCGCAGACCGCCCGCAGCCCGCGGGCGGTCGCGCTGGTGGACGCGACGACCGGCGCCGAGTGGCGTTACGCCGAGTTCGACGAACGGGTGAACCGGTTGGCGCGCAGGCTCATCGCGTCCGGTGTCGGGCCGGAGTCGACGGTCGTGCTGGCGATGCGCCGCTCGCTCGAACTGGTCGTCGCGATGTACGCGGTGGTGCGGGCGGGGGGCGCCTATGTGCCCATCGATCCCGGCCATCCGGCCGAGCGGATCGCCCACATCGTGGCCACCGCGGCGCCCGTCGTCGTCCTGACCACCTCGCGGGATGGGTTTCCGCTCGAAACCGACTGTGCTGTCATCGAAACCGATCGACTCGATTTCGCCGGGCTCGCGGCGACGCCCATCACCGATACGGAACGGGTTCGTCCGCTGCGTCCCGAGCATCCGGCGTACGTCGTCTTCACCTCCGGCTCCACCGGCTTGCCCAAGGGCGTGACGATCACGCACGCCGCGATCGTCAATCAGCTCGCCTGGCTGGCGGCGCGATACCGACTCGGCGCGCACGATCGCGTGCTGCTGAAGACTCCCGCGACCTTCGATCTTTCGGTGTGGGAGTTCTGGTCTCCGCTGGTCACCGGCGGCCGGCTGATCGTCACCGCGCCCGGCGCCGAACGCGACCCCGACCTGCTGCGCGCGCTGCTGCGCCGCCACGGCGTGACCGTGCTGCACGCGGTGCCCGCGCTGATCGGCATGCTGCTGGCGGCCGAGCCCGGCGCCGCGCTGCCGGAAACGCTGCGCCACGTGCTGGCCATCGGCGAGGCGCTGCCGTCGGCCACGGCCGGGGATTTCCTGGAGCACCGCCGCGAGACCGCGCTGGACAACCTGTACGGCCCGACGGAGGCGGCGGTGTCGATCACCGCGTTCGCGGTGGACACCCCACCGGAGCACACCGTCCCGATCGGGTCGCCCGCCTGGAACAGCCGGGTATACGTGCTGGACGGGCGGTTGCGGCCCGCGCCGATCGGGGTGCCGGGCGAGCTGTACCTCGCGGGCGCGCAGCTGGCGCGCGGCTACCAGCGCCGTCCGGCGCTGACCGCCGACCGCTTCGTGGCCGATCCGTTCGCGGTGGAACTCGGCGCGGCGGCGGGCGAGCGGATGTACCGCACCGGCGACATCGTGCGCTGGCGTCCCGACGGGACCCTGGAATACCTCGAGCGCGCCGACTTCCAGGTGCAGATCGGCGGATTCCGCATCGAGCTCGGAGAGGTGGAGGCCGCCCTGCTGCGGCAGCCCGGGGTGACCGCCGCCGTCGCGGTGGCGAAGACCGACGAGCGCGCCGGAACCCGGCTCATCGCGTATGTCGCACTGCCGGAGGCGGATCCGGCCACGCACGCCGAGTTCGCCGTGTCGCTGCGCGCGGCGGTGGCCGAGCGACTGCCCGGGTACATGACCCCCGCCGCCGTCGTCGTGCTCGCGGCGCTGCCGCTCACGGCCAACGGCAAGATCGATCGCACTGCGCTGCCCGAGCCGGTCTTCGCCGAGGCGGCCTTCCGCGCACCGGCCGGTGCGCTGGAGCGCCTGGTCGCGGACGCGTTCGCGGAGATCATCGGCGTGGACGCGGTGAGCGTGGACGACGACTTCTTCGCCAGGGGCGGCAACTCCCTGATGGCCACCCGGCTCGCGGCCCGGCTCGGCGCCGCGCTCGATGGCCACGTCCCGGTGGCCGCGGTGTTCGAAGCCCCGACGCCGGCCGCACTCGCCGAGCGCATCGCGACCACCGAGCGCGGCGCGTCCCGGCCGCCCTTGGCCCGCCGTGCCGATGCCGGACCGGTGCCGCTCGCGCCCGCGCAGCAACGCATATGGGTGGTCCACCGGCTCGCGCCGGACTCGTCGGCCTACCACATTCCCGCGGCGCTGCGGTTGCGCGGCGAGCTGGACGTGGCGGCGCTGGCGGCGGCGCTCGGCGATGTGCTCGACCGGCACGAAACGTTGCGCACCAGGTACCCCGATACCGAGGCGGGGCCGGTCCAGGAGGTCGTGCCCGCCTCCCCGGTCGAGCTGACGCCGATTCCGGTGGCCGCGGCGGAACTGGACACGCGGATCGCGGAGTTCGTCTCCCCGGGTTTCGACCTCGCCGCCGCGCCGCCGGTGCGCGCCGCCCTGTTCGCCACCGCCACCGACGAATACGTCCTTGTGGTCGTATTGCACCACATCGGTGCGGACGGGTACTCGATCGCGCCGTTGACCGCCGACCTGGTGCGCGCCTATCTGGCCAGGTCCGCCGGACAGGCCCCGGACTCGGCTCCGCTCGCGATCCGGTACCGCGACTACAGCTCCTGGCAGCACGAGCTGCTCGGCGACGCCGCCGATCCGGACAGCCTGCTGGCGCGCCAACTCGCGTTCTGGCGCGCCGAGTTGGCCGGTGCGCCGGAACTGCTCGCCCTGCCCACCGATCGCCCGCGACCGGCCCGTCGGGATATGCGGGCGGCCACCGTGGTCCGCGCGATCGACGCCGAGCACACCGGCCGCCTGGAGCGACTGGCCCGCGAATGCGGCGGCACGCTGTTCACCCTGGTGCACAGCGCGCTCGCGGTGCTGCTGGCGAAACTGACCGGCGCGGCGGATGTCACGGTGGGCGTCCCGGTCGCCGGTCGCGGCGTCCGCGAGCTGGACGAGCTGGTCGGCATGTTCGTCAACACCGTGGCGTTGCGCACCGAGCTCGACCCGCGGGCGAGCTTCGGCGATCTGCTGCGGCAGGTCACCCGGCGGGACCTGGCGGCGCTCTCGCACGCCGACGTCCCGTTCGATCAGGTGGTCGAGGCGCTGGGCGTCGCCCGTTCCGGCTCGTACGCGCCGCTGTGCCAGGTGCTGCTCACTTTCCAGAACCTGCCGCGGACGACGGTGGAACTCCCGGGACTCGCGGTCGAGGCGATCGATCTCACCTCGGCGGAGGCCCAGTTCGATCTCCAGGTGACGGTGCTGGAGCAGTTCGCCGCCGACGGCGCACGCGCCGGTCTGGAGCTGCGCGTCGGCTACGCGACCGACATCTTCGACGAACCGACGGCGCACGCGTTCGGTGACCGGTTGCTGCGGGTGCTGGAGACGGCCGCCGCGGACCCGGCGGTGGCCCTGCGCGCGATCGACATCCGTTCCGTGACCGAGCGGCGGCCCCGGCCACCCGCGTCGGTGGCGGACCTGCCCGCGCTGATCGCTCGGGCGGCACAGGCCGCCCCCGCCGCCACCGCGTTCGAGCACGCCGATCGGCTGGTCACCTTCGGCCAGCTCGACGCGAAGCTCGCGACCGTCGCCAAGGCGATGGGCGCGGCGGCCAAACCCGAAGCCCTGATTCATGTCTCGCTCGCCGGGCTGGTGCCCGGCCTGCTCGCCGCCCTCGGCGGCAGCGGTCTGGCGGCCTTGCTGCGGACCCTGCTCGCCACCGCCGAGGCGCTGCTCGCCGATCCGGCGGCCATCGATTCGGAAGGAAACCGCTGATGACCCACGCAGACGCCGTGCGCCGCGGCTACGGCATCGACGACCTGCCCGGCCTCATCACGACCGTCGCCGGGCTGGACCCGCAGCGGGTGGCGCTGCGGCACGGGGAGCTCACCGTCACCTACGCGGCGCTTGCCGACGAACTCGCGGCGCTGTCCGAAGTCATGGGCGCGGGGGTGGGCGCGGACGCGCTGGTGCCGGTAGTGGTCTCCGGTCGCCTGCCCGCGCTGCTGGAATCCGGTGACGGCGCGCTCGGCGCGGTGCTGGACGCGCTGCTCGACGACGCGCTCGCGGTCGTGCCCGAGCTTCCGGCGAGCACCGTCGCGCCGGTGGAGACGTTGGTGAGCCTGTTCGAGGAGCAGGTGTGGCGAACCCCGGACGCGATCGCCGTCGAATACGCGGGCGCCGCGCTCACCTACGCCGAATTCCACGGCCGGGTCAACGCGCTGGCCCACCACCTGGGGGAACTCGGCGTCGGGCGGGACACGCTGGTGGGCTTGGCCGTCCGCCGCTCGATCGACCTGCTGGTCGGCATGTACGCGATCCTGCGGGCGGGCGGCGCGTACCTGCCGATCGACCCGGATCATCCGGCCGACCGCATCGCCTACGTGCTCGCAGCCGCCGAGCCGGTGCTCGTGCTGACCACCACGCGCGACCAGCCCGACTTCGGCCGCGCGGTCGCGACGTTGCGGATCGATGAATTCGCG
Organism: Nocardia araoensis NBRC 100135; assembly: GCF_000308435.1. Taxonomy (GTDB): domain Bacteria; phylum Actinomycetota; class Actinomycetes; order Mycobacteriales; family Mycobacteriaceae; genus Nocardia; species Nocardia araoensis. The sequence continues at coordinate 39,332 of NZ_BAFR01000196.1, read as the reverse complement.
GGCTCGCCCACGCCGGAAGCGCCTGCCGTCGCGCTGTCGGCCGACGACCTCGCCTACGTGATCTTCACCTCCGGGTCGACCGGCAGGCCGAAGGGCGTCGCCGTGCCGCACCGCGCGATCGTGGCGAATCTGCGCTGGCGGCAACGGATGTACCGGCTGCGCGCCGACGACGTGGTGTTGCAGAAGACGCCGTGCGCCTTCGACGTGTCGGTGTGGGAGTTGTTCTGGCCGTTGCAGGTCGGCGCGCGGTTGGTCGTCGCGGAGCCGGACGGTCATCGCGACCCGGCCTACCTGGCGCGCGTGATCGCCGAACGCGGCGTCACGGTGGCGCATTTCGTGCCGTCCATGCTCGCGGTCTTCGTCGCCGAGCCGGGATCGGCCGCGGTGGACTCGCTGCGGCTGGTGTTCGCTTCGGGCGAGGCGCTTCCGGCCGCCACCGCCGCGGCCTTCCGCGACGTCTGCGGCGCGACGCTGCACAACCTGTACGGGCCCACCGAGGCGGCGGTCGACGTGACCGCGCACGAGGTGACCGGCCTCGACGTGGCGGGTGTGCCGATCGGCGTCGCCGCCGACGACACGGAGCTGCTGGTGCTCGACGACAGCCTGCGTCCGGTGGCGCGCGGCGTCGTCGGCGAGCTGTACCTGGCAGGCGTGCAACTGGCCCGCGGCTACGTCGCCCGGCCCGGCCTGACCGCCGAGCGATTCGTGGCCAACCCGGAGGGGCCCGCGGGGGAGCGGATGTACCGCACCGGCGATCTGGTGCGCTGGGCTCCCGGTGCCGAGGGCGGGCCGGATGAATTGGAGTATCTGGGCCGCACCGATTTCCAGGTGAAGTTGCGCGGCTTGCGGATCGAACTGGGCGAGGTGGAGTCGGCGCTGCTGCGCCATCCGCGCGTGACCCAGGCGGCGGTGGTGCTGCACCGGCACGCGAGCGGCGATCATCTGGTCGGCTACGTGGTCGGCGAAGCCGTGGACACCGCCGAGGTGCTGGACTCCGTTCGCCGCGAGCTACCCGAGTACATGGTGCCGACGTTGCTCGTCCCGCTGGCGGCGATGCCGCTGAATCCCAACGGCAAGCTGGACCGAAGGGCACTGCCCGCGCCGGAATTCGGCTCCGGCACGGCGGCGTATCGCGCGCCGGGGACCGAGACGGAGGCGGCGGTCGCCGCCGTCTTCGCCGAACTGCTCGGCGTGGCGCGGGTGAGCGCCGACGACGATTTCTTCGTACTCGGCGGCAATTCGCTGCTGGCCACCCGTGCCATCGCCCGGATCGCCGCGGCCATCGGCGCGACCGTGGACGTGCGCGAATTCTTCGACCGTCCGACCGTGGCCGCCGTGGCCGCGGCCGCGCATCCGGCCGCGACGCGCCCGCCGCTGGTGGCCGGTCCGCGTCCGGACCGGATTCCGCTCTCGCCCGCGCAGCGGCGCATGTGGTTCCTCAACCGGTTCGGCGCCGACACCGATCAAGCCCGCGACCTGGGCGCGGCCGCCGTGGACAACATCCCGGTCGCGCTGCGCCTGCGCGGCCCGCTGGACGTCGCGGCGCTGTCGGCGGCGATCACCGATCTGGTGGCCAGGCACGAAGTGCTGCGCACCGTGTATCCGCAGACCGCCGACGGGCCGGTGCAATCGGTGCGGCGCGTGCACGCGGTGTTCGACCTGACGCCCGCCGAGGTGCCAGCGGAGCGGCTCGTCGCGGCGATCCGCCGGGCGGCGGGCCAGGGCTTCGACGTCACCGAGGAGATCCCGGTGCGGGTGCGCCTGCTGCGCTGCGGTCCCGAGGACCACGCGCTGGTGCTCGTCGTCCATCACATCGCTGCCGACGGCGTCTCGCTCGGCCCCCTGATGCGCGACCTGGCCGCCGCCTATGCCGCACGGTGCGACGGACGCGGGCCGGAGTGGGCGCCGCTCGCGGTGCAGTACGCGGACTACGCGCTGTGGCAGCAGCGGGTACTCGGTTCGGAGACCGACCCCGAGTCCGTGGCGGCGCGCCAACTCGCCTTCTGGCGTGCCGAATTGGCGGACCTGCCAGGGCAATTGGATCTGCCCGCCGATCGACCGCGTCCGGCCGCGGCCTCCTATCAGGGCGCCACCTACGGATTCGCCGTGGACGCCGCGCTGCGCTCCGGTGTCGAGACGCTCGCGGCGCGGGTCCGCGCGACGCCGTTCATGGTGCTGCACGCGGCGCTTGCCGCTCTGCTGGCTCGGCTGTCGGGCACCGCGGACATCGCGATCGGCACGCCGGTCGCGGGGCGGGGGGATGCCGCGCTGGACGATCTGGTCGGCATGTTCGTCAACACGCTGGTGCTGCGCACCGAAGTGGACGGAGCGCGCGGCTTCGCCGACTTGGTCGCCCATGCCGCCGACCGCGACCTGCGCGCCTTCGCGCACGCCGACATCCCGTTCGAGCAGCTGGTGGAGGCGCTGAACCCGGCGCGTTCGGCCGCCCGGCATCCGCTGTTCCAGGTGGCGCTGTTCATGCAGAACATCGGGCCGATCGCGCTGACCATGCCCGATCTCGACACCGAGCAGGTCGACTGGGACTCCGGTTTCGCGAAGTTCGATCTTCAGCTCACGGTGTCCGACGCCGCCGACGGATACCGCGCCGAATTCACCTACGCCACCGACCTCTTCGACGCATCGACAGTGCGGGAGTTCGCCGCGAAGTTCGTCCGCCTGCTGCGTGCGGCGGTGGACGACCCGGACGCGCCGGTAGGGGACCTCCCGCTGCTCGACGCGGGCGAACTCGACTATGTCACCGCGAGCTGGAACGCCAGCGGACACAAAGTGCCCGATCGATTCCTGCACGACGGTTTCGACGCGCAGGTGCGCCGCACCCCGGACGCCGTCGCGGTGGTCACCGACAGCGAGCGGCTGACCTACGCCGAACTGTCCGACCGCGCCGACCGGCTGGCCAGGATGCTCATCGGAATCGGCGTCGGCCCGGAAGCGCTGGTGGTGCTGGCTATGCCGCGCTCGGTGGAGCTGGTCGTCGCCATGTACGCGGTGGCGCGGGCGGGTGGCGCGTACGTGCCGGTGGACCCGGCGCATCCGGCCGAACGCATCCGTCACATCCTCGACACCGCGCGTCCGCATGCCGTCCTGACCACCGGCGATGCCGGATTAGACGCGGAAACGGCGGCTTCGGTTCCGGTGTATCGCCTGGACGAACTGGATCTCTCCGCCTACCCCTGCGGCAAGATCGGCGACCGCGAACGCCACGGCGCGTTGCACCCGCAGCACCCGGCCTACGTGATCTTCACCTCCGGGTCGACCGGCAAGCCGAAGGGCGTGGCGGTCGGTCATCAGGCCATCGCCAACCAGCTGGCCTGGATGCACGCGGAATACCGTCCGCGCACCGGCGATGTCTATTTGCAGAAGACCGCGAGCACCTTCGACGTCTCGCTGTGGGGCTATTTCCTGCCGCTGCGAGCGGGCGCGACCTTGCTGCTGGCGGCGCCGGACGGGCACCGCGATCCGCGCTATCTCGCCGAGACCGTCGCCCGCCACGGCGTGACGCTCACCGATTTCGTGCCATCGATGCTCGCGGTGTTCGCCGCGCACGCCGAGCCGGGAGAACTGGACTCGCTGCGTGCGGTGTTCGTCATCGGCGAGGCGCTGCCACCCGAGACGGTCACCGCGTTCCGGCAGGTGTGCGACGCGGGCCTGCACAACCTCTACGGCCCCACCGAGGCGGCGGTGTCCATCACCAACCGTGAGGTCACCGAGGCGGACTCGCCGCAGGTTCCGATCGGCGAGCCGGAGTGGAACTCGCAGGTCTACGTGCTGGACGGCCGGTTGCGGCCCGCGCCGATCGGCGTGCCGGGCGAGCTGTATCTGGCGGGAGCGCAGCTGGCGCGCGGCTACCACGGCCGCGTCGACCTCACCGCCGACCGCTTCGTCGCGAACCCGTTCGGCCCGCCCGGCACGCGCATGTACCGCACCGGCGACCTGGTGCGCTGGAGCCGCGACGGCGAGCTGATCTATCTGGGCCGCATCGACTTCCAGGTGAAGTTCCGCGGGCAGCGCATCGAACTCGCCGAGATCGAGACCGCGCTGCTGGCGGCGCCCGGGGTGGGCCAGGCCGCGGCGCGGCTGGTCACCGGACCGGCGGGTGAGTTCCTTGCGGGTTATGTGATCGCCGCGCCGGGCGCGGCTGTCGACTCCGAAGCGGTGAAAGCCGCTGTGGCGAAGAGTCTCCCGTCCTACATGGTGCCGACCGCACTGGTCGAGCTGGACGAGTTCCCTCGCAATACCAGCGGCAAGCTCGATCGCGCGGCGCTGCCGGCTCCGGTGCTCGCGGCCGAGCGTTTCCGTCCGCCGGTGAACGCCGCGCAGCGTCTGGTCGCCGCGGTGTTCGCGCAGGTGCTGCGGGTCGAGCGGGCCGGGCTGGACGACGACTTCTTCGCCCTCGGCGGCAGTTCGCTGGACGCCACCCAGGTCACGGCGCGCACGGGTGAGGCGGCGGGCGTGCGCGTCCCGGTGCGGGCGCTGTTCGACGCGCCCACGGTGGAGGGCTTCGCCGCCGCCGTCGAGCGGCTCGGCGCCGCAGGGGCTCCGCGACTTCCGCTGGCCCGCCGTCCACGGCCCGATCGGGTGCCGCTCTCGCCCGCGCAGCAGCGCCTGTGGTTCCTCAACCGTGTCGAGAGCCAGGACGGCGCCGACAGCGTCTACAACCTGCCGATCGTGCTGCGGCTGACCGGCCGCCTCGATGTGACCGCGCTGGAGCGCGCCGTGCTCGACGTGCTGGCCCGGCACGAGTCGCTGCGCACCACCTACCCCGAAACCGACGACGGCCCCTGCCAATCCGTTCTCGACGCCGCCGACATCGGCTTGAGCCTGCACCCGGTGCCGATCGACCGCTCGGCGGCCCGGGACGCCGTGGCGGGCATCGTCCGCGCAGGCTTCGACGTGACCGCCGAGCTGCCGTGCCGGGTCGCGTTGCTCTCGGTGGACCGGGTGGACGAGGCGCGCGGCGTCACCGGTGACGAGTACGTGCTGGTGTTCGTCGTGCACCACATCGCCGCCGACGCCCTGTCGATGGTCCCGCTGGTCACCGACCTGGTCCGGGCCTACCTCGCGCGCCTGACCGGTCGGCGGCCGGACTGGGAGCCGCTGCCGGTGCAGTACGCCGACTACAGCCTCTGGCACCGGGAATTGCTCGGCGTCGACGACGTCCCCGGCGACTTGGCCTACCAGCAGTTGCGCTTCTGGCAAGACGTACTGGCCGGCGCGCCCGCGCAACTGCCTCTCCCGGCCGATCATCCGCGGCCCGCCGTCCCCTCTTACGAGGGAGCGGCCGTCGACTTCGTGATCGAGCCCGAGGTGACGGCGGGCTTGCGCGCGCTGGCCCGGCGCAGCGGCGCGACGCTGTTCATGACGCTGCACGCGGCCTTCGCCGCCACGCTGGCCCGGTTGAGCGGCAGCGCCGACATCGTCATCGGCTCGCCCGTCGGCGGACGCGGGGAACGGGCGCTCGACGGACTCGTCGGCATGTTCGTCAACACCCTCGCGCTGCGCACCCGCGTGGCCGCCGACGCCTCGTTCGCCGCGCTGCTGACCGATGTGCGCGACGGCGACCTGGCCGCGTTCGCCAACGCCGACCTGCCGTTCGAGCGCCTGGTGGACGTGCTGGCGGTGGATCGCTCCGCGGGCGCGCACCCGCTGTTCCAGGTGATGTTCAGTTTCGAGGCCGCGACGCCCGCCTTCGACGAGAAGTCCATGGAGGTGCCGTGGCTGTCGGTGCACCCGGTCGAGATTCCCGATACCGGTGCGAAATTCGACCTGCATCTGGTGGTGACGGAGCGCGCGGCGGGGCTGTCGGGGACCCTGCGCTATGCGACCGATCTGTTCGACGACGCGACGGTCGAGTCGTTCGCCGACCGCTTCCGCCGGATGCTCGTCGCCGTCGCGGTCGACGCCGGTGCGCGGATCGGCGACATCGAACTGCTGTCGGACACCGAACGCACGCGGGTGTTGCGGGAATGGAATGCCACCGATCACCCCCTACTCGAATCGGACACGCTCCCTTCGCTATTCGCCGCCCAAGTCGCGCGCACACCGGACGCGCCCGCGGTGACCTTCGAAGAGGCGACATCGGTCGGCACGTCACCCGGGCGCCACGCTGCAACGAGTCGCTCTGCGGCGCTGCGTTACTCGTCGGCTGACCAGCCCGCAACGATCGGCGACGAGGCACTGGCCCACCCGTCGCCTGACCACCCCGCAACGATCGGCGAGGCGGCGCTGGCCCACCCGGCGCCCCACCCCCCGATGAGTGGCTCCGCGACGCTCACATATTCCGAGTTCGCCGCCCGGGTCAACCGGCTGGCGCGGTGGCTCGTCGCCCAGGGTGTGGGCCCGGAGTCGCTGGTGGCGATCGGTATACGCCGATCCGTCGACCTGGTCGTCGGAATGTACGCGGTCTCCGTCGCCGGCGGCGCATACGTGCCGCTCGACCCCGATCACCCGGCCGAGCGCACCGCTCACATCCTGGCCACGGCCGCGCCGGTGTGCGTGCTGACCGCGGGCGCGGACCTGAACTGCGGCCTGCCCGAGACGCGGATCGACGAGCTGGACCTGTCCGGCTACCCGGACGCCCCGCTCACCGACGCCGACCGGCGCGCTCCGCTGCGCCCGGCGAACACCGCGTATGTGCTGTTCACCTCGGGCTCCACGGGCCGGCCGAAGGGCGTGGCGATGAGCCACCGCGGCATCGTGAATCGCTTGCGCTGGATGCAGTCCGCGTATGCCGCGCTCGGGCCGGGTGACGCGCTGTTGCAGAAGACGCCCGCCACCTTCGACGTCTCGGTGCCGGAGTTCTTCTGGCCGTTGCAGGTCGGCGCGCGCATGGTGCTGGCGCGGCCGGACGGGCACCGCGACCCGGCGTACCTGGCTCGCCTCATCCGCGCCGAGGGCGTCACCGCGGCGCATTTCGTGCCGTCCATGCTGGCCGTCTTCGTCGCGGGCGAGTTCGACGCGCCGTCGCTGCGCGAGGTGTTCTGTTCCGGCGAGGCGCTGCCCGTCGGCGTGGCCCAGCGAATGCGCGCACTCACCGGCGCGCGGGTACACAACGGTTACGGCCCCACGGAGGCCGCCGTCGAGGTGACCTTCCACGAGGTGCGCGACACCGACTTCGAGACCGTGCCGATGGGCAAGCCGATCTGGAACACCAGAACATATGTGCTCGACGCGCGGCTGCGGCCGGTGCCAGCGGGTGTGCCGGGGGAGTTGTATCTCGCGGGCGCGCAACTGGCGCGCGGGTATCTCGACCGTCCCGGGCTCACCGGCGACCGGTTCGTCGCCGACCCGTTCGGGCCGCCCGGTGAACGGATGTACCGCACCGGCGACCTGGTGCGGTGGAACGCCACGGGCGAGCTGGAGTTCCTGGGCCGCACGGATTTCCAGGTCAAGATCCGTGGGCTGCGCGTAGAGCTCGGCGAGATCGAGGCGGTGCTGCTCGCGACGCCCGCCGTGACGCAGGCCGTCGTCCTGGTCCGCGACGATCGCGACGTGGGCGAGCGCTTGGTCGCCTACTTGGTGACGGACGAACCGGTCGATGTGGCGGCAGTGCGCGATGCGGTGGCCCAACGGCTTCCGGGCTATATGGTGCCGCAGGCGTTCGTGGTGCTGGACCAGTTCCCCCTCAACGCGTCCGGAAAGCTGGATCGATCGGCGCTGCCCGCGCCCGCGATCGCCCCGACGGTGTTCGAGGCGCCGAGCGGGGAAGCGGAAAAGCTGGTCGCCGAGACGTTCTCGGCCCTGCTCGGGGTAACCGAGATCGGAGCCGAGGACGATTTCTTCGCCTTGGGCGGCAACTCGCTCAGCGCCACCCAGCTCGCCGCGCGGCTTGGCAAAGCCACCGGAGCCGAGGTGGCGGTGCGCACGATCTTCGACGCTCCCACGGTGCGCGCGTTGGCGCGGCGGATCGCTGTCGAGGCTCCGGCCGAGACCGGCCCCGTCGCGCTGCCGCCGCTCACGCCGCAGGAGCGCGGCGGGGCGATCCCGCTGTCGATCGCCCAGCAGCGCATGTGGTTCCTGAACCGGTTCGACACCACCAGCGGCGCCTACAACATCCCGTTCGCGCTGCGCCTCACCGGAGCGCTGAACGTGCCCGCCTTGGAGGCGGCGATCGCCGACGTGATCGCCCGGCACGAAACGCTGCGCACGATCTACCCCGAACACGACGGCGGCGCGACGCAGGTGGTGCTGCCCGCCGGGACGAAGCTGGTCGATCTGGTCGCACGGCCGGTTCCCGCGGCGCAGGTGCCCGACCTCGTCGCCGCCGCGGCCCGCGCCGGGTTCGACGTGACCGCCGAGGTACCGCTGCGCGTGCGCCTGCTGCGCGTGGCGGACGACGCCGAAGCGAGCGGCCACCAGGTGCACGTCCTGCTGTTCGTCGTGCACCACATCGCCGCCGACGGTTGGTCGTTCGCGCCGCTCACCCGGGACTTGGCCAACGCTTACGTCGCGCGGTGCGCGGACACGGCCCCGGCTCCGGGAGCGCTGCCGGTGCAGTACGCCGACTTCGCGATCTGGCAGCGCGCCGCGCTCGGCTCCGCCGACGACCCGGCCTCGGTGCTGGCACGTCAGCTGGCCTACTGGACCGATCGGCTGGCCGGGCTGCCCGAGGTGCTGACGCTCCCGTCCGACCGGCCCCGTCCCGCGGCCGCCACCAACCGGGGCGGCGCGTTGACCGGCCGGCTCGACGCCGCCCTGCACGAGCAGATCCGGGAACTCGCCGCGACGCACCGGGCGACCCCGTTCATGGTGCTGCACACCGCGCTGGCCGTGCTGCTGAGCCGCTACGGCGCGGGCCGGGACGTCGTGATCGGCGCGCCGGTCGCCGGGCGCGGCGAGGAAGCGCTGGACGAACTGGTCGGCATGTTCGTCAACACGCTGGTGCTGCGCACCGAGGTCCGCCCGGACGCGACCCTGGCCGAATTGCTGCACTCGGTGCGCGCGGCCGACCTGGCCGCCTTCGACCACGCCGCGGTGCCGTTCGAGCAATTGGTCGAGGTCTTGAATCCCGTCCGCTCGCAGGCGCACGCTCCGCTCTACCAGGTCGCGCTCACCTTGCAGAACCAGACCGCGCCGGAGTTCCGGCTGCACCGGCTGGCCATCGCTCCGCTGGAGATCGGCGCGGCGCCGATCCAGCTCGACCTGGACTGGACGCTGACCGACCGGTACACCGCCGACGGCGCACCCGACGGCATCGACGTGCACCTGCACTACGCGCTCGACCTGTTCGACGAACCGACCGTCGCCGGGTTCCTCGCCGCGTTCGAACGCGTGCTGCGCGCCATGGCGCGCGACGCCCGCACCGCGGTCGGCGCGGTCGAGCTGATGTCGGTGGCCGAGCGCGGCATGCTGCTGTCGGACCGCAACGCCACCGCGCGCCCGCTGCCCGCCGAGACGCTGGACGACCTGCTCACCGCACGCGTCGCGGCCACGCCCCACCGGGTCGGCGTGCGCTACGAGGACGAGTCGGTGACCTACGCCGAGTTCGCCTCCCGCGTGAACCGGCTGGCCCGCACGCTGATCCAGGCGGGTGTCGGCCCGGAGGACATCGTCGGGCTGGCCGCGTCGCGCTCGATCGACATGCTCGTGGCGATGTACGCGATCGTGCGCGCGGGCGCGGCGTATCTGCCGATCGATCCGGCGCATCCGGCCGAGCGCACGACGCAGGTCGTCGCGACCGCCGCGCCCCGGCTGGTGCTCACCGCGGGCGGGGCGACGTTGCCCGCGTTCGACGGCGTGCCCGTGCTCGACCTCACCGATCTCGACCTCGCCGACGTCGCCGACGGACCGGTCACCGATGCCGAGCGGATCGCCGCGCTGCGCGCGGACAACACGGCCTACGTGCTGTTCACCTCCGGCTCCACGGGGCGGCCGAAGGGCGTCGCGGTCACCCATCGCGCGATCATGAACCAGCTGCGCTGGCTGGAATTCCGCTACCGGGTCACCGCGTCCGACCGCATCCTGCAACGGGCCCCGCTGACCTTCGACGTGTCGGTGTGGGAATGCTTCCTGCCGATCGCCGTCGGCGCGCCGCTGGTGATCGCCCGGCCCGGCGGGCACCTGGACCTGGCCTACTTCGCGGACCTGCTGCGCGAACACCGGATCACCATCGCGGAGTACGTGCCCTCGGTGCTGGCCGCGCTGATCGGGGAGGGCATGGGCGACGCGCTGCGGTCGTTCCGGCACCTGCATTGCGGCGGCGAGGCGCTCACCCCCGATCTGCTCGCCGCGCTGCGCGGCAGCTTCGACGGCGCGGTGCACAACGCCTACGGCCCCACCGAGGCGGCGATCTCGGCGATCTACCACGAATTCACCGACCGGGACGCGGAATCCGAGCGGGACGTCGCCATCGGCCGCCCCTGCTGGAACACCAGGGCCTATGTGCTCGATGCCTGGTTGCGCCCGGTGCCGATCGGCGTCACGGGCGAGCTGTATCTGGCGGGTGACCAGCTGGCGCGCGGCTATCACGCCCGCCCCGGACTGACCGCGGAGCGATTCGTCGCCGATCCGTTCGGCGTGCCCGGCCGCATGATGTACCGGACCGGCGATCTGGTGCGCTGGAACCGTGACGGCGATCTGGTGTATCTGGGCCGCAACGACTTCCAGGTCAAGCTGCGCGGCCAGCGGATCGAGCTGGGTGAGATCGAGGCCGTCCTCGCCGCCGCGTCCGGCGTGACCAACGCGGCGGTGCTCGTGGCCCGCGACAGCGCGGGACAGGACTGCCTCGTCGGTTACGTCACCGGCGCCGCCCCGACGCCCGAGGAGGTGCTCGACGAGGCGCGGGCCCACCTGCCCGCCCACATGGTGCCCGCCCATCTCGTCGTGCTCGACGAGATGCCGCTGACCACCGTGGGCAAGCTCGATCGGTCGGCGCTGCCCGCCGTCGAGCTCACCGGCGCGGCGGGTGCGTTCCGCGCGCCGCGGGAGGGGACCGAGGCGGTGCTCGCCACGCTGGTCGCCGACCTGACCGGCGCGGCGCGGATCGGCGCGGACGACGACTTCTTCGCCGGCGGCGGCAATTCGCTGCTGGCCATGCGGCTGGTCGCCCGGGTCAACGCCGCCTTCGGGTGCGCGCTGACCGTACGCGAGGTGTTCGAAGCCCCGACCGTGGCCGAGCTGGCCCTGCGCGCGGCGGGATCGGAACGCCGGGACGCCGCCCGGCCCGCGCTCGTTCCGCGCGAGCGTCCCGAGCGAATTCCTTTGTCCTTGGCGCAGACCCGGATGTGGCTGCTGCACCGGCTCGACCCGGACTCGGCGGTCTACCACATCCCGATCACCATGCGGCTCACCGGCGCGTTGGACCTGGCGGCATTGCGCGCGGCCGTGCGCGATGTGATCGATCGGCACGAATCGCTGCGCACCGTCTTCCCGGCGGACGCCGACGGCCCCGCCCAAGTAGTTCGCACGGGCGCGAACGTGCCCGAACTGCCGCTGCACCCGATCGAGGTTTCCGAGCCGGAGCTGCGCGCGGCGGTGCTCGCTGCGGTCGGCGAGAGCTTCGATCTGCGCACTCGTATCCCGGTGCGGACGAGTCTGTTCCGTGTCGCGCCCGAAGATCATGTGCTGGCCGTGGTGGTCCATCACATCGCCGCCGACGGCGTCTCCACCGCGCCGCTGGCCCGCGACCTGATGACGGCCTATATCGCGCACGTCGCGGGGGAGGCGCCGCAGTGGCGGCCGCTACCCGTGCAATACGTGGATTTCACCCTCTGGCAGCGCGAGGCGCTCGGCTCCGCGGACGACCCGGACTCGCCGCTGTCGCACCAGATCGCCTACTGGCGAGCCGAACTCGACGGACTCGCCCCGGTGCTGGAGCTGCCCGCCGACCGCCCCCGCCCGGCGGTGGCCTCCGGGCGCGGCGCCACCGTCGAGTTCGCGATCCCCGCCGACCTCACCGGCGCCATCGCGCGACTCGCCCGGCGGCACGGCGTCTCGACGTTCATGGTGCTGCACGCCGCCTACGCCGTGCTGCTGGCCCGGCTCGCAGGCGTCGACGACGTCGCCATCGGCACTCCCGTGGCGGGACGCGGCGAACAAGCGCTGGACGATCTGGTCGGCATGTTCGTCAACACCCTCGTGCTGCGCACGCCGATCGCGGCGGACTCGTCGTTCGCCGCATTGCTCGGCCGCGTGCGCGAAGTCGACGTGCGGGCCTTCGCCCACGCCGATCTGCCGTTCGAGCGCCTGGTCGAGGAGTTGAACCCGGTCCGCTCGCAGGCTCATTCGCCGCTGGTGCAGACGCTGCTCACCTTCGAGCAGCACGACGACACCGAGCTGCGGCTGCCCGGTCTCACGGTGTCGGCCTATCCGCTGGACAACGGCGTCGCGCAATTCGACCTGGCGGTGGAACTGACCGAACACCGCGTGGCGACCGGTTACGCGCTGCGCGGCGTGCTGCGGTATGCCACGGACCTGTTCGATCAGGCCACCGCCGAGACGTTCGGGGCTCGCTTCACTCGCGTGCTGCGAGCCGCGGTGGCCGACCCCTCGGCGCGGGTCGGCGACCTCGAACTCATGGACGACGCGGAACGGGCCCTGGTGCTCGACCACTGGAACGACACCGCCGTCCCCGTCGACCCGGCCGCCACGCTGATCTCGCTGTTCGAGGCGCAGGTGGCGAGGACTCCGGACGCGCCCGCGGTCACGGTCGACGGGCGCACGCTGTCCTACGCCGAGTTCGCCGCGCGGGCCCGGCGGCTGGCGCGCTGGCTGGTCGGCCAGGGTGTCGGCCCGGACGCTCCGGTCGCGCTCGGCATGCGGCGGTCGCTGGACCTGGTGGTCGGCATCTACGCGGTCACCCTCGCGGGCGGCGCGTACGTCCCGCTCGACCCCGACCATCCGGCCGAGCGGCTGGAGTATGTGCTCTCGACCGCACGGCCGGTGTGCGTGCTCACCTCCGGCTCGGACTTGGACGCGGGCGCGGCGCGACAGGTCCGTATCGACCGGCTCGATCTGACCCGCTACTCCGCCGAACCGCTCACCGCCCTGGACCGGCTCGGTACTCCCGCCCCTGGCCACACCGCCTATGTGATCTTCACCTCGGGATCGACCGGCCGCCCGAAGGGGGTGGCCGTCGCCCACGCGGCGATCGTGAACCGCCTCACCTGGATGCAGTCGGCCTATCCGCTCGTCGCGGACGACGTGGTGCTCCAGAAGACCCCGGCCACCTTCGATGTGTCCGTCTGGGAATTTTTCTGGCCCTTGGCTTTCGGCGCGCGCTTGGTGGTCGCCCGTCCGGACGGGCATCGCGACCCCGCGTATCTGGCCCGCCTCATCGTCGAGCAGCGCGTCACGACGGCGCACTTCGTACCCGCCATGCTGGAGGTTTTCCTGGCGGATCCGCTCACAGAAAAGTGCATTACGCTGCGCAACGTCTTCGCATCGGGCGAGGCATTGCCCGCGGTTGCCGCGCAGCGGGCGCGAGAGGTGATCGGAGCGCGGGTGCACAACCTGTACGGCCCCACCGAGGCCGCCGTCGACGTCACCTATCACGAGGTGACCGATCAGGACCTGGTGTCCGTGCCGATCGGCAGGCCGGTGGCCAACACCCGCCTGCTGGTGCTGGACGCCAGGATGCGGCCGGTGCCCGTCGGCGTTCCGGGGGAGCTGTACCTCGCGGGCAGGCAACTGGCCCAGGGATATGTGGCGCGGCCTGAGCTGACCGCCGACCGGTTCGTGGCGAACCCGTTCGGGCCCGCCGGGGCGCGGATGTACCGCACGGGTGACCTCGTCTCCTGGACCGACGAGGGCGAGCTGGAGTACCTCGGTCGCACGGACTTCCAGGTGAAGCTGCGCGGCCTGCGCATCGAGCCGGGCGAGATCGAGTCGGCGCTGTCGGCGCTGGACGCGGTCGCCCAGGCGGTGGTGCTGGTCCGTTCGGACGATCGGTCGGGCGATCAGCTCGTCGCCTACCTGGTCGCCTCCGGCGGCCACACGATCGACACCGACGACGTGCGCGCCGCGCTGAGCGCCGAATTGCCCGCGTACATGGTGCCCACCTCGTTCGTCCTGATGGAGCGGTTCCCGGTCAACGCCTCCGGCAAGCTGGACCGCGCCGCGCTGCCCGCGCCGCGGTTCGCGACCGCGGGTTATCGCGCCCCGGCCACCCGCACCGAGGCGACCGTCGCGCGGATCGTCGCGGCGCTGCTCGGCGCCGAGCGCGTCGGCGCGGACGACGACTTCTTCGCTCTCGGCGGAAACTCGCTGATCGCTACGCAGGTCGCCGCCCGGCTCGGCGCCGAACTGGATGCCGAGATCCCGGTGCGCCTGCTGTTCGAGGCGCCGACCGTGACCGCGCTGGCCACGCGGGCCGAACGGCTCGCGGGGACGGGCGCCAAGCCGGTCCTCGCCCCGCGGCCGCGCCCGGAGCGCATCCCGCTCTCACCCGCCCAGCAGCGCCTGTGGTTCCTCAACCGCTTCGATCCCACCGAGACCGTGCACAACATCGCGGTGGTGGTCCGCCTCACCGGCTATCTGGACCCGGACATTCTCGCCGCCGCCGTCGGCGACGTGGTGGCCAGGCACGAAACGCTGCGCACGGTGTATCCCGATCACGAGGGCATCGGCTACCAGCGGATTCTGGACGTCGGCCAGGCGCAGGGGATCCAGATGCTGGAGGCGACGGGCGCGCTGCGGGAGTTCGTCGCCGCGCCGTTCGACCTGACCGCCGAGGTGCCGCTGCGCGTCGGCCTGGTGACCCGGTCCGATCGCGATCACCTGCTGGCGCTGGTGGTGCACCACATCGCGGCCGACGGCTTCTCGATGGGTCCGCTGGCTCACGATCTCGCCACCGCCTACGCGGGCCGCGCGACCCGCACCGCCCCGGCGTGGACCGCGCTCGACCTGCAATACGCCGACTACGCGCTCTGGCAGCGCGAGGTGCTCGGCGCGGAGGACGACCCGGACTCGGTGGCCGCGCGCCAGCTGGCGTACTGGCGCGAGACGCTGCGCGCGCTGCCCGCCCAGCTCGACCTGCCCGCCGACCGGCCGCGCCCCGCGGTCGCCTCGCACGCCGCGGCGAGCGCGACCGTGGCGCTGCCGCCCGAGGTCGGCGACGGCATCGCCGACGTGGCCGCGCGCTATGAGGCCACCCCGTTCATGGTCGTGCACGCCGCGCTGGCCACCTTGCTGGCCAGGCTGTCCGGCACGGCCGACATCGCGATCGGCGCGCCCGTCGCGGGACGAGGCGACGCGGCGCTGGACGAGCTGGTCGGCATGTTCGTCAACACGCTGGTGCTGCGCGCGGAGGTCCCCGGCTCGGACACCTTCGCCGCCGTGCTGCGCCGGGTGCGCGAGCGCGATCTGGACGCCTTCGCCCATGCCGACGTGCCGTTCGAGCGCTTGGTCGAGGTGCTCGATCCGCCGCGCTCGCGGGCGCGTCACCCGCTGTTCCAGATCGCGCTGTTCTTCCAGAACCTCGCGCCGGTCACCCTGGACATGGCCGGCGTCGCGGTGGCCGAGTACGACTTCGACTACGAGACCACGCCGTTCGACCTCCAGCTCACCGTTACCGGTGACACGCTGCGCTGGACCTACGCCACCGACCTGTTCGACGCCGCCACCGTGGCGACCTTCGGCGCGCGTTTCACCCGCTTGCTCGCCGCGGTCACCGCCGACCCGGAGCAGGTGGTCGGCGATATCGATCTGTTCGGGGCGGGCGAGTTGCACCGCGTGGTCACCGAGTGGAACGACTCCGCCCACACCGCCCTGGCCGACGAACTGTTGCTCGACGAATTCGAGGCGCAGGCCGTCGCGACGCCCGACGATCCCGCGCTGGTGTTCGTGCCCGACAGCGCGACGCCTCCGTCCACCGTGACCTACGGCGACCTGGACCGGCGCGCCAACCGGCTGGCCCGTCACCTGATCGCGACGGGCGTCGGCCCCGAAACACTCGTGGGGCTGGCGATCCGGCGCTCACCGGAACTGGTGATCGCGATGTATGCGGTGCTCAAGGCGGGCGGCGCGTACGTGCCGATCGACCCGGACCATCCCGCGCGGCGGATCACGCACATTCTCGACACCGCCGCGCCCGTGGCCGTGCTCACCACGACGCCCGACCGGATCGAGGTCGGCGATTCCGTCGCCACCATCCTGGTCGACGTCGTCGCGCTGGACGGCTACTCCGACGACCCGATCGCGGCCGACGAGCGTCCCGCGCCGATCCACCCGGGCAGCCCGGCCTACGTGATCTTCACCAGCGGCTCCACCGGGAAGCCGAAGGGCGTGAGCGTGTCGCACGCCGCGATCGTCAACCAGATGACCTGGATGCAGGCGCGGTACGGTCTCACCGCCGAGGACGTCTACCTGCAGAAGACGGCGACCACGTTCGACGTCTCCCTGTGGGGCTATTTCCTGCCGTTGCGCGTCGGCGCGACGCTCGTGCTGGCCGCCCCGGACGGCCACCGCGACCCTGCCTACCTCACCTGGGTCTGCGCCGAAAGACGGGTCACCGTCACCGATTTCGTGCCGTCCATGTTGAGCGTCTTCGCCGGGTACGTGACTGCCGCCGAGCAGCGCGCCGCACTCGAGTCGCTGCACACGGTCTTCGTGATCGGTGAGGCGCTGCCCGCCGAGACCGTACGGGCGTTCGGCGGGGTGAGCGCCGCACGGGTGCACAATCTGTACGGCCCCACCGAAGCGGCGGTGAGCATCACCCACCGCGACGTCACCGGCGAGATCGGCCGCACCGTCCTGCCGATCGGCAATCCGGCATGGAACAGCAGGGTCTACGTGCTGGATTCGCGGCTGCGCCCGACGCTGCCCGGCGTCGCGGGAGAGCTGTACCTCGCGGGCGTCCAGCTGGCGCGCGGCTACCACGGCAGGCCGGACCTGACCGCCGATCGCTTCGTGGCCAACCCGTTCGGCGCGCCGGGCGAGCGGATGTACCGCACCGGCGACTCGGTGCGCTGGGAGACCCGCGGCGACACGGCCGAGTTGGTGTATTTGGGCCGCACGGACTTCCAGGTGAAGTTCCGCGGCCAGCGCGTCGAACTCGGTGAGATCGAGGCCGCACTCGCGGCCGCGCCCGGGGTGGCGCAGGCGGCGGCCCGGGTGGTCACCACCGTCACCGGCGAGGTCCACCTGGTCGGCTACGTCACCGCCGCGCCGGGCGCGGCGGTAGCGGAAGCCGAGGCGCTGCGCGCCGCCGCGAGCACGCTGCCGTCGTACATGCTCCCCGCGGCGTTGCTCACGCTGGACGCCTTCCCGCTCAACGCCTCCGGCAAGCTGGACCGGAATGCGTTGCCGGACCCGGTTTTCGACCGCGTCGCCTATCTCCCACCCGTCACCCTGGCCGAACGGCTGGTGGCGGCGGCCTTCGAATCGGTGCTGGACAACGGGCCGATCGGCGTCGAAGACCACTTCTTCGCGCTGGGCGGCAACTCGCTCAGCGCCACCCGGGTGGCGGCCCGGCTGGCCGACCGGCTCGGTCGCCGCATCCCGGTGCGGCTGCTGTTCGAGGCGCCGACGGTGGGAACGCTGGCCGGCCTGCTCACCGCGGAGGCCGCCGCCGCCGAGCAGGCGGTGCCCTTGGTGGCGGGGCCGCGGCCGGAACTGATTCCGCTCGCGCCGGTTCAGCGCGGCATGTGGTTCCTCAACCGGCTCGATCCGTCGTCCGCCGCGCACAACATCCCGGTCGCGCTGCGCATCGAAGGGGAACTGAACACCGACGCCATGATCGGCGCGTTCGCCGACGTCGTGGCCAGGCACGAGACCTTGCGCACCAGCTATCCGGCCGACGCGACCGGAGCAGGTCGCCAGGTGATCCTGCCCGCCGACGGCGCGGTGGGCTTGGCGGTCGAAGCGCTGGACGGTCGCGCCGCCGATGACCGGATCGCCGAATTCCTCGACGCGGGTTTCGACGTCACCGCCGCCGTTCCGGTGCGCGCCGCCCTGCTGCGGGAGCACGCCACCAGTCACGTGCTGGTCGCGGTGGTGCATCACATCGCGGCCGACGGCTACTCGATGAATCCGCTGCTGCGCGATCTGCTCACGGCCTATCTGTCCCGCGTGCTCGGCACGGAACCGGTCTGGCCCGCGCTCGCCGCCCAGTACGCCGACTACGCCTTGTGGCAGACCGCTGAGCTGGAAAGCGTTGCCGCTGGAGAACTTTCGTATTGGTCCGAGACGCTGCGCGACCTGCCGGGCGAACTCGAACTGCCCGCCGACCGTCCGCGTCCCGCCGTCGCGAGCAAGCGCGGCGCGAACGTGCGGGCCAGGATCGGCGGCGGCGCCGCGGAGCGGATCCGCGAACTGGCGCTGCGCCACGACGCGACGCCGTTCATGGTGGTGCACGCCGCGCTCGCCGTCCTGCTGTCGCGGCTGTCGGGCTCCGGCGACGTCCCGATCGGCACACCGGTGGCCGGACGCGGCGCGGCGGCTCTGGACGACCTGGTCGGCATGTTCGTCAACACCGTGGTGCTGCGCGCCGACGTGCGCGCCGACGAGTCCTTCACCGATCTGCTCGCCCGGATCAGGGCCGTCGACCTCGCGGCGTTCGAGCACGCGAGCGTGCCGTTCGATCGGGTGGTCGACGAACTCGGCGTCGAGCGTTCCCAGGATCGGCATCCGTTGTTCACCGTGGCGCTGAGCTACCTGAACGCCGCCGCCGACGCCTTCGCCGTGCCCGGCCTCGAACTCACCCCCGTCGGATTCGACGAGCGGGTGGCGCGTTTCGACCTGCAATTCACCGTATCGGCCGAGCCGGATGCCGACGGACACCTCGCGGTCGAGCTGGACTACGCCACGGACCTGTTCGACGACGCCACCGCACGCGCACTGCTGCGCCGCTTCGGCAGGCTGCTCGGCACGCTCACGGCGCGACCGGACGCGCCGATCTCCGCCGCCGACCTGCTCGCGCCCGCCGAACGCGCCGACCTGCTCGGCCGCCGCGGCGACGCGCCGGTGCCGCCGCGCACGCTGGGCGAACTGATGGCCGCCGCGGTCGCGTTCGACCCCGACGCTGTCGCGCTGATCGGCGGCGAGCGGCAGCTGACCTACCGGATGCTGGACGAGCAGTCCGCGCGGCTGGCGCGCATGCTCATCGGGCACGGTCTCGGCGCCGAGGACGCGGTGGCCGTCGCGGTGCCGCGCTCGATCACCTCCGTCCTCGCGGTGTGGGCGGTGGCCAAGACCGGCGCCGCGTTCGTTCCGGTCGACCCGACCTATCCGGCCGAGCGGATCGCGCACATGCTGACCGATTCCGGTGCGGCGCTGGGCCTGACGATCGCCACCTGCCGCGCGGCGCTGCCCGATGACGTCGACTGGCTGGTGCTGGACGCGCCGTCCACCGCCGCGCGGATGCGCCGCAACAGCGCGGAGCCGGTCGACGCCGCCGAACTCGTCCGTCCCGTGCGGTGCGAGAACCCGGCCTGGATGATCTACACCTCCGGCTCGACCGGAACGCCCAAGGGCGTGGTCGCCACGCACGGCGGTCTCGCCGGAGTGGCTCTCGCCCAGCGGGACCGGTACCTGGTCACCGCGGACGCGCGCGTGCTGCACGTGGCCTCGCCCAGCTTCGACGCGTCCATGCTGGAACTGCTGCTGGCGCTGTCCGCGGGGGCGGCGCTGGTGATCGCGCCTCCCGGCGTCTACGGCGGCGCGGAACTCACCGCGCTCATCCGCGACCAGCGGGTGACGCACGCGTTCCTCACCCCGGCCGTCCTGCCCACGCTCGACCCGACCGAGCTGGACTGTCTGCGGGTACTCACCGTCGGCGGCGAGTCCTACGGCCCGGATACGGTGCTGCGCTGGGCCCCCGGCCGGTCGTTCCACAACACCTACGGCCCGACCGAGACCACCGTCATCGCGACCATCAGCGCGGCGCTGCGGCCCGGCGATCCGCTCGACCTGGGCACGCCGATCCACGGCATGTCGGCGGTGGTGCTGGACGGCAGGTTGCGGCCCGTGCCGATCGGCGTCACCGGTGAGCTGTACCTGCGCGGTCCCGGACTGGCCCGGGGATACCATGCGCGGCCGGGGCTTTCGGCGTTCCGGTTCGTCGCCGACCCCTACGGTCCCGCGGGTGGACGGTTGTACCGGACCGGTGATCTGGTGCGGTGGACCGGATCCGGCGCGCTGCGCTATGTCGGGCGTTCCGACCACCAGGTGAAGGTGCGCGGCCTGCGCATCGAACTGGGTGAGATCGACGCCGTGCTCGCGGCGCACGAGACGGTGCGCACGGCCGTCACCGTCGGCCATACCGACCCCTCGGGAGCGGTGTCGCTGGTCGCCTATGTGGTCGCGGCCGAGGGGCACACGGTCGACACCGTCGACCTGCTGACGCACGCCGCCCGCTCGCTCGCCGCGTACATGGTGCCGAGCAGCGTGCTGGTGCTGGACGAGCTGCCCTTGACTCCGGTCGGCAAGCTGGATCGCAAGGCGTTGCCGCAGCCCGAATTCCGCACCGCCGCGTTCCGTGCGCCGCGCACCGAGACCGAGCGGACGGTGGCGCAGACGGTAGCCGAGGTGCTCGGACTCGACGGCGGCGTCGGCCTGGACGACGATTTCTTCGCCCGCGGCGGCAATTCGCTGACCGCGACCCAGCTGGCCGCACGACTCGCCGACCGGCTGTCGGTCGCCGTCGGCGTCCGCGTGGTGTTCGAGCACCCGACCGTCGCCGCGCTGGCCCGCGCACTGGACGACGCCTCCGGCCCGTCCGCGCGGCCCGCGCTCACCCGGCGCGCGGTGACCGGCCCCGTGCCGCTCTCGCTCGCGCAGCAGCGCATGTGGTTCCTCAACCGCCTCGATCGGCAGTCCACCGCCTACAACATCCCGCTGGCGGTGCGCCTGACCGGCGAGCTGGACGTGGCGGCGCTGAACGCGGCGATCGGCGATGTAGTCGCCCGGCACGACGTGCTGCGCACTGTCTATCCGCTGCACGCGTCCGGGCCGGTGCAGGTGGTATTGCCCGTCGCGGACAGCACCCCGGTGCTCGCGCCCATCGCTGTCCCGGCCGACGATCTGGCCGCAGCGGTGGCCGATTTCGTCGGCGGCGGCTTCGACGTCACCGAGACCGTCCCGGTTCGGGCCCGATTGTTCGCGCCGGTCGACGGCGACGCGGCGGGGACCGAACACGTGCTCGTGGTGGTGGTGCATCACATCGCCGCGGACGGCTCGTCGCTGGCGCCGCTGGCGCGCGACGTCATGGCCGCCTACGCCGCGCGCAAGCGCGGCGGCGCACCGGACTGGTCACCGCTTCCGGTGCAGTACACCGATTTCAGCGTGTGGCAGCGCGAGCTGCTCGGCGCGGAGGACGATCCAGCCTCGTTGCTGGCGCGGCAGATCCGATTCTGGACCGAGACGCTGGCCGAACTGCCCGCGCAACTGAGCCTGCCCACGGACCGGCCGCGTCCCGCCGTCGTCTCCACGCGGGGCAGGCATGTCGATTTCGCCATCGCCCCGGACGTGCAGGCGCGGCTGACCGAACTCGGCCGGGCCTCCGGCGCGACGCTGTTCATGGTGCTGCACGCGGCGTTCACGGTGCTGCTCGCCCGCTTGTCGGGCACCTCGGACATCGCGGTGGGCACCCCGGTGGCCGGGCGCGGCGCGCCCGAACTCGACGACGTCGTCGGCATGTT
Organism: Nocardia araoensis NBRC 100135; assembly: GCF_000308435.1. Classification (GTDB taxonomy): domain Bacteria; phylum Actinomycetota; class Actinomycetes; order Mycobacteriales; family Mycobacteriaceae; genus Nocardia; species Nocardia araoensis. The sequence goes on along the minus strand of NZ_BAFR01000196.1, from coordinate 17,739 downwards.
CGTCAACACACTGGTGTTGCGCGCCCGCGTGGACGCGGGCGAGGGTTTCGCCGACCTGCTCGCGCGCGTGCGCGCCGCCGACGTCGCGGCCTTCGCACACGCCGACGTGCCGTTCGAGCGTCTGGTGGAGGTGCTCAACCCGGAGCGGTCCACCGCGCGACACCCGCTGTTCCAGGTCGGCTTCTCCTTCCACAACCAGGCGGAGGCCGACTTCTCCCTGGACGGATTGACCGCCACCGCGGCCGATTTCGAATCCGAAGTCGCCCAGTTCGACCTGCACCTGATCGTCACCGATCGCTATGGCTCCGACGGAACCCCGGCGGGCATGGCGGCCTCGATCACCTACGCCACCGCCCTGTTCGACGAGTCGACCGTGGCCGGTTTCGCCACTCGCCTGCAACGGCTGCTCGGCGCGGTGTGCGCGGACCCGCGGCTGCCGGTCGGTGATCTCGCGCTGTTGGACCCGGCGGAGACCGAGCGCGTGCTGGTCGCCTGGAACCAGGCCGGGCGCGCCTTCGCCCGGGCGACGCTGGTCGCCGCGTTCGAGGCGCAGGCGGCCCGGACGCCGGGGGCCGTCGCGATCGTCGACGACGCGACGACGGTCACGTACCAGGAGTTCGGCGCGCGGGTCAACCGCCTGGCCCGCGTGCTCATCGGACGCGGTATCGGCCCGGAAAACCTGGTCGCGCTCGCCATACCGCGCAGTGTCGACCTGCTCGTCGCGATGTACGCGGTGCTGACGGCCGGCGGCGCGTACGTGCCGCTCGACCCGGCGCATCCGCTGGAACGCACCGCGAGCGTCTTGGCCGCCGCAGGACCGCGGCTGGTGCTCACCTCGGGGCGGGCGCCGATGCTGCCCGCGACGGCCTCGGAACACAGCGTGGTGCTGGATATCTCGACCGTCAGCGGCACCGTGGCCGACGGACCGGTGCGCGACGACGAACGGATCGCCGCGCTGTCGCCCGCGAACACCGCGTACGTCATCTTCACCTCCGGGTCCACCGGCGCGCCGAAGGGCGTGGCGGTGCCGCACGCGGCGGTCGCGCACCAGCTGGACTGGATGCAGTCGGAATACGCGCTCGACCCGGACGACGCGGTGCTGGTGCTCACCTCGGCCGCCTTCGACCTGTCGGTGTGGGAGTACTGGTGGGCGCCGCGGACCGGAGCCCGGCTCGTGCTCGCGCCCCGGGACGCGCAGCGCGACCCGGCGGCGCTGCTCGATCTGGTGCGCCGCGCTTCGGTGACGACGTTGACGCTGGTGCCGTCGCTGCTGGCCATGCTGGCCGAAGCGTCCGGCGAGCGCCGCCTGCCGCTTTCGCTGCGCAGACTGCTGGTCATCGGCGAGGCGTTGCCCGCGGCGACGGTGCGTCGGGTCGAGGCGCTCACCGCGGCCAGGATCGACAACCTCTACGGACCCACCGAGGCCGCGGTGTCGGTGACCAGGTTCCGCACCGCCGCGGGCGTACGGCAAGCGCTGGTGCCGATCGGCACCCCCGAATCCGGCAACCGGGTCTACGTGCTCGACGACCGTCTGCACCCGGTGCCCGCCGGGGTGACGGGCGAGTTGTATCTCGGCGGCGCGCAACTGGCCCGCGGCTATCACGGCAGCGCCGAACTGACCGCGGAGCGATTCGTATCCGATCCGTTCGGCCCCGCGGGGGCCCGTCTGTACCGCACCGGCGACATGGTGCGCTGGTCCGCCGACGGCAACCTCGAGTACGTCGAGCGGCGCGACTTCCAGGTGAAGATCCGGGGTTACCGCATCGAACTCGCCGAGATCGAGCACGCGTTGCGCTCGCGGCCCGAGATCGGCGAGGCGATCGTCGTCGCCTACGACACCGACGGCGCGAACGCCGTGCTGGCCGGCTATTTCACCGCCGCGCAGCGGCTCGACCCGAGCGTGTTGCGCGCCGCGCTGGCCGACGTCCTGCCGAGCTACATGGTGCCCGCCGTGCTGCGGCAGCTGGAGACGTTGCCGCTCACCGCGAACGGCAAGGTCGACCGCTCGGCCTTGCCGCGACCCGAGCCGCACGCGCGCGAATTCCGCGCTCCCGGTACCGATCTGGAACGTGCCGTGTGCGCCGACTTCGCCGAGATACTCGCCGCCGAGCGGATCGGCCTCGACGACAACTTCTTCGAACGCGGCGGAAACTCGCTGCTGGCCACCCGCCTCGCCGCCCGCCTGAGCGCGGGGCTCGGTGAACAGATCCCGGTGCTGTGGCTGTTCGCCGCGCCGACGCCCGCCCGCCTGATCGCCCAGCTGGAGCAGCACCGATCCGGCCGCGGGCGGGTGGACGCGACCGCCGCGTTCGACGTCGTGCTTCCGCTGCGAACCGGGGGCGCGCGGGAGCCGCTGTTCTGCATCCACCCGGCCGGCGGTGTCGCGTGGTCGTTCGCGGGCCTCGCGGCGCATCTGGACCCGGAGCGGGACGTGTACGGCATCCAGTCGCCGGTGCTCGGGTCGGAGCCGCTGCCGGACTCCATCGACGACTGGGCGAGCCGCTATGTGCGCGAGATCCGCGCGGTGCAACCCGATGGGCCCTACCATCTGCTCGGCTGGTCGCTCGGCGGCGTGCTCGCGCACGCGGTCGCGGTGCAGCTCCAAGAGCAGGGCCAGCGGGTCGCGGTACTGGCCATGATGGACAGCTCGTTGCGGGTCGCCGCCGACGTAGCCGCCGGCGTGCCGGTCGCGGATCTGCTCGGCGGGTTGCTCGGTGAAGCGGCCGCCGACGCCGACGCCGAACTCGACCTGCCCCGGCTCGCGCGCCGCATCGCGGACCTGCCCGAGCCGTGGGCCTCCTTCGGCGCCGACCGCATCGACCGCGTGCTCGGCGCGGGCGCCGGGTCACTGGAGTTGATCCGGCGCTACCGTCCCCGCCCCTACAAGGGCAACCTCGTGTACTTCACCGCCGCCCTGGACGATCCGACCGGCGCCACCGGGGCCGCGAGCTGGGCGGACGCCGTGGACGGCACCGTACACAACCATGCCGTGCACGCTTCGCACTGGCGGATGACTTCGGACTCCGCGCTGGCGCGGATCGGCCACGTCCTCACCGCGGCACTGGCCGACACCGACCGCCCCTAGATCCCCAACCCTGACCCGACCAAGAAGGAAATCCGAAATGACCAACCCGTTCGACGACGACAACGCCAAGTTCTACGTCTTGATCAACCAGGAGGGCGAACACTCCCTGTGGCCGGTCTTCGCCGCCGTCCCCGGCGGCTGGTCCATCGCCTACGGCGCCGCCAACCGCAAGTCCTGCCTGGAGTACGTCGAGACGCACTGGGTGGACATGCGTCCCAAGTCGCTCATCGAGGCCATGCCCACCGAGACGAACTGACCACCTGAATGCGCGGGACGCGCCGGTCCACATCCCCCCTGCCGACCGGCGCGTCCCGCCTCGTCTCCCGGCTCAGACTTCGGCGTGCGCCGCGTCGATCACCGCGTGCGCGTGCTGCCGCCATTCCGCGACGGCTCTGGTGCGCAGGCCGCCGAGCGCCGAGTCGAACTGTCTGGCGCGCTTGGTGACGGTGAGCCCGACATAGGTGTGCGAGTTCGTGATGGCGCTGGTCGCCACCGCGCATGCCTCCTCGACCTCGCCCGAGGCCAGCAGCGCCGTGGCGTGCTCGAACCGCACCAGGGCCGGTTCCATGGTCTCCGACGGGTCGTACAACGCCATCGCGCGGGCGGCCGCCACGGCGGTCTCCTCGGCGCGGCCGAGACGGGAATATCCGATCGCCTGATAAAAGGCGAGTTTCTCCGGGCGGAAAGAAAAAATACCGACCGAAAGGTCTTCCTGGCCGACGTCTTCCAAAGCCGACGCCGATCGTGCGATACACCGTGCGAATTCATCGGCGTGCCCCAGGCTGGCGTGCGCACGCGCCGCCATTCCCCACAACCACGCGGCCGCCGCGCCGTAAGACGGATTTTCTTGCAAGCGGCCGTCGAGTAACTGCAAAACTTCCTTTGGCTTATCGCTATACGTCGGCAAATACGCGAGCCCGGCCAGGGCGATGTCCTCCGAATAGCGATCGCCTATGTCCTGAGCGGCGTGGATCGCGGTCGCGTACCACATGCGCGCCTGACCGAAATGTCCCTCGTTGAAGAGGATCTCGCCGACCACGTTCGCCAGCCGTCCCGCCGTGCGCACCAACCGGACCTGCTGATGGGTGGGCTGCCGTTCGCCGAGACAGCCACGGACAAGACGGAATTGCTCGAGCCCCGTCTGCAACAGCTCGTGCGGCGGAACCTGGACCACCCGCGTGCCCAGGACCTCGGCCGACTGCTCCAGGAACGCCAGTCGCCGTTCGCTGATCGACCCCGCGTCGAGGGTTGCCAGCATCCTTTCCGGTTCGCTCGCCACCAGGTCCGCCGCCTGGCCTGCCACGCCTGCGCCGATGCAGGCCAGCAGTTCTCGCCTTCTCACGTCGTCTTCCTCGACTTCCTTGTCGAGCCCGATTTCCCTACCGAGCTTGGTGTGCCTTTCGGGCGCCGAATCGGCGCGTTCGTAGTCGGGGGCCGTCTCCTCGCGCGTGGTGATCGCGCGTTCGAATCGTTCGGCGACGACGGAATCGACGCCCGACAGGACCCTGTCCAGGAGACGCTGGCTAGCGGCGTGCATCCGGGTTGTCCGGCCGTTCTCCCACAGGACCACGGTGCGCGGTGTGACGCCCACCAGACGCGCGAATTCGTAACGGCTTCGCTTCATCGCCGTGCGAAGCGCATGTACAGCTTCGCCCGTCCAGTCGACCTCCACCATAGGTCTCTCTTCCTCGCTCCAGGCCGCTACAAACGGAAAGTACTCGCAATTACCGCATTCGGGTCTGTTATCTACCGAATCGCAACGCGCACTGTTGAACCGCACCCGGCATCGGGGGTCCGCCCAAACCCTGTCGAGGGCGCCCGTTGTCCGGAACCCGGCGCACGGTCCCGACACGGCCCGATCCATCCGTGTCGAGCGCGGCTCCGGCGGCGCCTTCTCGGTGCCGGGTGCACTGCGCTCATGGAGGTGAATGATGGACGTGTTGCACTCGGATGTCCGGGAGCTGTGGTTGATCCAAGGCCGCGACTGCACGCAGGAGCCGATCGGCCTGACCTATGACCGCGCGCGGTTCCTGTGCGCCGTCCACGCCGGACACGGCGCGCACTGCAGGCAATACCTATCCGCCTCGGCGTTCTGTTTCCGGCAGGCCGGCCAGTGAGTGGCCATGAATCCGCTGCTGAGCATGCTCGGCGCGTGCACGCTGCTGGTGGCCGCGATCGTCGGCGTCGGCTCCTGCCTGCCGTACGGCGGCGCCGAGGACGCCCACCGTCCCCCCGATGAGCCGTTCACCATCGAACAGGCGCACCGTGTGATGCAGGGCCACCGCCCCTGCCGCGCCGACGCCTGCCCCCGCAAGCAAGCGGCCTTCCGCACATTGGTCGCCTCCGGCCGCGTCGTCCCCGACAGCCGGGCCGACGGATACTCGCGCTGACGGAGCGTCGGCGCACCGAACTCGTTGTCGGACAGCGCGATCCGCTCCCCAACGACGTTCACCCACTGCTCGGGACTACGGCGAGGGAGCCCCGACAGCCACCGAAGTCCTCGTATCTCCCTACAACGGAGATGCGAGGACTCCCCGGTGCCCGCAGAACCGAGTCGATGTCCGAGCGAGTGGCACACCGCCGCAGTGAACCCCGAGAAAGCCCGCAATGATGTGCCAGTCGGGGGTCGGTCGATTCACCAGAGCCTGCTGGGAACGGCATCCACCATATGATGGGTAAGCTTCCTGCTCATGAGGTTCTGTCGCGTGGCTGTCACTGGGTTGGCCGCGATGGTGTTCGCTGTGTGTTCGGCCGATATGGGTCCAGCCTCGGCGAGGGAGCACAACGATATGTCGCTGCCCGACGGCGATTCCTTGTTCATCAGAACATATTTCGCCGACGACGCCGCCTGGGCGCAGACTCTGGACGCGGCGCTGCAGCCGTCGGATCTCGGTGACGGGATACTCGCGTACGCGGACATCACGCCGGTCGACGATCGTCGCTTCGAAGGTCTGACGGTGGCGAAGTTGGAAAGCATTGTTCCAGCGCCACCGCCCTACTACCTCTTCCTGGTGGACAAGCGAACGCTCACCGATCCCGAACGTCCGATACTCGTCGTGGATACGAGCCGGGGCTACACGGACTTCTTTCAGACCTTCCGCGTGGTGCCAAGCCAGATGTCCGCCGTAGAGAACAACCTGTCGCTGTCGAACATGGACTTCGAGGACTTCTCCTTCAACGTCGACGCCGACGGCGTGTTCCGCGGCTTCTGACGCGGGCCGCACCTCGGAGTCGGTCGGTCGGCCCGGGTGAACTCGCGGTCGGGTCGACTGCCGCCTGAGCACTCCGCCGCCGTGGGGCGCTCAGTCGGCAGCCGAGACGGTCAGTTCCCGGAAGACCCGGCGGCGGCCGACAGCGCTTCGAATTCCTTGTCGGTCAGTTCGATTCGCGCGGCGGCGATGTTCTCCTCGACGTGCGCCACGCTGGAGGTGCCGGGGATCGGCAGCATGACGGGGGAGCGGCGCAGCAGCCAGGCGAGGGCGAGCTGGGCGGGGGTCGCGCCGTGCTCGGCGGAGATGGACGCCAGCGGACCGCCTGGGGCGGCGAGTTCGCCCGTGGCGATGGGGAACCACGGGATGAAGCCGATGTTCTCCTGCTCGGCGTAGTTCAGCACCTCCTCGTCGGTGCGGTTGGCCAGGTTGTACAGGTTCTGCACCGAGACGATGGTGGCGAGTTCGCGGGCCTGACGCAGCTGTTCGACGGTCACCTGCGAGAGGCCGATGTGCCGGATCTTGCCCTCCTGCTGGAGCGCCACGAGTGCGCCGAGCTGATCGGCCAGCGGCACCTGCGGGTCGATGCGGTGCAGCTGGTACAGATCGATCCGGTCGACGCCGAGATGGCGCAAGCTGAGCTCGGCTTGCTGACGCAGGTATTCGGGCCGTGCGACCGGACGCCACTCGTTGGGCCCCTGCCGCGTGAGCCCGGCCTTGGTCGCGATCACCAAGCCCTCCGCGTACGGGTGCAGGGCCTTGCGGATCAACTCCTCGCTGACGAACGGGCCGTACGAGTCGGCGGTATCGATGAAGTTCACGCCGAGCTCCACCGCCCGGCGCAGCACCCGTACCGCCTCGTCCGGGTCCTTGGGCGGACCCCACACGCCGGGCCCGGTCAACTGCATCGCGCCATACCCCAGCCGATGCACCGGAAGATCTCCGCCGATGGCGAAGCTGCCGGACGCCGCGGCGGGATGCGCGTCGAGATCTGTGCTCATGAGAATCGTCCTTCCGAAGTCGGAAACTGTGCCGAAGCTCTACGAACGTCGCGCCGAACCGAACGCGGCCTCCTTCTGCCGCAACGCCCCTTCTCCGAACTCGATTCCGCCGCGCCGTTCGCCGGTGGCGTAATACCCCCCTACACCAGGAGAAGCCCACAAGTGGCACACCAGCGAGGGGCCTACTCGCGAAATGCCGCAACCATGTGCCACTCGCACGTTATGCCGTGGAGAAGAGGATGGTTTGCATGAGGCGGATGACGCGGAGGGGGGAGCAGGCGGGGTCGGCGGAGCCGAAGCGTTCGCCCAGGTCGACTACCAGGGCGAAGGCGGCGTGGACCAGCAGTCGCGCCTCGGCGGCCGACAGTTCGGGGCGGACGCCGATCAGCAGCTTGGCCCATTCCTCGACGTTGAGGCGCTGGATGTTGCGCAAGACCGTGCGCTCCTCCGGCGGGACGTTGCTGATCTCGGCGTAGTAGACGAAGGTCAGCTCGCGCTCGGCGAACGAGCCCGCCACATACAACTCGATGAGGGTGTCGAGCGCTTGCTCGGGTGTCTCGGCCGCCGAGACGGCGGGTCCGATGGCGGCCGATACCCGATCCGCCGCTCGGCGGAACGCCGCCGTGAGGATGTCGCCCTTGCCGCGGTAGAAGCGGTACACCGCCGAGGAGGCGGGCAGTCCGGCGGCGGTGGCGATGTCCTCCACGCTGACGTTCGGGTATCCGCGCTGGTGGAACAGCTCTACCGCGCGCATCAGCAGCAATTCGTGTTTGAAGGTCAGCGGGATCTCGGTGGCGGTGAAGCTCTCGGCCTCGGCGTTGCCGGGCGGCGGCAGTTCGCACGCGGCGAGCGCGTGGCAGGCCGCGGTAAGGCGCGCGGTGAGCGTCCGCACCGGGATCGACACGTGATGGTCGCCGATGCTGCTGAGCACGCTCAGCTCCGCCGCGGCGAGCACGGCCCGATCCGCCTTCGACAGCGCGGGCCTGGTCTCGGCGAGCAGTGAGGTGAGCGTCGCGTTCACGCCCGCGAGTTGATCGGCCAGGGTCGCCGCGTCCTCTTCTTCCAAGTAGCGGCGCTGCCAGCGCAGCAGCGCGGCGCTGCGCCGGTTGGTTATGGCGGCCTCGATCAGCGCGTCGAGCACTCGCGCGAGCCGTTGCTCAGCGGGCGTCCCCGTGGCGTCGGGCAGCCGGGCCGCCTCGGCGCTGACCGCGCCCAACCGCAGTACTTCCTCGCGGAACAGCGCGTATTTGCTCGGATAGTGGCGGTACAGCGCCGCGGAGCTGATGTCGAGCCGCGAGGCGATGTCGTCCATGCTGACGCCGTGGTAGCCCAGCGCGCCGAACGCCTCGGCCGACGCCGCCGCGATCTGGGCTCGGCGGTCGCGTGGCCGGCGGCGGATCACCCGTGCCGGTGTCCCGTCGGCCGCCTTGTCCGCGGCGTGGCGGTCCTGGGCACCCATGCCGCGATGGTAGCCCAACACAACGCTCGGTACATCGACGCTACCCGGTGTGGAGAAGAAATGAATGGTAGGTCACAAAAATTCGGTGATCCCGCCTTCATGTCGCACTATATATTCACCAAGTCGAGAATTTTGGCTAACTTATCTGGCTATCGCGCGGGCCGTCCGAACAGCACCAGCTGCATCAGCAGGCGCACCCGGTCCTGAGCGGCCAGCGGTTCGTTGCCGAAGGAGCGGCCGAGGTCGACGACCACCGCGAAGGCCGCGTGAACGAGGATGCGCGCTTCCGCCGGAGCGAGCTCCGGGCGCACCTCGCGCAGCAACCGGGCCCACTCCTCGACGCTGAGCCGCTGGATATTGCGCAGCACCGTGCGTTCCTCGGCGGGAACATGCTGGAATTCCGTGTAGTACACGAAGGTCAGGGCGCGTTCGGCGAACGACCCGGCGACGTATTGCGTGATCAACGCGGTGAGCGCGTCCTCGGAATCGGTGGCCGCCGCCACGGCTGGGCCGACGGCGCCGGAAACGCGTTCGGCGGCGCGGCGGAACGCGGCGGCCAGGATGTCGCTCTTGCCCCGGTAGAACCGGTAGACCGCCGAGGCCGCGGAAAGGCCTGCGGCAGTGGCGATGTCCTCCACGCTGACGTTGGGGTACCCGCGCTCGTGGAACAGCTCGACCGCTTTGCGCAGCAGCAGTTCGTGTTTGAACGAGTCCGGGATCTCCACCACCGCGACCGGCTCGACCGCCCTGGTCGCGGGCAGCTTCGCGTGCGCGACCGACCAGCAGGCCGAATGCAACAGGCGGGCAAGGGCTTTCGCCGGGAGGGCGGCGTGGTGGTCGGCGATGCTGGTGATCGTGCTGAGCAGCGTGGCGCGCAGCACGCGCACGTCTTCCTCGGCGAGTTCCGGGCGCAGCGCGGCCAGCTGGGTGCCCAGCGCGCCGAGCACTGTGGCCTGCTGTTCGTTGAGCGTGGTCTGATCGTCGGGCTCGAGGTACCTGACCTCCCAGCGCACCAGCGTGACGGTGGGGCGGTTGTCGATGGTGACCGCGATGAGCGCGTCGAGCACGTGCCGCAGCCGCTGTTCGGCGGTCCAGTCGGCCGCCTCCTCGGGCAGCTCGACCGATTCGGTCATCGCCTGGCCGACGCGCAGCAGTTCCTCCCGGAACAGCGCGTATTTGCTCGGATAGTGGCGGTACAGCGCCGCCGAGCTGATGCCGAGCCCGGAGGCGATGTCGTCCATGCTGACGCCGTGGTAACCGAGCGCGCCGAACGCGGCGGCCGACGCCGCGGCGATCTGGGCACGGCGATTCTTCGGCCTGCGCCGGATCTCGCGAGGTGCCGAGTCGCCGCTGCTCGCCTTCCGCGCCGTACGGCGATTGTCGACACTCATGACGAACATCGTAACGACCTGGCCGAATGGCTGGTCCCGCCGTGCCACGGGATACGGCTCCCGGGGATGAGCGGACCCCGGGAGCTGTACCTGTTCTCCGGGTGCGCGCCGGCGGGCGACGAGGCGGGATGTGCGCGCCGGTGCGTCCGGAAGTCGACAACCGGATTCGGCCGAAGCGCGGGGCACCTTGCGCGCCGTGCCGAATCAGGCTGTCGAACATAGACCAACTTACACGAATAAATCACCAGTACAAGAGCGGATATATAAGAGAATTGTTGTTCACATACTGGACAACCGCTGGTCGACTACCACCCGTGCCCGCCCGCCCGGCACTGTGGTGATGTTGCGGATCTTGCCGCGCTCGGGCCTGCTGCCCGGTGGGAGCGAAAGGGCGTGGCGTACCAGGATTTCGCGCAGCACCGTAGCGCCCTCGAGCAGCGAGAACCCCGCCCCGATGCAGCGCCGCACGCCTCCGCCGAACGGTAGCCAGGTGTTCGGCGCGACCTCGCGGTCGAGGAAGCGGGCCGGGCGGAAGACGGCGACGTCGGGATAGGCCTCGGTACGCCGGTGTGCGAGGACTATCGACGTGGCGACCACGGTGCCTGCCGGGAGCCGCTGTCCGCCGATCGTCATGTCCCTGGTCAGTTTTCGGTTCGTGCCGGAGATGATGGTGTGCAACCGCATGGCTTCCTGGAGCACCGCGTCCAGGTACCGCTCGTCGCCGGTGCGCGCGGCCTCCGCCGCCTGCCGCTGGATCTCGGGGTCGGCGGCGAGTTCGTAGAGCGCCCAGGACAGCGCCGATGCGGTGGTCTCGTGCCCGGCCAGCAGCAAGGTGATGAGCTGATCGCGGAGTTCGGCATCGGTGAGCGGCGCGTCGCCGTCGCCCGCGCCGACCTGGAGCAGGCGCGACAGCACGTCGGTGCGCCCGGCCAGATCGCTCGCCCGCCGCCGTTCGGCGATCTCCGTATAGAGCAGGGTGTCCACCGCCGCCAGGTTCTCGGCGAATCTCTTCCACGGGCCGATCCGGCGCAACCGATCGCTCTTGAAGCCGAGGAAGACCAGCGGGTTCAGGTGGACGATCCGATTCAGGCGCGGGTTCAGCTCGGCCCTGGTCCGCTCGTCGGTGACCCCGAAGACCACCCGCGTGATCACCTCCAGGGTGAGCGCGTTCATCCGATCCAGCATGGGCACCGTGGCTCCGGCCGCCCAACGGTCCGCCTCCGCCACCGCGATCTCGGTGATCAGCGCCCGGTAGCCGCGCAGCGCGGCGCCGTTGAACGCGGGCATGAGCAACCTGCGCGCCCGCGCGTGCTCGGCCTCGTCGGTCAGCAGCAGCGAGTGCGGGCCCATGATCGCTCCGAGGATCTGATTGCCCTCGCCCGCGTGCAGGTCGCGCGGGTCGCCCGCGAAGATCTCTTTGATGTGCTCCGGGCGGGAGTACACGACCACGCGGTCGGCGAACGGCGGGACCCGGAGGGTGAAGACGTCACCGTAGCGGCGGGCCATCGCGGTGAGGAACCGGGCTCGGTCACGCTGGAACAACACGCTCTGCACCAGCGGCGGCAGCGCGGGCCCCGGCGGGAATCGCGTGGGCTCGGTGCGTTCTCGGACGTCCTGTGCGGCCACGATGCCACCTCCACGCGAATATCGAACCGGCTGTCGCTTCCACGCTAGGAGAAATCCAGGACCTCCGTCCATGCCCGATGGCCCCCGCCCGCCCGGCCGGACGGCGCCGTGACCGCCCGGCCGGACGGTCATGTACCAGTCGAGCAGGTCCGCGTCGTCCATCGCGCTGATGTGCGAACCCACACGGTGAACGCGGCGCTGGAGTTCGTCGCCGAACGGCGGCGCCGGATCGAGCAGGTCTTGACCGACCCTTACGGGTTCGGAGTCGGCCCCGACATCGGTGACGCGAGCATAATGCGCGAGGCTCGTCGTTGACCGAGACCTCTCCTCTTCGCATGCATCTCGTGGACACCTCCGCGAGTGCCAGACTCGCGCACGAGCCGGTACGCACGGTCATCGCCGGACTGATCGCCGACCGTGCGGCCGCGACCTGCGTGACGGTGGACCTGGAGGCCGGATACTCGGGGCGCAATCTCGCCGACGTGCAGAACATCGCACAACGGCGGCGCGCCCTCTACGTCAATCTGCCGATCAACGAGACGATCGCCGACCGTGCGCGCGAAGTCCAGCAATTGATGGCGCGCAAGGGTCACCATCGAGCCGCGGGGATCGTGGACCTGCTCACGGCCGCCGTCGCCGAGTTCCACGGGGCCGTACTGGTCCACTACGACGCCGATTTCGAACACATCGCGGCGGTGACAAGACAGCCTCACGTCTGGGTAGTGCCACAGGGCAGTCTCAATTAGGTGGTCGTGGTACGCGACCCGCGAACCACGTAGTCGTGGACCACCTCAGCCGCGTCCGCCCGGCCGGACGGCGCCGTACCAGTCGAGCAGGTCCGGGTTGTCCACCGCGCTGCGTTCGACGACGCGGCTCGGGTCGGCGCCCTGGAACAACTTCTTGATCGGCACCTCGAGTTTCTTGCCGGTGCGGGTGTGCGGGATGCCGGGGGCCAGGATGATCTCGTCGGGCACGTGGCGGGGTGACACCTCGGTGCGGATGGTGCTGTTGATGCGCGCTTTCAGTTCGTCGGTGAGTTCCGCGCCGGGCGCGAGGGTCACGAACAGCGGCATCCAGTATCCGCCGTCGGGCTGCTCGGCGCCGATCACCAGCGCCTCGGCGATCTCCGGGAGCCGTTCGACGGATTGGTAGATGTCGGCGCTGCCCATCCGGATGCCGTGCCGGTTGAGCGTGGAGTCCGACCGCCCGTGCACGATCACGCTGTGGTGATCGGTGATGGTGATCCAGTCGCCGTGCCGCCACACGCCGGGGAACATGTCGAAATACGCGTCGTGATAACGCTTTCCGTCCTCGTCGCGCCAGAAGGCGACCGGCATGGACGGCATCGGCGCGGTGACGACGAGCTCGCCCACTTCGCCGCGCACCGGTCGCCCCGCCGGATCGTAGGCGTCCAGCGCGACGCCGAGGAAGGGCGCGGACAGCTCGCCCGGCCACACGGGCACGGTGCGCGCACCGCCGATGAACGCCGACACCACGTCGGTGCCGCCGCTGATCGACGAGACCTGGACATGCTCGCCGACGTTCTCGCCCAACCACAGCGCCGAGGAGGTGGGCAGTGAGGATCCCGTGATGCCTACGGTGCGCAGTGCCGACAGGTCGTGATCGGTGCGCGGCACCGAACCCGCTTTGATGCAGGCCAGCACGTAGCCGGGGCTCGCGCCCAGTACAGTGGCTCCCACCTCGGCGGCGATCCGCCACAGCGCGTCGGGAGCAGGCGCGGTCGGGCTGCCGTCGTAGGTGACGATGGTCGCCCCGGCCAGCAGGCCCGCGATCTGGAAGTTCCACATCATCCAGCTCGGGCTCGTGTACCAGAAGAAGGTGTCCTCGGGGCCGATGTCCGATTGCAGCGCAACGGCTTTGAGGTGTTCGAGCAGCACGCCGCCGTGGCCGTGCACGATGCCCTTCGGCAGGCCCGTGGTGCCGGAGGAGAACACGATCCACAGCGGATGGTCGAAGTCCACCGACTCCGTGGTGATCACCGGAGGCAGTTCATCGGTGGTGGTCACCGCCTCGTCCCACGAGGTCGTGTCCGGCACCTCCAGCCCGAGCCGGGAGATCGCGATCGTGCCCTTCAGCGAGTCCAGGCCCGCACGCAACGCGGCGATGTCGTCGCGCTTGTCGTGCGCCTTGCCGCCGAAGCGGTAGCCGTCGGCGGTGACCAGGACGGTGGGTTCCAGCTGCCCGAGCCGGTCCAGCGCGGCTTTCGGCGAGTAGTCCTGCCCGCAGCCGCTCCAGATCGCGCCGATGCTGGCGGTGGCCAGGAACGCGATCACCGCTTCCGGGATGTTCGGCAGATACCCGGCCACCCGATCGCCGGGCCGCACGCCCAGCGAACGCAGGGTCCGCGCGAAAGCGGCGGTGTGGTCGATCAGTTCGGCCCAGGACACCTCGCGGATCGGCGCGTCCTCGCTCACCGCCTTGATCGCGGGCCGGTCGCTGCGCAGCTGCCGGATCACCTGGTCCACATAGTTCAACCGAGTACCGGGAAACCACTGCGCGCCCGGCATCTCCGCGCTCGCCAAGACTTCGCCGGCGATGTCGCCGAGCTCGAAATAGTCCCACAGCGCGTGCCAGAACCCGGCGAGGTCCTCGACCGACCACTGCCACAGCGCGTGGTAATCGGCCGCGTGCACACCGTTGCGTTCCGCGACGAATCGTACGAAGTCGGTGATCCTCGCCTCGGCGATGTCTTTATCGGTCGGCACCCATTGTGGTTGCATCGCGGTCCTCCTGACTGTGGAAACTCGGCGTTCAGGCGCGGTCGGCGCGCCGCACGATCTGCTCGGCGTGCCGGAACACGGGGCCATCGACCATCCTGCCCTCGAAGGCGAAGACGCCGCGGTGGTTCGGCGCTTCCGCCAGCACTCGGCGGGCCCAGTCGATCTCCGCCTCGGACGGCGCGTAGGCCGCGCGCAGCACCGGCACCTGGCTGGGGTGGATCGCGACCTTGGCGTCGAATCCGACCGCGACCGCGTCCTCGGCCTCTGCTCGCAGGCCGTCCAGATCGCGGATGTCCAGATACACCGAGTCCAGCGCGAACCTGCCGTACGCCTTGGCGGCCAGCAGCGCGGTGGAGCGCACGTGGCGGGCCACGTCGCGATAGCCGCCGTCGGCGTGCCTGCTCGCGGTGCCGCCGAGCCCGGCGACCAGGTCCTCCGCGCCCCACATGACGCCGATCGCGTTGTGCGCCGTCATGGCCGCGCCGACCGTGAGCGCGCCGAGCGGCGACTCGATCAGCACGATCACCTCGTGATCCGTCAGCGCCGTAACCTGTTCGGCCGACTCGCATTTCGGCAGCATGAGCCTGCGGTAGCCGGTCTCGGCGAGCGCGGCCAGGTCGAGCGCGTGATCCTCGGTTCCCGCCGCGTTGACCCGCACCACCGTGGTGTCCGGGTCCAGCGGGGTATCCAGCAGCGCCTTACGTGCCCCCGCCTTGTCGTGCGCGGCGACCCCGTCCTCGAGGTCGAGGATCACCACATCGGCCGCGGCCGCCGCCTTCGTGAAGCGTTCCGGGCGATCGGCCGGGCAGAACAACCAGGCCGGGCCCGCCATCTGCCAGCTCATATCGTGTCCTTTCGAGCCCGCGCACGGCTCTGCCGCCGCTTCCTGCCCCGGCCGTTCGTGCTGTGCCCGTCGCCGGCGCGGTCCCGCGTGGTTGCGCCGCGCTCCCGCTCGCCGCCTCGACCGCTCACGCCGATCCCTCCGGCGCCTTGCGCACCAGCGTCTTGCGCACCGCGGTCGCCACGACCTCGCCGTGCTGGTTGCGCGCCGTGTGCGCGAAGGTCACGATGCCCTCGCCCGGACGACTCTTCGACTCGCGCTTGTCGGTGACCACGGTCTCGGCGTACATGGTGTCGCCGTGGAACAGCGGCTTGGGGAACGCGACCTCCGAGAACCCGAGGTTGGCCACGATGGTGCCCTGGGTCAGCTGCGCCACCGAGAGCCCGATCAATGTGGAAAGGGTGAACATCGAGTTCACCAGCCGCTGGTTGAACGGCGGCAGCCGATCGCTGAACGCCGCGTCCAGGTGCAGCGCCTGGGTGTTCATGGTGAGCGTGGTGAACAGGACGTTGTCCGCCTCGGTGATGGTGCGGCCGGGGCGGTGCTCGTAGACCACCTCGGTGTCGAACTCCTCGAACCACAGGCCGCGCTGCACGACCGTCCGCCGGGTCACAGGCCCAGCTCCCGTCCGATCAGCATCAGCTGCACCTCCGTCGTCCCCTCGCCGATCTCCAGGATCTTGCTGTCGCGATAGTGCCGGGCGACGGCATATTCGTTCATGAAGCCGTAGCCGCCGAAGATCTGTGTCGCGTCGCGGGCGTTGTCCATGGCGGCCTCGCTGGCCACCAGCTTGGCGATGGAGGCCTGCTTCTTGAACGACTTGCCCGCCAGCATCAGCGCCGCCGCGTCGTAGTAGGCCGTGCGCGCCGCGTGCGCCCGCGCCTCCATCCTGGCGATCTTGAACGAGATGGCCTGATTGCGCACGATCGCCTGGCCGAACGCCTCGCGCTCCTTGGCGTAGCGCACGCTCTCGTCCACGCAGCCCTGCGCGGCGCCGACCGCGAGCGCGGCGATGGCGATGCGGCCCTCGTCGAGGATGCGCAGGAAGTTGGCGTAGCCGCGCCCGCGCTCGCCGAGCAGGTTCTCCTCGGGCACGCGGACGTCGGTGAAGCTGAGTGGATGGGTGTCGGAGGCGTTCCAGCCGACCTTGTTGTAGGCGGGCTCGGCGACGAAGCCGGGGGTGTCGGTCGGCACCAGGATCGTGGAGATCTCCTTCTTGCCGCCGGTGTTGCCGGTCACCGCGGTCACCGTGACCAGCTTGGTGATGTCGGTGCCGGAATTGGTGATGAACTGCTTGCTGCCGTTGATGATCCATTCGCCGCCGTCGGCGACCGCGGTGGTCCTGGTGCCGCCCGCGTCGCTGCCCGCGCCCGGCTCGGTGAGCCCGAACGCGGCGAGGTTGCGGCCGCTGGTCAGCTGCGGCAGCCATTCCTGCTTCTGCTTGTCGTTGCCGAAGCGGTAGATCGGCATCGCGCCCAGCGAGACGCCGGCCTCCAGCGTGATCGCCACGCTCTGGTCGACCTTGCCCAGTTCCTCGAGCGCCAGGCACAGCGCGAAATAGTCGCCGCCCATGCCGCCGTACTCCTCCGGGAACGGCAGCCCGAACAGGCCCATGTCGGCCATCCCCGCGACCACCTCGTACGGGAAGGTGTGGTTGGCATCGTGCTCGGCCGCCACCGGAGCGACCACCGACCGCGCGAAGTCGCGCACGGTCAGCGCGAGGTCGCGGTACTCCTCCGGCAGTGTGCCGGTGGACAGGAAGTCGGTCATGCGGGGATTCCTTCTTTTTCGGTGTGATTCGTTGCGGCCTGCGCGACGACGCGCGCCAGCACTTGGTCCAAACGCACCTGGGCGCCGGGTTCGACCAGTAGTTCGACGGTTCCGGCGACCGGAGCGGTGAGCGAGTGCTCCATCTTCATCGCCTCCACGATGACCACCGGATCGCCCGCCGCCACGGTGGCGCCCGCGGCGACCGGCACCGCGATCACCGAGCCCGGCATGGGCGAGCGGATCTCGGCGTCACCCACGTGCTCGTCGCCGCCGCGCACATTGACCTCGGCCACTTCGCGCAGTGTCGCGATGCCGGACGGTCCGGCCACCCACAGCAGGCCGTCGTGCTCGGCGACCCGGTAGGTGCGGCGCAGCCCGTCCAGCGTGAGCGTGAGAACGCCGGCGCCTCGATCGCCGGAGGCGGTGAAAGACGCGGTCAGCGAACGACTCTCGCCGTCGTCGACCCGCACCGTGCCATCGCCCGGCGTGCCGGACAGGTAGACGTGCTCCACCCGCTCGCCGCCCGCGAGCCGGATCGGCGTCGGCGCGTCGGCCCCGATCCGCCAGCCGGACGGGACCTCCCAGGGATCGCGCGGCGCGGCGGGCCAGCGGCGCA
>NZ_BAFR01000197.1 GCF_000308435.1 Nocardia araoensis NBRC 100135 | reverse complement strand
TTGGGCGCGACGCGGATCGCGGCGCGAGTCGGGGCCGCGTTGGATACCGATATTCCGGTCCAGTTGTTGTTCGAGGCGCCGACGGTGGCGGCGCTCGCGTCCCGCGTCGAGCGGCATATCGGCCAGGGGCGGCAACGCCCACCGCTGGTCGCCCGGCCACGCCCTGAACTAGTGCCCTTGGCGCCGGCCCAGCAACGGATGTGGTTCCTCAATCAGTACGACACCGGTTCGGGGGCGTACAACTTGCCGATCGTGATTCGGCTGCGTGGTGAATTGAACGTGGAGGCCTTGCGATCGGCCCTGGTGGATGTGCTGGACAGGCACGAGTCGCTGCGAACGCGGTACCCGGATCACGACGGAAAGCTGATCCAGCTGATCGAACCTGTCGACGGAATCGATCGCGAACTGGCCTTGGTGTTCGTTCCGCGGAGTCGATTGATCGGCGCGGTAACCGAATTCGTCACCGAAGGCTTCGACGTCAGCACCCAGGTGCCGGTGCGCGCCCGATTGTTCCGTGCCACCGGCGGCACCGAACCGGAATACGTGCTCGCCGTCGTGGTGCACCACATCGCCGCCGACGGCTTCTCCATGACACCGCTGGCCCGCGACGTGACGACCGCGTACGCCGCGCGACTTCGCGGGGAAGCCCCGTCGTGGACGCCGCTGCCCATCCAGTACGCGGACTACGCGCTGTGGCAGCAGGCCGCCCTCGGCTCACCCGACGATCCGGAATCGCTCTGCGCGCAGCAGATCCGATATTGGACGGAGACCTTGGA
>NZ_BAFR01000198.1 GCF_000308435.1 Nocardia araoensis NBRC 100135 | reverse complement strand
ACACCCATGATCATCGATGTTCCCGAGGGCAAGGATCCGATCGGCTTCGTCTGGGGCGAGATGGTCCCCGGCATCGGCGTCGCCGCCTCGAATTTCTCGCTGTCGGTGTACTCGCACAGCACCCTCGGCCTGCGCGAATTCGAGGCGGCCCGGCTGCGCATCGCCCAGATCAACGGTTGCCTGTTCTGCATGGACTGGCGCACCGAACGCGACGGGGCCAAGGTCGAGCCCGGATTCGCCGACGCCGTCACGAACTGGCGTACCACCGACGCCTTCGACGAACGCACCCGGCTCGCCGCCGAATACGCCGAGCGCTACGCCACCGATCACCACAACCTCGACGAAGAGTTCTGGCGCCGGATGCTGGCCGGTTACAGCCAGGCCGAAGTGGTCGAACTGAGCATGAGCATCGGCTCATGGCTCGCGTTCGGCCGGTTGAACCACGTGCTCGGCTTGGATTCGGTCTGCGTGCTGCCCGGTCATACCGGCGACCGGTGAACCGCCGTAGGCACGCTAGGCCGGCATTCTCGACACCCACGCGGGCTGGCCGTCGACCAGGCCCAGCTCGAACTGCTCGGGAGCGTCGAGCACGGCACTGAGCTGGCGAAGCGCTCGATCGGCGGAGATTTCCGCCGGAAAGCGAATGTATTCGAGGGTGGCTCCGGATATCCGGGCGCGGAATCGGTACCGGAATTCGACCTGACCCGCGTAGGTCAGCGCGATGCGGCCCTGCCAGTCGATGTCGTGCCTGCCGTCGGACCGGCGGGTGAACGACACCTCCTGGTCGGCGACCGAGTCGTGCCCGAGCAGATAGATGTTGAACGCCAGGAATTCGACGTCGTCGGCGTGTGCGAGCGGCAGCGGATCGACCGTAAGATACTGCGGCTGTGCGGATTTGAGTAGGAAGGGCCGGCCCGGCGCCGCGGCGCGCAGCCCGGTGGCGTCGTCCTCGCCCCAGTACGTGGACGACAGCGTGCAGCTGTGACAGTTCTGCCAGACGATCGGCGACAGCCAGTCCTCGCCGTCCTCCTCGTCGTGGTCGGGGTCGCGTTCGGCGTTGTAGGCCGCCGATCGCAGGTGCAGATCGAACCACAGGCTGCCGGCCTGATCCAGGCGGCCGGTCCACGCGAACTCCTCGATCGCGTGCCCCTCCGGCCACGGATTTCCCGGGAACACAATTCTCCCGGCGGGCGAAAAACGCACCAGGTCGGTCCTTTCCATGCCGACACACCCTAGCGACCGAGACCGACAAACTCGACACGCCGGATCGGGGAAAGCCGCGACCAGCCCGGTTGCGCCTCAGGCGTTGGCCGGTGCTTCCTCCTCCGTCTGGTCGGCGGGCGGCTCGTCCACCGTCCGTTTCGGCCCGGTGAACCAGGTCCGGGCCGACGCCAGCCACCAGATCCCGATCGCGCCGACCACGCCGACCAGAGTGATCGGTGCGTAATTCACAGTGTTCCAGGTGAATTCGCTGTGCCACGGATAGCCGCGGGCGTCGGTGGGCAGGATGAACAGGAAGCTGATCAGCGCGATCCAGATCAACGCGACCACGCCGACCGGGCGATACCACGCACCCAATTGCCATGGGCCGGTGCGGAACCGGCTCCCGTGCCGCTGCCGCAGCAGGATCGGAATGCCGTAGGCGATGTAGAGCCCGATGGTCGCGACCGAGGTCGCCGCGGCGTAGGCGGTCGGCGCGTTCGCCGCAGGCACCAGCATCGACGGAATCAGCAGCACGAACGCGAAGAACGAAATGAACAGCACCGCGTGCACCGGCACCTTGCGCGCGGAAAGCCGCGACCAGAACCTCGAACCCGGCACCGCGCCGTCGCGTGCGAACGCGAACAGCATTCGGGAAGCCGAGGTCACCGAGGCGTATCCGCAGAACAATTGCGCCACCGCCGCGATGATCAGCAGCAAACCCGACCAGAAGCCGTTCAGCGAGTTCTCCAGAATGTAGATCACGGGGTAGCCGCTGTTCTTCGCGGGATCCAGTGCGTCGTCCAGATCCGGAATGGCGAACGTCACCGCCATGATGAGCAGATATCCGGCGATCGCCGACACGACGATCGTGTTGATGATCCCTTTGGCCGCCATCCGGGACGCGTCGTGCGTTTCCTCCGACATGTGCGCGGAGGCGTCGTAGCCGGTGAACGTGTACTGCGCGTGCAGCAGCCCGAGCAGGAAGCTGAACGCGACCCCGCCGAATCCGATCGCGCTGTTGTCGACGGTCTCGGTGAAGACGAATCCGGCGCTCTGGTGATGCTGCGCGCCGAAGCCGAGGACGACCACGAAGATCGCCACACCACCCACGTGCCACCACGCGGACACATTGTTGATCACCGCCGACAGATGCGGACCGATCACGTTCAGGACGGCGTGCAGGACCAGGATGGCGGCGAACACCAGGAAGATCGCGGTGCGATCGGTGCCGATGTCGATGCCGACGACGTTCAGCACGACGGTGGTGAAGATGGCGGCGCCGTAATCGATCGCCGCGGTGACGGCGATCTGCCCGATCAGGTTGAACCATCCGGTGAACCAGCCCCACACCGGTCCGCCCAGTTCGGCGGCCCACCAGTACAGCCCGCCGGAGGTCGGGTAGGCGGAGGCCAATTCCGCCATGGCGAGTCCGACGAACAGCACCATGATCGAGACCAGCGGCCACCCCCAGGCCATGGTGATCGGGCCGCCGTTCGCCAGACCGATGCCGTAGCTGGCCAATCCACCGGTCAGAATGGACACGATGGTGAAGCTGATGGCGAAATTGGAGAAACCCGACCAGGATCTGGCCAGTTCTTGCTTGTAGCCCAGTTCGGCGAGCCGACGTTCGTCGTCGGAAGGGGGTCGGGTCTCGGTCATATCGTGCTCCCGGGTCAAAACGCTGCCCTCATACTGCGTTTGCCAGAAGATCAGTGTGAAGTACCGATCGGTCAACCGCAGCGCAACCAGCAAATTCGCGCGAGCGGTAGCCCACTGGGCCGCCCGGAGGATGCCGACGTAGCGTGAACCCATGAGCGAGCGACTGGTGGTCATCGGCGGTGACGCGACCGGAATGTCGGCGGCCTCGCAGGCGCGCCGGATGAAGGACGCGAGCGCGCTGGAGATCGTGGTGTTCGAACGTGGCGGGTTCACCTCCTACTCCGCCTGCGGCATTCCGTACTGGATCGGCGGCCACGTCGCCGATCGGGACGCCCTGATCGCCCGCACACCCGACGAACATCGCTCTCGCGATATCGACCTGCGGCTGCACACCGAGGTGACCGAGATCGATGTCGAGCAAGGCCGCGTGCGCTACCGCGACCGGGAAACCGGCGCTTCGGCATGGATGTCCTACGACCAGTTGGTCATCGCCACCGGCGCCCGCCCGGTCCGGCCGCCGTTGCCCGGCATCGACGCGAACGGTGTGCACGGTGTGCAGACGCTCGACGACGGGCAGGCGCTGCTCGACACCCTGGAGCGGTCGCGCGGCAACCGCGCCGTCGTGGTCGGGGCAGGCTATATCGGCGTGGAGATGGCCGAGGCGCTCATCCGGCGGGGCTACGACGTCACGATGGTCAGCCGCGGCTCGCAACCCATGTCCACGCTCGACCCCGACATGGGTGCGCTGGTGCGCGACGCGATGTGCGGAATGGGCATCAAGGTGGTCGGCGACGCCGAGGTGTCCGAGCTCCGGACAGCCGACGACGGCCGGATCGCCGCGGTCGTCACCGACACCGCGGAATACCCGGCCGACGTGGTGGTGCTCGGCATCGGCGTGCGCCCGGAGACGGAACTGGCCCGCGCCGCGGGTCTACCGCTGGGGGAGTACGGCGGCCTGCGGACCGATCCCGCCATGCGGGTACGCGGGCACCAGAACGTCTGGGCGGGCGGCGATTGCGTCGAGGTGCTGGACCTGGTCTCGGGCCGGGAGCGCCACATTCCGCTCGGCACCCATGCCAACAAGCACGGTCAGATCATCGGCGCGAACATCGGCGGGGGATACGCGCTGTTCCCCGGTGTCGTGGGTACGGCGGTCAGCAAGGTCTGTGAACTCGAGGTCGCCCGAACCGGCCTGCGCGAGCGCGACGCCCGGGCGGCGGGGCTGCAATACGTGACCGTCACGATCGAATCCACCAGCCGCGCCGGTTACTACCCGGACGCGGCGCCGATGACGGTGAAAATGCTCGCCGAGCGTTTCACCGGACGCTTGCTCGGCGCCCAGATCGTGGGACGAGAGGGCGCGGGCAAGCGCGTCGACATCGCGGCGGTCGCGCTGACCGCACGGATGACCGTCGAGCAGATGACGATGCTCGACCTCGGTTACGCCCCGCCGTTCTCCCCGGTGTGGGACCCGGTCCTGGTGGCCGCGCGCAAGGCCGTCACCGCCGTGCGCAAGCGCGCGTAGGGCGCTCAGCCGAAGAGTTCGAGCAGCTCGGTCTGACCGAACATGACCGCGGCGTCGCGGGCCGTCGGCGTACCGGCGTCGGGATCTGCCCCCGCCGCGGCGAGTTGCCGCACGATCTCGGTCTCGCCCTTGAACACCGCTCCGGCCAGTGGAGTCTGCCCCTTGTCGTTGGCGCGGTTCGGATCGGCCGACCGCTGCAGGAGCGCCGCAACGGCATCGGCGTGCCCGTGGTAGGCGGCGAGCATGAGCAGTGTGTCGCCCGCGTCGTTGGTGAGGTCGACCGGCACGCCCGCGTCCACGTAGGCGGCCAATCGCGCGGTGTCTCCGCGCCGAGCGAAGTCGAACACCTTGGCGGCCAGTTCGAGTAGTTCCGGATCGATCTCGTCGGCGCTCATCCGCTTGCTCCTGTCCCGGGTCACACGGTCAGCGCGGCGCCGCCGACGTTCCCAGTTGTTCCCGCACTCTGCGTAGATCGGCGACGAACGCCTCGTAGGCGGCGGTGCGGTCGGGCGCGCGCAGCACCGAGGACGGGTGCACGGTGGCGATCGCCCGGAAGTCCGCCGTGTCGACGACCTCGCCGCGGCGTGTGCTGACCTTGAACGTGGGGCCGAGCACCGCCTGCGCGGCGATCGCGCCGAGGCACACCACCAACCGCGGACGCAGCAGGCCGAGTTCGGCGTCGAGCCATGCCGAGCAGGCGACCACCTCGGTACGGCCGGGCTGCTTGTGGATGCGCCGCTTGCCGCGCTCCACGAATTTGAAGTGTTTCACCGCGTTGGTCAGGTAGGCCGCGTCGCGGTCGATGCCGACCTCCGCCAGCGCCCGATCCAGCAGTCGCCCCGCCGGGCCGACGAACGGTTCGCCCGCCACGTCCTCCTGATCGCCGGGCTGCTCGCCGATCAGCACCACGTCCGCGTCCGGGGGTCCCGAGCCGAACACCGTCTGCGTGGCGTGGCGGTAGAGATCGCACCCGCGGCAGCCGCAGGCCGCTTGCCGCAGCCGGGTCAGGTCCGCGTCCTCGGGGACGTACATCGCGGCGCCGGGCGCCTTCGTCACCATTTCGCCGACCTCCTCTGCCGCGTGGTGCTGGTGGCGGCTTACCCGTTTGCGCGACCCTCACGCGACAGTCGCGAATCTGCCTCCCATGTGGTGAACGACCGGACCCGGGTCGGTATAGTCGCCGCGGATGAGTAGTGTCACCGCCACCGCCGGAACGCCGATGCCCCAGAACCGTCGACTCGCGCGCGTGCTGCGCCCGGCGCCGGTGCTCGCGCTCGCGTTCTCCGCGTTCTGTCTGCTGACACCGGTCTGGCCGTTCCACAAGATCACCGGCGGGTTCATCGACCTGCAGGTGTATCGCCTGGGCGTGGATGCCATGCGGCACGGCGCCGACATGTACGGACAACTGCCGCAGACCACCATCGGGGCGGGCCTGCCGTTCATCTACCCGCCGTTCGCGGCGCTCGCGCTGGGTCCCTTCGCGATGCTGCCCTGGGACGTCGCCGCATTCAGCTTCTTCGTCTCCTCGGTGGCCGCGCTGGCCTTGACGCTCTATCTGGTGGCGCGGCGAGTGTGGCCGGAGGAGTCGCGGCGGCGGCTGACGGTGTGGGCCACCGCGTGCGCGACTCCGCTGGGGCTGCTGTTGGAGCCGATCCACTCCACGCTGGACTTCGGCCAGGTCAACCTGCTGCTGATGGCCCTGGTCGCCGCCGATTGCCTCACCCATAAACCGCGCTGGCCCCGAGGCATGCTGATCGGCATCGCCGCCGCGATCAAGCTGACGCCCGCGGCGTTCGTGCTCTACTTCTTGGTCCGGCGGGATTACCGCGCGGCCGCGACCGCCGCGGTCACCGGTGCGGCCGCGACAGCGCTCGGCTTCGCGATCCTGCCGAAGGAATCGGTCAAGTATTGGTTCGGCGGTCTGGGCAACGTGTCCGGGCTGAGCGGTTCGGCATTCCACACCAATCAGTCGATTCAAGCGGTGTTCTCTCGCTTCGAAACGCCTGAGCCCGCGTTCACCATCATCTGGCTGGTCCTCGGCGCGTTGCTGCTTGCGCTGGTGGTCACCGCCATGCGCCGAGCCGCCGACCTGCCCGCGCTCGCGCTGTCCCTCAACGCCGTCTTCACGCTGCTGGTCTCGCCGATCTCGTGGTCGCACCACTGGGTGTGGATCGCGCCCGCGTTGTTCGCCGTCGTCGGTTACGCGTCCCGCCTGCCCGGCAGGCGGGCGATCGGGTGGTGGGTGACGTTCGTGGTGACCGCGGCGGTGTTCGTCATCGGCCCGCACAACTGGCTGCCCGACGGCGAGCACCGGGAGACCGCTTGGACGCCATGGCAGCATGTCATCGGCAACACCTACGTCTGGTTCAGCGTGCTGCTGGTCGTCCTGTTCCTGGTCACCAGCAGGCGAAACGTCGCGGGCGATGCGAACCCGTCGCTCGATGAGCCGGCCCACACGTCCGAGGCCCCGCCCACAGCGCTGTCGGCGCGCTGAGCGCGGGCGGCGGCCTCCGGTCGGGAGTCAGCCCATACCGGGGGCGGATGGCGCGACGAAGAGAAAGCTCTTCTCCTCCACACGCTGCTCGATCCGCCACTGTCCGTCCACGCGGACGAACGTGTCGAGGTACCAGAGGCCGCACAGCATCATCGTCGGCGGTCCGTCGCCACCGGACACGAGCATCGGATTGTGGCACATCGTCCGTCCGGTGGCGGTGTCACCGTCGACTCGGATGGACGAGTTGCTGATCAGATGTTGGAAGGCGGGGAAGTTCGGCAGGACGGAAGCCAGGAACTGTTTCGTCGCCGCCAGATCGCCCACCGAGCCGCCCATGGCGGAGTAATCGATGTGCGCATCGGGGGTGAACACTTCGTCCAGCAGGTCCCACTGCCGGGTGTCGACCGCATGCGAGTACCGCACCATCAGATCTTCGATCTCGAGTCGATCCGAAATCTCCTGCAACGACAGCATGCCTGCCTCCCGAGTGACGTCGATACCCGGGTAGATGCCACCAGGATTCGACGTGCGAGGCAAGGCCCCTGCGGTCAGGCCTTGCGCGGCAGGATGTTCAGCACCAGTGTGATCCCAGCCACGATGCTCACACACGCTATGAGAGTGGCGAGCACCGATTGGGTGAGCGTGGCGATGCCGATCGAAAAGGCAAGGCACGTGGTCAAAGCGAGCGCGCCGGTTCCCGGTTCCACACCGGCGATGCGGGTTGGTCGGTGATCCGTCATAGCTATGTGATACCCACGACATGCCGTTACGAAACCGTGATCGACACAGAATTTCCGCCCGGGCGTGTTCGCGGGTCGGCGGACGATGGCGGCTCGGGCAGCTCGCCGACATCGCCGAGCGCGGCGAAGCGGTCGCCACGTTGCGCGCCTCGGAGGGTGGGATCTACGAACGGTTCGGCTACGGCGTCGCCAGTTCCTTTACCAGCCGGTCGATCCGAAGAGCTGGCTGTCCCGGCCGGAAAAGCAGGTGGTGGTCAATGATTTCGTCGCGACAACGCCCGCGGCGTATCGCGGGTTGATCCGCGGGCTGCTGTCGACCGATCTGGTCGACACCTTCGTGTTCCCGTTCGTCGCCCTGGACAGCCCGTTGCGGCACCTGCTCACCGACGAACGCGCGGTGCGCGTCGTGTCGACCAGGGACGAGACCTGGTTGCGCATGGTCGATGTCGGGCTCGCACTGGCGCGGCGCGCCTATCGCGAGGGTGAGGCGGTCGTGGTGGAGGTCGTGGACCCGAGCCTGACGGCGAACTCCGGCCGATACCGGATCGCGGTCGACGGTGTGCGACGAGTACGCGAAAACGCGGATGTCACCGTGGGGATTGCCGATCTCGCTACGGTCTATCTGGGCGGGACGACCTGGCGGGACCTGACTTTCGCGGGGCGTGTCGACGAACATCGCCCCAGAGCCGTCGCGGACGCGGACGCGCTGTTCGCCGGGACCTTCTTCTGAGCGCGAGCCAGGCGTACAGTACGCACGTACGGTTTGGTAGCGAGTCTCGGAGTGGCCTATGTGGGATCCCCAGCAGTACCTCGCGTTCGACGATCACCGGTCGCGCCCGTTCTTCGACCTGCTGAGCCGGGTCACCGCGGCCGAACCCCGGGTGGTGGTGGACCTGGGCTGCGGTCCAGGGCATCTCACGGTGGTCCTCGCGCGGCGCTGGCCGGGCGCGATCGTGCAGGCGCTCGACTCGTCGCCGGAGATGGTCGCGGCCGCGCGCGACCGGGGCATCGATGCGAAGCTCGGGGCGGTGCAGGAGTGGCAGCCGAGTGCGGAGACCGATGTGGTGGTCTGCAATGCCGTCCTCCACTGGGTGCCAGGGCATCCGGACCTGCTGACGCGGTGGATGCGCCAGCTTCCCGCGGGGGCGTTCCTGGCCGTGCAGGTGCCCGGAAACTTCGACGCGGCCTCGCACCGGGCGATCCGCCAGGTGGCCGCTCGCGACGATTGGCGCGACACTCTCGGCCGGGTGGGCATCCTCGAACCGAGGGCGGTGCTCGACCCCGCCGGATACGCCGACCTGCTCGCCGCGGCCGGTGGGGCGGTCGACGCCTGGGAAACGACGTACCTGCAGCGTCTGACCGGCGACGATCCGGTGCTCGAGTGGGTTACCGGCACGGCGTTGCGGCCCGTGCGCGGGGCCCTCGATGACGCGCAGTGGCAGGAATTCACAGCACAACTCGCGCCACTGTTGCGCAGCGCCTACCCCCAGCGCGCCGACGGCGCCACCTGGCTGCCCTTCCGGCGAGTCTTCGCCGTCGCCCGGAAGCGGTAAGCCCGGGCCTGGTGCGCGCGGCGCTCAACGGCCTTGCTCGTGCGCGGTCGACAGCAGGCGGTCGACCCGGCTGCGCAGGTCGCTGGTCACGCCGACCGACGGTAACTCGGCGGCCACGTTGGCGGCGAGAACGCGCAATTTCGTGTTGGTTTCCTGAGATCGCACGCGCAGGATGGCGAACGCTTCGTCGGCGTCGAGACCATAGACCAGCATGACCGCGCCTTTGGCTTGTTCGATCACCGCCCGCGCGGCTGCCGGATCGAGGTCACCGCCCGCCGTGCCGTCACCGTCGTAGCTCACATGCACGCACTACCCGCCTGCGGCGGTCTGACACGGTTTCGCGCGCGGAAACGATGGCTCCGCGGTCGTCTCGGCCCGGCAAGGGGTTGACGCGAGCCACGGGGATCGCGATACTTCGAACGTCATAGCGATTGCGTATAACTTGTCCTGCGGAAACGCGACGGAGACAGATCAATGACGATCCATACGGCAGTCGAAGCGTTTTTCCTGGCTCAGGTGGACGACCCGGTCCCCGAGGCTCCCCCGAACTCGGAGAAAATCCTCCAGCTGTTCCGGTATTTCACGTGGTTCGTGATTCTCTCCGGAGTCACCGGAATCGCCTATGCCGGTGGCAGATTCGCCTGGGAAAAGTGGAACGGCGGTCCGCTCGCGTCGGCGAAAATGGTCGCGGGCGGCATGCTCGGCGGCGTCATCGCGACCAGCGCGGGGACCATCATGAACGCGCTGATCGGTTGAACCGGGCGGCCTGCGCGGTGGAGCGCGCAACGGCGCTCCACCCGCAGGCGCATCCGAAGTCGGCCGCCGTGGTCAGTCGGTAACCTCCAATTCGACCAATTGACCCGGCGTGAAAGACTTCTCGCGCCGGTTGGTCTCCACGCCGAAAACCGCGACCACGAGGTCGCCGCCCGGCTGGACCACTCCTGCTTGGGTGAGGGTGCCGTACCCGACGATGGATTCGCCGACATGATCGGCGAGTTCCACCGCGGGTATTCGAATCGTCCTGCTCACGGGGCACCTCTATCGAGTCGAAGTATTACTGGCTGCTGTGTCCATGTTCGCAGGACTCGATCCTAATCCCGAGAAAAGCGGCGCAGCACCCCCTTTCGCCGCCGATTCACCGCGCGGTGGCAAACTGCGCCGTCAGGGCGGAATTCCGTGCCCCATAACGATTATCCCCGCGAGCTTGACCGATTCGTGACCAGCGCGAGCGCGTCGGCCACCTTTGCCCGGAAGTGCGGGCACTCGCGGAAGTCCGCGGCGGCGCAGTCGAGTGCGTGCGAGATGCTCTCCAGCGCCGCAGTGGCCTCGGCGATCCGGCGGACGAGCTGGTCGCGGCGCGCACGCAGCAATTCGCGTCGAGCGGAGCGGTCGGACGCCTCCGCGAACAGCGCCGCGAGTTCCTCCAGCGACAAACCCACCCGCTTGCCCATCAGGATCATCGCCACGGTCTGCGCGTCGTCGTCGTGATAGCGGCGACGGCCCGCCCCGTCCCGCCGCGGCGCCAGCAATCCGACGTCCTCCCAGTGCCGCAGCACATGGGTGGCCAGACCGAAGCGCGCCGCGAACTCGCCGATCGGCATGTCGTCACCCGCCATACCCGCACTCTAAGCGGCGCGCGCGACGAGCCGCGTGAACAGCCCGACGGGATGGCGCCGCGGACGTACCGGCTCGCGCCGTACCGTCGCCGCGTCGAACGAGCGGCGCAAGGCGCGGATCGCGGCCGCCGAGCGCACGAACCGGAAGTCGTAGATCGCCACGACGCCACCGGGTCGCAGCACCCGCGCCAGCTCGGCGATCGCGCGGTCGACCTGTGGCCACTCGTGCATGCTCAGGCTCGACACGACGAGGTCGAAGCTGTCGTCGGGGTAGGGGAGCGCCGCGACGTCACCGACCGAGAGTTCGACCGCGCCGCCGGGCAGTTTCGCGTCGGCGAGCTCGATCATGTGTGGTGACAGGTCGATCCCGTGCAGCCGTAGATCCGGTCGCCGACAAAGTAACTGCGCCAAGAGTTCCCCCGGCCCGGTCCCTGCGTCGAGCACCCGTGCCCCCGATTGCGCGACCGCGTCGATGTCCGCGGCGATCCGGCGGTAAAAGCCCCCGAGCAGGCGGGAAGCCCGCTGATCGTAGCCTCGGCTCTGCTTTGCTCCGAACGTTGTCATGTTCACCTCTCCTCGTGCTGCGCTCAGCATGCGAGTTGAGGTCGACCTGAAGTCAAGAGCTGCTACCGGCGCCGAGTCCCCCGGGCCACGGCCGCGCCGGCTACTGGTGATCGAGCCGTGGTTCGACACAAGGGGGTAGACAGCACAGTGCCGCCGCAACGGTCGATCCACGTGCGGCGGCAACTTCGGTTGTCTGCCTCCCTACGTCGGTTCGCGCGACATTCGGCGAAATGGTTTGTACACCGTGCGGCCCGCCGGGACTCGGCTCGGCCGCACGACAGGCGCTCTCAGATGCACCAGACGGCGCTGCCGAGCGGTATGCAGAACACTACCGAGCCGAAAACCGGCGTCGCGGCGTCCGACGGTGTCGTTGTGGCGGAAGCGGCGGGAGCCGCTATGACGCCCAAGGAGACGGCCATTGCGGTCGCGGCGACGACTTTCGTGATTCTGGTGGACATTGTGCATCCTTTGACTCGAGTGAAATTTAACTCTGACTCACGGATTTCATGCTTCACCCCTGGGCCGGTCGGCGCCAGGCAAGGAAATATCAAGTTCCCCGGCGTTTCATAACAGCGCGATCACCGGTGGTGCCCTTTTCAGGGCGGCGGAATCCAATTCGACCGAAAAACATACCGGCAGATTAATTTTTGCCTATACTTCCCGAGGTCGCACGCGTTGATATGCGCTGGAGTCGCCTTTGTCCAATGGATATCTGTCGTCTGCGGTCGTGTCGTGGCGCGACCGTTTCGAATCCGATGAGGTAGCCGCGACAGGGGCCGTGCCGATTGGTTCAGCGCGGAAGAGTGGTGGTGGGTAACGCGATCGTTACATCGCTGACGCGAGAGCTCGCCCGTAGTACCGCTCGCCACGCGCCGATCGAATCCTTCCCAGGGGCGGTGAGTCCAGCCCGAATTCGGGCGGGGGCGCGACCCTAAACTGAGGTAATGGTGCAGCCAACGCCCTGGCAGTCGGACGAAACGCGAGACGACCGGTCCGCCCGGCAGAACGGGGCGGGGGGCGCCGCCGTCGTGCCGGCGAAGGCAATTCTGGCCGCGCTGCGCGGACATTGGGGCTATGTGTGGGCCGCCGTCGGCAGCCTGGTGACGCTGATTCTGCTGTTCCAGCCATGGCTCACCGCCGCGGGCGCCGATGGCAAGGTCAGCACCAACGCCTTCGGCCGGATGGAGATCACCACGCGGTTCCTCAACGTCTGGTCGCGATCGGCGCCTCCCGGCGCCCGCGTCACGGGCTTCTGGGCACTGCTGGCCTGCGCCGCGATCATCGTCGCGATCTTCGCGGTCGTGGTGAACCTGCGTCTGCGTATCGAGGCTCTCGATCGGCTGGCGACATTGGCCACGGTGGTCGGCGCGCTGTTGGTGGTGGTGACCGTGCTCTACATCAACAGCAAGGGCCCGGAGTTGAAGGCGATGGTGGGACGCAGATCGGATCTGGGTGGACAGATCGGATCGTTGATGAACTGGGCGTTCGGCAACGGCAGACTCGTCGTGCCTGGTATCGGGCAGGTGGCCTACACGTCCGCGACGCTCACGCCGTGGGCGCTGACCGCGGGCGTGACATCGCTGGGCTCGGCGGTCGCCGCCGTCACCCAGTGGGTCCGCAACCGATCGGGCAACCTATTCCGTCTCCCGGTGCGCGTTCACATCGTGAAGTCGGAGAAGTCCGACGGATCCGAGGACGCGGACTGATCATCGACCGTCCGCGGCGGTGGTTTCGCCGTCGCCACCGGACCGTCGTGCGGACGAAAGCCCTTCCCCTCTTGCGCACGACCGGCCTGATCGGGTACGCCGGATAGCAGGAGGTGTTCGATGCCGTCCGCACACCGGTCCCCGACGCGGACAGAAGAGGTCATCGTGCCGTCGGAGTACACCCGGCTGGCCGGGGTGCTGGCTGTCCCGCCGGAGCGCACCGCGCTGATCGTCTTCGCGCACGGCAGCGGCAGCGGCAGGCGCAGTCCGCGGAACCGGTTCGTCGCCGAGGTCCTCAATCGGGCGGGTTTCGCGACGATGCTGGTGGACCTGCTCACCGTCGAGGAAGAGGGCGACCGGGCCCGCGTATTCGACATCCAGTTGCTCGCTCATCGCCTGGTCGAGGTGACCCACTGGCTGCGGACGCGGCCGGAGCTCGGCGGCCTGCCCACCGGATATTTCGGGGCGAGTACCGGCGCAGGCGCGGCACTGTGGGCGGCGACCGAACCGGGCACCGAGATCGCGGCCGTCGTCTCCCGTGGCGGTCGTCCGGATCTGGCCGGTTCGCGGCTGGGCGCGGTCCGCGCACCGACCCTGCTCATCGTGGGCGGCAACGACAGATGGGTGCTGGAGATGAATCGGGAGGCCCAGCTACGGATGCCGTGTCCGAGTGAGCTGGACATCGTTCCCGGCGCGACCCACCTGTTCGAGGAACCCGGTGCGCTCGAGCAAGTCGCCGACTCGGCGGTGCAATGGTTCCACCGCCATCTCACCGTCGTGCGGCACTGAACACCACAGGGAGGTCGTCGCTTCCGGGCGCCACGCGAGTGCCGAAACCGCGGCTGATGTCCTCGAGTTTCGCGCACAGCCAGCGTGATTCGGCGCGCGGGGCCCATTCCAGGTGCATGTGCCGCACCTGCAGCGGAATGAGCCGGATCTCGGCCGACCCGCGATCGACCGATACGAGATACAGCGGATGCAGATCGGTGTGGTACCGCTCGTGGCCGCGAATGCCTTCGTAGTCGTCGATGACGTCGCCGCACCCGTACAGGATCGGTTTACCGCGGTAGATCTCGATCGGACGCGGATGATGCGCGGAGTGCCCGTGCACCACGTCGACTCCGGCGTCGATCAAGCGATGTGCGAACTGTGTTTCGGTGCGCGTGACTTCGTAGCCCCAGTTCGGCCCCCAATGCACGGAAACGATGCCGATGTCGTTGTCGCGCTTGTGCGCCGCCACCTCGGCGGCGACCTCGTCGGCCGCCGAGGCTCCCGGCGAGTAGCCCACTCGCCACACCCCCGGCCGGTCGCGCCGTGCCGACCAGGATTCCGGAACACCGCTGGAGCCGGCGGCCACCGACACGATCACCACGCGGCGCCCGTCGGCGAGTTCCACCGTGGCGGGGGCACGGGCGCCCGCCAGGTCGGCGCCGGCGCCCGCGCGGCCGATATGTGCGGCGTCGAGCGCGTCGATGGTGTCGGTCATCCCGGGAATTCCGAAGTCGAGCACGTGATTGTTGGCCAGCGCGCAGATCACCGGTGCGATCGCGGTCAACGCGGGGACATTCTCCGGGTGCATCCGGTAATGGATGCCTTTCGCGGGGGCGAACGCGCCGTCGGCGGTGATCGACGTCTCCAGGTTGAGCAACCGCACTTCGGGGTCGAGCTGAGCGAGCAACGGCAGTACATCTCCCCACAATTGCCGGTATCCGACCGGATGCGGGAACTCGCCGTGCGCGCGCTCGGCCAGCTCGACGTAGGTCCGGGCGTCGTTGACGTACCGTTCGCGCAGCCTCGGATCACCGGGATGCGGCAGAACCTGGTCCACACCTCGGCCCAGCATGACGTCGCCGCCGAGCAGCACCGTCGCCATGACACCATTGTCGATCATCGCCGTCTCGATGTGAACGTGCCGCCGGGCGCGTGCTATGGCCGAGCATCAAGAGGGGACCGGTGGGCGCCGACATCTCGAAGAGGGCCGCTGCGGCGGGCTGCCTCGTCGAAGGCGAGCGGGTGCGCCGCCTGAGTCATCTGCCGGCCATCGAGAGCAGCTGTTGCGGGTCGTCGGCGTAGACGGTGGCGATGACGTTGGCTCGCGCGGCGAGATCACGGGCGAGATCGCGGATCTCCTCCGACGCGGTCGGGTCGGCGTCGACGCCGGCCAGCAGATCACGGGTATGGATCGCCGTCGCCTGCGCGCAGCGTCGCAAGCGGGCCTTCGCGAGGGTGTCGAGTGCGGCGGGACTGCGGTAGCGCTGAATGTGCTCGCCGCGATCGGTGACCTGGTTGACGATCGATTCGGTCGCCGCGTCGGTGAGCCAGCGTTCCGCGTCGGCCGTGATCTCGAAGACCAGATCGTGGTCTCGGATGTCGGCGGGACTGGCGGAGGTGGTCAGCAGGGCCATGCTCGCCCGCCCGATCGCGAGGAAGCCGCTCATGGCGTGGGCGAGCAGGATATGCGGGTTTGCTGCCGGCAACTGGTGTAGCCGTTGCCCCACGACGGTGACCCAGCAGGCGAGATGTTCGGCTCCGGTGTCGATCGACGTCGCTGTCGGCATAGCGCGACCATACGCCGTTACCCAGGTGAGACATACGAAGAAACGCTGAAAGTTCGCCAGATGTCGCCGATTGGGCGGAGGTCGGCGTCTTCCGTCACCCGGCCCCGCTTCGTCGCGCCGCCGCGGCAGTGCTGGAATCGACGCCGCCATCGTCCCTTTCGTGCCGCCATCGGACAACGATCCCTGGTGATTCGGACGCACGTCAGGTCTGTGCCGGAGTGCGTCCATCAGGGTGGGAGGCACTCGGTCGTCGGGTTAACTGTGATTGTGCCCGCGCTCGTCTTCGGGGAGGTCCGGACGCTGTGCCGAACTTCGCTTCCGCACGTGCATCCGAAGACGAATTCGATTGTGCCGACAGTCCGGCCGGGCCTGCGACCGGATCGACGGCCGTGCCCTCGTCGCGGACCTTCTCGCCGCGTCCGGAGCGACTCGGCGCTCGGCTAGGCGGCCCCGCGATGTCGCGTGCGAGCACCGGGCCCCGGTTGTCGCCGTGCGGAAGCCAGGTGCTAGCTATGGGCCGCTCCGGCGCTCGGAGCGGGAGCGGGGAGAGAAGCGCCGTCGCTTCGTCGGCCTACCAGCGCACTTCCCGCTACATGGGACTCATCCTATGTTTTTAAAGAGGATAGTAGTACTCTAAACTACCTACCTGCAGTTTCACTATGTGAGATTCGGATTTCGCGCCGCCGATGTCCGAATCTATCCAGCGAGGGAGTGTCGCGTGCTGGAAATCGATCACTTCAGCCACGGATGGCTCACGCCCATCGTCGCCTATGTCATGTCGTTCACCGGATCATTGCTAGGACTCCGGTGCGTGGCCAGATCGCGCTCCGGGTCCGCGCGCGACGGCTGGCTGATCGCCGCGGCGGTCGCTATCGGCGGCACCGGCATCTGGGTCATGCATTTCATCGCGATGCTCGGCTTCGCCATCGACGGGGCGACGATCCGGTACGACGTACCGGTCACCCTGATCAGCGCGCTGATCGCCATCGTGGTGGTGTGGATCGGATTGCGCATCGCCCACCAGCGAGCGCTGGGGCCGGTGGGGCTGTTGGCCGGCGGCGGGGTGACCGGTCTGGGCGTGGGCGCGATGCACTACGCGGGCATGTACGCCATGAAATCCGACGCGATGATCGGCTACGACGGGCGCATCGTCGCGTTGTCCATGGTGATCGCCGTGGTGGCCGCGACCGCCGCGTTGTGGTTCACGCTGCACGTCCGCGGCACGTTCGTCACCGTGGGCGCGGCGCTGGTCATGGGCGTCGCAGTGTCCGGCATGCACTACACGGGCATGTTCGCGATGCACGTGCACGAAGCCGAGCACATGCACGCACCCTCCGGTGCGGGCGCGACGCAGCTGCTCACCCCGCTGATCGTGAGCATCAGCCTGGTGACCGTGCTGCTCCTGCTGCACCTGGGTGTCACAGAGGTCGACGACGAGAACACCTATGTCCCGAAAGGCCGGCACGCTGCGAGTTACTGGCCGACTCGGGAGTGAGCCGACGTCGCGGCACCGTGCCGTCCGGGTTCGGGGCGGCCGGATGACGTGGTAGTCGTGGCAAGGCGCGGTGGAGTTTTCGCTGCCGCCTGCCGGGTACGCGCGCCAAGAGCCGGTTCGTGCGGTGACCGGCCGCTCCCGTCGAACCAGGAGGTGGCGATGCGCATCGGGTACAAACTGGCGGCCGAGGCATTCGGTCCTGACGAACTCGTCCGGCAAGCGATTCGGGCGGAAGAGGCCGGGTTCGACTTCGTCGAGATCAGCGATCACTTCCATCCCTGGCTGGACAACCAGGGGCATTCGCCGTTCGCCTGGACCGTGCTCGGAACCATCGCGGCGAAGACCGAGCGGATCGAGCTGGCGACCGGAGTGACCTGCCCCATCCTGCGGTATCACCCCGCGATCATCGCGCAGGCGGCGGCCACTCTCGCGATCTTGTCCGGCAACCGCTTCACCCTCGGTATCGGTTCGGGGGAGCGGCTCAACGAGCATGTCGTCGGCCGGGAATTCCCGCCCGTGCGCATCCGGCATCGCATGCTGCGTGAGGCCATCGAGATCATCCGCTTGCTCTGGAGCGGCGGCTATCGCTGCTACGACGGGGAATTCCTGAGCCTTTCCGACGCTCGCGTCTTCGATCTGCCGGAGACGCTCCCGCGCATCATCGTCGCCAGCGGCGGACCGGAGGCCGCCCGCATCGCCGCGGAGTGCGGGGACGGGCTGTTCGCCACCGAGCCGGAATCCGGCATCGTCGAGCGCTATCGCGCGGCCGGCGGCACGGGCCCTCGATACGCGGAAGTCGGCATGGCTTGGGCGCCCGACGAGGAAACGGCGGCGAAGGCGGCGCTGGATACCACCCGCTGGGCGGTAACGGGCTGGAAGGTCATGAGCGAGTTGCCGAACCCGGTCAATTTCGCCGCGGCGACCACCACCGTCCGGCTCGAGGACATCCTCGACAACTTCGCCTGCGGCCCGGATCCCGCCCGCTATCTCGACGCCGCCGAGCAGTACGCCGATGCGGGATTCGACCATCTGGTGATGCAGAACGCGGGCCCCGACCCGGACGGCTTCCTGGACTTCTACCGCCGGGAACTCGACGGGCCGCTGCGTGCCCTGACGCCGAGCGCCTGAGCGCGAAGCGGGACGCTCAGTTCGCGGCGAGCAGCTTGCCGAGCAGTCGGGTGAGTTGCTCGCGCTCCTCCGGCTCGAGGACGGCGAAGGTCCGGCTCAGGTAGTCGGGAACCGTCTTCTCGGCGCCCGCCAGCGCCTGCTCCCCGGTCTCGGTGATCGTCACGGCGTAGGCCCGCCGGTCGGCGGGATCGCGTTCCCGCCGAACATAGCCCGCTGCCTCGAGGTCGTCGGCGATGCCGACCATCACGCTGCGGTCGATGCGCAGTGCCTCGCTGAGCACTCGCTGCGATCGCGGGCCCACCTCGGCCAGCATTTTCAGCACCAAGTGCTGGCCGACTCCCAGGCCCTGCTGCTGCGCGTGCGTCTCGGCCGCGCGGGCGACGAGGGACGACACGCGGCAGAGGGCGATGTCCGGCCGCTCCGCGGCGAGCCTCCGCAGGTACTCCGCCTGCGTGTGATCGGTCCTGCTCGGCATTGCCGCAGCATAGCAAATCATCTGTACTAAGATCATTTGACAGCAGATGATTCTGAACGTACCTTCTCAGATAATCTGTACACAGACTATTTTCGAGAAGATGGATTTGGCGTCATGTCGTTGAACCTGTCCGCGGACGAAGTGCTGTCCACCACGCGCGCTGTGCGCAAACGTCTCGACTTCACCAGGCCCGTGCCGCGCGGGCTGATCGAGGAATGCGTCGATCTGGCCACCCAGGCGCCGACCGGACGCAACCGTCAACGGTGGCACTTCCTCGTCGTCACCGACGGTGCTCAGCGCGCGGTGGTGGCCGACATCTTCCGCCGCGCCGTGCATGTCGCGGGTGGGCAGCCGCTGACGCCCGCCGACGTGCGACGAATGTCCGCTCATCCGGCATCCATGCGACGGATCGGTGCGGGTTTCCAGCACCTGTACGACAACATCCATCGCGTACCGGCCTTCGTGATTCCCGCCGTCGAAGGCCGCACCGACCGCGCCGGTGTCCTGGAACAGTCCATGACCTGGGGCTCGATTCTGCCCGCGGTCTGGAGTTTCATGCTCGCCGCCCGTGCCCGCGGGCTCGGCACGGTCTGGACCACCGCGCACGCGCCGCTGGAGCGCGAACTCGCCGACGCGCTCGGCGTGCCTTACGAGAAGGTCATGCTCGCGGCGTTCCTCCCGCTCGCGTTCACCATCGGCACCGACTTCCGTCCGGCGAAACGCGTTGCCCGTGAAGAGGTTCTGCACTGGAACACATGGTGACCACGGTCAGGCCCGTCGAGCGGTCGTGTCGCGGATCGTGCCGAACAGGCGCAGGCAGCGTTGGGTCATGTCCTCGGGCGTGTGGTCGGGATGGTCGCTCCACCAGGAGATGGTGGTGGACACGATGCTGAACCACAGCGCGAGCAGCAGCGAGTGGTCGCTGGGGTCGGTGATGTCCGCATCGGCCAGAATCTCCGAGACTCCAGCCGATCCCATGCCGTTCAAGGCTTCCTGATAGTGCCGTGCCAGCGTGAAAGCCGCACTCGGGCGCGGCAGGGTGGGGTCGTAGACGATCTTCCAGTTCTGTGTGCGCCCGTTCAGCGCATGGAAGATCCCGGCCAGGGTCGCAAGGGCCCGGTCGTGCGCACCATGTGCGGACTGCGCTGCCGCCACCGCGTCCACCAGCCCCTTCCCGGCGCGGTGCAGGCACGCCGCGTGCAGTCCGTCGCGGGAGCCGAAGTAGGCGTACACGAGCGGTTTGGAAACTCCTGCGGCC
Source organism: Nocardia araoensis NBRC 100135 (assembly GCF_000308435.1). GTDB lineage: Bacteria > Actinomycetota > Actinomycetes > Mycobacteriales > Mycobacteriaceae > Nocardia > Nocardia araoensis. The sequence goes on along the minus strand of NZ_BAFR01000198.1, from coordinate 10,152 downwards.
GAGGCGACCTCGGCGACCGACGCCTTGGCGTAGCCGCGTTCGCCGAACTCGGTGGTGGCGATGTCGAGAATCTGCTCCTCCCGCCGCTCGCGCGGCACGCCCTTGGTGCCCGGCCTGCTCACCGGGCCTCCTGGATCGGCGAATGGGCGACCCGATCGATCAGCACGCCGGGATTGAGGATGCCCGCGGGATCGAGTGCCGATTTGGCCGCGCGCAGCGCCGCGGCGAAAGGCTCGGGTCGCTGGCGGTCGTACCAGGGGCGGTGGTCGCGGCCGACGGCGTGATGGTGCGTGATGGTCGCGCCGTTGCGGTGCAGCGCTTCCGATACGGCGGTCTTGATCTCGTCCCATTGCTCGACGGTCCGTCCCCACCGGCCTGCGGCGTAGATGCCGAAGTACGGCGCGGGTCCGTCCGGGTAGACATGGGTGAACCGGCAGGTCGACACCCCGGTGACGCCGGCGGATCGGAACGCGTCCGTGGTCGCTTGCTGCACCGCCGCGCGCAGGGACTCGAAACGGTCCCAGGTGCAAGCTGTTTCGAAGGTTTCCACGATCATGGACTGGGCGGCGAGCGCGTCGCGCTGGTAGGGCATGCGCAGAAACGCCGAGCGCCAGGTGTCGGCCGCGCCCGCGCGCGCCGAGTCCTCCGCCGAATCGGTGGCGCGGACGCCGTCCGGGATCGTGCCGCCGTGTTCGCGGCAGATCTGCGCCGCTCGGCGCATCGGCTCGTCGACGGGATGGTCGGCGGACTCGAATCCGAGGACCAGCACCCCGCCGGCCGCGCTGGTGCCCGCGTTGATGAACGCCTCCACCGGATCCAGCAGCCTGCAGTTCGCCGGATACAACGCGGATTGGGCGATGGCGCGCGTAGCGGCCACGGCCGCCGCGTAGTCGCCGAAGACCACCGACGCCCCGGACCGCCAGCGCGGACGATCCTGCAGGCGCATCCACGCCTCGGTGATGATGCCCAGGATGCCCTCCGAGCCGAGGAACATCCGATCGGGAGAGGGACCCGCACCCGAGGCGGGCAGCCTGCGGGATTCGCTGATCCCGGCCGGCGTGACCACCCGCATCGATTCGACCATGTCGTCGATGTGGGTGTAGACGGTCGCGTAGTGCCCGCCCGCCCGGGTGGCCAGCCAGCCGCCGAGCGTGGAGAACTCGAACGACTGCGGAAAGTGCCGCAGCGTCAAGCCGTCCGGTCGCAATGCCGCCTCCAGCGCCGGGCCGAGTATGCCCGCTTGGATCCGCGCCGCGCGGCTGGTGCGGTCGAGTTCGACGATCCGATTCAGGCGGCTGGTGTCCAGCGACACCGACCCGGCGTAGGCGTCGGCGTCGCGGAGTTCGACCCCGCCCACCACCGAGGTCCCGCCGCCGAACGGGACCACCGCGACACCCGCGCTCGCGCACCAGTCCAGGATGTCGAGGACGTCTTGCTCGGTCCGCGGCCGCAGCACCTGATCGGGTACGTGGTCGACGCGGCCGAGCAGATTGCGCACCACGTCGCGGAATGCCTGCCCGTGGCCGTGCGCGACCCGATCGCCGAGGTCCTCGGAGGCCAAGGCGCCCAGCGCATCCGGCACCCGGACGCGCGGCGCGGGCACGCTCAACGCCGTCAGGTCGGGCGCCTCGTGCACGGTCGGCTCGGCTTGTGGGAGCAGGGCCGCCACGCGTTTCGTCAGGGCCTCCCGCTCGGCGCCGGTCACCGCGTCCTCCTGGTTGCCCCAGCCCCACCACGATCTCGTCGCCATCGCCTCGCTCCATTCGACTGAATTGACTCGATGGTAAATTACCGGACGATCAATTGGCGGCGAACGCTCGATGGCGGTGTGGCGGTGTGGCCGGTACTCGCCGCGGCTATCGGACGAGGGCGTTGTTGCGCGTGACGATCAACGGGTCGGTCGGTGTGAAGGGCAGGTCGGGAAGTTCGTCGAGGGCGACGCCGAAAGTCGCGGCGAGCACTTTCCGGGAGTAGGCGCTCATCGAGGCGCGGTAGCCGATGTCCGCGGGTGTGGGCTGGTCGAAGAAGATCAGCAAGTGGATCTCGGGGGAGTCGACGACCTCGATGTGGTGCGGGTAGGCGCGCGGGACGAAGTACACCTCGCCCTCGCGCACGATGTAGGTGTCCAGAGTGCCGTCCGGATCCATGATCGTCATCCGCGCCGAGCCGCGATGGACGTAGCCCATTTCGGCGGTCACGGGGTGCCAGTGCGGTTCGCGCATGCCGTCCTCGCGAACCCGCAGCGAGTACATCGAGATGTCGCGTAGAGCGGGCCAGAACTGGGCGCGCGCGGTGCGCGCGGAGCCGACCGGCGAGTCCACCGGGGCGGGCATCGCCTCGATCGCGAAGTGGTGCGGGTCGCCGTAGTGGGCGGTCCGCGGGATGTCGGGCTCGCCCTCGCGTCGCACGACGAGCTTGGCGGTGGTGTCGCGCCGGATCTTCGCGAACACCTCCGCGGGCAGGTCGTAGGTGTTGCCGAGCACCGAATCGGTCATCGCCCCCAGGCTCGCGCTGAATCCGAAGTCCTCCGGTCGTTCGTGGCGGAAGGCGAGGATGAACTCGGCCTCGGTGTCGCCGACGTTCTCCACGTGATGCAGCGCGCCGGAGTCGATGTGGAACATCTCGCCCGCCTGCACCAGGAACGAGGAGAATCTGCTGCCGTCGTCCAGGACCGAGACCAGTGCCCGCCCCGCGGTGCAATAGGTGAGTTCGGTGGCGTTGGCGTGCCAGTGCGGTTCGCGTATCGCGTCCGGCGCGAGCGTCAGGCGTTTGATCGAGAGCCCGTTGAGGATCGGGAAACTGTCGGCGGTGAGCCGGGTGAGCGAGCCGAGTTCGCTGCGGTGGATCTCCTCGCCCCTGCGCAGGGAGGCGACATGGATCGATGGTGTCTGCACGGTTGCTCCTCGCTCGCAATCGAAGGATCGGTGTTGCGCGATCGGGCCGACCTCGGCGCACGGCAGCCCTGGAGAACATGCCATAGCAACACGTGCAGTGTAGTGATTTCTCTCACAATCAACGGTGCTGACGGGCGGTGCCCAAATGAATGTTCTTCACATCACACCATGTCATAGCCCAATGCGGGCGCGGGTAATCCTGGGACCTTTCCCAACCTCGACGCGCCGATCCGATCGGTATTCGACTAAGGTCCGATCTGCACGCTCGGGTCATGGTTCACGCATTTGAAGCACCGCTTCTGGCTCCATAGCCAGAGCGGACGATGATCGACCAGAGAGTGAACTCGCCGCCGCATGACCCCGACACGCCGTTCCGCACGTCGCACCCAGCAATCACGAGCACGCAATCTGCTGTTCCCGCAACTGCTCACGGCCGCGGTCGACACGGCGTTCGACTCGACGGCTGTCCGGTACAATCACACCGGCGATCCCGCGGATCAGCGTGAGCTCAGCTACCGGGAATTGGACGAAACGTCCTCGCGATGGGCTCGCTACCTGATCGGGTTCGGCGTGGGGCCGGGAGACTTCGTCGCGGTGGCCGTGCCTCGCTCGATCGAGTCGGTGCTCGCGGTGTGGGCGGTCGCGAAGACCGGCGCCACCTATGTTCCCGTCGATCCCGCCTATCCGGCGGATCGAATCGCGCACATGATCGCCGATTGCGGCGCCGTCGTCGGCCTCACCACCGCCGCACATCGCGCGGCACTCGCCGCGCCCGGCATGACGTGGGTCGAACTCGATTCCGAAGCGCACCGGAGGAACGCCGACGCGCAGCCCGGCCATTCGGTCTGCTATCTGGACCGGCTTCGTCCTCTCACCGAGCAGCACCTCGCCTACCTGATCTACACCTCCGGCTCGACGGGCAAGCCGAAAGGCGTCGCGGTCACCCACGCCGGTCTCGCGGGCTTGGTCGAGCACGAGATCGCCGCCAGGGCGGTGACCGGGGCATCGCGCGTCTCACATCTGTGCACGCCGAGTTTCGACTTCTCGGTGATCGAGATGCTGCTGGCGTTCTCGGCGGGCGCGGCGCTGGTCGTGGCGCCGCCCACGGTGTTCGGCGGCGTCGAACTGGCCGATCTACTGCGGCGGGAGCGGGTCACCCATCTGTGCATCACCCCGGGAGCGCTGGAGTCGATCGATCCGGCCGGGCTCGACGACCTCCGGGCCATCCTGTGCGGTGGGGAGCGCGTGGGCCCCGAGCTGGCCGCCCGGTGGGCGACCGGCGGCCGGTCCTTCTATATCGTCTACGGCCCCACCGAGACCACCATCTTCGCCACCGGCACCGAGGCGCTGTGTGCGGGCGGGGCCACTCATATCGGCACTCCGGTGCCGGGGCTGGGCGTCCATGTGCTGGATGGGCGGCTACGGATGGTGCCCACCGGCGTAATCGGCGAGCTGTATCTGTCCGGACCGGCGCTGGCGCAGGGCTACCTCGGACGCCCCGGACTGACCGCCGACAGATTCGCCGCGAACCCGTTCGCGGGGGTGCCGGGCACCCGCATGTATCGCACCGGCGACCTGGTGCGGCGGACCCAGGAAGGACTTCTCGAACACCACGGACGCGTCGATTTCCAGGTCAAGATCCGGGGGCTGCGGATCGAACTCGGCGAGATCGACAACGCGCTCACCGCCCACCCCGACGTCGACTATGCCGTGACGCTCGGCACCACTCTGCCGTCCGGCGCCGCCGTGCTGGTCTCCTACGTGCTGCCCCGAGCGGAATCCGTCCCGCACGGCGGCCGGGTGGCGCTGCACACCGCCGAGCTGACCGAATTCCTGGCGGGAACCCTCCCTGCCTACATGATTCCGGCCGCGATCACGGTGCTCGACGAACTGCCGCTGACGCCCGTCGGCAAGCTGGATCGCGCCGCACTGCCCGAACCGGTGCTCACCACCCGGCAGTTCCGTGCGCCGGCCACGCCGACCGAGCAGGTGGTCGCCGACGTCTTCGCCGCGCTACTGCTCCCGCCGGGTGACCGCGGCACCGCCCGGGTCGGCGCGAACGACGACTTCTTCGAACTGGGCGGCAATTCGCTGATCGCGACGCAGGCCGCGGCGCGGCTGGGCACCGCGCTTGGCGTCCGGGTTCCGGTCGCGCTGCTGTTCGAGGCGTCGGTGGTGGCGAAACTCGCCGAACGCCTGAACGAACTGGCTCGGGTCACCCATGCGGCACCGCGACCGATGGCGCGCCCGGATCGGGTGCCGCTGTCGTACGCACAGCGACGGATGTGGTTCCTCAATCGGTTCGACCCGGCCGGCGCGAGCAACAACATTCCACTCGCGGTGCGGTTGAGCGGACAGCTGGACGTGGACGCGCTGCGGGCGGCGATCCGGGATCTGGTCGAGCGGCACGAGGTGCTGCGGACCAGCTATCCGGAGCACGACGGGACGGGCAGCCAGCGGGTGCACGCCCTGTCGGAGCCGGGCGCGGTGCCCGAGCTGCCGGTGCTCGACGTCACCGAGGCCGAAATCCTCGAGCGGACGGTGGCGGCGGTGGTCGAGGGCTTCGATGTCACGGTCGCGCCGCCGCTGCGGTTGCGTCTGCTGCGGTCGAGCGAAACCGAGCACGTGCTGGTGGGCGTGGTCCATCACATCGCCGCCGACGGTTCCTCGATGGGCCCGTTGACCGCCGACCTGATGAGCGCCTACTCGGCCAGGGCCGCCGGCCGCGCTCCCGCTTGGCAGCCGCTGCCCGTGCAGTATGCGGATTACACGCTGTGGCAGCGTGAAATGCTCGGCGACGAGAGCGATCCGAACTCGATACTCGCCCGTCAGATCGGTTTCTGGCGAGAGCGGCTCGCGGATCTGCCGGAAAGACTGGACCTACCCGCCGACCGGCCGCGCCCGACGGTGTTCTCCGGTCGCGGCGCGACCCACGAATTCAAGATCGACGCGACGGTGCACGCCGCGCTGAACCAGCTGGCGCAACGCCACGACGCGACGCTGTTCATGGTCGCGCACGCCGCGTACACGGTGCTGCTGGCCCGGCTGTCGAACACCCGCGACATCACCGTGGGCGCACCGGTGGCCGGTCGCGGAGAGGCCACGGTGGACGGCCTGATCGGCATGTTCGTCAACACTTTGGCGCTGCGTACCGAGATCGACCCCGGCCACAGCTTCGCCGAGCTGCTGGAACAGGTGCGCAGCCGGGACATCGAGGCGTTCGGGCAGGCCGACGTGCCGTTCGAACGTCTGGTGGAGGTACTGGACCCGGTGCGGTCGAGCGCGCATCACCCGCTGTTCCAGACCATGCTGACCTTCCAGAACTTCGCGCCGACGGCGCTGGAACTGCCCGGGCTGCGCGTTTCCGCGGTAGATTTCGCGCTGCCGCTGGCGAAATTCGACCTCGAGCTGACCATGGTGCCGCACGAGGACGAGCGGACGCCGCTGGGCATCTCGGCGGCGTTCACCTATTCCGCCGACCTGTTCGACGAGGCCACGGTGGCGGCCTTCGCCCGGCGGCTGTGCGTGATCCTCGCGGCCGTCGCCGATTCGGCGGATCGGGCGATCGGGGACATCGATGTGCTCGATTCCGCCGAGCGCACCGCGATCCTCGCCGGGTGGAACGACACCCGGCACCCGGTCGCCGCGGGTCCGGTGCTCGACGGATACCGGCGTGCGGTGGCCCGGCACCCGGACCAGGTCGCGATCGTCCACGCGGATACGCAGTTGACCTACCGCGAGTTCGACGAACGGGTCAACCGGCTCGCCCGGGTGCTCATCGATCACGGCGTCGGCCCGGAAACCCTCGTGGCACTGTCGGTTCGCCGGTCACCGGAACTCGTGGTGGGCATGTACGCGATCCTCACCGCAGGCGGCGCGTACGTGCCGATCGATCCCGATCACCCCGCCGAGCGGATCACGCATGTGCTCGAGCTCGCCCAACCGGTCTGCGTGCTCACCACCTCCGCCGACGCCATCCCGATGCCCGATGATGTGGCCGTGCTGTATCTGGACGCTCTCGGCGCGGATCAGCGCTCGGGCACCGCGATTCGTGCCGAGGAACTGCCGCGGGCGGTGCGGCCGCAGCACCCGGCCTATGTGATCTTCACATCCGGTTCGACCGGACGCCCGAAAGGCGTGGCGGTCTCGCACGCCGCGATCGACAACCAGATCGAGTGGATGCTCACCCAGTACCCCATGGGCCCGCACGACGTGTATCTGCAGAAGACCGCGGCGACCTTCGACGTCTCCTTGTGGGGCTACCTGATGCCGCTGCGTGCGGGCGCGAAACTCGTCCTCGCCGACCACGACGGGCACCGTGACGCGGCCTACCTCGCCGCGGCCATCGCCGCGCACGGTGTCACGGTCACCGATTTCGTGCCCTCCATGTTGACCGAGTTCGCCGCGCATGCGACGAGGGAAAGCCTTGCGACACTGCGGGATCTGCTGGTGATCGGGGAAGCTCTGCCGCCGGGGACCGTGCGCGCGGTTCGCGCGGTCACCGGCGCGCAGGTGCACAACCTGTACGGCCCCACCGAGGCGGCGGTTTCGGTGACCTATCGGCCCGCAGGAACCGGCGACGGTGTGACGGTGCCGATCGGGCAGCCGCAGTGGAACACCCAGGTGTACGTCCTGGATTCGCGCCTGCGGCCGGTTCCGGCGGGGGTGCCGGGTGAGCTGTACCTGGCCGGAGAGCAGCTCGCCCGCGGATACGTGCGGCAGGCGGCGCTGACGGCCGGTCGTTTCGTCGCCAACCCGTTCGACTCCGGTACCAGGATGTACCGCACCGGCGACCTGGCGGTCTGGCGTGCGCCTCGCGCGGACGAGCCGCAGCGCCTGGAATACCTCGGGCGCACCGACTTCCAGGTGAAATTCCGCGGCCAGCGCATCGAACTCGGGGAGATCGAGACGGCGCTGCTGGCGCAGCCGTCGGTGAGCCAAGCGGTCGCGGCAGTGGTGCCCTCGTCGTCGGGTGACCGGCTGGCGGCCTATGTGGTTGCGCGCCCGGGTCGGGTCATCGATCGCGGCGAACTGATGGCCGGGATGTCGGCGGTCCTGCCCGCGTACATGATCCCGTCCGCGCTGGTGGAGCTCGCAGCGCTGCCGCTGAACGCGAGCGGGAAGCTCGATCGCAAGGCGCTGCCAGAGCCTGCCGTCGAGACCACGGTGTTCCGCGCGGCGCGCAATCCCGCCGAACAGGCCGTCGCGCAGGTGTTCGCCGAGCTGCTCGGCGTCGAGCGAGCGGGCATCGACGACGACTTCTTCGCGCTCGGCGGCAATTCGCTGCTCGCGACCAGGGCCGTCGCGCGGGTGAACGAGGTGCTCGGATCGCGGGTCACCGTGCGGGATCTGTTCGAGGCGCCCGCGGTGTGCGCGCTCGCCACGAAGGCGGTCGCCGGAGGGGCGGGCATCGTTCGCGCGCCCTTGGCGCCATCGCGACGGCCGGATCGCATTCCGCTGTCGCTGGCCCAGCAGCGGATGTGGTTGCTCAACCGCCTCGAGCCGGACTCTCCCGCCTACAACATGCCCTTCGCCGTCCGGCTGACCGGCGCTCTCGACCTACCCGCGCTGCGCGACGCGATCGCCGACGTGATCGATCGGCACGAGGTGCTGCGCACCCGCTACCCGGTCGACGCCGACGGGCAGCCGTACCAAGAGATCCTTCCCACCCGCGCAGTCCTTCCCGATGGCATCCCGATCGAGCACGGCGTCACCGATGTCGCGGCCGTGGTGGACGCGCTGATGTCCGCGGGCTTCGACGTGACCGCGGACCCGCCCGTCCGGCTGCGGCTGTTCACCTCGGGCGCCGATCATCTGCTCGTCATCGTGACCCACCACATCGCGGCGGACGGATCGTCGCTCGCGCCACTGGCCCGCGACCTGATGACCGCCTACGCGGCCCGGCTCGGCGGCGGCACGCCGGACCGGCCGCCCCTGCCGGTGCAGTACGCCGATTACGCGATCTGGCAGCACGCCATGATCGGATTCGATGACGACGAGAATTCCGTTGCCTGGCAACAACTTTCGTATTGGCGCCGCCAGCTGGCCGGGCTCACCGGCCCGCTGGAACTGCCCGCAGACCGCCCGCGGCCCTCGGCTGCCACCACCCGCGGCGCGTCGACGGGCTGCACGATTCCGGCGCGGGTCCACCAACAGCTGACCCGGATCGCGCGCGAGCACAACGCGACGCTGTTCATGGTGGTGCACGCGGCACTCGCCACGCTCACCGGGCGTCTGTGCGGCGCCACGGATGTCGTCATCGGCACCCCGGTGGCCGGGCGCGGCGAACGTGCGCTGGACGATCTGGTCGGCATGTTCGTCAACACGTTGGCGCTGCGCGTCGACGTCGACCCCGCCGTGACGTTCCACGAGCTCGTCGAACAGTCCCGGGAAGTCGCGCTCTCGGCCTTCGCCAACGCCGATGTGCCGTTCGAGCGAGTGGTCGAGGAGGCCGACCCCGCACGCACCGGAGCGCGCACCTCGCTGTTCCCGGTGATGCTGTCGCTGCAGAACATCGAGCAGGCCACCCTGGAGTTGCCGGACCTGACGGTCACCGCCGTCGACAACGGCGAGATCACGGCCAAGTTCGATCTGCACGTGGTCGTCGAGCCACGGGCGTGCGGCGACGGCCGGACGGAATTGGCGGTGACCTTCACCTACGCCACCGACCTTTTCGACGAATCGACCGTCCGCGCCTTCGCTCGCCGGTTCGAGCGCATCGTGTCCGCGGTCGCCGATACTCCCTCGGCGCGGGTCTGGGACATCGACATCCTCGACGAGAACGAACACCGCCGGGCGGTCTCGCGATCAGGCGAGGCGCGGGCCGGGACCGCGCCGACCCTGCCCGAGCTGATCGGGGAGCAGGCTCGGCGCAGGCCCGAGGCGGAGGCCGTCCGGTTCGGCGCCGCCACGCTGAGCTTCGGCGCGTTGCACCGGCGCGCGAATCGCATCGCCCGCGCGCTGATCGCGGCCGGAGCCGGTCCGGAAACCGTTGTCGCCGTGGCGGTGTCGCGTACCGAAGACCTTCCGGCCGCATTGCTCGGTGTGCTGGCGGCCGGCGCCGCCTACCTGCCCATCGACCTCGGTTATCCGGCGCAGCGGCTGGCGTTCGTGCTCGCCGACGCGGCACCGGTGTGCGTGCTGACCACCGCCGCCGAGCGGTCGGCCATCCCGGCGGATCCCGCACTGCCCGCCGTCCTGCTGGAGCAGGCGGTGGAGTTCTCCGACGATCCGATCACCGACGCCGACCGGGTGGCAT
>NZ_BAFR01000199.1 GCF_000308435.1 Nocardia araoensis NBRC 100135 | reverse complement strand
GGGGACAACGCCCGGTGTCGCGCGCCCTTTCTCCGTCGACGGTCGCGCGGTTTGGCACTGCGTGCCAGCGCCGGATTCCTCGCGGATCGGGGCGTGCGTCGGCGGCATCACCCGGCGTGGCTGGTTCGGCGGGCGGTTCTCCGGATCGCGGGCTCGCATCCGGCAGCTGGAAGACGGAGGTCTGTCCGGCGCGACGTGACCGGGAAACCGATATCTGGCGGATGGCGGCTAACGATCGGAGGGCTTCCAGCGATGAGCGAGTGGACGCCTGTGGACTCGTGTGCAGTGGCGGTCCGCAGTAGTCCGTGCCATGCCTCCGCCCGCTCGACCCTGTGGCTCGAATCCGCCACCGGGTGGACGGGGGTCGGCTGGTGTCTCGGCGTGCGCCTACGGAGTATGGCGGACTTGATATTTGGTGTGATAAAGATCACTTCTTGGGTCGGATTCGGTTTCGTCGAGCGGTGCGCGTCGACATCGGCTGTGTGGTCTACGGCTGACCGGCGACGGCCGGTGCGATGGCGGACAGTGGCCCAGTGATGGTGCGAGAGGCAATGCTCGGGTCGGTGCGGAAGGTATCGGCGGTGGTACGCCGTTATCCGGTGGCGACCCGATCGGTGGCTGCGGTCGTCGCGGGCCTGCTGCTGTTCGGCAGCTTCCCGCCCCGGCCGTGGTGGTTCCTCGCGCCTCTGGGCGTGGCGGTGCTGACCCTCGTCGTACGCGGCGACGGCCGTCTGCGGGCGGGTTTCGGATATGGATTCCTGGCCGGAGCGGCGTTTTTCGTCCCGCTCCTGCCATGGACCGGAATCTACGTCGGGCCGCTGCCGTGGCTCGCGCTGTCCACTGCGTGCGCGGTGTACCTGGGCGTGTTCGGCTTGCTCGGCCGGCTCGTCGGCGCCCTGCCCGGCTGGCCGCTGTGGGTGGCACTGGCCTGGAGCGCGGCCGAATGGGGCAGATCCAGCTTTCCGTTCGGCGGTTTTCCCTGGGGCCGTTTGGCCTTCGGCCAGGCCGACGGCTGGTTCCTGTCGTTGGCCGCGGTCGGCGGCGCCCCGCTGGTCGGGTTCGCGGTCGCGCTCACCGGAACCGGTACGGCGGCGTTGGTGTCCTTGCTGTGGTCGGCTCGTGCCGCGGGTGGCGGGTACGAAACCGCTCCCGAACCGGGCGCATCCGGACCGGCCGTCGTCGGCGGCCCCGCCCCGGCGACCCGACTAGGATATGTCGCTGTTGTTTTCGCCATCCTCGTCATGCCGCTGAGCGGACTGCTGCTCAGGGCCACGCTGCCCGATCCGGACGGGGGCGGCCGAATGGTCACTGTGGCGGCGATCCAGGGCAGCGTGCCGCGCCTCGGGTTGGACTTCAACGAGCAGCGGCGGGCCGTGCTGGACAACCACGTCCGGCGCACCGAGGAACTGGCCGACGAGGTGGCGGCGGGCCGCGCGCCGCGTCCGGATGTGGTGATCTGGCCGGAGAACTCCTCCGATATCGATCCGCTGCGCAACGCCGACGCCGCTGCCCTGATCACCGCCGCCTCCGAGCGGATCGGCGCGCCCATCCTGGTCGGCGCCGTGCTGGTCAACTCGGACCGGACGACGACCAACTCGGTGATGGTGTGGAACGGCGCGGCGGGTCCGGGCGAACGGCACGACAAGAAGATCATCCAGCCATTCGGCGAATATCTGCCCATGCGGAGTTTCTTCCGGCTTTTCTCCGAATATGCCGATCGGGCGGGGTATTTCGTACCGGGAAATGGTGACGGAGTTGTGCACGCGGCGGGTATCGACATCGGTGTCGCGACGTGCTATGAGGTGGCTTTCGACCGATCGTTCGAGGACGCGATGCGCGCCGGCGCCCAGCTTCTCACCGTGCCGACGAACAACGCGACCTTCGGCGACAGCGAGATGACCTATCAGCAGTTGGCCATGTCCCGCGTCCGCGCCGTCGAGCACGGTAGAGCGCTGGTTGTCGCGGCCACGTCCGGTGTGAGCGCCATTATCGCCGCCGACGGCAGTGTGCGAGAGGAATCCCCGTTGTTCGTGCCCGCCGCGCTGGTCGCGCAGCTGCCATTGCGCAACGACACCACTCTCGCAACGCGAATCGGACCCGCACCCGAGCGGATCTTCGTTATCCTGACGGCTGCCGCCGCGCTGGCGGCGGTCTTGCGGCGGCGATCCGCGCGCGCGGACTCGGGAACCGGCCGTCGAGTCGTCGGCCACCGCTAGATCCTGCTCTACCCGCTTTTACCGAACATTCGGTCTGTTCTTTCCCCTGCCGCCCCGAAAGCAAAGGTGCGTAATCCAGTTGCGCGCTGTTCGCCGGACAACTGAAGCGATCAGGGGAGTAGCATCGAACAGTCTGGTCAGGACCCGTTTTGCTTCGGTTCGACCTAGTTGAGTCGCAATGTTTGCGGAAATGTAACCAACCAAAGTGGCCTTCTGCCAAGGACGTTGGATGTGAAACAAATCCAAAACGTCGGCAATCCGGCTGATGCGACGCTCCGAATCATAGGGCGTGGATTACGTCCTACGGCTGGCGCGCGTGCGCTTGCTGGGGCGGTGCTCGGGGAGTTGCGTCAACAGCGGCAGAACGGAGTGATTGATGAGTTCATTGGCCACGGATCGCGTCGACCAATGTTCATCCGGCGAATTCTCGGCCCAACCGTTTGCGCTGTCACCCGCACAGACAGCACTCTGGTACGCGCAGCGAATTCGCCCCGACGTACCGCTGACGATCTCCCAGTACGTCAGGATCCGCGGTCACCTGGACGAGGGGCGGCTGCTGTACGCGATCGAGCGGTTCGGCGCGGAGACCCAGGTGGGTCAAGTACGCATGGTGGAGATAGATGGCACTCCGTATCAGATCGTGGATCCGGTGCACCGGCCCGGCTGGACCCGTATCGATCTGCGCGGAGAAGCCGACCCGTACGCCGCGGCGCTGCGCTGGATGCACGAGCACACGAGTTCGCCGATCGATCTGGAACGTGACGCGCTGACCTCCAACGCGGTCCTGCGGATCGGGGACTCCGACTACATCTGGTATTCGTTCGCCCACCACATCGTCATCGACGGCTACGGTGCGATGAACGCGCTCACCCGCACCGCGGAGATCTACACCGCGCTGGAGAACCGGACCGAGCCGGTCGCGTCGCGGGCGACGCCGCTGGCCGAGATCTACGCCGACGAGGCGCAGTACCACAACTCCCGCCGTTTCCACAGCGACCGCGAGTACTGGCTCGGACAGCTGGCGGGCGTGGGAGAGCCGGTGAGCCTCGGCGGCGCCCGCCTCGGTGCCGCCACCCACGACGCGGGCCGCAGACTGGCCACGGCCGTGCTCGACGACGAGCGCCATGCCGCGATCGACGCGGCGACTCGCACGTTGAACACCACCGACGCGGCGGTGTTCGTCGCGGCGCTCGCCGCCTACGTGCGATCGGTGACGGGCAACGCGGACGTGGTGCTGAGCCTGCCGGTCTCGGCACGCACCACGGTGTCGCTGCGCCGCTCGGCGGGCGTGATCTCCAACGTCGTGCCGATCCGGCTGCGTTTCGACGCGGCGACCACGATCGGGGATCTGGTGAAGGCGGCCGAACTGCAGATCACCGGCGCCCTGCGGCATCAGCGCTACCGGCACGACGACATCCGGCGCGACAGCGGCTACTCCCGCGACGCGCGCGGATTCTTCGGCCCGATGGTGAACCTGATGCTGTTCCACGACGAGCTGCGGTTCGGCAGTCTCGTCGGCTCCATGCACGTGCTGGCCACGGGCCCGGTGGAAGATCTCTCCGTCAACGTCTACAACGGCGCGGGCGGCCGCCTGCACGTCGACTTCGAAGCCAATCCCCGCCTCTACGGCGAGGCCGAAGTGAGCGTGCACCACGCACGCTATCTGGACTTCCTGGGCCGCTTCCTGGCCGCCGAGGCCACGGCGCCCGCCGAGTCGCTCGGCGCGATCACCCCCGCCGAGCGGGAACAGGTGCTGCACGGGTGGAACGCCACCGTGGCGCCCCGGCAGGAAGGCACCCTCGCGAGCATCTTCGCCGAGCGCGTCGCGTCCGCTCCCGACGCGATCGCGCTCGAGTTCGGCGACGAGTCGCTGACCTACGCCGAACTCGACGCTCGCGCCAATCGATTGGCCAGGCTGCTGATCGCGCGCGGCGCCGGACCGGACACGACGGTCGGCCTGTGCCTGCGCCGCAGCCTCGACCTGGTGGTCGGCATGTACGCGATCGTGCAGGCGGGGGCGGCGTACCTGCCGCTGGACACCGAGCACCCGGCCGAGCGGATCGCGCAGATCGTGCAGCAGGCCGAGCCGCTCTGCGTGCTCACGGCGAGCCGCGACGACGTGGAACTGCCCGCGACGGTCACGCGGCTGGACATCGATACCGCACGGGTCGCCGGTTACGACGACGCGCCGGTCACCGACGCAGACCGCACGGCGGCACTGCGCCCCGACCACCTCGCCTACGTCATCTTCACCTCCGGATCGACCGGAAAGCCCAAGGGTGTCGGCGTGACCCATGCCGCCATCGTCAACCGGCTGCGCTGGATGCAGCACGAGTACCCGCTGGGCCGCGACGACGCGGTGCTGCAGAAGACCCCGGCCACCTTCGACGTCTCGGTGTGGGAGTTCTTCTGGCCCTTACAGGCCGGCGCGCGCTTGGTGATCGCCGCCCCCGACGGGCACCGCGACCCGGCGTACCTCGCGCAGGTCATCGCCGAAAAACGCATCACCACAGCGCATTTCGTGCCATCCATGCTATCGGTGTTCGTCACCGAGGCCGATCTGCGCGGCTGCGCCTGCCTGCATCGGGTGTTCTGCAGCGGGGAGGCGCTGCCCGCCGCCGCCGTGCGGGAGTTCTACGCGGCGCTGCCCGCCTCCGAACTACACAACCTGTACGGCCCGACCGAGGCCGCCGTGGACGTCACCTACTGGGCGTGCCGGCCCGATGCCACCGCCGTGCCGATCGGCTCGCCGGTGTGGAACACCGAGACCTACGTGCTGGACGACCGGTTGCAGCCCGTACCGCCCGGCGTGGTCGGCGAGCTGTATCTCGCCGGAGTCCAGCTGGCTCGCGGCTACCTGAGACAGCCGCGACTGACCGCGGACCGGTTCGTCGCCGATCCCTTCACTCCCGGCGCCCGGATGTACCGCACCGGCGACCTGGCACGCTGGCAGATCGGCCGCTCCGGCGCCGAGCCGGGCGTGCTGGAGTACCTGGGCCGCAGCGACTTCCAGGTGAAGATCCGTGGCCTGCGCATCGAGCTCGGTGAGATCGAGGCCGCCCTGCTCGAGGACTCGAAGGTGGCTCGCGCGGTATGCGTGGCGCACACCGGACGCACCGGCGACGAGCTGGTCGCCTACGTGGTCGCGGCGAAGCAGGACGACGAGGATGCGCCGCTGGACACGGCCGCCCTGCTCACCGCGCTGCGCCGCACGCTGCCCGGGTACATGGTGCCCTCCGCGCTGGTGGAGCTCGACGAGCTGCCGCTGAGCGCCAACGGCAAGATCGATCGCAAGGCGCTGCCGGTGCCCACGCCGGCCACGCGGTCGATCCGGACGATCGCCGAACCGCGCACCGAGGTGGAGCGGGTGCTCGCGGGCATCTTCGCCGAGGTTCTCGAGACCGAGGTCGGCATCGAGGACAACTTCTTCGATCTCGGCGGCAACTCGCTCATCGCCGCACGGGCGGTGTCCAGGATCAACGCCGCTCTCGGCACCGGGCTGACCATCCGCGATCTGTTCGAGTCCGCGACGATCGCGGCGCTCACCCGCCGGTTCGCCATGCAGACCACGGACGTCTCCTCGCCGCGGCTGACGCCGGCCGAACGGCCGGAGCGGATCCCGCTGTCGCAGGCGCAGCAGCGGCTGTGGATCCTGAACCGGTTCTCCGAACACGCCGCCGCGTACAACATGCCGCTGGCGGTGGAGGTGGAGGGTCCACTCGACGTGACCGCGTTGCGGGCGGGCCTGGTGGACGTCATCGAACGGCACGAGAGTCTGCGCACCACCTTCCCGGAGTCGCCGGAGGGGCCCTACCAGCTGATCCATGCGGCCGAGGCGATCCCGTTGACGCTCGACCCGATCGATGTCACCGCCGCCGACGTGGCGGAGCTGGCGACCGAGTACGCCGGGTACGGCTTCGATCTGCGCAGCCAGGCCCCGATCCGGGTGGCGCTCTACCGCACCGGCCCGCAGCGGCACGTCTTCCTCGTCGTGCTCCATCACATCTGCGGTGACGGCTGGTCCATCGCGCCGTTGGCCAAGGACCTGATGACGGCGGTGGCCGCGCGGGCGAACGGCATGGAGCCGCAGTGGACGCAACTGCCGGTGCAGTACGCCGACTTCGCCCTGTGGCAGCGCGAACTGCTCGGCGACGAGTCCGATCCGGCCAGCGCGCTCAGCCGCCAGCTCACCCACTGGCGCACGGAGCTGGCCGGGCTCCCCGAGCAACTCGATCTCCCGCTGGACCGCCCGCGCCCACTGCGCAGGTCGACCGTCGGCGGCCGGGTCGAGTTCACCATTCCCGCCGAGATCCGTCGCGCGGCAATAGAACTCGCGGCCAGCCGCGGCGTGAGCATGTTCATGGTGCTACACGCGGCACTGGCGACTCTGCTGTCGCGGCTGTGCGCGAGCGGTGACATCGCGATCGGCACCCCGATCGCGGGCCGTTCCGATCCGGCGCTCGACGACTTGGTCGGCATGTTCGTCAACACCCTCGTCCTGCGCACCGCGGTCGACCCGGCGGCCGGGTTCGACCGGATGCTCGACGTGGTGCGGGAGACCGACCTCAACGCTTTCGCCAACGCCGACGTGCCGTTCGAGCGTCTGGTCGAGGTGGTCAACCCGGAGCGTTCCCCGTCGCGGCACCCGTTGTTCCAAGTGATGCTGTCCTATGACCACGCGCCGGACCTGCGGATCGAGTTGCCAGGGGTCCGCGCCACCGTGCTGCCGATCGCCTCCGACGTCGCCAAGTTCGATCTGCAGTTGGTCGTCCACGACGACTCGGGCGACGGACCGTTGTCGGCCGAATTCGGCTATACGACAGATGTCTTCGATCAGTCCACGGTGCAGTCGTTCGCCCGCCGGTTCATCGCGGTGCTGGCGGGCGGCGTGGCCGCTCCCGAGCTGCCGGTCGGCGACCTGCCGATCCTCGACCGGAGGGAGAGCGAGCACCTGGTGCCCCTCGGGGGCGCGCCCGCCGAGCCGTCGATCACCCTGGCCGGCTTGCTGACCGGCACCGCGCGCAGGCTGCCGGACGCGGTGGCGGTTCGCTACCTCGGCGTCGACACCACCTACCGCGAACTCGACGAGCGATCGAACGCGTTGGCGCGGGTCCTCATCGAGCACGGCGCCGGTCCCGAGACGGTCGTCGCGATCGCGCTGCCGCGCGGGCTCGACGCGATCACCGCGGTGTGGTCCGTTGCCAAAACCGGTGCGGCCTACGTGCCGATCGATCCGAACTACCCCGGCGATCGGATCGCGCACATGATCGGCGACTCCGGCACGATGCTCGGCCTGACCGACCCCGACTGCCTCGCCGCCATGCCCGCCGTGCCCACCACGCGGGGCAAGCACCGCAAGACCCAGGTCGACTGGCTGGTCCTCGGCTCGGGCGACTTGACCGCCGAACTGGCGGACCGGTCGGCGGATCCGATCACCGACGACGAGCGGCTGCAACCGATGCGGGTGAGCCACCCGGCGTACCTCATCTACACCTCCGGGTCCACCGGCACGCCGAAAGCGGTCGTCGTGACCCACGCCGGGCTCGCCTCGCTCGCCAGCGAGCAGAACTATTTGTTCGGCATCTCGGACGCGGCGCGCACACTGCACTTCTCCTCGCCCAGTTTCGACGCGTCGGTGCTGGAGCTGCTGCTGGGCTTCGCCGCGGGCGCCACGATGGTGATCGCCCCGCCGGGCATGTACGGCGGCGACGAGCTGGCCGCGTTGCTGCGCGAGGAGCGGGTCACCCACGCCTTCGTGACACCGGCCGCGCTGGCCACCGTGCCGAGCGAGGGGCTCGACCACCTGGAGACGGTCGTCGTCGGCGGCGACGCCTGCTCGGAGGAACTCGTCGAGACCTGGACCGCCGGGCATCGGATGCACAACATGTACGGTCCCTCGGAGGCCACCGTCGCGGTGACCGCGAGCGGGCCGGTGCGGCCCGGCCGTCCGGTGCCGCTCGGTGCGCCGGTCCGCGGCATGCGTCTGTTCGTGCTGGACAATCGCCTGCATCCGGTGCCGCCGGGCACGCCGGGCGAGCTGTACGTGTCGGGTCCCGGCGTCGCCCGCGGCTACCACAACCGTTTCGGTCTGACCGCGCTGCGGTTCGTGCCCAACCCGCACGGCAGGCGCGGGGAGCGGATGTACCGCACCGGCGATCTGGTCGTCATGGAGCGGTCCGGGCAGCTGCGTTTCCTCGGGCGCGCGGACGATCAGATCAAGATCCGCGGTTTCCGTATCGAACTGCGTGAGATCGACAACGTGTTGCGCCTGCATCCCGGTATCCGATTCGCGCTCACCGTGGTGCACACCGACGACCAGGGGCAGGTACGGCTGGCGTCGTATGTGACGGCCGACCGGCCGGTCGAGGCGCGGGCTGTGCTGGAGACCGCGCGTCAGCGGCTGCCCGGTTACATGGTGCCCGCGTCGGTGGCGGTGCTCGACGAGATCCCGGTGACGCCCGCGGGCAAGCTGGATCGAAAGGCGTTGCCGGAGCCCGTATTCGAGGCGGCGGGGACTTCCCGTCCGCCGAGCACCGCATTGGAGCTCGGTGTGGCGGGCGTGTTCGGCGGGGTGCTCGGACGCCCGGTGACCGGAGTCGAGGACAGCTTCTTCGATCTCGGCGGCAACTCGCTGCTGGCCACCCGGCTCGCCGCCGCGCTGCACGCGGAATTCGGTGTGGAGCTGCCGGTGCGGTCGCTGTTCGAGGCGCCCACGGTCGCCGGAGTCGCCGAGCAACTGGATCGAGCGCCCCGGACGCAGCGGCAGGCGCTGGCGGTGCAGACGCCGCGTCCGGGACGCATTCCATTGTCGCTGCCGCAGCAGCGTTTGTGGTTCATCAATCGATTCGCGCCCGAATCGAGCGCGTACAACATCGCTTTCGTGATCCGCGTGGCGGGCGATCTGGACGTGCCCGCGCTGCGCGAAGCGATCACCGACGTGGTGCGGCGGCACGAAGTGCTGCGCACCGTCTTCCCGGAGGACGCCGAAGGCGCGCAGCAGGTGGTGCTGCCGGTCGAGCGGGCGGTGCCGGAGGTGGTGGTCACCGACATCGACGACTCCGGTGCCGAGGCCGCCCTGGACGCGTTGGCGCACAGCGGTTTCGACCTCACCACGCAGCCGCCGCTGCGGGTGTCGCTGCTGCGCACCTCGCCCGAGCGTTACCTGCTCGGGGTGGTGCTGCACCACATCGCCGCCGACGGCTGGTCGCTCGGTCCGCTGACCAGGGACCTGGCCGTGGCCTACGCGGCGCGGCATCAGGGCGATGCGCCGTCGTGGACGCCGCTTCCGGTGCAATACGCTGACTTCGGGCTCTGGCAACGTGCCTGCCTCGGTTCGGAAGCCGATCCGGACAGCGTCGCGGCGACCCAATTGGAGTACTGGCGCACCGCGCTCGCCGATATCCCCGACCAGTTGCCGCTGCCCTACGACCGGCCGCGCCCCGAGGAGCCGACGCAGCAGGCCGGTACGGTGCGCTTCACGGTGCCCGAGCAGGTGCGGCGCGGGCTCGCCGCACTGGCCCGCGATCGCGGCGTCAGCAAGTTCATGGTGCTGCGTTCGGCGTTCGCGGTGTTGTTGCGCTGCGTCACCGGCGGCCGGGACATCGTGATCGGCACCCCGGTGGCGGGGCGTACCGATACCAAGCTCGACGAACTGGTGGGCATGTTCGTGAACACGCTGGTGCTGCGCTCCGACGTGGACCCGGACCACAGCTTCACCGACTTGCTGCGCGCCGACCGGGATACCGAGCTGGCCGCGCTGGCGCACGCCGACATCCCGTTCGAGCGGATCGTGGACGAACTCGGCGCCGAGGCCCGCTCCTCGAGCCGTCACCCGCTGTTCCAGGTGGCGCTGAGTGTGCAGGACGCTCCGGTGCCCGCCCTGGAACTGCCCGGCCTCGCGTTGCGCGCGGAGCCGCTGGACATCGCACTGGCGAAGTTCGACTTGGAGCTACGGGTCGCCAACGGCACCGGCCCCGACGAGACCGACAGCGTATACGAATTCGTCTATGCTGCCGAGCTTTTCGACGCGACGACGATCGAGACGCTGGTGGACCGATTCCTGCGCGTGCTCGCCGCCGTCACCGCCGACCCGCGTGTGCTGATCCGCGACGTCGACGCGCGTACCGATCACGAGCGCCGCACACTCGCCCCGGCGCGGGGCGGGCGGGCGAGCGAGCCGTGCACGCTTGCCGCGTACTTCACCGCCACCGCGCAGCGGTTCCCGCACAACACGGCGCTGTGCGCGGGGACGACGTCGTTGACCTATGCCGAACTCGACCGGCGCTCGAACCGCTTGGCGCGCGCGCTCATCGCGCGCGGACTCGGTCCGGGAACCCGGGTGGCGCTCGGGCTCGTCCGCTCGATCGATTCGGTGGTTGCCTTGCTGGCGGCCGCGAAGTCGGGCGCGACGTTCGTCCCGATCGACCCGAAGTACCCGGCCGAGCGCATCCGGCACATGCTCGCCGACTCCGGTTGCGCGATCGGCGTCACGGTCGCCGCGTATGCGGGGCAGCTGCGCACGGCCGCCCCGGCCGAGCGGGACATCGAGTGGTTGCTGCTGGACCGTCCCGAATTCGCGGCCGAACTCGAAGGCCACGACGACGCGCCGATCCACGACCGCGAGCGCAGGCGCGCCGTCCACGTGGCGGATCTGGCCTACCTGGTCTACACCTCCGGATCGACCGGAACGCCCAAGGGCGTCGCGGTGACGCACAGCGGTCTGTCCAACCTGGCCGACGAGATCCGCGACCGCCTCGGCGTCGGCGAGCGTTCCCGCACACTGCACTTCGCGACGCCGAGTTTCGACGCGGCGATCCTGGATCTGCTGATCGCGCTGGGCGCGGGTGCGGCGATGGTGATCTGCCCGACCGACATCTACGGCGGCGACGAGCTCGCCGCGCTGCTGGAACGCGAGCGGGTATCCCACGGCTTCGTGACCCCGGCCGCGCTGGCCACGATCGATCACGAGCGCTGGCCGTTGCCGCACTTGCGTGCGCTCATGGTCGGCGGCGAGGCGGTGGCGCCGGACCTGGTGGCGCGCTGGGCGCCGGGACGTGTGCTGTGCGACGTGTACGGACCCACCGAGACCACCGTGGTGATCACGATCTCCCGTCCGATGCGCGTCGGCGATCCGATCACGATCGGCAGCCTGGTGCGCGGAGCCAGGGCATCGGTGCTCGACGAGCGGTTGCGCCCGGTGCCGGTGGGCGTTCCCGGCGAGCTGTACCTCGCGGGACATGGCATCGCGCGCGGGTACTTCGACCGATTCGGTCTCACCGCAAGCCGCTTCGTGGCCGATCCGTGCGGCCCGGCGGGCGCCAGGATGTACCGGACCGGAGACGTGGTGCGCTGGAACGCCTCCGGCGAGCTGGTCTACCTCGGGCGCAGCGACCACCAGGTGAAGCTGCGCGGTTTCCGGGTCGAACTCGGCGAGATCACCGCCGCGCTCGGCGAACACCCGTCGGTGCGGTTCGCGCACACCGAGGTGCGCCGCATCGCGGGCGCCGACCGGATCGTCGCCTTCGTGCAGCCCACCGACCGGGTGGCCGGCGTGGACACCGAGGAGGTGCGCGCCTTCGTGGCACGCAGGCTGCCCACGCACATGGTGCCCTCGGGCCTCACCGTGCTGGACACCATCCCGCTGACTCCGGTCGGCAAGCTGGACGTGAGCGCACTGCCGGAACCGCAGTTGCTCGGGGATTCGACCGGCCGTGCGCCGCGGACCGACGCGGAGCGCTTGGTGGCCGCGGTGATGGAGGAGCTGATCGGCGCCGACGGTGTGCGCGCCGACGACAGCTTCTTCGACATCGGGGGCAACTCGCTGCTGGCGACCCAGCTCGTCGCGCGGCTGGCCGCGGCGACGAATGTGCGGCTCGCCGTGCGCACCGTGTTCGCCACGCCGACGGTCGCCGGGCTCGCCGAGTTGCTGGACGCGGGCGCCGCGTCCGACTCGGACCGCCCCGCGCTGGTGCGCCGCGAGCGCCCGGAGCGCGTCCCGCTGTCGGCCGCGCAGCGGCGGCTGTGGTTCCTGAACCGGTTCAACGCCGGGTCGGGCGCCGGACAGTCGGCGGGCGCCTACAACGTCCCGCTCGTGCTGCGCATGACCGGCCACCTCGATGTCAGCGCGCTGGTCTCCGCGCTGCACGCGGTGCAAGCCAGACACGAAACGCTGCGCACGGTGTTCCCGGAGACCGACGGCGCACCCGCACAGGTCGTGCTCGACCCGGCCGAGGCGGCGATCTCGCTGACGCGGATGACGGTGCGCCCGGAAGAGGTCGAGACCGCCGTGCGACGTTTCGCCGCACCGGGATTCGATCTGGCCGCCACCGTGCCGATCCGCGCGGCGCTGATCTCGGTGCCGATCGGCGAGCCCGCGCAGCACGTGCTCGTCGTCGTGGTGCATCACATCGCGATGGACGGATGGTCGCTCGAGCCGCTGGCCGCCGACGTCGCCGTCGCCTACCGCGCGGCCTGCGGCGGCGCCGCGCCGGACTGGGCGGAGCCCGAGGTCCAGTACGCCGACTACACCCTGTGGCAGCAGGACGTGCTGGGCAGCGAGGACGACCCCGACTCGGCGGTGAGCAGGCAGCTGGAGTACTGGCGACGCACCCTGGACGGCATCCCCGAGTTGCTGACCGTGCCCGCCGACCGGCCGCGTCCGCCCGCTCCGTCCTACCGGGGCGGCACCGTGGAGTGCGCGGTGGACCCGGTGACCCACCGCGAGCTGCGGATGATCGCGGGCAGCAACAACGTCAGCCTCTTCATGGTCCTGCACGCCGCGCTCGCGGTGCTACTGCATCGGATGACCGCTACCGACGACATCACCGTCGGTACTCCGATCGCGGGCCGCGGCCATCCCGCGCTGGACCGGCTGGTCGGCATGTTCGTCAACACCCTGGTGCTGCGCACGCGGATCGACCCTGGCGCGCGGTTCACCGATCTGCTGCACGGAGTGCGCGAATCCGACCTGGACGCCTTCGCCCACGCGGACCTGCCGTTCGAACGCCTGGTGGAGGTGCTCAACCCGGCCAGGTCCCAGGCGCATCATCCGATGTTCCAGGTGATGCTCTCGGTGCGCAACGAGCCGGTCGGCGGCCTGGACCTGCCCGGCCTGCACATCGAGGCGGCCGACATCGACACCGGGATCGCCAAGTTCGATCTCCAGTTCACCTTGACCGAAACGCAGACCCCGCACCGTGATCCGGCCGGTATCACGGTGGCGGTGAACTACGCGATGGACCTGTTCGACGAGCCGACCGCGCAGCGGCTCGGCAAGCGCCTGACCCGCCTGCTTGCCGCGATCGCCGCCAGCCCCACCACCCCGGTGGGCGATCTGGAAGTGCTCGATCCCGCCGAGTGGTCGGGGCTGGCTCCGGTGCGCGGGGCCAAACCGGACCGGCCGATCACCTTCCCCGAAGTGTTCGAGCGGGCCGCGAGCGTCGACCGGGCGGGCATCGCCCTGGTCTCCGACGGCACCGAGGTGACCTACGACGCCCTGGATCGCTGGACCAACCGGCTGGCGCGCGTGCTGATCGCTCGTGGCGTCGGCCCGGAAACGCTGGTGGCACTGGGTATTCCGCGGTCGATCGAGTCGGTGGCGACGGTGCTCGCGGTGGCCAAGGCCGGAGCGGCGTTCGTGCCGGTCGACCCGCTGTACCCGAAGCAGCGCATCGCGCACATGCTGTCGGATTCCGGTGCGGCCCTTGGTATCACGCTCGCGGGCTATCGCGGCGAGTTGCCCGAGGGCGCGGAGTGGATCGTGCTCGACGATCCGGCGTTCCGCCGCCGGGTGCTCGACGCGCCGGACGTGCCGATCGCCGACGCGGAGCGCCTGGCTCCGCTGCGGATCGACAACCCCGCGTACGTCATCTACACGTCCGGATCCACCGGAACGCCGAAGGGCGTGATGGTCACCCACGGTGGATTGTCGAACTTCGCCGCCGAGACCGCCCACCGGTTCGACGTGCAGCCGGGGTGCCGGGTACTGCACTTCGCGACGCCGAGCTTCGACGCCGCGATGCTCGATCTGCTGTTGTCCCTCGGCGGTGCGGCGACCCTGGTGATCACGCCCAGCGGTGTGGTCGGCGGCGACGAACTGCGGGAGGTCTTCGCCACGGAGCGGATCACCCACGCGTTCATCACCACCTCCGCGCTCGGCACGGTCGACCCTCGCGGTCTGCCCGAGTTGCAGCACGTGCTGGTCGGCGGTGAGGCGCTGCCCCCGGACCTGGTGACCAGGTGGGCGCCGGACCGCAATCTGTACAACGTCTACGGCCCGACCGAGACCACCATCGTCACGGTGATCTCGCAGCCGATGACACCCGGCGAGCCGATCACCATCGGCGGACCCATTCGCGGCGTCAACGCCGCGATCCTCGACGCGCGGCTGCATCCGGCTCCGCTCGGGGTGACCGGCGAGCTGCACCTGTCCGGTGACGCGTTGGCCCGCGGCTACCTGAACCGTCCTGGTCTGACCGCTCAACGGTTCGTCGCCAACCCGTTCGGCAAACCGGGGGAGCGGATGTACCGCACCGGCGATCTGGTGCGCTGGTGGGCCGGGTCGCGCGACCACGCGCCGTCGGCGGACGCCGGGCCGGAGATCGAGTACGTCGGCCGCACCGACCATCAGGTCAAGATCCGCGGTTTCCGCATCGAACTCGGCGAGATCGACGCCGCGCTCGCCCGCCACGGCGGGGTGGCGTTCTCGACCACCATCGGGCATCGCACCCCGGCAGGCGCGACCGCGCTGGTGTCGTATGTGAAGCCGCGCGACGGCGTGCCGCTCACCGCGGCCGAGCTCTCCGGGCATGTGGCCGGGCTGGTGCCGAATTACATGGTCCCGCAATCGATCATGCTGCTCGACGAGATTCCGCTGAGCCCGGTGGGCAAGCTGGATCGGGCGAAGCTGCCGGAACCGGTGTTCACCGCGGGCGAGGGCTATCGGGCGCCGTCCACCCCGACGGAGGAGGCGCTGTGCGCGGCCTTCGCCGAGGTACTCGGTGTGGAGTCGGTGGGCGCGGACGACGGCTTCTTCGAGCTCGGCGGCAACTCGCTCCTGGCCACGAAAGTCGTCGCGCGGCTGCGGGAGGCGGGAATCGACCTGCCGGTGCAGTTGATGTTCGGCGACGCGACGCCCGCGGCCATCGCGGCGCGGTTGGACGGCGCGGGCGCGACCTCGGGCGCCGCGGTGGCGGCGATGCTGGCGCCGGTGCTGCCGATCCGGCCGCGCACCGCGGCGAGCCGGGCGCCGCTGTTCTGCGTGCATCCGGCGATCGGTCTGTCCTGGTGCTATTCGGGATTGCTCGCGCACCTGCCCGCGGACCGGCCGGTGTACGGGGTGCAGGCACCGCACGCGGCCGGGCAGGACGGCTACGAGTCGATCGACGAGGCCGCGAGCCACTACGTGGCCGCCATCAAGGAAATTCAGCCGGAGGGGCCCTACCACTTACTCGGCTGGTCGCTCGGCGGACTGATCGCGCAGGAGATGGCGGTTCAGCTGCAAGAGGCGGGCGAGGAGGTCGCGCTGCTGTCGATGATGGACAGCTACCGCCTGTCCGACGAACTGCTCGACCAGGCGACCCCGAGCGTCGCGGAGATCGTCGGAGAGTTCGGCAGCGACGAACTCGGCGCGCAGATCGATCCCGGCATGAGCCTGCGCGAGGCGGCCGAGCTGCTGCGCTCCCGGTCCGGGCCGTTCGCGGCGTTGACCGTCGAGCATCTGGAGCGGCTCTACGCGGGCTACCACAACGGCACCGTGCTCGCGCACAGCTTCCGGCCTCGCCCGTTCGACGGCGACCTGCTGTTCTTCAGCGCGGGCGACGACCCGGTCAACCGGGCCGATCCCGACCGGCGCGCCGACGCCTGGGAGCCGTACGTCACCGGCGCCGTCCACGACCACGAGCTGCGCTGCGCGCACTCCGCGATGACAACGCCGGAGGCACTGGCGGTGATCGGGCCGGTGCTGCGGAGGTGGCTGGAGACGAAGGAGACGCACAGGTGAGCTTCGCGGTGGAAGTGACCGGCCTGATGAAGAATTACGGCCGGGTCCGCGTGCTGGACGAGATCGACCTACGGATTCCCACCGGCACGGTGATGGGCCTGCTCGGCCCCAACGGCGCGGGCAAGACGACGACCGTGCGGATCGTCACCACGCTGCTGAAGCCGTCCGCCGGGTCGGTGCGGGTGGCGGGCGTGGACGTACTGCGCGATCCCGCGGCCGCGCGCAAACGGATCGGCTTGTCCGGCCAGTACGCCGCCGTCGACGCCAACCTGTCCGGTTACGAGAACCTGCGCATGGTGGCCCGGCTCTACGGGATGTCCCCGCGACAAGCGACGGCGCGAGCCACCGAACTGCTCGGGGCGCTCGGCCTCGACTACGCCGCGCACCGCAGAGCGGGAACCTACTCCGGCGGCATGGCCCGGCGGCTGGATCTCGCGGGTGCGCTGGTCGCCCGGCCTGCCGTGGTGGTGCTGGACGAGCCGACCACCGGGTTGGACCCGCGCGGCAGGATGGACATGTGGCGCGTGATCGGCGACCTGGTCGACGACGGGACCACGGTGCTGCTCACCACGCAGTATCTGGAAGAGGCCGACCTGCTGGCCGACCGCATCACCGTCATCGACCACGGGCGGGTCATCGCGCGCGGCTCGGCCGACGAGTTGAAGACCTCGATCGGCGGTGACCGGCTCACCGTCACGCTGGCCCCGGGACAGGCGGCCGAGCCCGCGCTGGCCGTGCTGGCGCAGGTCGGGATCGGCGAACCCGGACACGAGGCGGGCACCGACGAGGTATCGGTGGTGGTCGGCGACGGTTCGCGCACGATGGTGGAGGCCCTGCGCAGGCTCGACGACGCGGGCGTCTGCGTGGTCGACGCGAACGTGCACCGGCCGAGCCTCGACGACGTATTCCTTTCCCTCACCGGCAAACCGGGCGGCGCGACCGTCACGGAACCGGAGACCGACGACGTACAAGAGGAGATCATGTCGTGAGCACGGCAATCGTTGGGGAGGCCGCCCCGGAGGCGGAACAGGAGCCGAAGAAAGCTGCGACGCGACGGGATTCCGCCCCACGGCTGCGGTTGTTCCGGGACAGCGCGATCGTCGCGCACCGCAATCTGCTCACCATCCTGCGCGTGCCGACGCTGCTGGTGACGGCCACGATTCAACCGCTGATGTTCGTGTTCCTGTTCGCCTACATCTTCGGCGCTTCGCTGGGCGGCGGGCAGTACCGCGAATTCCTGCTCGCAGGCATCTTCACCCAGACGGTGGCGTTCAATGCCGCGTTCACCACGGTCGGTCTGGCCGGGGACCTGCAGAAGGGCATCATCGACCGGATGCGGGCGCTGCCGATGTCGCGGCTGGCCGTGCTGATGGGCCGGACGCTGTCGGATCTCGTGGTCAACATCCTCAGCCTGGCGGTGATGGTCGGGTGCGGATACATCGTGGGCTGGCGCATCCACGGCAGCGTCTCCGACGCCGTGCTGGCGTTCGCGGTGATCCTGCTGTTCGCGTTCGCGATGTCCTGGGTCGGTGCGCTGACCGGCCTGCTGTCGCCGACCGTCGAGGTGGCCCAGAGCGCGGGGCTGATCTGGCTGTTCCCGCTGACGTTCATCTCCTCGGCGTTCATCTCGGCGGAGACGCTGCCCGGGCCGCTGCGCACGATCGCCGAGTGGAATCCGATCACCGCGGTGTCGGCGGCGGGTCGCAAGCTGTTCGACAACGACTCGCCGCCCACCTTCGTCCCGCCCAGCGGCTGGGCCGCCGATCACTGCGTCGAATACGCGGCCGCCTGCTCGGTGGCGATCCTCGTGGTGGCCGTGCCGCTGGCGCTGCTGCGCTATCGGAAGGTCGCGAGTCACTGACTCGCGCGACGACGCGCACAGCGAACGGCCGCCGCATCGGGACGATGCGGCGGCCGTTTCGGTATTCGCGAACCGTCAGGCGCGGCGGCGGGTCTTGAGCAGCTCCAAGCGCTCCTTGAGCAACTCCTCGAGCTCCTCCTTGCTGCGGCGCTCCAGCAGCATGTCCCAGTGCGTGCGCGGCGGCTTGACCTTCTTGGTCTCCTGGGTGGTGCCCTCGACCAGCACGCCCTCCTGGCCGTTGCGGCACAGCCAGGTCGGCGGGATCTCGGCGTCGTCGGCGAAGGGGACGTCGAATTCCTCGCCGTTGTCGGTCCGGTACCGGGCGATCCGACGCGGAGCCAGGTCGTGGTCGCGATCGGTCTCGTAGCTCACCGCTCCGAGCCGACTGCCTCGGAGTACGCGATCTGCCATGGTGTGCCTCTCCCTGTGTGCTCGAGTCTTCGTGCGCTGCGACCGTGTCCGCGCGAGTGCGCGGGGCATTCGCCGGACCTGATGTACAACGATCGGGCCTGCGCCGATAGTTCCCGACGCGGCCGCGGTGAACCGTTCCATTGTAGTGCCAGCGTCACAGAAGACTCGTCGCGCCCGAAGACGGGCGATTCGCCGGGGGTCGCTGAGCGGATCGCGGGTAGCGAGCTATTAGTGTTCTGCGTCATGTCGCGCCGCTTGTCCTGCCAGTGGTGTGGGCGGGAGATCGTGGAATCGGAGGCCGGCCGTCGTCGCCGGTACTGCCGCCAGTCCTGTCGCCAACGCGCCTACGAACACCGCAACAGTCTGAAGGGAACGGGAATTCCCGACGACGCGGTCGTGCTCAGTGCCCAGGAGGCCGCCGACCTGGCCGATCGCTGGTTCGCCGCCCGCTGCGCCGCCGAGGACGTCGCCACCGCCATCGCGGAGGGGGCGACGCCCGACGAACTGGCAGCGCTCGGCGAAACGCTCGTCGCGCTCACCCGTGACGCGGAACGCCTGCGCTGACCGGCTGCGCCGTGCGTGGGCGTGCGGCGCAGCCGCGGTGGCGTAGATACACCGCGCCGAGCAGCACGCCGACCGTCGCGGCGAGTCCGCAGGCCGCCGCCAAGGTGGCGGTGTCAGGGTGGACCAGCGACTGGCCGCGCATCGCCTGCCAGAAGACCAGCGCAAGCAGGCCTGCGTAGCCCGCCGCCAGCACACCCACGACGGCCGCGCGGGCGCGTTCCGGGCGCAGCCAGCGGTACCGGGGAGCGAGCCAGGCGAGCGCGACGGCCACCAGCAGCAGCACCTGGATGCCGTGCAGCCCGACGAAGTGCGGAACGCGCAGGTCACCGCCTTCCGTGCTCCAGTGCGTGATCGGCATGCCGCCCATGGCGTCGCGGGCGGCGAGATCGCCGGCGCCGGACAGGACCGTGTGCCCGGCGGCCAATTCGACGAGTCGTCCGTCACTGTCGCGGACGAGTTGCTTGCCGGTGAAGCCCATCAGGTAGCCCAGCGCCATGCCCGCGACGGCCAGGGCCAGGCCGGCATGGACGGCGCGTGCGGTCGGCCGGTCCACCAAACGCTGCCAGGACAGGATCAGCACGATGACCAGGTTGGCCAGGAACAGGCCGGGCACGCCGGAGGCGAAGACCATCTGCCCGATCGAGTTCACCGGGTCGGCCTCGGTGTTGAAGTGGCTGAACGTACCGCGTGCGGCCTGCAGCACGATGAATCCCACATCGATGAGTCCGGTCACCGCGAACACCGTGCCCAGCCACCAGGTGGCCCGGCTGCCCTTGTGCGGCAACGACAGCAGCCACGCCAGGGTGAGGCTGTAGAGGACGAAGGCCGAACCGAATTTCATCGGCTTGAGCCAGACCGATTCGCCGAGCAGTGTGCGGTCGTCGACCAGCATCGCCGCGAGGGAGAACAGGACGAGCGCGGCCATCGCGACGACCGTGCCCAGCAGCGGTCGATGCAGTCGCCCACGCGTCGCCCTCTGCGCTCTCGCTCGCGACTCGGCTTCGGGTGCGGCGGCGAAATGTGTTGTGGACATGGACCGAACGTAGAAATCGCCGACCCCGGCGGTCGTCCCGCCGCGGCGCTATTCGCATCTAGTACCCGGGTATCGGTGGGGGTACCGCAGACGCACGTGTGGCCGCATACGGTCGTGTCCTGGCTCGTCGCCGTTCGTCCGGCAGTGGGCGCACGCGATGTGATCCTGTGGCGTGATCGCGGTGTCGTCGCGTTCGGGATGCCCGTTCAGCTCGGAGCAAAGAATCGGGCCGCGAACGCGTCGTTGCGTTCGCGGCCCATCGCCGGCGACGGCGCTGTCGCCGAGTTCGTTCGCGAGCCCCCCATGCCCGCGAACCGGATCGAGATCAGTCCTCTTGGGCGTACCCGACATCGATGCCGCGCCCGGCCAGCCAGGGCCGCGGATCGATCGGTGTGCCGTCGGGCAGCCGGACCTCGTAGTGCAGGTGCGGGCCGGTGGAATAGCCACGGTTGCCGACCGTCGCGATGACGTCGCCCGCGCGGACCGGCTGGCCGACACTGGCGAGGATGTCGTTCACATGCCCGTAGACGCCGATGGTGCCGTCGTCCTGTCGCACGCGCACCCACAGGCCGAAGCCCGAGGCGGGACCGGCGTCGATCACGACGCCGTCGGTGACCGCGGCGATCGGCGCCCCGATCGGGTCGCCGAAATCCAGGCCCGCGTGCATCGCGCCCCAGCGCGTGCCGAAATTCGAGGTGAGTACGCCCGCGGCGGGCCGGACGGTCTTGGGCGGGGCGAAGTCCTGCGCGATGCGGTTGGGATCCCAGGGCGCGGGCATCGGGGCGGCCTGCGGAGCCGGGGTCTGCGGCGGGGTGAAGACGGCGAATCGAGCCATGCCCTCGGCCGGGCGGATCTCGCCCGAGGCGATCTTCCCCGCGACGAGACGGGCGGACGCGTCGGTGTCCTCGTCCTGCTGCGCCGCGGCGAGGATGCCGAAGGATGCGGTGACGACCGCGGACGCGGCGACTACGCGAGCGGCGGCGCTGTCGCGGCGAAACCGCGTCGCGACGCGACGGATCGGTAACGGAAAGGTCACGGGCATGAGTCGAACGTACGGGACCTGTCGTGAGCGTCCGCAATCCTGTGGCAACCGTCACCGTGGGCCAAAAGCCCAGCTCGTCGGTCACGGGAAGGTGACGACAGGCGCCGGATTCCCGAGTGAGCTGGGATGACGATGTCAGGGCGACAGTTGACCGGCGAAACGCCGGATGCGCACACTGTGTGAGTGGCGACTAATGGAGTTCGTGCCCTCACTGCGCTGGCGGACCCGACCCGCCGCGCGATCTTCGAGGCACTGCCGCAGGCCGCACGCTCGGTCGGCGAACTCGCGGAGGAAATCGGCGTGACCAGTTCGGCGGTCTCGCAGCACCTGCGGGTGCTGCGCGAGGCGCGGCTGGTGATGATGCGGCCGGACGGCAATCGCCGGTTGTACTCCCTCGATCCACGTGGTCTCGCCGATGCCCGCGACTATCTCGAGCAGTTCTGGCCGAGCGCGATCGCCGCCTATTCCGCGGCGCTCAGGACCGCCGCGACGGCGACCTGACCGCGGACGGGACGCTCGTCGTCCCGATGGTGGTCATCCCACCCGCCGGTACGCCGTTTTGCGGCGGTCGGTACCCGTGCCGGGCCAACTGCGCTTGCTCAGCTGCTTGTCGACGGCGTTGATCACCTCGGTGACGCCGATCTGCAACAGGCCGGGATCGGGAGTGTCGGCGTCCGGATCGCCGACCTGACCGGTCCACAGCACGGCGTGCCGGCCGAGCAGGTGCGCGGGTGGGCCCGCCCACCGTGGCGGTGTCGGGCCGAACAACAGGACGGTGCGGGTGCCGAACGCCGTGGCCAGGTGCGCCACGCCGGTGTCTCCGCAGATCACCAACGCGGCCTCGGCGACGGTGGCGGCCAGATCGATCAGGTTCTGCTGCCCGGCCAGCACTCGGCCGACCGGCAGGCCGGCCCGCGCGGCGATGCCGAGCGCGAGCTGGCGTTCGTATTCGTCTCCGGTGATGACCACCTCTCGCCCGAGGGTGAGCAGGTGCCGGACGACGGCGGCGAACCGGTCCGGTGGCCAGCGGCGCGCCGGTGCGCCCGCGCCGACGTGCACGACCACGCAGTCGCGACGGCTGGTCGTCGACACCGGCGGAACCAGTCCGAGGTTGCGGCGGTCCGCGCCGATGCCGTCGTACTCCAGCAGGTGACACCAGCGGTCCACCTGGTGCATGTCCGGGTTCCACTCCGGGCCGGACAACTCGGGGAACGCGTGGTTGCGGAAGGTGAGGATGCGTTCGGCCCGGGTCTTGGACAGCGTGACGATGCTCTCGGCGCTCGCGCCGTGCAGGTTGACCGCCAACTCGGGCGGAGGCGCGTCCCAGCGGAGGCTACCCGGATCGGAGGTGGGCACAAGGGCGTCGACCGAGGCGATCAGATCGACGATCGGCTTGAGTCGCAGCGGCGCGGCCAAGACGATGCGATCGTGCGGTTTGGCTCGGCGCAGCGCACGAAGAGCCGGGACGGCGGTGAGTAGATCACCCAGCCCACGCGCCTGCAACACGAGCAGAACCGCCACCCTCTTCTCCTAGCCACCCGAGTCTCACCGAACCCCGACCCACCCGTTCACCCCAGGGGCGCCAACGAAGAGTCACTAAGGGATAACTACCCGGCCGTCCGGATGGCGAAACGTGAAGACAGGACAACGCCGTCGTGCCGGCTGGACAGCCGCGCTGCACTCCAGTCAGCAAATGTCCAGTAAACATATACTGAGCCGCTATAGCATCATGTAATGACGACAAACAGCGTGGTAGAGGGTCCCCTGCAGTCTCTTGCCCGCCGTGCGTGGCAAACCATTCTGCTCACCGGCGTTCTCGCGGTGATCCTCGGCATTCTGATCCTGGCCTGGCCCGATATCACTCTGGCGGCGGCAGGCATCATCTTCGGCATCTACCTGGTGGTCACCGGCTTCCTGCAGCTGATCGCGGCCTTCGGCGCGCCGGCCAGCACCGGCCTGCGGGTGCTGTCGTTCATCATCGGCGTGCTGTCCATCGTGATCGGCGTCTTCTGCTTCCGCGACGAACTGGCCTCGTTGCTGCTGCTCGGATTGTGGATCGGCATCGGCTGGCTGTTTCGCGGGATCGCGCTGCTGGTCGCCGCGATCTCCGAACCGGAACTGCCGGGACGCTGGTGGCAGGTGCTCTTCGGCGTCGTCACCGCGATCGCCGGTGTCGTGCTGATCGTCTGGCCGGTGCAGTCGGTGGCCACGCTGGCGGTCCTGGCCGGGGTGTGGCTGATCATCATCGGCCTCATGGAGGTCATCGTCGCGTTCGGGGTGCGCAGGGAGGCCAAGGCCCTTCGCGGCGAGGGCGCTGTCGCCTGATCGCGATCCCGCTCGGCCGGGCGCCCTCGGTGCCCGGCCGGGCGTTGTCGTGTCTCGTGCGTCTGACCAGCACGGTTCCGCCCGGCTGGAACTCGTGACAGAATCACAGGCGCATTTTCACCAGACGTCGGCTTCGGGGTTGGCCGACATCGAAAAGAACTGGAGGCACGAATGATTCGTACTGCTGGGTTTGTCGGTGCGCTGGCCCTGGCGGGGGCCGCGGCCATGCTGTCGGCGGGGACGGCGCAGGCCGCGGTCGGCACGCTGGGGATCAACGGCGAACTGCACGCGGATCCGGTGGGCTGCCTGAACACCGACGGCACCTTCTACACCACGTTCCAGATCACCGTCGTCAACAGCACCGATCGTGCCGTCACGCTGTACTCCGGACGGGACTGCACCGGTTCCGTGGTCGGTGAGCTGCCCGTGGAGAAGATCGGCTATCTGCCCAAGGGCGGCAGCGTCTCCGTCAGCTGAGCGGTCCGTCGCACCCGCGGCCGCGGCGATGATCCGCCGCGGCCGCGGGGCGGCCAGCCGGATCTCGCCTTCAGCGTGTGCGCGGCCAGTCGCCCCGCGTCGACATGGTGGACTCCGATGTCGCCGATACCGGAACCGGCGTGGCGGCGGCAGAGCGGCGACGCCCCCGCGGATCCCATGCCATCGCCGTCGCCGCTCCTCCGAGCAGGACCACCACGATCATCGCCACAACGCACCAAACCAACACGGTCATCGCCTCCCTGGCATCACCATCCGATGGACAGACTGCGTCGGCTTACCAAGGCGGACAGTTGTTTTCGAGTCGTTGACAGTATTCACCGACCGGGTGGCGCGCGCGAATCCGCGGCGGGGCACCGAATTTCCTCCGAAACGCGCGACCGATTCCGCCGCGGGGGGTGTACCAGCGCGAACGCCGATGCTTCCGGTGGCGTGGCTCCCGGTGTGGCGAGCGGAGGAGATGGGGATCACGGCCGCGCCGCCGCTGCGCGGTATGTGGGTGGGGTCTCAACCGAGCATCTCGTTCGTTCGCTCGCTCTGCCGATTCGATGGCTCAGTGGTCACTCGTCCGCGGTGCTGCCGCTGTTTGCCCCGTTTTCGCCCGGGTAGCACGGTGGGGACGAAGGTCCACCCACACCGAAAGGGCTGGTTCGGCGATGTCCACTTCCACACCCGGCGCGACAACGGATCGACGGTCTCCGCTGCAGGTCGCCGCCACGGCGGTAGGAGCGGCGTTCCTCCTGGTCGGAATCCTCGGGTTCATTCCGGGGATCACCACCCACTACGGTGAGCTCGCT
This sequence comes from Nocardia araoensis NBRC 100135, assembly GCF_000308435.1. Taxonomy (GTDB): domain Bacteria; phylum Actinomycetota; class Actinomycetes; order Mycobacteriales; family Mycobacteriaceae; genus Nocardia; species Nocardia araoensis. The sequence continues at coordinate 51,671 of NZ_BAFR01000199.1, read as the reverse complement.
TGGGCGGGACATCACTCCCAGGCCCAGTTGCTCGGACTCTTCAGCGTCTCGGTGCTGCACAACGCGGTTCACCTGGCTTTCGGCATCGCCGGAGTGCTGGCCGCCCGCACCGCCCCATCGGCGCGCGCGTTCCTCGTCGGTGGGGGTGTCCTCTATCTGGTGCTGTGGCTGTACGGGCTCGTCGTGAATCCCGACAGCGATGCCAACTTCGTGCCGCTCGATACGGCGGACAACTGGCTGCACTTCGTGCTCGGTGCGGGCATGATCGCCCTCGGTGTGGTCTTGGCGCGGCGGCCGGTGACCCGAGCGCCCGGATCGGGCGGCCAGACCGGGATTCTGGAGTAGTCGGCGGACCGCGCGTCGGCGGTGCGGCCACAGCGGCACTGTCTCACCCGCGCAGCTATCGAAAGTTGCTGGCAGGGGGCGGATCTCGGTACCCGGCGCGGCCGAGGCGGCGGCGGTACGCTCGGTGCGTGCGATGCCGGGAAGCCGAACGCGTCGAACGCCGCACATGTTGACATCGACTGCTGTTGACAACATATGATGTCAATAACATGCTCCCCCTGCGATCCGATGCGTCGACACGGCGCGAGCCGCAGGGAGCGCAGGTGCTTCGACGACTTCAGCAACGACCGCGGCAAGGGAGTACCGATGAGGGCCAAACCACCCGCGCTGGGATATCTCCGCAAGGACGTCTCGGGTGTGTCCCAGGACTGGGATGAAGCGCAGATGCGGAGTTTGGCCAAACGTCTGGGCTATGAGCTGTGTAAGACGGTGACCTTCGGCGCCGGTACCGACGCGCCGGTCGATCGCCTGATCGAAGTCGTGCGCACCTTCGGCGTCGACGCCGTGATCGCGCCGGGTCTGCATCACTTCGGCAATGCGGTGCCGGGTGAACTCGTCGAGGTCTGTGACCTGATCACGGTGACGCCCCAGCGGACGTACTCCCGTTCGGCGCTGTCGCGGGTCTGGGCCTGAATCCGCGGTCCGCTCAGCGCTGGCGCCAGCCCAGCGGACCGGGCAGGTCAACACTGTTCTTCTTGGTTCGGGAATTCCACGACCACGGACCGATCTTGATACTCCACGACGACAGGCCCGATTGGGTGAAGTTGAGTTTCAGCGGCCCGAACGATTTGCGCTGACGATATCTGATTGGCATTATCAGCCTCCCTGACTCACCCCCCAGCGTAACCGATCCGATTGTCCCGCAGGGGTTTCGCTGGTCAGGGCGTCCCAGCGCATCAGTGGGCGTCGCGCTCGACGATGATGTTCTCGACGCCGTCGAGCAGGCACCGCAGTCCGAATTCGAAAATGCTGTGCGGCTGAGAGGCTTCCAGGGCGTCGTCCCCGAACCGCGCGATCATCGGAAGCGCGCCCGAGGCGAACGCCTCCTGGATTCTCCCGGTGCGGGCGTCCAGCCATTCCTCGCGGGTGTTCTTCGCGAATTGTTCCCGGGCAAGCGGATACGCCGAGCTTTGGGTGTGGGTCGAAACCATGATCGCGATCCGGACCATGGTGGGGAAGTCGAGGCCGAGGTCGTCGACCGCGCGGATGCGCCAGTCGGTGTAGGCCATCAGCCGCGGCGCGATCGGTGGTCTGGTCGTCAGCGCGAAAAGCTCTGGCACCCAAGGATGATCGCGGTAGATTTGCCATTCTTGCCGCGCGGAGAGTTCCAGCTTGGCTCGCCAGCCCGGCGGGCCGGGTTCCGGTAGCGGGTGATCGCCGAAGACCGCGTCGATCATCAGCCGACCGAGTTCTTCCTTTCCCGAGACGTAGCGGTAGAGGGACATCACGCCGACATCGAGTTCGGCGGCGGTGTGGCGCATGGAGAGGCGGAAGCCGCCTTCGCGATCGACCAGTTCGATCGCTGCCCGAACCACGCGATCGACGGATAGTCCGGCGCCCGCCGCCTCCGCGGACGCGGGTGCCTGTCGCTGTTTCGCCGCCACGCGTTCGCGGTACGCCCGCGCGCGGCATGCGCGGGAACAGTATCTGGCGGGTCTGCCGCGTGCTGCGGGCGCCAGTTCCCGGCCGCAGATCTGGCAGGTCGGCATCCTCGCCCTCTTTTCGTCACGGTCTTCTCTGTGGTGACGAAAGTCTACCTTGGGGTGGTCCGGAGGTGAAAATCGTGCTCTATCTGACATACATGCTGGTAAAGACCTTCTCAATGACTCGATGCGACATATCCGGCGGGCGCTCGTTACCATGCAATTATGACTCGTACGGTGTACTCACGGAATGTGCCGCAGGCGCCACTCGCGCGCTACTGCGTGGAGCTGCGTCAGGTGGTGAAGGTGTACGGCGAAGGGCCTGCCGCGGTCAGGGTCCTCGACGATGTGAGCCTGGGTTTTCCGCGGCGCACCTTCACGGCGGTCATGGGACCGTCCGGTTCGGGCAAGAGCACGCTGCTGCAGTGCGCGGCGGGGCTGGACCGGCCGACGTCCGGCTCGGTCTCGATCGAGGGCACCGAGCTCACGACGCTCGACGAGACCACGCTGACACGCCTGCGTCGCGATCGCCTCGGCTTCGTCTTCCAGTCCTACAACCTGGTTCCCACTTTGACCGCGGCGCAGAACGTCACGCTGCCATTGGAATTCGCTTCCCGTCCGGTTCCGGCCGACGCCGTCCGCGAGGTACTGGCGCGGCTGGGCCTCGAGCGATATGCGCGGACGCGGCCCGCGGCGCTGTCGGGTGGTCAGCAACAGCGCGTGGCAATCGCGCGCGCATTGCTGAGCGCGCCCGACGTGATCTTCGCCGACGAACCGACCGGCGCCCTCGACAGCCGTGCCGCCGCCGAAGTGCTCGGTCTGCTGCGGGAAGCGGTCGACAGGGACGGGCGCACCATCGTGATGGTCACCCACGATCCGATCGCCGCGGCCGTGGCCGACGCCGTGGTGTTCTTCGCGGACGGACGGGTGGTGGACATGCTGTCCCGACCCAGCGCCGACGTGGTGGCGGCACGGATGGCGCGGCTGGGTGACGGCTCCGCCGCACGGGGTGGTGTCCGGTGATGTGGCGGTTCGCCCTGCGTACGGTCCGAGCGCGCGTCTCGGCGTACATCGCTTCGGCGTGCGTGATCGCGGCTGGAACCACGCTGCTGATCGCCTTCGCCACACTGGTCGAGACCGGTATCGCGGTACCGCAAGGAGAATCGCTCGCGATCCTGGCGGCGATCATGGGTGGCTGGACTGTCGTGGTCGTGGCTTTCGGAATCGCCGCCACGGTCGCACTCGTCGTTCAGCAGCGCACCCGGGAGTTGGCCCTGATCAGATTGATCGGCGCTGTTCCCCGGCAGGTGCGCGCACTGGTGCTCGTGGAGACTTGCGCGGTCGCGTTGCCCGCGATGATCGTCGGCCTGCTACCGGGAATCGGACTCGGGACATTCCTGCTCGACCGGATGATCGCGTTCGGTGTGGTCGACGAGCCGATCCAGCTCGCCGTGAACGAGAGGACGATCGCTGTGGGCGCGGCCGTCTCGTCGCTGTCGGCGATGGCGGCCGCGGGGCTCGCGGGTAGGCGCGCCGCGATGGTCGCGCCGGTGCTCGCGCCGGCCGGGGCCTCGGGCGCGGAGGCGGTCGCGGTCTCCCGGGCGAGGTCGATCCTCGGCGGGGCATTCCTGCTGATCGGATGCGGCTGCGGAATCGGCACGCTGTTCATGGCCGACGGGCCCCTCCTGGCCGCCGGAGCCGGACCCGCGTGCATCGGTGTCGCGATCGGCCTGGCTCTCCTGAGTCCACTGGCCATCGCGCCGCTCGGCGGCCTCGCGGCCCGGCTGCCGAGCAGCGTCGGCAGATTGGCTCTGCGTAATCTGGCCGCTCGCGCGGCGGACGCGAGTACGGTCGTCGGCGCACTGACCCTGCTCATCGGCATCGCCACCGGCACGCTGTATATGCAGAGCACCGAGGACAGCATCGCGGACCGCGCCGCGGACGACATCGGTCCGCAGTTCGCGGCCGCCAATTACCTTGTCGTGGCGATGATCATCGCATTCTGCTCGATCACGGTCGGCAACTCGCTGATCGCGGCCACCTGGGAACGTCGCAGAGAGTTCGGCCTGCTTCGCCTGACGTCATCGACGCGTCGGCAAGTGCTGGGGACGGTGGTGGTCGAGAGCACCGCGGCGACCGGCATCGCGATCGTTCTCGGCACGATCGCTGCGGCGGCCACCGTCGTTCCCTACAGCATCGTCAAAACCGGGTCGCCGATCCCGGCCGGTCCGTGGTGGATGTATCCCGCGATTGTCGCGGCGGGCTTGTCGATCGCTCTGGCCGCGACGGCGTCGACAAGTCTTCGTGCCACCCGGATGCGACCGCTTGTTGCCCTGACGACACCGTGAGCCCGCGCAATCGCGGAGCCGTATTCGCTGAGCCCGGACAGATCGCGGGATCCCCGCGTCGGCCGCCAGTCCGACCTCGCGCTCCGGCGCGCGGGCACCATCGGCTCGGGCCTGAAAGGTTGGGTGGGCACATTCGTCATGGCGCCGCACAACACGAAGATCGTACGGCGCAGCAACGGGTTGTTCGGATGGGTCTATGGCGAGAACCACGCGAATGCGCGCGACCGGAATGACCATCGATGTCGCGGGACCTGACCGTGGGTGAGGCGAGTGCTGCGAATGCGGGGGAGATCGGTGGAGATCGTCGAAGGGGCGGGTGAGGCAGCGGCGTGAGCCACGACGATCACCCGCCGTAGGAGTTGGGAGCCGCGCTTCGGCGGATAGGCTGGCGGCATGTCGGACACGATGGCAGCCAATGGTTTCTCGGTCGCGCTCGTGCTGGGCGGGGGTGGTCCGGTCGGTATTTCGTGGTTGACGGGACTGGCCGTCGGGCTGCGGGACAACGGTGTCGACTTGTCGTCGGCCGACCGGTTCGTGGGGACCTCCGCCGGGGCGGTCGTCGGCGCGGTCCTGGCCGACGGCGGTGATCCGGCGCGATTGTTGCGGCCACCGTCCCCGTCGGCGGCGCCGGTGCGGGCGGATCCGGCGCGCATGGCGGAGATATTCGCCGTGCTGCGTGCCCCGGGACAGGATCCGGCCCAGGCGCGCCGCCGCGCGGGGGAGCTGGCGCTGGCCGCGCAGGCCGGTGACCCGGACGAGCACATCGCGCGGATCGGCGGGCTGGCCGGTGTGGCGCAATGGCCCGCGCGCGATCTCATCGTGACCGCCATCGACATCACCACCGGTGAACTGCGGGCATGGACCAGGGACGGCGCGGCGTCGTTGCCCGCGGCGCTGGCGTCGAGCACCTCGGTGCCCGGCGTCTTCCCGCCGATCCCGATCGACGGCCGCCACTACATCGACGGCGGGTTGCGCTCGCCGGTCAACGCGGACCTGGCCGCGGGCGCGGATGTCGTGGTGATTCTCGAACCCTTGGCGCACATGTTCCCGCGCATCCCCAGCGATCGCGAATTGGGCTCGGCGACAGAGATTTCCATAGTCCCCGACGAGGAAGCCGTCGCCGTGTTCGGACTCGACCTGTTCGACGCGGCGGCGCTGGCTCCCGCCTATGCGGCGGGTGTGCGTCAGTCGGCCGACGCGGCGACGCGACTGAAAGACGTCTGGCTCAACGGCTGATCAAGGCTCTCCCGCTGAGCGAGCCACACTGAATCGGGCACTGTTCGGTACGCGCCCGCCGAGCACCGGAGGCGGCTGGCCCGGCGTTACGCCTCGGCATAGCGCGTGGGGGCGTAACGCCGGTGCGGTCTCTCCGCGTCGCACCGGGAAGCAGCCGATCAGTCGTCCGGAGTCTCGGTGAAGCGCTGGAGATACAGGGGCTCACCCAGTTTCTCCACCAGATCGAGCTCGGTTTCCAGGTAGTCGACGTGCTGCTCTTCGTCTTCGAGGATCTGCTCGAAGATGCGAGCGGAGGTCACGTCGCCGCGCGAACGCATCAACTCGATGCCCCGGCGAAGCCGTTCGACCGCTTCCATCTCGATCTGCAGGTCCGCCCGCAGTTGCTCGGGCACCGATTGCCCGATGCGCAGAGGGTTGAGCTTCTGGTAGTTCGGCAGGCCCTCCAGGAAGAGGATCCGGTCGGTGAGGATCTCGGCATGTTTCATCTCATCGATGGACTCGTGCCGAGTATGCCGGGCCAGCTTGGTAAAGCCCCAGTTCTCCTGCATCTTGGCGTGCAGGAAGTACTGGTTGATCGCCGTGAGTTCGGCCGTCAGCTGCTCGTTGAGCAGCGCAACGATGTCCTTGTCGCCGTCCATAGCAGCGATCGTGGCACAAAATGCGCGCAGCGGCCGGCAGACCGCCTGGTGTGTCGACTAGGCGGCCGAGGGTTGCGCTTCGGCGGACGCCCGTGCGCGGCCGAACACCTCGGCCAGGCGCGCCGTGCAGCTGCCGCAGCCGGGCTTCCATCCGCAGGCGTTCTTCACCTGGCGGATGCTGTCGGCGCCCGCGGAAACGCAGGTGTGCACGTCACCTTCGGACACCGCGTTACAAATGCAGACGTACATGAAGCCTCACAACAGGGTCACCTTATCGCTGAGGTTAGCCTCGACTAACGAGGTAAGCCTCCCCTAATGTATAGCAGTTCCGAGCGGCGGTGTGAAGCCCGGTGCCGGCGGACGCAGCCCCGTGTCGCATCGATGATTCGCCCGCCGCGCCGGCGCGCCTCGGTGTGCGGGCTGCCGGACTGCGTGGCGCGTTGCGAATCAGCATCCGCCGTCAGGCCAGATAACGGACCACGTGCTCGGCGACGCAAGCCGGCTTGTCCGCGCCCTCGGCGGTGATCGTCACGGTGCGTTCGACTTGGACCCCGCCCGGCACATCGGTGACGGCGGTGAGCGCGACGGTGCCGCGCACCCGGCTGCCGACCCGGACCGGGCTGATGAAGCGGACCTTGTTCAGCCCGTAGTTGATCGCCATCCGTGCCGCGGGCACCGACATCAGCTGCTGGCTGATCGGAGCGAGCAGCCCGAGGGTGAGGAACCCGTGTGCGATGGTGGCGCCGTACGGGCCGTCGGCGGCGCGGGCGGCATCGACGTGGATCCACTGGTGATCGCCGGTCGCCTCGGCGAACAGGTCGATGCGCCGCTGATCGATCTCGAGCCACTCCCCGGGCCCGAGCACGGTCCCCACCGCGGCGCGCAGCGCGTCGAAATCACGGAACTCGGTCATGCGGCATCCTTTCTGCGGGTGGCGTGTGCACGATATCCAGCGCGCGAACGCCGTACCGCATCTGGTGGTTTCATCACCTTGCCGGTTGCGTTGAGCGCGATTTTGTAGACGGCCATCCGGTCCCGGCTCCGGGCGATCAGGTCGTCCTCGGCGACCGGGCGCTTGGTCACCACGAAGGCCCGGCCGACCTGCCCGAACCGCTCGTCGGGCACCCGATGACGGCGTCCTGCGCGACCTGCATCCGTCGCCATCGGACCACGCGCGGGATTGTGACCTGTGCTACATATCCGACCACCACCGGACACGTATGTCCGGTTATATTACTGTCCCGTAGCGGCCATGGTCGGCCGCGCGAGATCCGAGCTCGCGCCTGATCTTCGAGGGTGTGTGATGTCAGCAATTTCGCGCCGGTCACTGTTGACCGGGGCAGCCGCGGCGGGTGGCCTGTTGGTCGCCTCGCGCTACGCGAACACGACGAGTCCGATCGCCGCGCGGGTGAACAGCGTTCCGCTCACCCGTGAAGAGCATCGAGTGGTCGTCATCGGATCGGGGTTCGGCGGTGGTGTCACCGCGTTGCGCCTGGCCGAAGCCGGAGTGCGGGTCCTGGTGCTCGAACGAGGTCTGCGCTGGCCGACCGGCCCGAACGCGGAGACCTTCCCGCGCGCTTCGGCGCTGGACAAGCGGGTGCTCTGGTACAAGTCCAGCCCGGTGTTGTTCGGCAAGCCGTTGGTATTCGAGCCGTACACCGGCCTCGTGGAGGCGGTGCCCGGTACCAACATGACCGCGCTGTGCGCAGCGGGCGTGGGCGGCGGATCGCTGGTCTATCAAGGGATGTCCCTGCAACCGACGCGGGAGGTGTTCGATACCCACTTCCCCGAGGCCTTGGACTGGGCGACGATGGATCGGGTGCACTACCCGCGGGTGGCACGCATGCTCGGCTTGGCCGTCGCCCCGGACGAGCTGGTCGACAGTCCCAACTACGCGGCGGCCCGAGTCTTCGCCGACCATGTGCGCGGCGCCGGGCTTCCGCTGTCGAAGGTCCCCATGCCCATCGATTGGAACTTCGCCCTGGCCGAGCTGCGGGGCGAGATGAAGCCTTCCTACACCAACGGCGACGGCGCCATGGGGGTGAACAACGGCGGCAAGCATTCGGTCGACGTCACCTACATCGCCGCCGCCGAGGCGACCGGCTTGGTGACGGTCGAGCCGCTGCACCAGGTCACCGACGTCGAGCGCGCCGCGGACGGCAAGTGGATCGTCCACGTCGAACGCCTCGACACCAGTGGCGCCGTGCTGGAGAACAAGATCATCACCACCGGCGCGCTGGTGCTGGCCGCCGGAAGCCTCAACACCACCCGGCTGCTGGTGCGCGCCTCGGCGAAAGGCCTCATCCCCGATATGCCCGATGGGCTCGGGCAGGGCTGGGGCACCAACGCCGACCGCATCTACCTGTGGACCGATCCGACCGCGAATTTCGGTGCGGAACAGGGCGGCCCGGTCGTCTACGGAAGCAAGAACTGGTCCGACCCGCACGCCGCCCACACTGTGATCCAGGCGTCCATCCCGCCGATGGGCTCCGACGCCAACAGCACCATGATGGTCGGGTACGGCGTCAGCGACGGCCGTGGGCACTTCGTCTACGACGCGGCCCGCGACGACGCCGTTCTGCAGTGGCCGCAGGACGGGGACAGCTACATCCAGGACAATCACATCGGCCCGGCCGCCCACCGGATCGCAGGCCCGACAGGCATTCTCACCGACACCAATCTGCTGTTCCCCTCGACCTGGCATCCCTTGGGTGGCGCGAGTATGGGGGCCGTCTGTGATCTGGAAGGCCGGGTGCACGGCCAGCGGGGCCTGTACGTGCTCGACGGTGCGCTCATGCCCGGGAACACCGCGGCGTGCAACCCGTCGATGACCATTGCCGCCGTAGCCGAGCGCGCCTTGGACAGCGTGGTCGCAACAGACGTGGGCACGGTCATCTGACCGCTTCGGCCGCGCCGGTGGCCGTGGTCAGGCATAGGGCGGCACTGGGCGCACCGCCGTGGCTTCCGGGCCGCGTTTGCGCATGGTGGCGGTGAACACCACGGGCTGACCGGCGTGCAGCGATTTGTATCCGGTGGTCTCGATGCTGGTGTATTCGACGAAGACCTGCGTGGGATCGTCTTCGGGTTGCAGGAACCCGAAGCCTTTCTCGATGTTGAACCAGACCACCGTGCCGCGGCGCCAGTATTCCGCCGGGGCACGGTGGCGGTGGGGCTGGTCGGTCACGAAAGTCAAGGATAGAGGCCGGATCACGCGGCCGGGTCCGAGTGCATGATCCGCCGCCACCAGCTGTCCAGCGGGCTCGGGTCGGGCCAGATGATCGCGGCTTCGGCGGAAGCCCCGGTTCCGGTCTCGGTCGTTGCGAGCATGGGGTCGCGTGCTTCGGTGGATGCCATGATCGGATGCTCCATCAGGTGGTCCGTTCGCAAGAAAACCTCTATGCGATAACCTTTTTCGCTCCCGCAGCGTGCGGGCCCGGAACTCCGGGCCCGCACGGAATGGTGGGATGACACTCGTCGCAGTTCGGTTTCGATATCACTGGCTTCGACATCACCTCGCTTCCGATTGCGGTCGACTCTCGCGGTCGACGGCTGCTCAGGCGTCGATCACCTTGTGCCCGTTACCGCGACCGATCTCGATCTTGCGCGGCTTGGCCTTCTCCGCCACCGGAATCGTGAGTCGGAGAACGCCGTCGGTGTAGTCGGCGCGAATCTTGTCGGTATCGAGGTTCTCGCCCAGGAACAGCTGACGGCTGAACACGCCGCGGGCTCGTTCCGCGGCGATCATCTCCCGGCCGGAATCGAGTTCGGGACGGCGCGCGCGTACCGTCAGCACATTGCGCTCGATATCCAGGTCCAAGGATTCGGGATCGATGCCGGGCAGGTCGAACTCCACGACGAATTCCTCGCCCGCGCGCCAGGCATCCATCGGCATCACCGCGGGATGCGCCTTCGTGCCGAACACCTGCTGCGTCAGACGGTCCAGATCGCGGAACGGATCGGTGCGCATCAGCATGGTCGCCACCTCCAGATCACTCCATTCTCCGTAGTAGGAGCCAGATAACCTCTGTTGTCTGGCATAGATTTTTTGTACCACTTCAGGAAGTTGAGTGCAAGGCGCTAAACTAGGAAATCTGTCGGCCGAAGTGAAGTGAGGATGGATGGCGCAGGACAGGAGCGACTCGGGGCATCTGCCGGATCCCGGCCAAGCGGTGTACGGCATTTCCGTCGCCGCCGGGCTGGCCGGAATCGGCGTGCAAACGCTTCGGCTCTACGAGCGTCACGGATTGCTGACTCCCGCGCGCAGCGACGGGGGCACCCGCCGCTACAGCGGCAACGATCTGGCGCGGCTGCGGCGGATCACCGACTTGGTCGCCACGGGCGTGAACCTGGCCGGCGTCCGCCGCATCCTCGACTTGGAGGACGCGAACGCCGACCTGCACGCGGACAACGACCGGTTGTACGCGGACAACGACCGGCTGCAAGCCGACAACACCCGCCTACGCGACGCGCGCAACGATCCGTCGGGCCCGGCCTAGGGTCAGGGACTATCCCGAGAAGGGGGTGCGCAGCTCGACCACCGTGCCGGAATCGCCGGTGGTCACGGTGACTTCTGGAATGAGTGCGCGGATCAGCGGCATGCCCCGCCCGCGCAGCGAATCGGCCTGCGGATCGGGCTGTTTCCACCGGCCGCTGTCGGAAATGGTGACCCGCAGTTCGTCGCCGTCGATCGACGCGCGCAAGCGGACCACGCCGCCGTCGCCCTGATGACCGTGCTCGACGGCGTTGGTGCACGCTTCACTCACGGCGAGCAGTACGTCGTAGGCCGGGGCCGCGGCCATGCCGCACTGGGCGAGCCATTCCTGCAGGGCGTGCCGCACGGTGGCCAATTGCACCGCCTCGGCGGGAAAGTCCACCTCCAGCGGCGCCACGGCGTTGGGTAGCGGGGCCCGCTCGCCCGCGTTCACGAGCGCGCGCCAGCCGCCGGGGACGGATTGCGTCTGTCGCGGCCCGGTGTTCTCGTCGTGCCCTGCCAGTGGCGTCGATGCGCCGTCACCTCGTTACCTCCCTGTCGGGGATCGGTGCGCTGTACCCACGCCACGCCGAGCAGGTGGACCGCCATCGGGCTCGGCTGTCGTGTTCGCCGTGCGTGTGCCATATTGCCCGAAGCTATACCCAGTTGATCATTCCCCATTCATCGCCGCGGTCCCGTCCGTGAGAACCCACGGCTTTCCTGGCGCCGGTGCAACCGTAAATCGCTGTGCCACAGACCCCGGAAGCGGCCGGGGCACCGCGGCGAGCGCCATCAGAGAGTCTGGCGCGGCAGCCGGACGACCTGGACGAAGAAGTCATCGATCTGCTTGATGGCGGCGACGAACTGGTCGAGGTCGACCGGCTTGGTGACGTACGCGTTCGCGTGCAGCCGGTAGCTGCGCAGGATGTCCTCTTCGGCCGCCGATGTCGTGAGCACGACCACCGGGATGTGCGACAGATCGGGATCGGCTTTGATCTTCTCCAGCACCTGCCTGCCGTCGTATTTGGGCAGGTTCAGGTCGAGCAGGATAAGATCCGGCCGCGGCGCATCCGGGTACCGCCCTTGACGATAGAGGAATTCGAGCGCCTCCTCGCCGTCCCTGGCGACGTGCAAGGTATTGCCGATCTTGTTGTCCTCGAAGGCTTCGCGGGTCATCAGCTCGTCGCCGGGATCGTCCTCGACGAGCAGGATGTCGATGGGCTGGCCGGAGGTCATGCGGTGGCTCCTTCGGGGACGGGGAGTTCGGGGGTACGGGTGGAGCTGTCGGAATCGGCGGTGCGCAAGGTGAAACAGAAGCGCGCCCCCCGGGTGTAATCGGTGTCGATCCAGATCCGGCCGCCGTGATACTCCACGATTTTCTTGCAGACGGCCAGCCCGATACCGGTTCCGGTGTACTCCTCCCGACTGTGCAGCCGCTGGAAGATGACGAACACCTTCTCGGCGAATTCGGGTGCGATCCCGATGCCGTTGTCCGAGACCGACAGCAGCCAGCCGTTGCCGTGCTCGTCCGGTTCGCAGGTGATCTCGATCTCCGGTGCGCGGTCGGGCTCGCGGAACTTGATGGCGTTGGCGATCAAGTTCTGCCACAGCATGGTCAGCAGTGTCGGATCGCCGACGATCTCGGGCAGCTCGTCCGGCCGCCGGATGCTGGTGGCGGTGTCATCGATCGCCGCGGACAGATTGGTCAGGGCCTTGTCCAGGGACTGGCCGAGGCCGGTGGGTTCGGTGCGGTCGGTGATGCGGCCGACGCGGGAGAAGGTGAGCAGGTCGTTGATGAGCACCTGCATCCGCTTGGCGCCGTCGACGGCGAAGTCGATGTACTGTTTGCCGCGCTCGTCGAGTTTGTCGCCGTAGCGCTTCTCCAGCAGCTGGCAGAACGACGCCACCTTGCGCAGCGGCTCCTGTAGGTCGTGCGAGGCGACGTAGGCGAACTGCTCCAGTTCCGCGTTGGACCGGCGCAATTCGACGGCCTGCAGGTCCAGATCGGTTTTCTGCTCGGCGAGCGCGGCTTCCTTGGCCCGCGAGGAGTCCAGCTCGGCCACGATGCGGCGGCGCATGCTCTCCACCGCGTTCGCGACGGACGCCAGGTCGGCGGGGCCGTGGACGTCGATGTGATGCTCGAAGTCGCCGCCCGCCACCCGCAGCGACGCGTCCGTCAGGGACCCGAGGGGGCGGGCGATCAAGCGCCGGACCAGCACGGTCAGCAGCACGCCGGTCAGCAGGAACGCCACCACCATCCCGGCCAGCACGGCGTCACGGACCGTGCGGGTGTGCGTGAGCTCGTCCTCGTCGCGCGCGATGGCCGCGGCGAGACTGCTGTTCTGAGCATCGAATCGCCTCCGCAAGTCGTCGAACAGCGGTTTACCGCGGCCGGTGGTGGGCTCGATACCGCGGGCCGACCCGGAGTCCAACCCCGCGACCAGCGGCTCCGCGTACTCGGTGCGCCACCGCTGCGCGGCCTGCTCCACGACGTCCAGTTCGTCGAGCAGCGGCTGCCGGTCGGCGAGCAGCTCCCGCAGGCGGGCAACCGACTGTGCTTCGTCGCGGGTGCCGTTCCGGTAGGGCTGCAGGAACTGCGGGTCGGCGGTGATCCCGTAGCCGCGCAAGCCGGTCTCCTGGTCGACCAGGGCACTCTGCAACCGGTAGGCCTCGGCCGCCGCGGGCAGCGACTTGTCGAGCAGCCGATCGGTCACGCGATTGGTCTGCGCGATCACCTGCGCGCCCGCCACCGTGCCGATGATCACCACCAGCACCATCGCGGCCAGCACCAGCTGGAACCACGCCTGGGCGGTCAACCGCGCGCTGAGCGGCGGTCGTCCGGTCGTCGTCGTCATCAGTTCTGGTCCTGTCCTTGTCTGTCGCTGTTCCATCGCAGATACAGAATGGCGACATCGTCGTCCAAACCGCCGGACGCACCCGCCAGTGCCTCCACACGGCCGATCAGCTCGTCGACGAACCAATCGGGATCCCCGGCTCGCACGGCGCGCGCGACCTCCATCAGCCCTTGTTCGCCGAGCCGTTCCCGGTCGGTCCCGACCCGTCCCTCGAACAGGCCGTCGGTGAACACCATCAGCCCTGAGCCCAGCGGCAGGTCCAGATCGTGGACCGGCCACTCGGCGCGACCGGGCAGGAAGCCGAGGGCAGGCCCGCCGGGCACCTCCACCCAGGTCAATCCGGAGGACGAGCGCAGCAGCATCCCCGGGTGCCCGGCCCGCAGCACCTGTGCGCGGCGGTCGCCCGGATGCAGCATCAGGCTCGTGACGGTCGCGAAGGTCTGTTTGCCGGTGCGTTCGGCCAGCAGCACTTGCTCGAGCAACCGCAGTTGCCGTGCGCCGGTCACCCCACTCAGCACCAAGGTGCGCCAGGCGAGGCGCAGCGCCACGCCGGTCGCCGCTTCGTCCGGGCCGTGGCCGGAGACGTCACCGATGACGGCGTGCACCGTGCCGTCCGCGTCCTGCACGACATCGTAGAAGTCGCCGCCGAGCAGTGAATGAGCCCGGCCGGGACGGTAACGCGCCACGACATCGACGACCCGCTGTCCCCGCAGCAGCGGGGTGGGCAGCAGTCCGCGTTCCAGCCGGGCGTTCTCCTGCGCGCGCATATTGCTCGCCTGCAGGGCCGCGCTGGTGCGCTCGGCTTGCTTGCGCTGGATGGCGTAGCGCACGGCACGCCCGAAGAGTTCGGGCTCGACCCGGCCTTTGACCAGGTAGTCCTGGGCTCCCGCCGCGACCGCGGCCAACCCGGTCTGCTCCTGGTCGAGTCCGGTCAGCACCACGATCGCGACCTGGTCGGTGTGGCTGCGGATGCGCTCCACCGCCTCGAGCCCGTTGGCATCGGGCAGATGCAGGTCCAGCAGCACGCAGTCGGGCTCGGCGGAGGCGAGGTGCTCGGCGGCTTCGGCCAGCGACCGGACCCAGTCCAGCCGCAGGCCCGGAGCGCCGTCCAGGACCAGTTCCTCCACCAGCAGCGCGTCCCCTGGATCGTCCTCGATCAGGAGCACCGAAGGTTGCTGCCACGGCCAATCCGCGCCGACGAGCACCTCGGGATCGTCCTCGGCCCCGTCACGCCGCATGGGCACCACCGGTCACCGGTGCAAATGTGGCGGAACGAGTGACAGCACTACCGCCGTCGTCGGCGAACACCGACAACCCGGCCTCCGATCACCAAAGGGCGGCCCCAGCGCACGCCGACTGTCTCAGCGGCCGCTTGCTGGACCGAGAGGCAGCCAAGATCGTATCCGATTCTCCACCTGACCGAGACATGACGGTGTTCACCTGGGCGGACGCGGAGGTGAGCGCGGAAGGGGCGCCGGAAGGTCAGACCGTGGTGCCCGTCAGCCGCGCGGTGTTCCGCTCGCCGGCTCGGAGCGCGCCATCGCGGCGCGGAGAGCGGAGTTCGGCCAAGCTGCGGGCGACGACCGTGGCATGGACCGCGATGACGGCAAGGGAAGCCGAGCCGATCACAGCAAGAAGCACAACCACGACAGATACCGGTCCTTTCGGGTGCGAGCGGGCCGGTTGCCCGCTCGATCGAGTGCCGAGTTCGCGTCCGCCGATCTCGGCGGGTGCGAACTCCGCCTCCAACGTGCCCGCGTTGCTCCGGCCCAAACACATCGATGCCGCCGGCTTCCACGGGGGTGTGATCACGCGAGGACGACCTCGGCCGTCGCGCGACCGAAGATCTTGTGTCCATCGTGCTCGGCGGTGACCGCGATGGTGGCGGTGCGTTTGTCCGGGTCCAGGTGTTTCACCCGGCCCGAGAATTCGATCCGGCCGCCGGTCGCGCCGACGTGCACGGGATTGGTCAGGCGCACGTTGTAGGAGCGCAGGGCGCCGGGGTCGCCCAGCCACGAGGTGAGCAAGTCCACACTGAGCCCGATGGTATACAAGCCCTGCGCGACAACGCTTTCCAGTCCCATCCTCGCGGCTGCGTCGGTGCTCCAATGGATGGGGTTCGGGTCTCCCGCCACCCCGGCGTAATTGACCAGGTCGCCTCGGCGCACCGTGAGGGTGCGTCCGGGAAGCTCCGTTCCGGGGCGCACGGTGTCGAACCGCCGTACCCGCGGACTCGCAGGTGGGGGCGGGATGCGGTGCGCGGGCTCGCTGTCGTCCCCGACGTAGCGCGGGGGCGGGACGCGGCGCTGTTGCCGCGCGTCCGGGCGTACTCCCTGCATGACCACCGCGTCGAACCAGGTCGGCAGGGCCTCGTCGGCCCGCCCGACCAAGCTGGTCCGGGAGGTGAGGACCGGCCGATCGTCCTGGTCCACGATGGTCTGGCGCAGGACGATGAGGTCGCCGCCGAACGCGTGCCGGAACGAGTCCAGGCACATCTCGAAACCGATGCGGTCGCCGGCCAGCAGCGGGCGGTGGAATTCGATCATCTGATCGGTCTGGATGGTCCGGCTCAAGTCGTAGCCGGGCAGGAGCGTGTCGAACACCTCGGCGTAGGCGAGATACCCGGGCACCGCGCCGAAGGTCGGCGGCGCGACCAGCCTGCCGTAGCCGAAGTCGGCCGCATCCGCCTCCGACCAATGCGCCGGGTGATGGTTGCGCACCGCGCGGGCGTACTCGCGGACCTTTTCGCGGCCGACCTCGTAGCGATCGCCGCTGCGATACCGGCGCCCGACCATCGAGGCGGGCACCGCGGCGTCGGTCACGTCGTTCGCACCTGATGTGGTGGGGAGTCTGGACATCGCGGGGGAATCTACCCAAGCGACGGCGGAATTCCGGTCAGCCCGCTTCGCACGCCGTTTCGCGCCGACGCGGCCCGGCTGGGCATCGGACGCCGCACCCAAGAGCCTCCGTTGCTGATCGTCCGCGCCCGGATCCGGCATCGCCGGTGGTGCCGATCCGGTCGCACATCGTCGTGGAGGGCCTGGTCAACGGCAGTTTGAGCAATGCGACCCTGGGAAGTCGATGGAGAGGACCGACGGGACGGGTATCGACCTTCGGTCGACCGACGCCGCATCGGGTGCCGCCCGTCGAGCGCGGGAGCCTACCGGCAGGCCACGTGGCAGTCGGGTCGGCGACGCCGTTCGTCCTGCGGTCTCGTCGCAGGCCTTTCGCCCGCGGCTCGTAGGAGAGGAGAGAGATGTCTGTTCCGAACTACACCACCGACGACGCCGGGATCCCGGTCCCCAGCGACGAGCACTCACTGACCGTCGGGCCGGACGGGCCGATTCTGCTGCAGGACTGGTATCTGATCGAAAAGATGGCGGCGTTCAACCGGGAACGGGTGCCCGAGCGCCAGCCACACGCGAAGGGCGGCGGCGCGTTCGGCGTCTTCGAGGTCACCCACGACGTGAGTGCCTACACCATGGCCGAGGTGTTCCAGCCGGGGAAGAAAACGGAGATGTTGGCCCGGTTCTCCACTGTCGCCGGCGAGCGCGGAAGCCCTGACACCTGGCGTGATCCGCGCGGTTTCGCGCTGAAGTTCTATACCGAGCAGGGCAACTTCGACATGGTCGCGAACAACACGCCGATCTTCTTCGTCCGTGATCCGATGAAATTCCAGGACTTCATCCGTTCGCAGAAGCGCCGTGCCGACAACAATCTGCGCGATCACGACATGCAATGGGACTTCTGGACGTTGTCGCCGGAATCCGCGCACCAGGTGACCTGGTTGATGGGGGACCGGGGCATCCCGCGCACGTGGCGGCACATGAACGGGTACTCGAGCCACACCTACATGTGGGTGAACGCCTCCGGGGAACGGTTCTGGGTCAAGTACCACTTCAAGACCGATCAAGGCATCGAGTTCTTCACCCAGGACGAAGGCGACCAGATGGCGGCGATGGACACCGACTATCACACCCGCGATCTGTGGGAATCGATCGAAGGCGGCAATTTCCCCAGTGGGACGTTGAAGATGCAGATCATGCCGTTCGACGAGGCGAAGTCCTATCGGTTCAATCCCTTCGACCTGACCAAGGTCTGGCCGCACGGCGACTATCCGCTGATCGACGTCGGCAGGATGACGCTCGACCGTAACCCGGCGGATTACCACACCGAGATCGAACAGGCGGCATTCGAGCCCAGCAACTCGGTGCCCGGCACCGGGCCGAGCCCGGACAAGATGTTGATGGCCCGCTGGTTCTCCTATCCCGACGCGCACCGATACCGCATCGGGGCCAATTACAAAGAACTCCCGGTCAATACGCCGCACGCCACCACCGTCCGCTCGTACAGCAAGGACGGCGCGCTGCGCCACCACAACCCGGGCGATCCGGTCTATGTCCCGAACTCGAAAGGTGGCCCGCACGCGGATCCCGCCGTCGCGGGTCCGCCCGCGACATGGCACGCCGACGGTGAGCTCGTGCGCTCGGCCTACACCTTGCACCGGGACGACGACGATTGGGGCCAAGCGGGCACGATGGTCCGTGACGTGCTCGACGACGCGGCACGCCAGCGGCTGGTCGACAACATCGTGGGCCACCTGCTGAACGGCGTCAGCGCGCCGGTGCTGGAGCGGGCCTTCGAGTACTGGCGCAATGTCGACAAGAATCTCGGCGACCGGGTCGATGCCGGGGTGCGCGCGAAACAGGGCGAACTCGATCCGAAGGCAGCCGGGCAAGCGAATCCGGCTCGCTCGTCGGCGCAAGCGAAAGCTTGACCTTCGTTGTTTTTTCGTTATGCCCCCGTCGTGTGTCCCGCGCGGGCTCGTCGAGTGCGTGCGGGAGCATGACTCTCCGGATCCAGTGGAACGCAAGCACCGCGGTGTTTCGAACGAATTCGAGGCTCGGCGACGTCCCGTGTCACCGGATGGGTCGTACCGGGCCTGCCGACGCAGATCGGAGGACCGCACTATGGCGTTCGACGCCGATGTTCGACCTGATCAACGCTCGCAACGTGGTGCATGGCACGCCTGGACGATCGCCGCGGGGGTCGTCGCCGCGGCAGCGGTGTTCGCGGCCGCTCCCGCCGCCGCGCAGCCGTCGTCCCTCGGTACGCCCGATATCCCGGTGGAAGTGCCCATTCCCGGTGGATTTCAGGGTTTCTCGGAGATTCTGCGATTCACTCCACCCGCGCCGCCGGTACCGCAGATGCCGCTCGGTCGACCTCTGCCGCACGCCAGAGGTCACGTCAGCGATGCGCGAGTCGCCTAACCAGGTTCCATGCGCCCATGCCGAACCGTCGACGCCGCGCTGGAGATCGTCTGTCGCGCCGCCGCCATGTCGGCCGTAGCACGGCGTTGCGCGGGTGCTCTTCTCCTCCTGGGAAGAGCGCGGAGGCCGAGTCCGACCCCGCAGCCGACCGTGATGGCGAACGCCGCCCATTCGGAGCCCGAAACAACGGTGATCGGGCCCCAATCCTGCACATGGCGCGGCGAGACCATCGTCCAGTCGAACGACTCGGTACGAATGGGCGCCACAGTCGAGGGGCGCCAGAGGAGAGCGATCGCGAGAATGCTGCCCGCCGTTCGCGGCTGGAAGCAGGCCGCGCAATAGCCCGCGATGACGGCGAGCGCGGCCGTGACGATATTGCGCATGCCACCTGGCGGAGCGACGGCGGCGAACAGCGCGACCGTCGCCAGCAAACCAGCGCCTACCAGCGGATCCGCCGCTCGGATTCGGGTTCCGACGAGATATCCCAGCAGGATCAGGCCCAGTAGTAGCGGCACGCTCCATACCGGTCGCGGGCCGTTGCCCACAGCGCTGCCGGTGGCGCTGAGCCCGACCGCGAGGTAGATCGCGATCCCGTCCCGGCGCGGTAGCAGCCAGGCGGCGACGGTCGTGGCCAGCAGCGTGCACAGTGCCGTCGCGATGAGCTCGACGCTGCCGTCGCCGTGACGGAAGCGCCACTCCGCGACGGCCAATTCGGTCATGACGAGCACGATCGCGGCGATGACCGGGCTGAGCGGCAACTCCGGATAGACCGGTTCCGGCGTGAACCGGTGCCGGGTGACCACCTGGCATGCCAGGATGAGCCCGGCCACCGCCGCCAACAACCACAAAGGCTGTGTTTCCAACACCGACCACACGTGTGGCTCGGCCGTCGCCCGATGCGGGTTGCCCAGCAGCCCCGACGCCTGCGAGAGCGTGATGACCACGAAACAGCCGACCGCGCCCAGCACGAAACCGGTCGCGGGCACGCGGTGGCCGAGTACCGCCACGCCCGTCGCGCCGAGCAGGACGCCGCTGCCGATCGCGTCGAGATAGGCGGTGGTCGTCAGGATGTCGGGCGAGGCGCTGTGCGCTTCGACGGTGTGTGTGACGAACAGCAGCGATGTCGCCGCCAGCGCGATCCACCACGCGGTACGCGCCCGGGCCAGACTGACCGCGACCACCGCGGTCACCGCCGCGACCAGCACACCGATCGCCGCCTCCCGCGGCACACTCGAGACCAGTCGATTCACCTGATACGGCGTGCAATGGCAGGTCCTGCCGAAGCTGAGCGGCACGACCAGCAACAGCCCGGCCACCGCGGTGGCCAGGAACGCGGTGACGCCTTCGAGTGCCTCACGCCATCGCACCATTCCACAGTCGTACCCAGCCGCGACGAACTGAACATCCCGCGCCGCACCACGCCGAAACTGGTACTGGCAGCACCTGGATACTTGTGTCGCGGTAGGGGATGATCTCTGAAATGACCGAAGTCGTCGACGTGCAGGCGGTGCGCAAGGCGCGGCGTGCCGAACTCGGAGCCTTCCTGAAATCCCGGCGCGCCCGAATCTCGCCGGCGGATGTCGGATTGCCGCCCGGGCCCCGCAGACGTACTCCAGGGCTGCGTCGCGAAGAGGTCGCCCAGCTGGCCGGGATCGGAATCACCTGGTACACATGGCTGGAACAGGGGCGCAGCATCAACGTGAGTGTTCAGGTGTTGAATGCGGTGGCGCGGACGTTGTCGTTGGATGCGGCGGAGAAGGCGCATTTGTATCGGTTGGCGGATGTGCCGACGGTGCCTTCGGTGGAATCCGGGTCGGCGTTGCCGGAGGAGTTGCAGGTGATTTTGGATCATCTGGAGCCGTTGCCGGGGGTGGTGTTGAGTGCCAGGTATGACGTGTTGGCGCACAACTCTTCGTATGAGGCGTTGTGCCCGGGGTTTCTGGCGGGGGAGCGGAATGTGGCGCGTCGGGTGTTCTTGACGCCGGAGTGCTGTAACGCGTATCGCCATAATTGGGATGATCTGCGGCGGATGGTGGGGTATCTGCGTGGGGCGTATGCGAAGAATCTTGGTGATCCGGGGTGGGAGGGGTTCATTTCGGAGTTGTGTGGGGAGAGTGAGAGTTTCGCGTCGTTGTGGGCGTTGAATGATGTGGCGGTGCCGGTGAGTCGGACGAAGTCGGTGCGGAATTTGGCGGTGGGGGAGTTGGAGATGTTTTTGACGAGTATGTCGTTGCCGTCGGTGCCGAATGCGTGGATGCAGGTGTATACGCCGACCGATGAGGTGGCGTGGGGGAAGTTGCGGGAGTTGTTGGCGATGAGTGCGGAGGAGCGGTCGCGTCCGTGGGCGGAGCATCGGGAGCTGTACCACGCGGCGGCGGGGTGAGGACCATGATTGATTCGGTGCGGTGAGCACTGATTGCCGCGAGTGGGCGAACCGGATTGTTCCAGGCTCGCCGGTGGACTGAAGTCGGCGGGACTGAACGGTCCCACGGGTTCGGACTTGTTTCGCCATGCTTGGTCAGAGGAAATGTGACGTCTCTAGAAGTGCGGCGGGGTTGTGGGCCGGCCGCCTGAGACTTCAGGTCTCTGGCTCGTCGGTGTGGTCTGTGGCGTAGCCGCCTTGCCACCATCGGCGCAGCACGGCGAGTTGACGCTCGGAGAGCGGACCGGAAAGCCGTTGGTGGACCTCGTTGTCCTTTCATTGAGAGGTGTGAGGGTTAGAGGGTGGCGGTGGCTGATCACTCATAGCCAGCTCGTCCAGTCGCCGTTTCCGGAAATCCCGCGGTGTTTCGCCATAACGCGCCTTGAATGCCGTCGAGAACCACGTCGGCGTGAAACCACACCGCGTCGCCACCTGCTCGATCGACAGCTCGTTCGATCCACGCCGCTCGAGCATGTCGTGCGCGGCGCGCAACGATTCCTCTTGACGTAGGTCCCGGTACGTGGTGCCGACCTGCTGCAAGACGAGCCGCAGCTGCCGAGTGGACCAGCCGAGCGCTTGCGAAACCGCAGGCAGTCGAAGGTCTCCGGTGCCGATGTTCTCACGAACATAACGTCGTATGGCCTCCGCCGTCTCGGCCAGATGAGCCCGCTGCGGAGACATGTCACCCATAACCATCAGGCACAGCAGTTCACTGACCCGATCGCTCACCGCATTGAACTCCCGATCGCTGAGAGCCGACTGCTCGGCATGAAGACTGTGAATCATGCCCTGCACGATGCGCCCGAGCCCGCAACTCATGTCGAGAACAGTGTGCCGGTGACCGGCTCCCCGAATGCGGTGATCGATCTCTTCCCGAGGCACTTTGAGTGCAAATGCCTTCGACGTCGGTACATAGATTTGAAGTGTCTGGCTCAGATCGAGCAAGATCGCGCGCGAGGATCCGACCTCATTGAGCTCTTCTTCCTTCTGAACGGCCACCATCTGCTGTTCCGGGAAGACTGTCCAATAGAAGTCGTCACCGGGGAATTTCCGCACTAGTGACGGCGTCCGCTCCCCGAAGCGGTCACCCAGCTGATCCCACCGCAACAGCTGGTATGCCCTCGTCTCCTGCACGGTCATGCGCGCTGACCAGCGGTCGGAGTCGGGATAATGCTGGATCATGGGCACGAAACTGTCGCAGAGCTCGGTCCAAGTTCCAGTGTCAGAAATTGTAAGCTCGGAATATCTCATACCAACCCTGTTCTAGGACAGAATGATAGGGCGCACGGCTCGCAGAGTATCCTCCCGATCGTTCGATGCCATTCCGGTCGTTCCGTCTCTGCTGTCCTGCTCGGCTCACGGTGACAGGGGAGTTCGGAATCGCAGTGGGAGGTTGTGCCAGCGGCGTGCTGCTCTAGGACGTGCGATAACACGCGCGGGGCGCGGGCAATCGTGGCAGCGGCTTCGATCGTCGCCTCGAATGGGCGAGCAGATGTCGGCTGCTGGCAATCGGTGCGAGGGGCGGAGTGGTGTCCACCACAGTGCGGACCTTATCGACGCCGACACACGAACCACCGGCGCGCTGCAGCACTGCCACCCGACGGATGTCCGACACCCACACGGATGACCAGCGATCGGGAAGATCCAAGTGAGTCACGCCCCTCCTCATGGTCCGGAGGCTCAGCATCCACCATCGATCCCGATGTGGGTACGGAAACCGGGATCTTCTACCCAATAACGTAACCATCCAACTTGAAAAGAGAACTTGGACGCCGATCGGCAAGGGAGAGTGACGACTTCGAGAACTATCGCGTGCTCGCCGCATCACTGTGCCGGAGATGTCCCGAACAGTCTTGGGTCCGGGGCCGCACTTTCTCACCCCTACGTGCCGCCGAGTTGGTCTTCGCCCAGCGCCTTCAGGACCGGTAATCACCATGGCGGCAGCGGTTGCGCGGGGCCGTACCCCCGGGCACGGGCTTCTTCCGTTCGACGAGTACGCGACGGCGTAGGTCGTGTGGATCGGCGAGCTGATCGGCACCTTTGCCGAGGGCAAGCACCGCCACCAGTCCGCACCGTTGTGGATCCTGCCGTTCCGTCTTCAAACGACGACGGCCACCAGCCGTAGCGCGGCACCGCGACCCGAAATCGCAAAGCCAAACGCTCGATCGGTGCGGAAACCGATATGGACCGCACCGTCGTTTTCCGCCGCGTAATTCTGTTTTTCGGCAGAGAATCGGGGTTCGAACTACGCGCGAACATCGAAGGACGAGAGTGTTCTGGTAGACAGTCGACACCGATTCGAGCGGTGCTCCCGGCTGTCGACTCTACTTCGGCGGAACCTGCTGATTCCTGAAGGAGTTCTCATTGTGGCGGTGAATGACGTGACAGCGATGGCATTGGCAATCGGCGCCACGAGGTTTGCGGCGTGTCGAGTCGCCGCCGATGGAAGCGTTTGCGGCTCAAGGCAGACCGATGTGCCCGCTGACGCTGTATGGGAAGGTTGCCGAGAGTTGCTGCTCGATGTTGCCGGAGAGGATGAGATCGCTGCCATCGGTATTGCATCCGCTGGGCCGATCCATGCCGCGAACGGCGTTGTCGCGCCTCTCGGAATCCATGGATGGCAAGACGGTTTCCGCATTGTTGCACCAGTGCAAAGGATGTTTCCTGTCGCCTCGGTGTGCCTTGCCCTCGACGCCGTATGCCAGGCGTTGGCCGAGCAGAGCTTCCGCACCGGCCACAGCCCGATCGTGCCTGCGGAGGTGGCTTCCGTGCTCAGCGAAGATGCCGTCCTGATGGGTGCCGGCCTGCTCGCCTTGGCGGCAGTGGATTCGGTCCGGCTGGAAGTGCCTGGTCGTGGTAGGAGAATCATCTCGCGCTCAGGCCCGGCTGCGATCCATCATGGATGGGTCTGCGCACGCAGGCACCGCTGATCCCGCGATGCTGCGCCGCCGGTAACGGGAAGTGGCTGCGGTATTGCGCAGCCACCCCATGCATAGTTCGCCGACCTGGAGTACGGGGCGTTCGTGGACGTCGAGCAAGTCCGGGACTCCGCCCCACTCACTGCGTCACCTCACTGGCCGGTCGCACGGTTCCGATCGAGGAGTGGCGGCTACGACCACCGAGACAGAAACCGCTGCGAGAGTGGGCTTTGGAAACTAGCGATCCCGCAGCTGAAGTGTCCGTTGCTGGATGCTGTTCACCTGGAATTGTTGTGAGGCGCGCCAAAATTACACTGTCAGGCAGGGAATCGAAGTTCGCAACCGCGATGTGAAGCGACGAGCGAGACTGAGAACCATGACCCGGAGAAGAAGGCGGGATTCACCTCGAATTCCCTTACGGCGCTTCCTCTGTAATGTCCGGTTGCGCATCGAAGAGCGTCACCTGACCGATCGAGGCAACCAGGGGCGTCGGCCATGACTACTTCGCTTTCGCATGCATCCTGTCCTGTTGGCGGTGGTTCGCCACCCGGCGAGGGCGGCGAGCGCGTGCCGCTGTACGCACCGGAGTTCGCCGCAGATCCCCATCGCGCCTACCGGGCCATGCGCAGCAGGTACGGCTCGCTGGTGCCCGTGGAGCTGTCGCCGGGCGTGCCGGCCACCTTGGTGATCAGCTACAACACTGCGATACGAATCCTGAATGATCCAAGCCATTTCCCGGCCGATCCGCGCATTTGGCAGCAGAACATCCCCGCCGACTGCCCGGTCCTGCCGATTTTGCAATGGCGCCCGATCGGTAGCAGAAACGCAGGTGCTGAGTTCGAGCGCTACCGACAGGCCATCACCGGGAGCATCGACGAGGTGGACCTGTATGCCCTGCACGACATCGTCGAGGACATCGCAGTTCCCCTGATAGATGCTTTCTGCCAGGCCGGAACGGCCGACCTGATCAGCCAGTACGCTTCTCCGCTGGCTTTCGAGGTTGTCGGAGCCCTGCTCGGTTCTACCCCGAAGATCAGCCAGCGTGCCGCGAAAGGAATGGCCGCGCTGTTCGAGGGCATCGATGCCGAGGACGGCAATCGGATGCTCAGCGAAGCGATGCTGGAACTGGTCGCCCTCAAGCGAGCGAAAGCCGGCAACGACGTCACTTCCCATTTGCTGCGACATCCGGCCCAACTCGACGAGACGGAGGTGATCCACCAAGTGACGGGCTTCTACGGCGCCGGGTTCGAACTGCAGCAGAACCTGATCGGCAACGCGCTGCTGCTGATGCTCACCGATGACGAGTTCGCCGGCGGTGTCCACACCGGGAGTCTGTCCACCCGCGACGCCCTCGACGCGGTCTTGTTCAACGACCCGCCGCTGGCGAATCTGTGTGCCACCTACCCTCGGCAGCCGGTTCTCCTCGACAACGTCTGGCTGCCGGCGCATCAACCGGTTCTCGTCAGTATGGCCGCCTGCAACAACGACCCGGCGATCCGAGGCGTGGAACATGTCGGTAATCGCGCGCATTTGGCGTGGGGGATCGGCCCCCATGCCTGCCCCGCCCGTTCATCGGCGTATCTGATCGCTCAGGACGCCATCGATCAGCTGCTCGATGTGCTGCCCGAGATGACGCTGTCCGCATCGGCCGGAGAGCCGGCCTGGCGGCCGGGACCCTTCCATCGGGCCCTGGCGGCACTCCCGGTTGAATTCCCCGTCTGCCGTCCCTCGAATACGGTTCGGCTGCCGTCTATTCGAGTCTCGAACGCATCCGACCACCGACTCGTTACTCCGTCGCAAGAACCGACCATTTCGAATTGAAAGGTGAACCTGATGAACAAGACCGATAGCGCAGCCGACGCAGCGGTAATTCCCGTCGCGCCCTCAGGACTTCCTTTCCTGGGACACGCCTTGCGGATGCACAGCGATCCACTGAGTTTCTTCGAGTCGCTCCGTGATCACGGCGATGTCGTCCAGATCAAACTCGGCCCACGGCGAGTCTATGTGCTCAACTCCGTAGAAGCGATCCGCAGTGTCCTCGTAACCGAACAGAGTCATTTCTACAAAGGCGATCACATCTCCGTAGCACGCGCTCTGATCCGTGATGGCTTGATCAGTGCCGAAGGCGGAACCCACAGGCGGCAACGCCGGCTCATGCAACCGGCTTTCAGGCGTGAGCGCATTGCCGAGTACGCCGAAATCATGCAGGAGCAGATCCTCGAGCGAACGGCCACCTGGCGTCCCGGCGATACCGTCGATATCCGGATCGAAATGGCCACACTCACGATCGCGGTTGCCGCCAAGAGCCTGATCTCCGCCGAACCCGGCAAGGATCTGGTTGATTTCATTGTGCACACGATGCCGCGCGTATTCGATCTTATGTATCAGCGGATGGTTACTCCCTTGTCGCTGCTGAACAAGCTCCCACTGCCCCGCAACCGGGAATGGGCGGCTAGCGTGGCGCGACTGCACTCGATGGTGGACGAGGTGATCGCGGACTACCGCGGCGGATGTATTTCACGTAACGACTTGCTGAGCATGCTTCTCGAGGCAGAGGACGGTGAATCCGGAGATACGCTTTCGGATTACGAGGTTCATGATCAAGTGACAGCCATTCTCGTTGCCGGGTCGGAAACCACCGCCACCACACTGACATGGATATTTTATACACTGAGCCGACACCCGCACATCGAGGCGCGATTGTTCGCGGAAGTGGATGAGGTGCTCAACGGCCGGGCCGCCGAGTACGCCGACCTCCGGCAGTTGCCCTACACCGCCCAAGTGGTAACCGAGGCGTTGCGCTACTACACTCCGGCCTGGATACTCACCAGGTCCGCGATCGAGGATGTCGACCTTGTCGATTATCGTATCCCGGCAGGTAGCTCGGTGATGTTCAGTCCGTATGTGGTGCACCGTGACCCGCGATTGTTCCAGGATCCGAACACCTTCGATCCCGACCGATGGTCACCGGAACGGGTCGCAGACATCCCCCGTGGGGCAGTGCTGCAGTTCGGTACCGGGCCACGCAAATGCATCGGTGAGGTCTTCGCGGTGGTGGAGGCAACATTGGCCCTGGCAACGATTGCCGCGCGTTGGCGCCTGCGTGCCCAGCCGGGCGCGACGATCGACGCCGTCGCCAGAACCACACACACGCCACGGTCACTCTTGATGACGCTCGAGAAGAGAACTGACTGAGGTTGTGCAAGGCGCGTTGTGGCGAAACACCGCGGAATTTCCGGAAGCGGCGACCGGGCGGACTGGCCGGCCGGCCGGCCCACGGTTGCTGGATCGAACACCGGATGCCGCAGCACCGCTACGGCTGCACCCTGCATACCGAGACCCTCGGTCAGGTCATCGACCGAATAGCATCCACCTATGTTCACGCGGATCACCTGCTGACGACTCTCGAGGCCGTTGACGATCCACGAATCCACCTGGCGTGGACTCGCCTGGCGGAACTCATCGGTGGCTAGAACGATCTGGCACAGGAGGTAGCGCGTGGGCATCGCCGGTTCACTGTCTGGACCGGGGCCGGCCTGGCGGCGCCTACCTCCCGCCGTCCTCGATGAGCGGGATATCGCTTGATCGACTGGTCCGCGACGACGCAAGCTTGCCACGTTGCACGCGGACGAGGCCTACAACACCGCGTGACTGCGCCGATGAATCCGCCACCGCGGCATTGGCATCCGCATTTTCCACGGAGGCGAATCCAGCCAGGGGGCTTGGCCCAGGGGCTGTGATGTGAGCGGAGCGGTAACGATTATGTCCATGCGCTTTCAAAGCTTTCGTTAATAGGCAGAGGCTGCGTTTTCCGGTGATCCGGTAGGTGTCGGCGATCGACACTCTTCGAGTACTACACGGCTTTCGATCGAAACATGGAGTGAGTTGTGGCAGATCTGTTGCCGTTCCTTATAGCGGGAATCGTTTCCGGCTCGGTGTACGGGTTGGCTGCGGTCGGTCTGGTACTGACCTACAGGACATCCGGATTGTTCAATTTCGCGCACGGGGCGATGGCGGCGGTATCGGCATTTGCCTTCTACACGTTGCATGTCACCAATGGCGTGGCGTGGCCGATTGCGGCGGCGATCTGTGTTTTCGGCGTCGGTCCGGCTCTGGGGTTCCTGCTCGAGCTGCTGGCGCGGTCGGTCGGCCGGTCGGCACTGGCGCTGCGCATCGCCGCTACGGTCGGAATATTGCTCTTCATCGAAGCGGGCGCAACTCTTCTCTACGGTCAGAAGACGACGCGAGTAGTTCCGATATTCCTGCCGGAGGGCGGGTTCATCATCGCGGGTGTGCAGGTCCAGTGGTCCGCGGTGACGACGTTTCTCGCTGCGGTGGTTGTGACCGGCGCGCTTTCGGTGGCGCTGCGGTTCTCTCGGAGGGGTATCGCGATGCGTGCGGTCGTCGAGAACGCGGACCTGCTCGATATGGCGGGAACCAGCCCGATATCGACGCGTCGCTGGGCCTGGTGCGTGGGAACGAGCCTGGCGGCCTTATCCGGCGTGCTGTTCGCACCTTTGTTGCCGCTCAACCCGATGCACTTGACTTTGTTGGTCCTCCAAGCGTTCGGGGCTGCCGCTATCGGCCGGTTCACCAGCTTGCCCGGCAGTTTCGGGGGTGGGCTCCTCATCGGAGTGCTCGCCTCGGTGGCGACTCACTACTTCACGACCGGACTGTTGTCGGGAGTGTCCGCTGCGTTGCCGTTCCTGACTCTTTTCGTGGTGTTGCTGTTTCTGCCGCGACGCCGTCCCGAAGAGCGCGACCGAGGCGCTGCTCGGGTCCGATCAGCGTGGACCGCGCCGTCGGTGCTGCGGTTGACCGGCGGTGTAGTGGTGTTGGTAATCCTCTGGCTGGCACCGGAATTCGCACGACTTCATCTAACCGACTGGACGGTTGGGCTCGCGATGGTGATCGTCTTCTTGTCGCTCGGACTGCTGGTCCGCACCTCCGGGCAGATTTCGCTCTGTCACGTCGCGTTTGCCGCGATCGGCGCCAGCGCCTTCTCGCACTTCGCTGTTGATCGGCATCTGCCGTGGCTGGTTGCGCTCCTCGCGGCTGGGCTCGTGGTGGTGCCTATCGGCGCGGTGCTGTCGATACCCGCTATTCGATTGGGCGGCCTGTACCTGGCACTGGCGACCTTCGGATTCGGCGTCGTGCTGCAAGTGATGTTCTACGCCGAGGACTACATGTTCGGCACCAGCGGTCTCGGCTTGAAGATGCCCCGTCCCCACGCGTTCGGGCTCGACTCGGATTCGGCGTTCCATCGGCTCGTGCTCGCCGTGACGATCGTCGTGACGGCCGCCATGGTGGTGCTGCACAACAGCAGGCTCGGCCGGCTGCTCCGCGGTCTCGCCGATTCGCCCTCGGCGCTGGGCACCAGCGGCGTCACTGTCGAAATCACGAGCGTGATCGTCTTCTGTATCTCGGCGTTTCTCGCGGCGCTGGGCGGTGCGCTCGCCGGGATGGCTCAGACCACAGTTTCGGCGGACAGTTATCAGCCGCTGCAGTCCGTCATCTACTTCACGGTCATCGTCATCATGATCGGTCGCGAACCGTGGTATGCGCTGCTGGCCGCGGCCGCACTCGTCATAGTGCCGTCTTACCTCACCGGTAACGAAGTCGCACTCCGGCTGCAACTCGTCTTCGGCGCTCTTGCGGTCGTTGTCGCCGTCACGGCTGATCGGCTGCGG
Organism: Nocardia araoensis NBRC 100135; assembly: GCF_000308435.1. Lineage (GTDB taxonomy): Bacteria > Actinomycetota > Actinomycetes > Mycobacteriales > Mycobacteriaceae > Nocardia > Nocardia araoensis. The sequence continues at coordinate 21,835 of NZ_BAFR01000199.1, read as the reverse complement.
ATTCCGGCCACGGTCCGGCGGCGTCTAGACCGTATTCTCGGCCGGGACGAGCCCCGGATGACAATCCCTTCGACCGCGCCGTTGGGGACCGTGCCACCCGCAGTCCTGAGGGTTCGCGATCTCACCGTCCGTTTCGGAGGTGTCGTCGCGGTCGACGGCTTCTCATTCGACGTGGCCACCGGCCGCATCACCGGGCTGATCGGCCCCAACGGCGCAGGCAAAACCACGACGTTCGACGCCTGCACCGGCTTGGTCGAGATACAGGCCGGTGAAATCCGGTTGGGTGAACGCGAGATCACTCGATCATCGACTGCGCGCCGGGCTCGACTGGGTCTGGGCCGTACCTTCCAGAGGACGGAGCTGCTGAACTCGCTCACGGTTTACGAGAACGTCGCGATGGGAGCGGAAGGTCCGTTGGCCGCTGCCAACCCGCTGGCACACGTCCTTCCCGCATGGGGGCACAGCCGCCGAGTGCACGCCGCGGCGTGGGCAGCCATGGTGTTGTGCGATATCGACTCGATCGCGCACAGTCGCGTCGGTTCGCTGTCCACGGGACAGCGCAGACTCGTCGAACTCGCCCGCTGTCTCGCGGGACCGTATCGGATCCTGCTGCTGGATGAGCCGAGTTCTGGCCTGGATCGTGCGGAGACTGCCCGATTCGGGCGCATCCTGCGCACGGTCGTCGCCCAACGCGGTGTCGGCGTCCTGCTCGTCGAACACGACATGTCGCTCGTGCTCGAACTGTGCGAGGAGATCTTCGTGCTCGACTTCGGGCGGCCGATATTCCGCGGGACGCCCGCGCAGGTGCGGGAATCCGAGATTGTCCAGCACGCCTACCTAGGGGTACCGGACGACGGCAGGCGCCGCATCGAGGAGCCGGTAGCATGACGCTCACTACTCCGGCACTCGAATTGAGCTCGGTCACAGCGGGTTACGGATCAACGATCGTCCTGCACCGTGTCGATCTGACCGTACCGCGCGGCTCGGTGGTATCCCTGCTCGGGCCGAACGGCGCAGGCAAAACCACGCTGCTGCGGGTAGCGGTCGGGCTGCTGCCAGTCCGATCGGGCACGGTCGCACTGGATGGTGCCGACACGACCCGGTCGCGCCCGGCCCGCCGAGCCCGGGCGGGGCTCTGCCTGATCCCGGAGGGCCGCGGGGTGTTCGCGGGCTTGACGGTAGGGGAGAACCTCCGCCTGCTGACGCCACCGTGGCGGCGCCGCTCCGCAGCTGACGCCGTACTCGATATCTTCCCGGCACTGCGGTCGACGCTGAACCAGCGGGCGGGCTCGTTGTCCGGAGGCCAGCAACAGATGTTGTCGTTGGCCCGCGCGTGGCTCGCCTCACCCACGATCGTTCTCATCGACGAAGTTTCCATGGGTCTCGCACCGCTGGTCGTGGACGAGATATTCGAGGCGGTGAACGATTTGCGCGCAACGGGTGCCGCGATTCTGCTGGTCGAACAGTATGTCGACCGCGCATTGGCCGTCGCCGACGACGTTGTACTGCTCAACCGGGGTGCTGTCGCATTCTCCGGGCCGGCTTCGGCAATACGCCGGGACGAGGTGCTGGACAAGTATCTCGGAATTCAATACGAGAGCACGAGCTTCGAGGGACACAACCCGTGAGCCACCTCGCCTCGGCCTCGAACAGGCTTGCCGTCGCGGACGGCGGGACACCCTTCCTGGGAGCGGCGCCAGGACGTGGGCGTAAACATCATCGGGCAGCCGCAGTGGAGTCGACAATGAAGAAAGCATGGTCGCTGTGCATGGGCGCGCTGGGGGTCGTGGCGGCCCTCGCGCTTGCCTCGTGCTCGGCACATTCGGACAGTACGTCATCGGCGGGAAAGGTGTCCGACGGCGGGCTGAAGGGCGATCCGATCGTCATCGGGTCGCTGTGTAGTTGCACCGGGCCGCTCGCAGGGTCTCTCGGCCACAGTATCGACGTGCTCCAAGCCTGGGCCTCGTCGGTGAACGACAATGGAGGTATCAACGGCCATCCGGTCAAGCTGGTCGTCTACGATGACGGGCAGAACCCGGCAACAGCACTGGCGAATGCGAAGAAACTGGTTGAGCAGGACAAAGTGCAGGCGATCGTCGGCCAGATGAGTCTGGTGAGTTCGAGTTGGGCGAGCTACGTCGGCGAGAAGGGCATTCCAGTGGTCGGCGGGCAGTCCATCGACGCCCCGTTCGTGACCGACCCCAACTTCTTCGCCTCCGGCACCACCCTGCCGGTGCTCATGCTCGGCGAGGTGGCAGTGGCCAAGAAGGCGGATGCGAAGACCCTCGGTGTCAACTACTGCGCCGAGACCCCGATTTGCGAGCAGTTGCCGCAGCTTCTGGAACCGATGGCCCGGCAGGCCGGGCTGGGGTTCGCGTCTGAAAAGATCGCGTCAACCGCTCCCAATTACATCGCTCCCTGTATCGCATTCAAAAACAAGGGAGTTGATGCCGTCTTCTCCGGCGTCGGTGTCGATGTCATTTCCCGCATAGCGCGCTCGTGCGCGGAGCAAGGCTACAAGCCGACCCAGATTCCCTCCGGCACCGCACTCGAGAAGAGCTGGCAGCGGGATCCGAATTTCGACGGCAGTGTCTTCGCGGGTACCAACGCGCTTTACACCGACACATCGAATCCGGGCGTGAAAGCCTTCCGTGACGCGATCGCCAGGTACACCAATGGTCTGCAGGACAGCCCCGATTTCAGCTCGCCCCTGTTCTTCCCATGGGCGGGTGGCCAGCTGTTCTTGGCAGCGGCTAAGGCCGTGAACCTGTCCCCGACCTCGACCGGTGCCGATGTGATCAAGGGCCTGCGCGCCCTGCATGACGAGACACTCGGCGGAATCGCGCCCCCGCTCAACTTCCCGGAGGGCAGGCCGGGACTGCCGCTGTGCTACTTCACCGGCAATATCAAGAGCGGCGGCTTCCACTCCGACAACGGCGGCAAGCCGACCTGCATCGATGAGGCCACCGCGGCGCAACTGATGAGTGCGCTCGCGCCGCACTGACGCCTCGTCGCACAAGTTCGTGACGAGGGGGCAGGCCCACCGGGCCTGCCCCCTCATGCCCTCGAGGATGCTTCGATCAAGAACGATTGAACAAAGAGATCCGCTGCCGCACTGACGTCGTCGGCATCGTGCCCGACCGCAACGCGATCATCCGCCTCCTCGCCGCCGTGCTCGCCGAACAACACGACCAATGGATCGAGGGCCGCGGCTATCTCGGCCTGGACGTCCTGGCCCGATCTCGCAGCGCCACCCACACCAACCCAACCCTCACCACCTAACCAACCGGATCAGCGGTAACCGCCCCTCCTGCACAAAGCCCCTGGACTCGACCCTCTACTGGCTGTCGTTCCGCGCGAAAAACATGGCTCTGCGCCCACACGAAGTGGTGCCGCGCTGAGGCGAGTTGCAATGGGAAGGTGAGCAGCCCGGCGATGACATATTTCAAATCGCTACGTCGAGTCTCCACGAGTATGGCACCAGCACTGCTGATCCCCCACATCAACAGGACCGTGTTGTAGGCCGGCAGCAAGCGAGGCTCCATACCTTCCGCTTCTTGCAGCCACGGGACAACGCCGAGCCGGCGTGACCACGGCCAGTCGACGAAATGAACGGCCACCGTGGCCACCGACACACCCGCGTTGAATGCCAGAACAGCCTCGTCGCCGTGCCCTTGGCGATCACATCTGTGTACTAGATGCACAGGCACAATCGCCCACAGGAAGTTGCTGGCTCGCCGACCCAGCCACGGCTCCAGAGCCATCCCGACGCCAGCCCATCGCTCGAACCAGTTGTGCCCGGCACCACCCAGTATCGCCAGCACATTGAGTGGCGCACCTACCAACCGTGATCGACGGCGATGCTGCCAAGTCATGACGTTGCTCCCTGCGGCTCTGGGCTGGATGTGTCGATCGAAGCGCTCTAGGCGTGAAACCTACCTCGATGGCAGTCGGCATCGCGAACATTAGTGGCAGTGCGAGCTGCCCCCATTCCTACAGAGAGTGTCTCGGAATACTGTTGAGAGACCGATGGTCTCGTGATCGCAGCCTCCCGCGGAGGATGAATGCTGTCGTAGGCATCCCGTTCCTGCGCAGTCATGCTCTTGACGGATGGAGCAGCACGGAACCCTCGTACCAGTCGCACGTTCGCTGGGGATACGGCCGGGTTAAGTCCGTCCAATGTGTGGGACCGTCGCAGTGCGGCCACGGCTCGGGTACCGGCTACAGCAGCGGGCCGCCGACCGAACTGTCCTGCGGCAAGGGATTTCCGGGGCGCGGGTCCAGCCGGGTCGCGGTGCGGGCGAACGGTGCCAGGGCAGGGAGCGCAGTCGCTACACCGACCGGCCGAGTCGGAGTGGTGTAAGTCACGGAACCTTCCGGTGGCAAAGGACATTCGATTGTCTCGCGACAGCGATGCCGGTTGTCCACGGCCATCGGCAGAAGTCCGGTCGTTACGGTCGCGCGGTTTCCCGCCGCCTTTCGGCCGCGGGCATTCGCATCTCGGGTCATCCCGATTCGGCCGGGCGTTCGGCCTTCGTCCGGGAATGTGCCACGGCCAGGTCGAAGATCCGCTGCAACGAACCCAACCCTCCTATGGGGTCAATGGAGTCCTCCAAACGGTGCATCACATTGATACCGATGGTACTGCCGAACAGCACATCGGACAGGGGCCCTGGGTCCGGCATACCCGGCGTGCCCGAGAGGATTTCACTGAGTGCGTCAACCCAGAAGCGGCGACTATTCTCGTAACCAGCGATGTAGGCGTCGCGGATTGGTCCGGGTGCGAGCATTACCTCGGGCAGTACAGTCGCGAACACCCGGCCGCTGTGTGAGGTCATGACGGCGAGATGCGCGTCGATGAGCGTACCCAGCGTAATCGTGCCCACCTTGCCAATGCGCTTGCGGTATTGGTCGAGCGCGGCGGCGAAAGCATCCTTCACCACCTCCACGATCAGACCGTCTTTTGAGCCGAAGTGCCACGCAATAGACCCACGGCTGATGCCCGCGCGTTCGGCAACAGCCTGCACCGAGGTGCCACGGGGACCTACCTCCGCGACCAACTCCGTGGCCGCCGCGAGCAGGCGACGACGACTTTCCGCTGAGGACTCCTCACGACGACCGGCCATGCTGGCATTCTCTCATGCTCACAATCCTATGCCGTGACACACTGCTTATGCGTAAAGTCCAGTATTATGCTATACGTCCTATTTCTGATCGTCGGTGAGTTCGAGGAGGCAGTTGAAGAGGTCGATGCGTCTTCGCCGCACGATCGGGTCGTAGACAAAGGCGGCGCCGTCGCTTGGTACTGCAACGGCACTCGAGTGGCCAGTTGAGTGGGTGTCCTCGTCTCCGGTAGTGGCTCAGCCGGGCTTGGTGTTGTCGTCGGCGGCGCCAGGTCGACCAGTTCCAGATGTGATCGGCAGCATGGATCGGGGTGAGCACGAATGCCACCAGCAGTCGCCGGATCTCCGGTAGTGTCAGAGCGATCATGTCTTCGGCGGTTTTGTCGACTCCCCTTTTACAGCAATGGTTTTGGATGCAGCGAGCCGGGCCTGTGCGAGCATCGACAGGGTGATGTGGGCGTACCAGGCTCGACAGGCGCGGACCTGATAGTGGTCGAGCCCGGCCTCGCCTTTCGCCTGCTGAAATGCCTCTTCCACGTGCCAGCGCGGCCCTGCTGTCCAGGCCAGATCGACCAGCCGTGCGGTGGCCGGGCCGTAACAGAGGTAGTAGGCGATCTCGGTCGGGGCGCTGATCGACCGCCGTGCCAGCAGCCAGTGCCCGCGCCCGGACACCCAGGTGCTGTCGATCTGGCGGCGTGCCCAGTCGGCCTTGCGCAGCAGCCGCTGCATCCCGTCCGGGCCCACCTCACCAGCGCGTTCGGATAACGTCCACCTGTTCTTACGCTCCAGACTCGCAGTCAACCCGGCCACGTACTCCCGCGCCCGAGCCCGCGGCTCCGAACGCGTCAATCGACCCCCAATCCTCGACATCAACGAATCCAACTCGGCCACAACTCGATCCAACACCAGATTACATTCACCACCAGCTCACTCAGCTGCCGTTGCAGCACCAAATTGTCGATGGAATCCCCAGATAGGGTTTTACAAATAAGTCAAGGCTTGAAATTTCCGCGCCATGATTGGTACTCCTGAAAAGGTGCGGACGTAGCTGCGTCGCACCGAGGAGGGAGTTCTGCAAATGTCCTGGTTCGTAGACGATCGCTGCGTGAACTGCGATGTGTCCCGACAATTGGCGCCCGGATTGATCGGCGAGGTCGATGGTCGCTCCGAAATTCTGCGTCAACCGCGCGACGAAGCCGAGGAACAGGCGTTGGCGGCAGCCGCATTCGCTTGTCAAACCCGGTCCGTTCGGCGCGAGAACGTGCCACTGACAGCGGAGTTCGACCCGTTCCCCATGCGCCTGGACGAGGGGCTCTACCTGTGTGGCCACAACTCGTCACGCACCGCGGGCGCCAACTCCTATCTGCTGCGACGCCGCGGCGGCAACCTCATGGTCGATACGCCCCGATGGAGCGAGTCGCTGGCAACTTGATACGAGGAGCTCGGCGTGGTAACGGACGTTCTGCTGACCCACAGGGATCACGCTGCACATGGCCGGCGCTACGCAGACCGATTCGGGGCTCGACTGTGGATTCACGAGGGTGATCTCGATTCAGCCCCGGATGCCGATCAGATAATACGGGGAGCCGAGCCCGTGGAGGTCGTCGACGGCGTAATGGCGCATCCGTTTCCGGGTCACACCGAGGGAAGTGTGCTTTATATAGTCGACGACCGATACTGTTTCAGCGGGGACAGCGTGTACTGGTCCCGCACCACCGGAGATATCGAAATTGCCGAGAGCGTCACCTGGTATTCGGTCGAAGTGCTGGCCGAGTCGCTGGCACGATCGGCCGATCTTGGTTTCGAATGGCTGCTGCCCGGTCATGGGGATCGCCGACAGCTTCCGGCAAGCGAGATGACGCTCCGGATGCGAGGCCTCGCCGAACGTGTCAAAGCCCTTCATCCCCAACCGATCGACTTCAGCGCCATGCGGTGGTGATCACGACTCTGCGCCCAGCCGAACATGGCGATGAGGGAGGTGTGAAATCCCTCCTCGTCGAGGCGGAGCAGCAGTGTGCGGAAGAGCGAGAAGGGCCGTTCTGTCACTCTGCGCTCATAGGCTGCGTCAGGAGGTGCCTACGTCCATGATCCGCAATCCGGTTGCGATCCGAGGACTACGCGGAACGCATCGTTATCTGTACCGAGAAATGGTGACGCGCGCCTGAGTGATCGACGCGTTGTGCTGGCACCAGGCGGTGACACGAACTGACGGCGCTGCCTGACACTGTCACCGTACGAACCTCGTCTGTTCAAACCGCGCCCGCTCACGGCGCGGCGGCGGCGAGCGGGGGCGGTTTCAACAGACGGTCAGTCGTCGAGGAAGGCGATGACGCGGGCCGGCGCGGCGCTCATACCGATGAGTTTCAGGGGAAAGAAGCCGACGGTGAATCCGGAGGGTGGCAGGGCAGCAAGATTGTCCATCTGCTGGACGATGAATGCCTCCTTGTCGCGGATGGTGTAATGGCCGTCCCAGATGTGGCGTCGGTCGCCGGTTTCTTTGTAGGCCTTGGCCATCGCTGGGATCGGACGGTCCCATCCCATACCGTCGGTGCCGAGGATCTTGGCGCCCTGGTCGGTGAGGAATCGAGTGCCCTCTGCGGACATGCCGGGATAGTTGAAGTAGCGCAGGTCCGAGATCGGGTACTGCTCCTGCCCGGTGCGGATGAGCACCGCGTCACCGGACTGGATGTCGCGCCCGGTGGCCGCCACCGCCGCCTTCAGGGCGTCGACGGGAATCGCCTCGCCGGGACGCGCCCACTCCCGCACGTCGAGCACCATGCCCGGGGCGTACAGCTCGGAAAGATCGATATCGCTGATCTTCCGCGCCGGTTTACCCTCACTGACACTGCCGGAATGCCAGGGGGCGTCGACGTGGGTGCCGCAGTGTGTGCCGAAGCTGTTCAGCTCCTCACCGGCGCAACCCTCGCCGTCGGGGAGATCCTCAGGGCTGCAACCGAAGAATGAGACCAGCATGTCTCGGCCGGCGCCGGTGTGCGTCGCCCACTCCACGGTCGGGCCGACGATCTTGGCCAGCTCCGGCAGCGGCACCATGTCACGGAAAGCGGGGTCGATGGGGTAAGTGAGATCTATCAGTCGCGTCATTGCTGACCTTTCTGTGCGGAGACGCTGCGTCTCAGTTCGGTTTTGAGGACCTTGCCGTAGCCGTTGCGGGGGAGTTCGGTGAGGAAGCGGTAATCGCGCGGCCGCTTGTAGCGGGCCAGCCGATCCAGGCACAGGGCGTCCAATTCGGCCGGTTTCACCGATTCGGCGACGACGAAGGCGATCGGGAGTTCGCCCCATTCGGGGTCGGGCCGTCCCACGACGGCGACCTCGGCCACTGCGGGATGGGTGAGCAGTACCTCTTCGATCTCGCGCGGATAGATGTTGGATCCGCCGGAGATGATGAGATCCTTGGCGCGGTCTACGAGCGTGAGGCGGCCACGGTCGTCCATATGGCCCAGGTCGCCGGTGTGCAGCCACCCGTCGCGCAATGTGGTGGCGGTGGCCGCAGGATTGTTCCAGTAACCGGCCATGACCGTGTCGCCGCGGACCACCACCTCGCCGACCTCGCCAACGGGCAGGAGTGCGCCGTTGTCGTCCATGATCGCCACCTCGACGCCGGTGCGGGCGTGACCGACGGTCATCAGGCGGCCATGGATCGGTAGCTCGGTGTGTTCGCCTGGCGTGAGATGCGTGATAGTGCAGGGAGATTCGCCCTGCCCGAAGGCTTGCCACAACCGCTGCGGGCCGAAACGGGCGACAACCTCGCGCAGGTCTTCGACATAGGTGGGCGCGCCGCCGTAGAAGATTCGTCGCACCTGTGGGAGCAGGTCGTCGGCGAGCAGTGCCGGGTCGAGTAGTCGCCGCAGGATGGTCGGCACCGCGAAGAACGACACTGGACCGAATGCGGTGAGCGACTCTGCGAGTGTGGCGGCGTCCACGGCACCGTCGCGGGGCAGCAGATTGGCCCTCCCCTTGGCGGCGAACGCCAGCGCGAACAGCCCGCCCGCATGTGACAGCGGTGTCAGATGCAGCAGCGCGGAATCGGCGGCATCGCCGATATCGGCCAACGCCGACAGCACCGCGGTCACTTGGTTGCGATGAGTCAGCATGGCGCCCTTGGATTTCCCGGTAGTGCCGCTGGTGTAGAACAGCCACGCGGTGTCGTCGGGTCGCGCGGCGGCGGGTGCCTCGCGACCTTCCGCGCTGCGGGCGCGGTGCGCCAGAGCGGTGACATCGAGGGTGGGCACGTTGTCCGGTGTCGCGAGATCCGCAGTGGTGACACAGTATTTCGCCCCGCTGTCGGTGATGAGCTCCTCGAACTCGCGGGGATGCAGGCGGGGATTCATCGGTACCACCACCAGGCGCGACCACCACGCGCCGAACATAACCGCCAAGTAGTGGACGTTATTGGACATTGCCAGGGCGACCCGATCGCCCGGCCGCAGGCCGTACTGTTCGCGCAGCAGCCGACCGATAGCGCAGGCAGCGTCTGCGAGCTCACGATAGGTGTAAGCGACCTCGTCACCGTGGCAGACCGCGGGCGCCCCAGGATCGCGGGTGGCGGACTGATCCAGCAGAACAGCGGTATTCACGGCGCCTCCAGAATCGTGATGGCCGCCGCGGCTTCCTCGACGCCGAGAAACCCGCCGCCGTTCTCGGCCAAGGCGAGGCGTGGCCGGTCAACCTGGCGCGCTCCGGCCTCGCCGCGCAGTTGGGTGACCAGCTCGTGCAACTGCCCCAGCCCGGTGGCGGCGATCGGGTGGCCGTTGCATTCGAGTCCGCCGGAGGTGTTCACCGGTATCTGTCCCCCGAGGGCGGTGTCACCACGGGCTGCCGCGTCGGCGTCAGCGAGGCCGAGAAATTCGGTCTGCAGGATTTCACCGACGGCCGTGGCGTCATGGACCTCGGCGAGGGACACGTCTTGTGGTCCGATTCCGGCCTGTTCGTACGCGATTCGGGCCAGGCGACGGGAGATGTGGTCGGTATCGTCGTCGAGACCGCGGTCGGTGGCGGAGATGATCGAGGTGGCCCGAACGCGCACCGCACGCTTTCCGGCGAGCCGGGATCGTGGTCCGCACAACAGAACTGCGGCGGCACCGTCTCCTATCGGCGCGCACATCGGCTTGGTCAGCGGTAGTGCGATCACCCTGGCTGCGCAGACCTCATCGATCGACAGCGGAGTGCGGTAGGTGGCTAACGGATTGAGCGCGCCGTGCGCGCGATTCTTGGCGGTGACCGCGGCGAGCTGTTTCTGGTCGAGTCCGTAACGATCGGCCAAGGCTGCGTAGATGCTCATGAAGATCGTGCCCGCGCCCGGCTCGGCGCCGAGGCGAGCCAGATCATCGTCACGACGCACCACGTCGATGCCGCCGTCGAACAGGCGCCCTGCTGTCGGACGGTCCGCTGCGGACAGTCGCTCTACCCCGATCGCCATGGCCACGTCGACCTGTCCGGCCGCGATCGCAGTAGCCGCCAGATGGAACGCGGATGCACCGCTGGCACAAGCATTTTCGACGTTGAAAATCGGAACCCCGGCGACTCCGGTGCCACGCAGCGCGACCTGTCCGCGGACCGTGTGCTGTCCCTCGACGAGTCCCTGTGCGGTGTTGGCGAAGTACACCGCGCCGACCTCACCGGGTTCGGCACCGGCATCGGCGAGACAGTCGGCGAGCACGGTCCGCGCCAGCTCAGCGACACCGCGCCCAGGGAATCGGCCGTATGCCGTGCGCGCCGCGCCCGCGATACGCACGCCGTTCACAACGCCACCCGGTTGCGCAGGATGCCGATGCCCTCGATCTCGAGTTCGACAAGATCTCCGGATGACAGGTGCTTGCCGGCATCGAATCCGGTGCCCGAGGCGACAGTGCCGGATGCGATGACTTCGCCCGCGAAAACCCCGCCGGTGCGACTGAATTGGGCGATTGCGTCCTCGAACGAGTGGGTCATGGTGGAGGTGCTGCCAGACGACCACTGTTCGCCGTTTATCCGTGCGATCATGGTGAGCGCATAGGGGTCGGCGATCTCGTCGGCGGTCACCAGGCATGGGCCCAGCGAGGTGGCGAAGTCCTTGCCCTCGCCCGGGCCGACGCCGGTTTGCATCAGTCGCAGTTGCAGATCTCGGGCGCTCCAGTCGTTGTAGATGGTGTAGCCGAAGATATGGTCACGGGCTCGATTCGGAGGGATGTCGCGGCCGTCGCGGCCGACAACAACGGCGAATTCGAGCTCATAGTCGAGCTCCTTCGCGCCCTCCGGCGGCGCGACGGTGTCGTTCGGGCCGGTGATCAGCAGCGGATCCGCGTTGTAGTACAGCACACGCTCGGTGAACAGAGGGTCCAGGGTGAACCGGCCGCTGGCCATGAGTTCCTGGAATGCGGCCTCCGGATCGTCGCCCGCGCCCTCGGCTTGGCGGCGCGCGATCTGTTGCAGCGCGTCGGCCAAATGCTGGGTGAACAGGCCGCAATCGCGCATCCGTGCCGGACGGGGGAGGGGTGGGCACCAGCGCACCGCTGTCGCCGGGATCAGTGCATGCTCCGGCGCAGCCGAGGCAAGTTCGCGGGCGCGGTCGAGCCCTTCCACGCCGGATTCGATCAATGTCGACATGGAGGCGAATTCCGGCCGGTCCGGTGCGGCCAGGGCGAGGTCGAGGACCGTGTCGTCGCCGTTGAGCAAGGCTCCTACACGCCGACCTTCGGCGGCAAAGGTGATCAATCGCATGGGCACTCTCCAGTGAGTAGTTGGACCATCATCATAGAATTGGACGTTCCGCATATGCAAGGACGGCCCGCATAGAACTGCGGTGGTGGGAAACCGGGGGACTGGACCGCGGTCGCAAGAGTCGCTCGATGAGGTGGCTCGGTCGGGGCGGGCGGGCGCTGTGCGGTGAAGGGGCCGGGACAAGTCGTCGCCAGCGTTTTGCTGATTCGGCTCGTCATAGCGAGGTTGCGAGGTAGCTTCACAGCAACGCAGTGCGTGGAGGCGTGACGATGTGCGAAACTTTCTCGGCGACGACGCTGGGTGCGGTAGCCGATCGGCTGCTAGCGGAGGAGCCGCTGCTGGCGCAACGATCGATCGAGCTGATCCGCCTGGAACTACCCTCGTACGAGGGCGTACCGGATTCGGCGGCCAGGGCGTCGGTGCGGCGAAATCTCGATGTGGCCGTGCGCGCCTTGCGGTCGGCGACGCCCGGTGAGTTCCCCGAGGCGGAGATCACCGTCCGAGAGCGGGCCGGACAGGGCATTCCGATCGAGGACATGCTGCACGGATACCGGATATCGATCTCGGCGATACAAGCTCGCTTCACGGAGTTGGCCATCGAATGCGGTGCGTCGCCGGACCTCATGCTGGACGGCGTGCGCCGACTGTGGTCGATGAGCGACGCGTTCACCGCCCGCGCGTCGAAGGTGTACCAGAAGTTGGGGATCGAGCGCGCCCTGGGCGACACCCATGACCGTGCGGCATTCGTGCGCGGCCTGCTGTCCGGACATCTGTCGTCCGGCGAACTCAGCGGGCGCGGTGCGCTCTATGGACTTGATCCCGCTGGGCGTTATGCAGCGGTCAGAGCCCGCCCCCGGGATTCGGCGATGTCGCTGGAACAGCTGCGGCGTCGGCTCGAGACAGTGGCCGCAGATGGCCGGCGCAACGCCGTGCTCGCAGTCGTCGATGCCGAGTGTGTGGGCGTGGTCGGGGCGCCGCCGGACGTTGGCGATGCGGAGGTCGTCGCGGGAATCGGCCCGATGCTGCCGTTGATGCGTGCGCGGGATTCGTTCGAGATCGCCGGACGTGTTTTCGAGTCGGCGCTATACCTGGGTCGCAGCGGGGTGGTCGCGTTCGAGGATCTGGGGTGGCGGCTCGCTGTCACATCGGTCCCCGATGTCGGGCGATATTATCGGGACCGGTTGCTGGCGCCGCTGCGCACCGCGGGAGAGTTCGGGCCGATGCTGGAGCAGACACTGCGCGTGTACCTCGAACAAGATCGAAATATCCCGCGCACCGCGGCCGCGCTGGTGGTCCATGTCAACACGCTGCGCTACCGGCTGGGCAAGATCGAGGAACTCACCGGCATGTCGACGTCCTCGACCGACGGTCTCGTTGGATTCGCATGGGCGCTCGCCGCCGAATGCGATCTCGAAATTCCTGGCGGCGCGGGTGCAGGCTATCTGCGGTAGCAAATTGTAAAAAAGACGACGAAGAGGGCGGCCACGTTGACGATCCGTCCATGGATCGTGGCCGTGTGCCATTGCATCGTTGACTCACTCGCTTCCCACTCATCGAGGAGTCAGCCATTAATATTTCGCGTTCTCTCGTCGTCTGGTCGCTGATCGGGGCCACGCTCATTCTCGCCGCTGGCGCCACCCGGGTAGTCGTCGTCCCGATGCTCATGCGCCTGCCGGCCGATTTCGAAAGCCATGGTGTGTACACCGGTTCGGTGACCACACCGAATCCCGCTGGTGCGACGACCGTCGACGTCGAAATCGACCGCAGCGTGCGGGTGGTGCAGGTCGACGGTAATACCGCCGTCGTGCGCAGCAACTCTCAAATGTTCGGAATCCCGCGGGGCCCGGCTCTGTCCACCGAACAGCACACCTTCGCCCTCGATCGCACCACGCTGCGCCAGGCCGAAGCGCCCCGCGGAGCCGAGGTCGAGGACCAGCACGGTGCGATCACATTCAGCCTTCCACCCCACCCCGCCCACGACGGTTACACCTACTACGATGCGGCAACCCGGACGACGCAACCTCTCGTTTTCGCAGAAGAGGCCACATTCCATGGCCGGAAGGTATTGCACTACACCGCCGATGGAAACGCTCCGCTGGCAGATCCGGCAAAGGTGCGCACGGCAATCGCGCAGCGGTTCGGCGGCGATGGATCGTCGATTCCCGCGTCGGCAGTGGCGACGCTCGGCATGCCGGTGCCGAATCAGCCGCTTCCAGAACGGATCCCGCTCGAGCTCCGCTCGCACCTGCAGTTGGATGTGCTCGCGGACAAACAATTCGGCACTCCGGTCCGATTGCAGCAGACGACAACGCTTACCGCCGTTCCCATCGGACTCCCGGCCGGTGCACCCATCACGTTGTCCATCAGCAAACTCGCCAGCAGGGACGACTCTTCGGCCGATGCGGTCGACAAACTGAATTCGGTCGAAACGAAACTGCGGCTGGTGTCGTGGTGGCTTCCCGGCGGGGCCGCGCTGGCCGGAATCGCACTGATCACGTTCGCATTGCTCAGAATTCGCACCGGGAGAATCTCGCCCGCTGGTGCCGACCGGCCGGTCGAACGAGCATTGTCCGAATAAGACACCGATCACTGCCGCCCTCTACGTCGCCGCCGCGGCCACTGATTAGTTCGGCCGCGGCGGCGCTGAGGCACTCCGGTGGCAGCGTCGCAGCTGAGTGCATTTGCCCGGCAAGGTCTGCTCTACTGTCTCGAACCCAGCCCCTCGGCACGCCGGACCGAAGGTACCTGACTAGTTGTCGGCCCATCCGCTTGCCGCGATAATGTCTTCGACGGTTTCGTACGGGACATCCGGGTGACGCTGACGCACGACCTCGCCCGCGAAAGTCGCGGGCCCCGCCTTGCGGGGATTCGCCAAGCCCTGTTGCTCGATTGTGCGGAACAGCGCGGCGCTTCCGCCGAGTCGCGGATACGCCGCGTGTATCCGGTCGGCGTAGCCGGGCGGCAGGTCGGAGGGGCCGCCGCCGAGGTCGATCCCGATGCCGGTCACGGCGGCTTGGATTTCCGGTGGGCGGCGGCGCTGGTACACCGGGGAATGGATGAATCCCGAAGTGTGCGCGGCGATCGCATCCCAGATGAGGTCCACCCGGGCGTCGGTGACGCCGTTGTCTTCGAGAAAGCGCGCCGCGAAGTCGGCCCCGTCGATTTCGAACCGCTGATCACCGTTGGCCACGTCCGTCATGCCGATATCGTGCAATGCGCAGATGAGGAACACGATTTCGTCGTCGCATGCCAGGCGTTGCTCCTCGGCGACCGCGCGGGCGAAAAAGTAGCTGCGCAGGCTGTGATTGCGAACGTGCGGCTGGGCCACCTCGTCGAGCAATAGACGCGCCTTGACGGCGAGCGGTGTCAAGGGTGGCCCGGCCGGCTCCGCCTGCGACCATGCGGGCGCCGCGGCGAGGAACAAGCCGGTGACTGCTGCGCCGCCCCAGAGGGCACGGCGACGTGGAATATGCACGATAACTCCTTGTTCGGGCAGAATTCTTTTACTCTGTAGCGGTGACGAACCGCTGGCGACGGTCGTTCGGGGTGACGCTGAAAACCTTCCGAAACCCCGGCGCATGGTTTTCTCGGAGCCGAATCCGCATCGGCGGGCGATGGCCACTACACCGTCACCGGTGGCAGTCAACCTCGGTGCGCACCGGCCGCCCGTCCGAGGAAGCGCAACGGATCCGATGCCCGGCCCAGTTACAGCACTTGCACTGGGCTTGCCATATCAAGCACAGCGCCATCCGCCACCACCACGTCTGCGGGCTTTGAAACCAACACACTTCGATCTTGCGAAAGCGGCTCGCAGGTCCACAAGGACAACCACCCCACAGATCCGGTCCTCGTGCCATTCCCAAGTGTGTCCGGATCTGTGGGCGTTATGTCATTGCGGGAGGCTCCCCGATCCGCACAGACTGAGCTCATGGAGCCGAACCGCGATGGCCTACCTGTTCCCCGAACGCACCGTACTGGTACAGGCTTCGCAGTGGGCCGCGCGAAGGTCGGCCTTCAGCCACGCAGGCTCTCGAAATAGCAAGGGTGACCGAGAAACGAAGCCTCATTAATGACCCCGGTGACGGTGTTGTATCTACGCTGGAATCGGAATCGCCATCCCGGTCTTCGATTTGGCCACCGCGAGCAGCCTAGGAGTCCCCGATCGCCTCCCTCGAATCCTGACAGCTCATACCCGACGCCGATAGCGTCTGCAATCCGGGCGGCCCCGCGAAAACCGTAGTGGGGCGAGATCCACTCGAGAGTTCTCACTTTGAATTATGTGTCAGCGATGGAGGCTGTTGCCGTCCACCGCGATCAAAGGAAGGATCGGTCATGTTCGTTGTGATCGGAGCGACCGGGATTATCGGCCGCGAGGTTGTTTCACAACTGAACCGCGCGGGCGCACAGGTCACCGCGGTGAGCCGCGTCGCGGCGAACGCGGCACTGCTGAAGTCTGTTCGGGTGATCGAGGGCGACCCGTCGATTGCGAAGATCCCCGAAGAAGTGTGGCGCGACGCGCACGCGGTGCTGCTCAGCTCACGTGCTGTCACCGAATCGGCCTCCGATATCCTGACGGCCGCACGAGCACACGGGGTGCGGCGGGTCGTGGTGGTGTCGGCGGCGACCGTGGCGTACCCAGCGGGCGAGCCGCGGTTCATCGCGGGATTCACCGCGCTGGAGGCCGCCGCCGAGGCGTCGGGTCTGGCCTGGACCGTATTGCGGTGCGCGGATTTCGCTGCCAACGCTCTGGCCTGGGTGCCGCAGCTGCGCGGCGGCGACGTGGTGCGCGGTGCCTACGGCTCGGCTGCTACCTCCCCGATCCACGAGTGCGATATAGCGACGATGGCGGTCCGAGCCCTCGCCGAGGACGGCCACGCGGGTCGCCGGTACGTGCTCACCGGGCCGACATCGCTGAACCAGTACGAAAAGGTGCGCATTCTCGGCGAAGTAACCGGGCGCGAGCTGTCCTTCGTCGAGATCGCGCCGGAACAGGTGCGCGCTTCCATGACGGCTCAAGGTCTGCCCGAGGAGATCCCGGACCGGTTGCTCGGCTCGTTGGCCGATTATGTCCGCCGACCGGGCCCGACCACGGACACCGTCGCCGAACTTCTCGGTCGCCCGGCCCTCAGCTTCACGACCTGGGCAGCCGAACACGTCTCCGCGTTCCTAAACTGAAAGATTGCACCGTGGCTCGGCCGCTGAATCCGGCACCGATGCGGCTGACCGGTTCGCCATATCACTGCCGATCGGCGGCGAGGATCTCATGAACTTGCGCGAGGAGGCTGCGTAACTGGTGCAGGCCGTCCGTCCCGAGTCGGGCGGCGACGCGGTCCTCGAGGTCAGCGAGGATTTCGCCGGCTGTGGCCGAGGCTGATCGGCCGAACTCGGTCATTACAACCAACCGTGCTCGCCGGTCGGTCGGATCGACTCGTCGCTCGACATAGCCACAACGTTCCAAGTGGGCAACGAGCTCACCCATCGATTGCTGCGTCATCCCTGCGGCCTCGGCAAGGTCACCCACGCGCGAGCCGGCCGGATCCAGATGGCGGAAGACCGCGTAGTGCGCCGGGCGCATGTCCTCATCGAGGGCGACGCGCAAGCGGCGATTCAGCTCGCCTTCCATCGAGTGCTTCAGCAGAACGAGCAGTTTCAAGAGGCTTGGGGGCCCACCGTCGTCTGTGGGGGAGGGCATTGACACAATATGAAGGTTACCTTTATATCTGAACGATGGGAATCGTCCTCCACTTCCGCAATGGCCATCGGGTAACACTGGTCGATCAGGGTGTCGACGACCGCGGTGCATATCTGCGTCTGCGGCACCATCTGCCGACCCCCGGCCGCGAGGCGGGGCCGCACTGGCATCCGGAGCTGACGGAATCCTGGACCGTGCGGCACGGACAAGCCCGTTTTCGCATCGACGGCGCTGAAACGATCGCAGTGCAGGGTGATGCAGCGCACGCGAAAGCGGGTGCGGTGCACGAGTTCTGGACCGAGGCGCCGGACACCGTGCTCGATCACGAAATCCGTCCACCGCTGCGGCACTGGCAGATGTTTCAGTTGTGGCAAGCCCTGGACGCTGCCGGTACGACCACCCGCGCGGGAGTCCCACGAAATCCGCTCGCCCTGGCACTACTGTGGAAATATCAGGATGGCTACATCGCCTACGTTCCCCTGTGGCTGCAACGCTTGTTCCTGGGTGGACTGGCCCGGCTGGCCCACCGCACCGGTTACGAAGAGCGCTGGCTGCCGGCCTGACTACCGCAAACACGGGTCGGGTGGGTTTTGGCGCACTGGCGGGGCAGAGGGGCTTAGGTGCGCAGGTGCCCACACCTTCGACGGACGTGGGCGGGTGTAAGTCGTAGCTGGTTTCTCCTAAGGTCGCCGTTGGTCGGCCGCAAGGCTGGGGCGAGAGGAGTTGGGTGTAGGCGGCCAGCAGCAGCCAGGCCCACCGGTCGGCCGCGGCGGGATTGCGGGGTTTTGGGCTGGCTCATGAGGCGCTGCTCTCTTCGGCGTCGGACGCATCGGTGATGGGTGGTGTGGTGGGGTGACGCGGCGGGGTAGGAGTTCGTCGTAGGCGGTGACGCGTGGCAAGGGCCGCGGGTCGGGGGCAGCACGGCGGTAATCGCAGCCGGGTCGGTGAGCCGGCGTTGGGTGAGGCTGACAACTCGCTGCCCTTGCCGGAGGTGGTGGGCGGTGTGGTGAGGTCCAATTCGACGCCAGCCCTCTTGGTGGTCGGGTGGCGGGCCTCGACCGCGACCACATCGGCGCTCACGCCCCGACCTCGAGGGCGGCCACGCTTCCGGCGATCACATCGGCAGCGTTGAGGCTGCGGTGCAGCAACAACACCTCGATCAGAGCTCCCAGGCGCCTTCAGCGTCGCCGTTGACTCGTCGCGCCGCTGCCCGGAACGCTTCGTGGGCACGGGTGAACACTCCCGCCGTGCGGGCGTGGGCCAGCGCGGTCGAGCCCGGGAACGCGCCCGGTTTGATCTTCAGCACTTCCAGGTAGTGGTCGAGCTGGACCGAACACCCGGTGCGGGTGTCGATGCGGCTTGGCGGACACCGACTTTCGCTCCCCCGTAGGTCCCTGGTGCCTATACATAGATCGTGCAAGACCCGACGGTGATCAAGAGCAGTTGGGGGCCTACTTCGTCAGATTTCCTGGATATCTTCGGGTGACCAGTATGCCTTCATGGACGTAACGAGTCCCTCTTCGTTCACGGTGAAGACGTCCACTACTCGCACCCGTTTCGGGCGGTCCGATCCGTCGAGCTGTAGCTCCAATTCGAACGGGAGTGCGGCAGTGATGGAATGCGAATTTCGGATCGGGCCGCTCTGGATTATGCATGCGCGGCCGTCGTTGGACGCGTGGTCCACGCACACCGCCCGCACCAGGAAGTAGTTCAGGATCGGAATCAGCAGTTCCACCGGCGTCATCAGCACATAGAACCAATTGGGTTCCCCGCTCACCACCCACGCCAGCAGTCGGGCGAGCCCCCCGGCGAAGAAGACGGCGCCGAGCGAGTTGATCGCCGGCCCCTTCTGCTCCACATCGCGCGCACACCACGCCACGGCCATCCCGTAAGCGCCGAACACGACGGCATAGAAGCGCATATCGGAATCGATGGTGGCGTTCACCGGCCCCGCACCGATGATGCTGGCAGTACCGAAAAACAGATGTGCCAACGCGATTCCCACACACGCCAACCCGAACACCAGTAACCAGATCTGCAGCACTCGTCGCATACCGACCCCTATTAGACGATTGTAGAATAAGCTACTACGGTAGGCCGCTGCCGCGGCTCGCGTCAACCACCGCACGCCTACGCCTACCATGAGCAGATGCCGAGCCGACGCCGCCTCACCCCCGAGCAGCGCCGCGACGAATTGATGGACGTAGGCGCACGACTGTTCGGCGAACGCTCCTACGACGAACTCTCGATGGATGACATCGCCGCCCACGCCGGCGCCTCCCGCGCCCTGATGTACCACTACTTCCCCACCAAGGGGGAGTTCTTCGCGGCCATCTGGAAACGAGCCCACGATCGACTGCTCGCCGAACTGCGCATCGACCCCGAGGAGCCGGTTCGCACCGCCGCCTACCGGACCCTGGTGGCACATCTGGATTTCTACCGCGACCACGTTCCGCTGGTTCTTATCGCCAACCGCACCGCCCTGGCCGCCGATCCGGCGGTGCGCGGACCGGTGGTCGAGGACCTGAATGCCCTGTGCGAGCGCCTCCTCGACGCGTGTGGCGCCACAGGACACGCGCGGGAGGTCGCCGCTGCGGCGCTGATCGGATGGATCGCCTTCATTCGCGAGGTGGCGGTCGAATGGCTCGTCCACCAACGTGTTTCGCGTGACGAGGTCCTGCGGATGTGCATGGCGACCCTGGACGCCACCGCGGGTACACAGCTCGACCTGACCGCGCCGCCGCGGCGCTGACGGCGAACCCTGGTCGCCTATCCGCCGGGGAAAGCCGATCGAATACCGCGCTCGTCGCTCCGAAACCGAGCACCGCGAGGCCCGCACACCAGACCACGGCCAGTGCGCGCTTCCACCGGTCCCGCTGGAATGCCCAGGCCGCGCGGTGTCCACCACGGGCTGGTAGTCGGCGAAGCCGCGCAGCCCTCCGGGATCGGCACCACGAGGAACCGCTGGCTGGGACCAATCGCCCACTTCGATGGCATTGCGCGATTACCGCCGCCGACCGTCGCGGCGATATTCGCAACGCCGCAACACAATCCGCCGGCCGGGACCGGGGCTGGCACCGGACCCAAGTGTTCCATATGACGGGGTCACACTGTTCGCGGAATAACTCAAAGGAACAACGTGACCAGGGACGGAATGCTCGGCGACAGCCCGGCGGATTGCTGGTTGGGCCGGAAGAGTGGTAGGCGGGCTTCCATCTCTGCGGGCGGGATCTCGCCGCAGTAGCGGTACAGCCGCCGGTGGTTGACCCAGTCGACATCAAGCGGTGGAGAATCGACATGGTCGACGCTGCGCCACGGGCTGCGCGGTCTGATCAACTTGTCGAGCCGATCGCGGGGGCTCGATCACATCGATGAGTGTGACGCAGTGGTCGGTCATACGTGAGTCCTCCGGGCAAGTACCGTCGGCTGTCAGAGTTCGAGGGCGGCCTGTTCGACGGGTGCGGTACCTGGTGCATGGTGAACAGGGTGCTCGCGACGGCTGAGGGCGCGAAAAGCCAGAAGCCCGCCGACGACGGGGAGCAGCGCGGTGGCTTTGACGCCGCGTCCAGCTCCCTCCAGTCGGAAGACCAGGACGATGACGGCAATGTAGGCGCATCCGTGTACGGGGCCGATCAGTGTAGCGACCATCGGCCAATGCACGGTGACAAGGTTGAGCAGGAGGACAAACAGCGACAGTGGCTCGGTGATGGCTGCGATGCGGAGCGCATGCCGAGGGTTCATGATCAGGCTCCTGTCGTCGATCCGGGACGCACGATCATCAGGACCGTGACGACTGCCCAGAGCAGGTTGAAAACGCCGGTGTACATGGCCAATTTCGCGGCGGCCAGCTCATCGACTGGCGACTGCCCGGCAGGTGTGATGTTTTCACCTGCCAGCACGGCTTGTGCAGGGATGACGAGCAGCCCGAGCACTGCTGCCGCAGCGGCTGTAAGGGCGATCGACGCGATAAGCCATCCTTCGCTGAGGACGCCCAGGCTGCTTGCGGTAGCGAAGCCGAAGACCGGGACGGCGATTCCCATTCCGGCGTAGACGCGGCAGATGCGATGCAACGTTGCGACGACTGCGTGGTCGCGGTCCCTACCGAACTCGGCCGCTCGCCGTGCGGCTGGCGGAAACATGCTCGAGGTCACGGTGACCGGGCCGATGGCAATGATCGCTGTCAGGACATGTACCGCGAGCAGCGCTTTCGTCACGCCACGCCCCCGGGGCAAATCAGGGGCGCGACCATCAGATCGCAGTCGCAGGGGCTACGAAGGGCGTTTCGTTGTCCGTCCACAGTTGT
>NZ_BAFR01000200.1 GCF_000308435.1 Nocardia araoensis NBRC 100135 | reverse complement strand
ATGGCGAGCTGGCCAGCGAGTAGCAGCGCGCGACCGAACCGGTCCGGTCGCTGGGGATGCGCAGGGTGAGGAATTGTCCCGGCTGGTAACGGAACTTCTCGGCCAGTTCGTCGGGAACGTCGAAGACCAGCGAGCGGGTGTCGGCCGTCTCGGCGATGACCGCGGACACCCGCAGCACGACCGAGCGCGAGCCGTGGGGAACCTCGACAGTGGTCATGTCGTCCTCTCGAACCTGGCACGGGCATCCCGCGACGCTAAAACTAGAACGTGTTTCAGTTTCATCGTACGTCGGTCGTCGCCTGGCGGACAAGCTGGGCCTCCAGGCCGGCGATCAGCACGTCCATGCCGAAGTCGTAGGAGTAGCGTCCGCGCAGGTCGCCGATGTACCGGGTGGCCCGCTCGACGACCGGCGGCAGCGTGACGTCGGCCGGTGCGGATCGGTCGCGCGGGTTCACCCGGCTGCGGCCGAACAGATAGGTGTGGATGGTCGCGTAGGCGGCGAGGATGTCGCGATCGCCGAATCCCGCCGAATCGAGGATGTCCATGATCGCGCTGATCAGATCCAGCTGTTTGCCCAGCATCTGCTCGATCAGGATGTCGCCGAGGCCGCGATGCTTGCGCAGCTTCTCGTCGATCTGGTCGACGAGATCGCGCAGCCGATCCTGCCACGGCCCGGATTCGGCAGGTGGCGTGCGTACTCCGGTGAGCGCCGCGCTCGCGACGAGGTCGAGCAGCTCGCGCTTGTCGGCGACGTAGTAGTAGGGCGCCATCGGGGAGACGCCGAGTTCGCGCGACAGTCGCCGCATCGACAGTTTCTCCACGCCGTCCTCGCGTACCACCCGCAGCGCGGCTTCGACGATCTCGGACTCCGACAGTGTTCGATTCGTGGTGCTCGCGGGCCCTCCGTGGTTACGCAAGCTTCCGCCTCCGGGCCTGATGCGCACACCGCGGTGTGCTGCCGCCCCCGTTCGCCTGCATTCGTCCGACTCCCATGCCACCTCTACCACTGCGGGCGTGCTGCCCGTCACATTCTGTTCAGCTGCTTGCCACCCGCAGTCTAGAGCGCCGGGCATCGGTCGCGTGGCCGCCCGTTCCACTCGGCTCGCGGCGGGATGGGCTCCGTGCCCGGGACGCGCGGCGGCCGGTACCTCGGGGTCGAAAAGTGAAACCTGTTGTTTTGTCAGTTTATGACGTTATTGTGTGAGCACGGACTGCACCGGGCAGTTCGCACACGGATCGTCCTCGCGGAGGTAGCCATGCCGGAATACGGGTCCACCGGACACGCAGACACCGACAACACCGGACGGATGGAGGCCGCCGCCGCGCGGTCGGCCGAGGAGGCGCCGCTGGTCGAGGAGAGCCTCATCGAAGAGGTGTCCATCGACGGCATGTGCGGCGTCTACTGACGGGCGGTCGACGACGATGCTCGATCTCGATACCCGCTGGCAACTGCATCCGCGAGTGGCGCTGCGTCCGGAGCCGTTCGGCGCGCTGCTCTACCACTTCGGCACGCGCAAACTCTCCTTCCTGAAGAGTCCGCGGATCGTCGAGATCGTCCGCTCGCTGCCGGAGCACGCCTCGGCCCGCACCGCCCTGCGCGCCGCGGGCGTGCCGGAGGCGAGCACGGCGACTTACGTCAAAGCGCTGACACAGCTCGCCGAATCCGACATGATCATCGGTGCGCCGGCCGGCGCACCGACGGCGCCCTCCGTCGCGAGCGCGGCCACGGCGCCGCCGTCGACGGCGGGGGTGGTCCCGCCGTCCGACGCGGCGGTGCGCCTGGTGGACCGCTTCGAGTCCGGTCTCGCCGCGCCGATCTGCCTGACCTGGGAACTCACCTACGCCTGCAACCTGTCCTGCGTGCACTGCCTGTCGTCCTCGGGCCGCCGCGATCCGCGCGAGCTCAGCACCGAGCAGTGCAAGGCGCTGATCGACGAGTTCGAGCGCATGCAGGTGTTCTACGTGAACATCGGCGGCGGCGAGCCCACGGTGCGCCCGGACTTCTGGGAGCTGGTCGACTACGCGACCGCCCACCACGTGGGCGTGAAGTTCTCCACCAACGGGGTCAGGATCACGCCCGAGGTCGCGGCCCGGCTGGCGGCCAGCGACTACGTCGACGTGCAGGTGTCGCTGGACGGCGCCGACGCCGAGGTCAACGACGCCGTACGCGGCCCGGGCTCCTACGCCATGGCGATTCGCGCGCTGGAGAACCTCGCCGCCGCGGGTTTCCGGGACGCGAAGCTGTCGGTGGTGGCGACCAGGCACAACATCGCGCAGCTCGACCAGTTCCGCGCCATCGCCGAAAGGTACGGCGCCACCTTGCGTTTGACCAGGTTGCGGCCGTCCGGCCGGGGTGCGGACGTGTGGGACGAGCTGCACCCGACGCCCGACCAGCAGCGCGTTCTCTACGACTGGCTGCTGCGCAACGGGGAAGGCGTGCTCACCGGCGACTCGTTCTTCCACCTGTCGGCGTTCGGCCAGGCGCTGCCGGGACTGAACATGTGCGGCGCGGGCCGGGTGGTCTGCCTGGTCGATCCGGTTGGCGACGTCTATGCCTGCCCCTTCGCCATTCACGACCGGTTCCGCGCCGGAAACGTCGTGGCCGACGGCGGTTTCGAGGCCGTATGGCGGTCATCGGAGCTGTTCGGGGAGCTGCGCGAGCCGAGCGGCGGCGGCGCGTGCGCGTCGTGCAGCCATTACGACGCCTGCCGGGGCGGCTGCATGGCGGCGAAGTTCTTCACCGGACTGCCCGCCGACGGCCCTGATCCGGAATGCGTGCAGGGTTACGGCGAGGCGGCGCTGGCCGACACGGCGCGGATGATCCCGCGTTCGTCGGTCGACCATTCCCGCCGGGTCGCGCCGCGCGCCGGACGCAAGGGCGGGCCGGTCCCGTTGACGCTCAGCGCGACGCGCCCGGCCGGATTCACGCCGGAACGCCGCCCGGCGCGGGCCTGCGACGAGAGCCCGCTGGCGTGAAGCCATTCACTTTGCTGAAAGTGCGCTGATGGTACGGGTGTGGCTATCGCGCGGTCATCGACCGGGCGATAGCCGTGACATTGCCGGATGCTGGGAAATGGGTGCGAGCGAACGCTCGGCATCTGGTGCGGCGCGAGGTGGTTCCGGTCGCGGGCCGGTTTCGCCCGGAATTCTGCCGATTTTTCCGGACTGTTGATGTCTGCCCGCGAAACTCCGCCTAGCATGCCAGGAATGCGCCATGATCGCCTGCCCGATGGATTCGGGGTGCGGATCGATCCTCGGGTACGCGCATACTCCGGCGGGCGGGTGCTGATCGGCGGTTCGCCGACCAGGTTGCTGCGACTTGCCCCGGAGGCCGCCGAGATGATCGGCGACGGGTACCTCGAGGTGACCGACCCGAAGTCCGCTGTCGTTGCCAGACGGCTGCTCGACTCCGGAGTGGCCAACCCGCGCCCCCGGCTGCTGCCGTCGCCGGAGGACGTCACCGTCATCGTGCCGCTGCACAACAACGCCGAGGGGCTCGCGCGGTTGCTCGCCGCGCTGCGCGGGCACAACGTCATCGTGGTCGACGACGGCTCCGACCAGCCGGTGCAAATCCCGCGCAACCGCGGCACCCGGTGCCGGGTGACCGTGCTGCGGCACGACCGCAAGCAGGGGCCCGCCGCCGCGCGCAACGCGGGTTTACGGGCGGCGACAACCGACTTCGTCGCGTTCCTGGATTCCGACGTGGTGCCGCGCAGCGGGTGGCTGGAAGTGATGCTCGGCCACTTCAGCGACCCCGGGGTGGCGCTGGTCGCCCCGCGGATCGTCGCGCTCGACCCGGAGTCCAACGCGCTGGCGCGCTACGAGCACACCCGCTCCTCGCTCGATCTGGGCAGGCGCGAGGCGGCGGTGCACTCGCGCGGGCTGGTGTCCTATGTCCCGAGCGCGGCGCTGCTGGCGCGGCGCAGGGCGTTGCTGGAGCAAGGCGGATTCGACGAGTCGATGCACGTCGCCGAGGACGTCGACCTGTGCTGGCGGCTGGAGCGGGCGGGCTGGCGGCTGCGCTACGAGCCCGCGGCCCACGTGGCGCACGACCACCGGGTGTGCTTCCGCGCCTGGTTCGGCCGAAAGCTCTTCTACGGCACCGGCGCGGCGCCGCTGGGCGAGCGGCACGCGGGAACGGTGTCACCGCTGTCGGTGCCGTCCTGGACGCTGCTGGCCGCGTTCCTGTTCGCCACGCTCACCAAGTGGGGACTGCTCGGCGGGATCGTCACGCTGATCACCGCTCTGGCCCGGTTGCGCCGCGTCTTCGCCGGGCTGGACAATCCGACCCGGATCGCCGCGATCTACTTGGCGCGCGGCTTCTTCGCCGGACTGTGGCGGCTGGCCTCGGCGATGTGCAGGCACTACTGGCCGATCACGCTGCTGGCGATGGTTTTCTCCCGGCGGGTGCGGCAGATCGCGATCACCATGGCCGTCGCGGACGGTTTGGCCGACTGGTTCACCCACCGCGACGCGGGCGGGCTGGATCCCGTGCGCTACACGGTCTACAAACGCCTCGACGACATCGCCTACGGCACCGGCCTCTGGCTCGGCGCGTTCCGCGCGCGCAGCGTGGAAGCGCTGAAACCCACCACACCGTCCCGCTGATCGACCCGAATCACCCGCGATGACCTGGATCTTGCCCGCACCCTCGCCGCGCCGCTCGCCGGCGACGCGGACCGCGCCGAGATACTGAACGGGAGTCCGAATGGCCGACACGCTCATCGTCGGGGGCGGTACCGCCGGGTGTGTTCTGGCGGAGCGGTTGAGCGCCGATCCGGCGCACACGGTGCGGCTGCTCGAAGCCGGACGACTGTGGGCCAGCCGCGACGCGATGCCCGCCGAATTGCTGGACGCCGCGTCGCTGCCGATCGGTCCGGAGGCGTCGTGGCTGTGGCGTTACGAGGTGGTTCTCGCCGACGACCCGCCGGTGCAGGCAACCATCGTGCGCGGCAGAGTGATCGGCGGCTCGGGGGCGATCAACGGCGGTTACTTCGTCCGTGCCACCGTGGCCGATTTCGACGCATGGAGCCGGGTGCTCGGCGGCTCGGACGCCTGGTCGTTCGACTCCGTGCTTCCGCTGTACTGCCGGGTCGAGCGCGACCTGGACTTCGGCGCGCAACCCTGGCACGGCGACCGCGGCCCGATTCCCGTGCTGCGCAGCTCGGATCCCGCGCCGGTGAGCGCGATGTTCACGGAGGCGTGCCTGGCATCCGGGTTCGCCGAGGTGCCCGATCTCAATGCCCCCGACAGCGGCGAGGGGGTGGGCGTGGTGCCGTGCAATTGCGACCAGGGCAGACGGATCGGCCCTTCGATCGGCTATCTGCTGCCCGCGCTGGGCCGCCCGAATCTGACCGTCGCCGGGGAGACGTCGGTCACGCGGGTCCGCTTCGAGGGCACCCGGGCGGTCGGCGTGGACTACGTGCGCGACGGAGAGAGCGGCACCGAGTGGGCCGACCGCATCGTGCTCTGCGCGGGTGCGATCGAGTCGGCCGCGCTGCTGCTGCGCTCCGGCATCGGCGACCCGGCACAGCTGCGCTCACTCGGTATCCCGGTCGTGCACGCCGCCCCGGTCGGCTCCTGGCTCAGCGATCATCCGGAAGTGGGCATCTCCTACCTGCTGCGACTGGCCGAACCGCCGACCGTCCCGCTGGAGACGGTGCTCGAGGTCGACGATGTCGAAATCCGGCCGTACGCCGTGTCGTTCACCCCGGGGGTGCACAGGCTCGGCGTCACCCTGATGCGCCCGCAGTCCTCCGGAACGCTGCGCTTGCGGTCGGCCGACCCCGACGCCGCGCCGTTCATCGACTATCGCTATCTGACCGCCGAACCGGATCGGGCCCGATTGCGCGACGCGGTGGCGACCGCGGGCGGGCTGCTGCGACGAATGAACGCGCGGCCGGTCGATCCGATTCCGCGGCCCGCGGATCTCGACGCCTGGTTACGCGCGAATCTCGCCACTTCGCAACATTTGTCCGGCACCTGCCGAATGGGCCGGGAAAACGATGCGGCGGCCGTGGTGGACGAGCAGTGCCGGGTGCACGGAGTAACCGGATTGTCGGTGGTGGATCTGTCCGTCGTGCCGGTCCCGCTGGGGCGTGGACCGCAGGCCACGACCATGATGATCGCGGAAAAGGCGGCGGCACAGCTGCGCTCGTGAAGTGAAAGACGGTTCGGTCACAATTTGCCGGGATGCGCACCGGGTGTGACCTGGCGGACAAAGCCGAACATCGGCCGTTCCCGCCCTGAATGCGCCGGTACAGTTTGGGGCGGAAAGAAAGGCAAATGGTCAGCAACATCGCAGGTGGGCGACCCCCACGGCCGGGCGTCGAGCCGGGCGCCCAACTCGGTGCGCTCGAAGTCTACGCCGCGCAGGCGCACGGACATCTCGGCGCGGGTGGCGATCAACTTGCCCGCCTCGCCGGTCTGCTGCGCCCCGCCGTGCTGGAGTCCTGGCTGCGCAGCTTGCGCGGCGGTGTCGACCCGATGGACGCGGTCGACGGCCGCGGTCTGCGCGGCGCCGACCTGCAGCGCTATTTCCAGGCCCACCCGATCGCCGCGCTGATGCCGCTGATCGACAAATTGCTCGTACAGGACACGGCCAGAACGGGTTTGATCGTCGTGGTCGCCGATCAGTTCGGCCGGGTGCTCTCGGTGCACGGCGGCGCCGAGCAGGTCGCGGCCGCCGCGGAGATCGGTCTGCGCGCCGGTGACGACCTGAGCGAGCGCCGCGTCGGGACGAACGCGGTCGGCTTGGTGGTGCGCACCGGGCGCGCCGCGTGGATCCACGGCCCGGAACACTTCCTGCACCGGATGCACCAGATCACCGGAGCCGCGGCCCCGGTGCACGATCCGGACGGCAGGCTGGTCGGTGTGCTGATGATCGCCGGCGGTGTCCGCGTGGCGAAACCGGAGATCCTCGCCCTGGTCAAAGCCACGGCCACGGCCGCGGAGATGGACCTGATGCTGAACGCGATGCGCGCGGGCGAGCGCCGGACGGATGGCCGGGGCAGGCGCGACCCGGCGCAGCCGCACCCGGCGGGGCGGCTCGCGCTCGACGTGCTCGGCCTCGGACAGCCGCAACTGAGCGTCGCGGACGATCGGGTGCCCCTGTCGCAGCGGCATGCCGAGATCCTGTTGCTGCTGGCCGAACATCCGGAGGGGCTCGGCGCCGATCATCTCGCACTGCTGCTCGACGACACCGACCTGGACAACGGCACCATCCGCGCGGCCGTGTCCCGGTTGCGGGCGGTGGTCGGTCCGACGGTGTTCGGTTCGCGGCCTTACCGTTTGCGCGTTCCGGTCGCAACCGATGTGGAAGCCTTGCGCGCCGCACTCGACTCCGGTGATGTCGATTCCGCATTACGGCTCTATGCCGGGCCGGTGCTGCCGCGCTCGACCGCGCCGGGCATCATCGATATTCGCGACGAACTGCGAGTCCGATTGCGCACCGCGGTGCTGGCTTCGGGCGAAGCGGCGGTGCTGCGCCGGTGGACCGCGTGCCCGGAGGGGCGCGACGACGCGGCGGCGTGGTCGGCCTACCGGGCCACGGTCGATCGTGACTCGCCGCTGTATGCGCAGATCGAGGCCAAGATCCGGGTACTGGACCGCCGCCTCGGCGCCGATGCAACGCGAATGCAACGTTTCGGCTCATAGTCTGCACAGCCATCGGCGTCGCCGCGGTCGGATGTGATCGCGCATTGCGCTTTGCCCTGGACTTCCGGCCCTGGTAGCCACGTTGGACAAGCGTCCAGAAGTTTTTAGTGCAAATAGTTCCTTTTTATTAACGAACCGCCTAATGTTCGCAATGCACGGATCACGACCGTGTGACGTAGCTGACATAGCCGTGGTACCCGCTCCACGGCGATGACGTTGGAGGATCGGCGGCTTTCCACAGCGAGTGTGCCTGACGCATCGCTCGCGCTCTCATCGAATCGCACGTGGTGGTCGACGCCATGCGCCCGGGCTGGGCAGCCGGGTGCAGCGGCTTGTTCGTGCTGCTCGAAAGCGTTCGGACAGCCGCTGTTCCGCCGAGTAGGAGGCTCTGGTGCACGATACGGAGTTGGGTGGGTCCAGCGCGTTGCCGCCGCGTTCCGTCGAGCCGGAGCCGTCCCGGGCCGCACCCGAGCCGTTCGACCTGGCGCCTGCGCAGCTCGGCGTCTGGTACGCGCAGCTGCTCGACCCGGACGTGCCGATCAACGTCGCGCAGTACGTGGACGTGCGCGGTGAGCTGGATGCCGTTCTGCTGCAAGAAGTCTCGATCGAAGCGGCCCGCGAGTACGAGTCGGTGCTGGTGCGGCTCGGGGAGTCCGGCGGCGTCCCGCACCAGTGCGTCGATTTCGGGCTCTCGGTCGACATTCCGCTGATCGACCTGCGCGACCAGGCCGACCCGGTGGCCGCGGCGCTGGCCTGGATGCGCGCGGACGCGAGCGCACCGGTCGATCTGCGCACCGGCCGGTTGTTCGCGGGCGCCGTGCTGCGCGTCGCCGAGCGACGGTACTTCTGGTACCTGCGGGCCCATCACATCGTGCTGGACGGTTACGGCGCGCTCACCAACACCACGCGGGTGGCCGAGCGGTACACCGCGCGGGTGCTCGGCGCCGAACCCGAGGCCGTGCGGCCCGCGCCGCTCGCCGCGCTGACCCAGGCCGAACTCGCCTATCGGAGCAGCCCCAGGTTCGAGTCCGATCGCGCGCACTGGGCCGCGCGGGTGGCCGGACTGGACGGCGCCACCAGCCTCGCCGGTCGCGTCGCGCCCCGCGGCGCGACCAACCTGATCGCCGGGCGGGCGCTCCCGACGGATCTCGTCGGCCGGATGAACGCGCTTGCCGCGAGCGAGGATTCGACGCTCGCGGTGGTGCTGCTCGCGGCGTTCGCCGCCTATCTGGGGCGGCTGACCGATCGGGACGAGGCGGTGCTGAGCCTGCCGGTGACCGGGCGCACCACCGCGGCGCTGCGGCGCTCGGCGGGCATGCTGTCGAACATCGTGCCGCTGCGGTTGCCGGTGGACGGCAGCTGGGGTGCGTTGCTGCGCGCCACCCGCGTCGAGGTCGCGGGCGCGCTGCGCCACCAGCGCTACCGTCACGAGGACATCCGGCGGGACGCCGAAGCCGCCGCCGGACCGGCGCACCGCGGGCTGTTCGGGCCGCTGGCCAACATCATGCTGTTCCGCAGTGACCTCACCCTCGGCGCCACCGTGGGGCGCTACCACGTACTGTCCACCGGTCCGGTCGAGGATTTGAGTCTCAACGTCTACTACGGCGACCGGGACCGGGTGCACGTCGACTTCGAGGCCAATCCGAACCTGTACACCGCCGACGACGTCGCCAGGCAGCACGCCCGGTTCCTCCGGTATCTGGAGCGCCTGGTCGCCACCGAGCCGGACACCGCGCTGGCCGCCGTCGAGATCGCGACCGAGCTGGAACTCGAGGTCAGCACCCGGATCTGGAACGAGACGGGTTTCGACGTGGAAGCGCAGCTGCCGGGTCGCGCCGGGGGCTTCGCTCCCGTGGCGACGCTGGTGTCGATGTTCGAGGCGCAGGCGGCCCGCACGCCGGGCGCGGTGGCGCTGCGGGCCGCCGGTGCGCCGGACCTGACCTATCGCGAACTCGCCGCGCGCAGCAATCGGCTCGCCCGCAGGCTGATCGCCCTCGGCGTCGGGCCCGAAACGCTGGTGGCCCTGCACTTGCCACGCTCGCCGGAACTGGTGATCGCGATATACGCGGTGCTCGCCGCGGGCGGCGCGTATCTACCGCTGGATCCGGACCACCCGCCCGAGCGCACCGCGCACATCCTGGCCACGGCCCGTCCGGCCTGCGTGCTGGTCGCCGGGGACGAGCAGCCGCCGGAGCTGTCCGGTCTGCCGATGGTGCGGGTGGACCTGGCCGACGAGACGGTCGGGGCTGGGCCGATATGGGACCGGGAACGAGTCGCGGCCCTGCGGCCGGAGCACCCGGCGTATGTGATCTTCACCTCTGGATCGACCGGTCTGCCCAAGGGCGTCGCGATCAGCCATCGCGCGATCGTCAACCGGTTGGTGTGGATGCAGCAGACGTATCGACTCGCAGCGAACGATGTTGTGCTGCAGAAGACACCGGCCACATTCGACGTATCGGTATGGGAATTCTTCTGGCCCTCGCAGATCGGCGCGACGTTGGTGCTCGCCCAGCCGGACGGGCACCGCGATCCCGCCTATCTGCGCCGGGTCATCGACGAATACGGCGTTACCACAGCGCATTTCGTGCCATCGATGCTGGCGGCATTCCTCGCCGATCAGCACATCGCCTTCCGCACGCCGCTGCGCACGGTGTTCGCCTCCGGGGAGGCCCTGCCCGCCGCGCTCGCCCAGCGGCTGCGCGCACTGACCGGCGTTCGCCTGCACAATCTGTACGGTCCGACGGAAGCAGCGGTCGACGTCACCTTTCACGAAGTCGCCGACACCGATACCCTCTCGGTGCCGATCGGCGCGCCGGTGTTCAACACCAGGCTCTATGTTCTCGACTCGCGGCTTCGGCCGGTGCCGGTCGGGGCTCCGGGTGAGCTGTATCTGTCGGGGGTACAGCTCGCCCGGGGCTACGTAGCGCGACCGGAACTGACCGCGGCGCGGTTCGTAGCCGACCCTTTCGGCGGCCCCGCGCGGGCGGGGGACCGGATGTATCGCACCGGTGACCTGGTGCGATGGACCACGCACGGCGAGCTGGAGTACGTCGGGCGCACGGACTTCCAGGTGAAGTTGCGCGGCCTGCGCATCGAACCGGGCGAGATCGAGGCCGTGCTCGCCAGGGTGGATGCGGTGGCCCGCGCGGTGGTCGTGGTGCGCGACGACGCGGGCGTCGGCCCGCGATTGGTGGCCTACGTCGTGGCGGCGCAGCCGGGCGCGGTGCGGCCGGAGCAGCTGCGCGCCGCGGCGGCCGAGGCACTGCCCGGCTATATGGTGCCGTCCGCCTACGTCGTGCTCGACACGTTGCCGGTGAACGCCTCCGGGAAACTGGATCGCGCCGCTCTCCCCGCCCCGAGCAGGGTTTCGCCGGGCTACACCGCGCCCGCCACCCCGGTGGAGCGGGCGGTCGCGCAGGTGTTCGCCGAGGTGCTCGGTAACAAGCTGGTCGGTCGCGACGACGACTTCTTCGCACTCGGCGGAAACAGCTTGGTGGCCACGCAGGTCGCCGCTCGGCTGTCCGCCGACCTGAACTGCCCGCTCGGAGTCCGCGACGTGTTCGCCGCCTGCACGGTGGCCGAACTCGCCGGACTGGTCGAGCGGGCCGGTGGATCCGGCGGCGCGTCCTTGGTCGCGCAGCTGCGGGCACGGCCACGGCCGCCGCTGGTTCCGCTTGCTCCGGCGCAGCAGCGCATCTGGTTCCTCAACCGGTTCGAGCGGGCGGGCGCGAGCTACAACATGCCGTTCGTGGTGCGGCTGCGCGGCACGGTGGACGTCACCGCGCTGCGGCAGGCGCTCGACGATCTGGTCATCCGGCACGAGGTGCTGCGCACGATCTTCCCCGCGCTGCTGCCCGGCGACGGCGCGGGTCCGGCCGCACGGCAGGTGGTGTTGTCCGTGGCGGAGGTGGCGGGCGCGCCGGAGTCGATTCGCGCCGCCGAACTCGACGGGCGCCTGCGCGCGTTCGCCGCCGGTGGCTTCGACCTGGAACGCGAGATCCCGATCCGGGCCGCGATCTTCGCGGTGGACGACGGCAGTCACGCGCTCGCGCTGGTTCTGCACCACATCGCCGCCGACGGGCTCTCGCTGCGCGTGCTCGCTCGCGACGTGATGACCGCGTACGGGGCCCGCCGTGGCGGCAGCGCGCCCGCATTGGCCCCGCTGCCGGTGCAGTACGCCGACTACAGTCTCTGGCAGCAGGAGCTGCTCGGCTCCGCCGACGATTCGTTCGCGGCCGCTCGGTTGTCGTTCTGGACCGACGCGCTGGCGGGCGCGCCCGACCAGCTCGACCTGCCCGCCGACCGGCCCCGCCCCGCGGTCGCCTCCGGTCGCGGCGCGGTGTTCGGCTTCGAGCTGCCCGGAGAACTGGTCGCCCGGATGCGCGAACTGGCCCGCGCGCAGGGCGTTTCGACCTTCATGCTGACGCACGCCGCGCTCGCTGCGCTGCTGGCGCGGCTGTCCGGCGGCGACGACATCGTGATCGGCACCCCGGTCGGCGGCCGGGGCGACCGCGCGCTCGACGACCTGATCGGCATGTTCGTCAACACCCTGGCGCTGCGGACCAGGCTGGACGCCTGCGAGCCGTTCACCGCGCTGCTGGCGCGGGTCCGCGAGGGCGACCTCGCCGCTTTCGGCCATGCCGAACTGCCGTTCGAGCGGGTGGTGGCGGCACTGGATCCGCCGCGCTCGCAGGCGCGTCACCCGCTGTTCCAAGTGCTGCTCGCCTTCGACAATGCCGAGGCAATCGCCTTCGAACTACCCGAACTGTCGGTCGCCACCAGTACCCTGGACACCGGAGTGACCAAGCTGGATCTCCAGCTCACGGTCACCGAGAACGCCGCCGGTGCCGGACACGGGGAAGGTTCGGTACCGGCGGGGGTTCCCGCGGAATTCACCTACGCCACGGATCTCTTCGACGAAGCCACCATCGCGGGTTACGCGGGCAAGCTGATCGGCTTCCTGTGGGCGATCACCACCGATCCCGGAATCGCGGTGCGCGATCTGCCGCTTCTGGACCCTGCCGAGCGAGCGCGCGTCCTCGCGGCGGGG
Source organism: Nocardia araoensis NBRC 100135 (assembly GCF_000308435.1). Classification (GTDB taxonomy): domain Bacteria; phylum Actinomycetota; class Actinomycetes; order Mycobacteriales; family Mycobacteriaceae; genus Nocardia; species Nocardia araoensis. The sequence goes on along the minus strand of NZ_BAFR01000200.1, from coordinate 9,490 downwards.
CAGGCCTGCGCCGGCGCCCAGGATTCGGCGGAGACGTTGCTCGCCGCCTTCGAGGAACAGGTGCGCCGCACCCCGCACGCGGTCGCCGTGCTCGACGCCGAGCGGCGGCTGACCTATGCGGAGTTCGCGGGCGCGGTCAACCGGCTGGCGCGTCGGCTGATCGTCGCGGGTGTGGGACCCGAGCGGCTGGTCGTGCTCGGCCTGCGGCGTTCGGTGGATCTCGTGGTGGCCGCGTACGCGGTGCTCACCGCCGGGGGCGGGTATGTGCCGGTGGACCCGGACCAGCCCGCGGCCCGCATCGCTCAGGTGATCGAAGCGGCGCGCCCGGTGTGCGTGCTGACCCGAACTCGGGACGTCTCGGAATTCGCCGAGCGGTGCGCGCTCGCGGAGCTTCCCGCGACGCGGATCGTCGCGGTTGACGGTCCCGAGGTCGCCGAATACTCCGACGCGCCGGTCGGCGACGCACATCGCCTCGCCCCCTTGCACGCGTCCTGCACCGCGTACGTCATCTTCACCTCCGGTTCCACCGGCCGCCCCAAAGGGGTTGCGGTGCAGCACGATGCGGCCGTGAACCAGATCAGGTGGATCGCGGACGAATACCGGATCGACGCGAACGATGTCGTGCTGTTCAAGACACCGGCCACCTTCGACGTGTCGGTGTGGGAGCTGTTCGCGCCGCTCACCCGTGGCGCACGGATCGTGGCCGCCGACCACGACGGGCACCGCGATCCCCGGTATCTCGCCGCGACCATCGCCGCGCACGGGGCCACGATGACCTCCTTCGTTCCGTCGATGCTCACGGTGTTCGCCGACGCTGCCGCGCCGGAGGACATCGCGTCCTTGCGCACCGTGCTGGTCGCGGGGGAGGCGATGACCGGCGAGGCCGCGGCCGCGTTCGCCGCGGTGAGCCGCGCGCGGCTGCACAACCTCTACGGGCCTACCGAGTTCACCGTGCATGCCACCTACGCCCCCGTGAATTCGGCCGCGAGCGGTCCCGCGCCGATCGGACGTCCGGTGCCGGGCAGCCGGGCCGTGGTCCTGGACGAACGGTTGCGGCCGGTACCGGACGCCGTGATCGGCGAGTTGTACCTGTCCGGCGTGCAGCTGGCCCGCGGCTACCACGGTCGCGCCGACCTGAGCGCGGAGCGTTTCGTCGCCGACCCGTACGGACCGGCGGGCAGCCGGATGTATCGGACCGGGGATCTGGTGCGCCGCCGCCGCGACGGCGCGCTGGAGTACTTGGGCCGCGGTGATTTCCAGGTGAAACTGCGCGGGCAGCGGATCGAGCTCGGCGAGATCGAGGCCGCCCTGCTCGCCATGGAGGACGTGCGCGCGGCCGCGGTGCGGGTCGTCGCGCAGCCATCGGGCGAGATGCTGGCCGCCTACGTGGTCGGCGCGATCGCGCCCGATCGGCTCGCCGCCGAGCTGGAGCAGCGGTTGCGCCTGGTGCTGCCTTCGTACATGGTGCCCACCGCCTACGTCCCGCTGACCGCGATGCCACTGACTCCCTCCGGCAAGCTCGACCGTAAGGCGCTGCCCGACCCGGCTCCGGTCACCAAGACCTTCCGTGCGCCCGGCACGCCGGAGGAGCGGACCGTCGCGGCGGTGTTCGGGCAGGTGCTCGGCGTCGACCAGGTCGGCTCGGACGACGATTTCTTCGCACTGGGCGGTAATTCGCTGGTCGCCACGCAGATCGCGGCCCGCCTGGCGGACGCGCTGGACACCGAGGTGCCGGTGCGGGCGCTGTTCGAGTATCCGACCGTGGCGGCGCTGGCCGCGCAGCTGTCCGGCGGCGGCCGGGCGCGGGAACGGATGCCGCTGGTCGCCCGGGTTCGCCCCACGCTGGTTCCGCTGTCCTACGCGCAGCAGCGCATGTGGTTCCTGAACCAGTTCGACGCGGCCTCGGTGGCCGACAATCTGGTCGCCGCCATCCGGCTGTGCGGCGCGCTCGATCGGGCGGCGCTGGCGGACGCGGTGGTCGACGTGCTCACCAGGCACGAGTCCCTGCGCACGGTTTACCCGGCGGCGGAGGGTATTCCGTATCAACGGGTGCTCTCGGTCGAGGAGTCGCGGGTCGCGCTGGTCACGGAATCGATCGACGAGCGACGGCTGGCGGAGCGGATACGCGAACTGGTGGCAACGCCCTTCCAGGTCGATCGCGAGCCGCCGGTGCGTCTGGTCCTGCTGCGCCTCGGCGCACAACTGCATGTGCTCGTCGTCGCTCTGCATCACATCGGCGCGGACGGCTGGTCGCTCGCACCGCTCACTCGCGATCTCATGCGCGCCTATGGCGCTCGCCGCGCGGGTGGGGCGCCCGACTGGACGCCACTGGCCGTTCACTACGCCGACTACGCGTTGTGGCAGCGGGAGATCCTCGGCTCGGAGAACGATCCGGATTCGGCGCTGGCCGAGCAGATCCGGTTCTGGCGGGACGAGCTGGCCGGTGTGCCGGACGTGCTGACGCTGCCCGCCGATCGACCGCGCCCGGCCGTAGCGTCGGGTCGCGGCGCGCGCCACGCCTTCACCATCGACGCCGCGACGCGGCGCCGGTTGCGCGAGATCGCGGACGGGGCGAACGCCTCGCTGTTCATGGTGTTGCACGCGGCGTTCGCCACGCTGCTGGCCGGATTGTCCGGGCAGCAGGACATCGTGATCGGCACCCCGGTAGCCGGTCGCGGTGAACGTGCGCTCGACGAGTTGGTCGGCATGTTCGTCAACACCGTCGTGCTGCGCGCCGACGTCCGGTCCGAGCTGCCGTTCACCGGCCTGGTCGCGGCGGTGCGCGATCGCGATCTGGCCGCCTTCGCCCACGCCGACGCACCGTTCGAGCGCTTGGTCGAGGTGCTCGCGCCGGAGCGGTCGGCGGCCAGACATCCGCTGTTCCAGGTCATGCTGGATTTGCAGAACACCGCACGCACCGAACTCGAGCTGCCCGGCCTGACCGTATCCGGGCTCGATATCGACACGGGGACAGCGAAATTCGACCTGCATCTGTCCGTTGCGGAGGCGGTGGACGGTTCCGGTCTCGCCGCCGTCTTCGAGTACGCGACCGATCTGTTCGATCCCGCCACCGTCGCGTCGTTCGCACGGCGCTTGCGCCGGGTACTCGACGCGGTGGCCGCCGATCCGGAGGTGCCCGTCGGCGCGATCGACGTGCTGAGCCCAGGGGAACGGGCCCGCATCCTCGACACCTGGAATGCCACCCGCCACCCCGTGGATCCGGCCGCGACGCTCGTGGCGCTGTTCGAGGCGCAGGCGACGCGGACGCCCGAAGCGATGGCGGTGAGCTGCGACGGCGAATCGCTGACCTACGCCGAGTTCGCGATCCGGGTGCACCGGTTGGCCAGGCTGCTGGTGTCGGTCGGTGTGCGGCCGGACCAGTCGGTGGCGGTGGGCATGCGGCGGTCGGTCGATCTCGTGGTGGCCCTGTACGCGGTGCTCGCGGCCGGGGGAGCTTACGTACCGATCGATCCGGAGCATCCGGCCGAGCGAGTCGCCGACATGCTGCGGACGGTGGGTCCGGTCTGTGTGCTGACCCGGTCGGAGGACGGGCTCGACCTGGCAGGCGAGGACGCCGGGATGTGGGCGGTGCTCGATATCGACCTGTTCGACACCGGGGACTACTGCGGTGAACCGCTGGCCGATGCGGATCGTCTCGGCACGCTGACGCCGTCGAATACGGCGTATGTGATCTTCACGTCCGGTTCGACGGGTCGCCCGAAGGGTGTCGCCGTCTCGCATTCGGCGATCGTCAACCGCCTGGTGTGGATGCAGAGCGCCTACCAGTTGACGCCCGCTGATGTGGTGTTGCAGAAGACGCCTGCGACGTTCGATGTGTCGGTGTGGGAGTTCTTCTGGCCGTTGCAGATCGGTGCGCGGTTGGTGGTGGCGAGGCCGGACGGGCATCGTGACCCGGCCTACCTGGCGGAGGTCATCAGCGCGGAGAAGGTGACCGTTACTCACTTCGTGCCGTCGATGCTGGCGGTGTTCGTGGCGGATGCGGCTGCGGCACAGTGTGTTTCGTTGCGTCTGGTGTTCGCCTCGGGTGAGGCGTTGCCGCCCAAGCCCGCGCATCGTTTGCGGGAGTTGACCGGCGCGTTCCTGCACAACCTGTACGGTCCGACGGAAGCGGCGGTCGACGTCACTTTCCACGAGGTGGTGGACGCCGACACGGAGACGGTGCCGATCGGTGCGCCGGTGTTCAACACGCAGGTGTTCGTGTTGGATGCGCGGTTGCGTCCGGTGCCGGTGGGTGTCGCGGGTGAGCTGTATCTCGCGGGTGTTCAGCTCGCACGGGGTTACGTCGCGCGCCCGGATCTGACGAGTGATCGGTTCGTGGCGAATCCGTACGGGGAGCCCGGCGCGCGGATGTATCGCACCGGTGACCTGGTGGCGTGGACCGAGCACGGCGAGCTGGAGTACCTGGGCCGTACCGACTTCCAGGTCAAGCTGCGTGGTCTGCGCATCGAACTCGGTGAGATCGAGTCAGCGCTCACGGGTCTCGAGGAAATCGCCCAGGCGGTGGTGATCGTGCGCGACGACGCCGGGACCGGCCAGCGGCTCGTCGCCTACCTGGTCCCCACATCCGGCGCCGATCTCGATCTCGGCGCGCTCGAAGCGACGCTCACCCGGCGACTACCGGCGTACATGATCCCCTCGGCCTATGTCGTGCTGCCCGAGCTCCCGGTCAATGCCTCCGGCAAGCTGGACCGTCGCGCACTGCCTGCGCCCGCAGTCGAGCCGGCGCGGTTCCGTGCGCCCGCGACGCCGGTGCAGAAACTCGTCGCCGCGGCGTTCGGCGAACTGCTCGGCGTCGACCGGGTGGGGCTGGACGACGATTTCTTCACTCTCGGCGGCAACTCGCTCACCGCCGCCAGGGTGGCGGCCCGGCTCGGCGCCGCGCTCGACACCCGGATACCGGTGCGGGCGCTGTTCGACGCGCCGACGGTCGCCGCATTGGCCGCACGCGCCGAAACGCAGCGCGGCGACGGCGGGCGCGTCCCGCTGCGCCCGCGTCCGCGGCCGGAGCGCATCCCGCTGTCCCCGGCCCAGCAGCGCGTCTGGTTCGTCAACCGCTTCCACGCCGACGAGCAAGCCGGGCCCGCCGACGCGATCGACAGCATCCCGGTCGCGCTGCGGCTCTCGGGTGACCTCGACATCTCGGCGATGATCACGGCCTTGGCCGATGTGGTCGCCCGGCACGAGATCTTGCGCACCGTCTACCCGGACGGCCCGGAGGGGCCGGAACAACTGGTCCTGCCCCAGTCCGCGCCCGACCTCCCCGTCGTACGAGTGACCGAAACCGCTCTGCCGGACCGGCTTCGGGAGCAGGCCGCCGCGCCCTTCGATCCGACCACCGAGACGCCGCTGCGCGCAGCGCTGTTCGTGATCGACGGCGCACGGTCGGAGTACGTGCTCGCCCTGGTGCTGCACCACATCGCCGCGGACGGATTCTCGCTCGGACCGCTGGCCGAGGATCTGATGACCGCCTACTCGGCGCGCCGGGCGTCCGTCGCTCCCGCGTGGGACCCCCTGCCGGTGCAGTACGCCGACTACACGCTCTGGCAGGCCGATCTCGCCGACGTAGAACGGCAGCTCGACTACTGGCGCGACACCCTGGACGGCCTGCCGGAGCAACTCGAACTACCCACCGACCGCCCGCGTCCTACGGTCTCCTCCTATCGCGGCGCGACCCACCGCCTGCGGATCGATTCCGATCTGCACAGCGAATTGGGCGAGCTGGCGCGCAAACGGGAGACCACGCTGTTCAGCACGGTGCACGCGGCCTTGGCGGTGCTGCTGGCCCGGCTGTGCGGCGGCTCGGACATCGCGATCGGCACCCCGGTCGCCGGACGCGGTGACGCGGCGCTGGACCGGCTCGTCGGCATGTTCGTGAACACGCTGGTGCTGCGCACCGCCGTCGACTCCAGAGCCAGGTTCGAGACCGTGCTGGACGCGGTGCGCGACCAGGACCTCGACGCGCTCTCGCACGCCGACGCGCCGTTCGAGCGGCTCGTCGAGCTGCTCGCGCCCACCCGCGCCCGTAACCGGCATCCGCTGTTCCAGGTGGCGCTGACCTTCCAGAACTTCGCCCTGCCCGAGCTCGAGCTGCCCGGGCTGCGGGTGCGCGCGCAGGAGTTCGACGCCCCCGTCGCCGAATTCGACCTCCAGTTCACCGTGCTGGAGTCCAACGACCGGGACGGGCGCGCCGACGGCATGCAGGTCGAGATCCGGTATGCCGCCGACCTTTTCGACGCATCGTCGATCGCGGTTCTCGGCAGGCGGTTCACCCAGGTGCTCGCCGCGATCGCCGCCGATCCCACGGTGGTCGTCGGCGACATCCAGTTGCTCAGCGCCGAGGAGCAGCATCGCGCCCTGTACGAATGGCCGGTCGGCGGAGCCGGCATCGCGGACGTCGCCGGCAGCTTGGCCGAGCGTTTCGCACGTGCCGCCGCGCTGGACCCGGCCGCCGTCGCGGTACGCGACGGCGCGCGGTCGCTGGCCTATGCCGAACTCGACGACTGGTCCAACCGGTTGGCGCGGCGGTTGGTCGCCGCGGGCGTCGGACCGGAAACACTGGTGGCGGTCGCGCTGCCCCGCTCGGCGGAACTGGTGGTCGCGCTGCTCGCAGTGCTCAAAGCGGGCGGCGGGTACCTGCCGATCGATCCGGCCTACCCGGACGACCGGATCGAGTACGTCCTGGACGACGCGCGGCCGATCTGCGCGATCGCGGGCGCGGCCACCGAGTTGCCGCGCGGCTGGTTCGGCGGACCGGTGATCGATGTCGCCGCGCCGAACCTGACGGAATTCAGCGGCGCTGCGGTCTCCGACGCCGACCGGCGCGCACCGCTGCGCCCCGGCCACGTGGCCTACGTCATCTACACCTCCGGCTCCACCGGCAGGCCCAAAGGCGTCGTGGTGCCGCACCGCAACGTGCTGCGGCTGCTGGACAACACGCGGCGGCGCTTCGGCTTCGGCCCGGCGGACGTGTGGACGCTGTTCCACTCCTACGCCTTCGACTTCTCGGTATGGGAACTGTGGGGCTCGCTGCTGTCCGGCGCGACGGTGGTGGTGGTCGACTACTACACCTCGCGCTCGCCCCGGCAGTTCCGTGAGCTGCTGATCGCCGAGCGGGTCACCGTGCTCAACCAGACGCCGTCGGCGTTCTACCAGCTCGTCGCCGCCGATCTGGCCGAGCCGGAACCCGCCGCGTTCGCGTTGCGCACCGTCGTCTTCGGCGGCGAGGCGCTGGAGCCGCAGCGCCTGGCCGGTTGGTTCGCCCGCTACCAGGACGCGCCCCGTCTGGTGAACATGTACGGCATCACCGAGACAACGGTGCACGTGTCCTATCGCGAGATCGACGGGCACACCGGCTCCGCGAGCGTGATCGGCGCGGGGCTGCCCGGGCTGACCGTTCGCCTGCTCGACGACCGGTTGCGGCCGGTTCCGGTGGGCGTGCCCGGTGAGATCTACGTCTCCGGCGGCCAATTGGCACGCGGCTACTTGCGCCGTCCCGCCCTGACCGCGGGCCGCTTCGTCGCGGACCCGTACGCGGGCGACGGATCGCTCACCTATCGCTCCGGCGATCTGGCCCGCTGGACGGCCGACGGCGAGCTGGAGTACCTCGGGCGCGCGGATCAGCAGGTGAACCTGCGCGGCTTCCGCGTCGAACTCGGTGAGATCGAGGCCGCGCTGCTGGAGGCGTGCGACGCGGTCCGGGAAGCGGCCGTGGTGGTGCGCACCGACCTGGTGGACGAACCGCGCATCGTCGCGTACGTGGTGGCCGCGGACGACTCGATCGACACCGCCGCGCTGCGCCAAGCCTTGGTGTATCGGCTGCCCGAGCACATGCTGCCCGCCGCGATCGTCGCGGTGCCGCGCATCCCGTTGACGGTCAACGGCAAGCTGGACCGCGCCGCGCTGCCCGCGCCACGGTTCCAATCGACCGCCTACCGAGCGCCGTCCACACCGAGCGAACGGATCGTGGCCGAGGTGTTCGCCGACGTGCTCGGCGCGGAACACGCCGTCGGCGCCGACGACGACTTCTTCGCGCTGGGCGGCAGCTCCCTGCTGGCCGCGAAAGCGGTCACCCGGATCGGCGCGGCGCTGGGCCGGACGGTCGGTGTGCGGGCGCTGTTCGAAGCTCCCCGGGTCGCGGACCTCGCGGCGGCGGTGAGCGCGGTGGCCATGGGAGGCACCCGGCCCGCGCTGGTGGCGGCGGCGCGTCCGGAGCGGATCCCGCTCTCGCCCGCGCAGCAGCGCATGTGGTTCCTCAATCGGTTCGACGGGTCCTCCACCGCCTACAACATCCCGGTGGCGCTGCGGCTGTCCGGGCGGCTGGACGTGCCCGCGTTACACGCCGCGCTCGGTGACGTGATCGCCAGGCACGAGGCGCTGCGCACCCGCTACCCGGAGATCGACGGCGAACCGGTGCAGCTCGTCGAACCCGCCGTCATTCCCGAGTTGCGGCCGATCGATGTCCCGGAAGACGAGATGCCGCAGCGGATCAGGGAGCTGGCGGAGGCGACCTTCGACGTCACCGCCGAGATCCCGGTGCGGATACGCCTGTTCCGCGTGGTCCGCACGGCCCCGCGGCCCGAATTCGTGTTGGCGGCGGTGCTGCATCACATCGCCGCCGACGGCTCCTCGGTCGCGCCGTTCGTGCGAGACCTGATGGCCGCCTACACCGCGCGCCGTGGCGGTGTCGCGCCGGAGTGGACGCCGCTGACCGTGCAGTACGCCGATTACGCACTGTGGCAACGCGAACTGCTCGGCGCCGAGGACGACCCCGACTCGGTGGCGGCCCGCGAGATCCGATTCTGGAACAGGACACTCGCCGGACTGCCGGATCAACTGGCGCTGCCCACCGACCGCCCCCGCCCCCCGAAGCGGACCTCGCGCGGGGACAAGGTTCCGCTGACGATCGGCGCGCGGCTGCACGCGGATCTCGCGGCCCTCGGCCGCAGGCACGGCGCGACGCTGTTCATGGTGGTGCACACCGCGTTCGCGGTGCTGCTCGCGCGGTGGTCGGGCGCAGGCGACATCGCGATCGGCACGCCGGTGGCCGGACGCGGCGCGGCCGAACTGGACGACGTGATCGGGATGTTCGTCAACACCCTCGTGTTGCGCGTCGGTGTCGACGGCGGCGAATCGTTCGCCGGACTCCTGGCCCGGACGCGGGCCGCCGACCTGGCGGCGCTCGAGCACGCGACCGTGCCGTTCGAACGTCTGGTGGAAGTACTCAACCCGGCGCGCTCCACCGCACGACACCCGCTGTTCCAGGTCGGCTACTCGTTCCAGAACCATGAGCGCGCACAGCTGCGGCTGCCCGACCTCGACGTCCGCGAGTTCGACTTCGACAACGGCGTCGCGCAATTCGACCTGCACCTGTTCGCGGTGGACGCCTACGACGCCGACGGCGCGCCCGACGGCATCGAGCTGTCGCTGCGCTACGCCACCGATCTGTTCGAGTGGGCGACCGCGTTCCGGT
>NZ_BAFR01000201.1 GCF_000308435.1 Nocardia araoensis NBRC 100135 | reverse complement strand
CCGCGCCGATCGTGATCGTCGGAGCAGGCCTCGCCGGCCTGCGCACCGCGGAGGAATTGCGCCGCGCGGGGTACGCCGGTGAACTCGTGCTCGTCGGTGACGAGTCGCGGTTGCCCTACGACCGGCCGCCGCTGTCCAAGCAGTTCGTGCGCGGCGAAACCGACGACACCACGTTGCGGCCGAGCGAGTTCTACGCCGAGAAGCAGATCGATCTGCGCCTGGGCGCCGAAGCCGTCGGGGTCGACACCGGTGCGCACCGCGTCCGCCTCGCCGACGGCACCACGCTGGACTACGACCAGTTGATCATCGCTACCGGCCTGCGTCCGCGCCGCCTGCCCGGCCTCCCCGCGTTGCGCGGCGTGCACGTGTTGCGCGGACATTCCGATGCCGTCGCCTTGCGCGCCGATCTGCGCGGCGCGGGCACGGCGCTCGTCGTCGGTGCGGGCTTCATCGGCTGCGAACTCGCCGCGAGTTTCCGGGCGGCGGGAGTCGAGGTCGTGCTCGTCGAACCGCAGGCGACGCCGCTGGCCTCGGTGCTCGGCGAAGCGGTGGGCGGACTGGTCGCGCGCATGCACCGCGCGGAAGGGGTGGATCTGCGCTGCGGCACCGGCGTGGACACCCTCCTCGGCGACGAGACAGGACGGGTGCGCGGCGCGCGACTGTCCGACGGCGCCGATATCGCCGCGGACCTCGTCGTGATCGGAGTGGGTTCACGGCCGGTGACCGAATGGCTGAGCGATTCCGGGATCGCGCTGGCCGAACCGTCGGCCGGTGGCGGTGTGCTCGCCGACGAGGTGGGCCGGACGTCCGCCGACGGCGTGTGGGCGGTCGGCGACGTGGCGGCCTGGTTGCACGAGACCGGATTGCGCAAGCGCGTCGAACACTGGACCAACGCAGGTGAACAGGCCAAATTGGTCGCCTGCGCGCTGCTGGGCGCCGAATCGCCCACCGCGGCGCGCGTTCCGTACTTCTGGAGCGACCAGTACGACGTCAAGATCCAGGCTCTCGGCACCCCCGGCGCGACCGACGAGGTGCACATCGCCTCCGACGACGGCCGCAAATTCCTCGCCTACTACTCCCAGGGCGGCAACCTCACCGGCGTCGTCGGCGCGGGCATGACGGCCCAGGTGATGAAGGCCCGCGCGAAGATCGCCTCCGGTGCTCCGGTTACGGAGTTGCTCGCGCCCAGCTGAAACGCGCGCCAAGTCGTGACGGAGAACCGGTGGCGGCAGAGTGGGCCCCGGCCCTCGACAGCGACTTGTTCGGTGCGGGCGTCGAGTTCCCACAGTGGACGACGGCGGCGGTGCGGCGAGTTACTCTCGCCCGGGGCGGGACGGGGGCCTGCCTCGCGGCAGTTGCGGGGCGTGCGTGGGGGCGCGCAGGGTGTGCGGGGGTGTCATGGGGCTGTAATACGGTGGTGCGGTGATCGTCGCGCTCATCGACTCGGGTTTGGGGTTGCTGCCCACCGCCGCCTGGTTGCGCAAGTTGCGGCCCGATGTGGATCTGCTGCTGCAACTGGACCCGGATGGCGCGCCGTGGGGGCCGAAGCCGGAGGACTGGGTGGTCGAGCGGGTGGTGAACGCCGCGCGGGCCTCGTTGCGTTCGGGCGCGGAGGTGATCGTCCTTCCCTGCAACACCGCCAGCGTGACGGCGCTGGAACACGTGCGCGCGGATGTGGGCCCCGACGTTCCGGTGATCGGCACGGTGCCCGCTATCAAGCCCGCGGCGGCCGTGTGCCGGTCGGTGGCGGTCTGGGCCACCGCGGCGACCACGGCGAGCCGGTATCAGGCCGATCTGATCGCGAAATTCGGCGGCGACGCCGACGTGGTCGGGGTGGCGTGCCACGGGTTGGCGGACGCGATCGACCGGGGCGATCTCGCGGCCGCCCACGAGGCGATCGCCGGCGCGGCGGAGCGGACGCCGCCCGGTGTGGAGGGCGTGGTGCTCGGCTGCACGCACTACCCGCTGGTGACCGACGCCATCGTGGCCGCGCTGCCCAACGGCGTCCGTCTGTTCGACAGCGCGCAAGCCGTCGCCGCGCAGACCATCCGGCGCATCGATGCGCTGGGCCGCCCGACCACGGGCACGGGAGTGATCCGGGTGCTCAACAGCGGTCGGCCCGGTGCGCTGCCCGCCAGCGCGGCAGCCTTCGAGTCCGGCCGCGTGCTGGGTGCGCAAGGGTAACCGCTGTTCGGCACCGCGTCCGCCGTGCTGACGACCGACACCACCGAGTGCGGTGCGGACTTCGCCGAAGGCGTGGCGCAGTCGGAGCGGAGAGCATTTCGGAACAGGAGCATGGCGCGATGACCGACTCGGTGACCGCGGACGACGTGCGGGCGGCGCTGCGGGAACTGGCCGATCCGGCCGGCGCGGCCCACTTGCAGCGGTTCTTCAAGACCGGGCCCGGTGAATACGGCGAGGGTGACGTGTTCCTCGGCATCCGGGTGCCTGCCAGCCGCCGGGTCGCCAAGCGTTTCGCGGCGCTTCCGCTCGACGAGATCGACCGGCTGCTCGACAGCGACGTGCACGAGGACCGTTTCGCGGCGCTGGTGATCCTGAACGCGCGATTCGCCAGGGCTTCGCAGCCGCGCTCTTTCGACGACGCCGCCCGCGCCGCCATGGTGCGGCTGTATCTGGCGGCAGTGCGCCGCGGACGGGTGAACAACTGGGATCTGGTGGACGTGTCGGCGGAGAACATCGTCGGTCCGTGGTTGCTGGACAAACCGCGCGATCTGCTGTTCGAGCTGGCGGGTACCGAGTCGCTGTGGGAGCGGCGGGTGGCGTTGCTGTCCACTTTCGCGTTCATCAAGGCGGGTGACGCCTCGACCACCTTCGCCTTGGCGGAACTGCTGCTCGACGACCGGCGCGACCTGATCCAGAAGGCGCTGGGCTGGATGCTGCGCGAAGTCGGCAAGCGCGTCGATCGCGCCCTGCTGACCGGATTCCTCGACCGGCACGCCCCGGCCATGGGGCGCACCGCGTTGAGCTACGCGACCGAGCATCTACCGCCCGAGATGCGGGCCGAGTACCGCGCGCGATAGGCGCCCGCGATCGATCGGCAAATGCCGCTGTCTCAGGTAACGCAAAATCGCGTTGGAAATACTGTCTCGCTCAGAACTGGATCTTCAGGTGGTCGGTCACCGGATGCGCCTGGCAGCCGAGGATGTAGCCGTTCTCGATATCCTCCGGGTCGAGAATTTCGGCGTTGTCCATTTCGACCTTGCCCTCCAGCACCGTGCACGCGCACGAACCGCACTCGCCTTCCTGGCAGGAATAGGGCACGTCCAATCCCTTGGCCAGCATGATGTCCACCAGCGTCTGCTTGCGCGGCCACTTCAGTTCGTGCACTTCGCCGTCGAGTTCGACCTCCACGGTCGCCGCGTCGGCCGCCTCCTCGTCGGAGACCTCGACCGGCGCCTGATCGGCGAACGGGTCGCCTGCCAACGAGTTGAAGACCTCGGCGTGCGTGCGCGTGCGCGGCACGCCCAGTTGCGCGAGCGCGTCGTGCACCCGGTCCATGAACGGCTTCGGGCCGCACATGAACGCGTCGTAGCCGCGATACGGGGCGACGAGGGTGGCCAGCGCGTCGGCCGTCGGCAAGCCCTGGAGGTACTCCAGCCAATGGATCACGGTGAGTCGCTGCGGGTGCTTGTCCGCCAGGTCGCGCAGCTCGCCGGCGAAGATCACGGACTCGTGGTCGCGGTTGGCGTAGACCAGCACGATGCGGCCGGTCCCGCGGGCCAGCGCCGACTTGAGGATGGACATCACCGGCGTGATGCCGCTGCCCGCCCCGAACAGCAGCAGGTCCTCATCGAGGTCCT
>NZ_BAFR01000202.1 GCF_000308435.1 Nocardia araoensis NBRC 100135 | reverse complement strand
TCGAACGGTGGCGACTGGTTCAGTGCGTCGTCGCGCAGGCTCAGGACCTTGGCTTTCGCTTCGATGAGGTTCTGCACCTGGGTGGTGAACGCCGTCTTCAGCTCGAGCAGGGCGGCGCTCACGGCGGAGGCACGGGTCTTCTCGGTCTGCATCCTGGCGCTCGCGGCGTCCCCGGCGGAACCGGACCACTGTTTCGCGTCGGCGAGTGCTTTCGTGTCGTCCGCGCCCTTGCCGACCGCGGCGTCCAAGCCCTGCGACATCCGTTCGGCGAGCGCGCCCGCCGCCGAAAGCTGCTCCGGCTGCCAGTTCTCGACGTCTGGGAGGGTGAGCGTCATGGCACCTGGAGTCCTATGGTGCGGAGCTTCGCGGCGAAGTCGTCCTCGGCCAGCTCGTACTCGCCCGCCGCGTTGTGCAGGTTGTCGGCGATGGTGGTGAGCCGCGATCCGATCCGCTCCAAGCAGCGGTGCGCGGCGTCGTTCGCACGCTGGGCCACGGGTCCGAAATCGGTGCCCGGCAGCGCACCGACGACGGCGCCGAAACTCTCGCCGCCGCCGAGGCCTGCGACCGAGGTGGCCTCCGTGCGCAGCGTCTGCGCGAACGAGCGCAACGCCGCCGGATCGACTCGCATCGTCGTCGCAGGCCGTGACTGGTTTTTCTCGACCATGAATCCCCCTTCCCTCCCGACCGCGAGGTCGCGGCCAGCATAGCAAAATCGGGCGTCCGGACGGGCGTCGTCGGGCGGCGCCGGTTATGTTGTCGGTGTGGCGCCGGCGCGGATCAGGCCGGCGCGAGGACAGAGAGGTCGGCACATGCGCGCAGCCCAGGTCAGCAAGCTGGAAGGACCGGAAGCGGTTCGGATCGTGGACATCCCGGAGCCCGCGGCGTTCCCGGGCGGGATCGTGATCGACGTGCACGCTGCCGGCGTGGCCTTTCCGGACGTGCTGATGACGCGCGGCCTGTACCAGATGAAGCCCGAATTGCCGTTCGTCGTGGGCGGCGAGGTCGCGGGCATCGTCCGGGAAGCTCCCGAGGACGCGCACGTGCGACCGGGTGACCGGGTGCTCGCGCTGACCATGCTCGGCAACGCGATGGCCGAGACGGCCGTCGCTCCCGCGCAGATGGTGTTCCGCCTTCCCGACAACGTCTCGCTGGAGGCGGGCGCCGGCATCCTGTTCAACGACCTGACCGTGCACTTCTGCCTGCGTACCCGGGGCAGGCTGGCGCAAGGGGAGACGGTGCTGGTGCACGGCGCCGCGGGCGGCATCGGCACCTCGACGCTGCGCATGGCGGCCGCGCTCGGGGCGGGCCGGGTGATCGCCGTGGTGAGCACCGAGGCGAAGGCCGAGGTAGCGCGCGCCAACGGGGCCACCGACGTGGTGCTGACCGACGGCTGGCTGGCGGCGGTGAAGGAGCTGACCGGCGGCCGCGGCGTCGACATCGTGCTCGACCCGGTCGGCGGCGACCGTTTCACCGACAGCATCCGGTCGCTCGCCTCGGCGGGCCGGTTGCTGGTCGTCGGCTTCACCGCGGGCGAGATCCCGACTGTCAAGGTCAACCGGCTGCTGCTGAAGAACGTCGAGGTGACCGGCGCGGCGTGGGGCGAATGGGTGATGTCGCATCCGGGCTATCTGCAGGAGCAGTGGGCCGAGGTGGAGCCGCTGCTTGCCTCCGGGAAGATCGCGCCGCCGGCCCCGGTGCTGTACCCGCTGGACAAGGCCGCGGAGGCGGTCGCGTCGCTGGACAATCGGACGGCCACCGGCAAGGTCGTGGTCACGCTGCGCTGACGCATTCCGGCTGCCACGTCGTGAAACTCTCCAACCGGATACTGAACCGGACTCTGCTGGCTCGCCAGCATCTGCTCGATCGCTCGCGGTTGACGGTGCACGAGATGTGCGACCATCTCGTCGGGTTGCAAGCGCAGGATTCGGCACCGCCGTTCGTCGGATTGTTCAGCCGCGTCGCGGACTTCGATCCGGGGACGGTGTCGGACGCGCTGGAGGACCGGTCGCTGGTCCGGATCACCCTCATGCGCGGCACCATTCACCTGGTCACGCCGCCCGACGCGTTGCGGATCGCACCGCACGTGCAGCCTGAACTGGAGAAAGTCCCCTTCCGCAAGGGTTTCAACTACGGCGCCATGGTGGGACTTGATCCGGAGGAGGTGCGCAGGCACGGCGAAGCGGCGCTCGGCGACGAGCCGATGTCCGCGGCGGACCTGCGCGCCCGTGCCGCCGAGCTGTACCCCGACCGCGACCCGGGCGCGGTGTTGCAGACCTGGCTGTACCAACTGCCGGTATTGCAGACCCCGCCGCGCGGCAAGTGGAAGGACAACAGCAGACCGATCTGGTCGCGGGTCGAGCCCTGGTTGGGCGCGCCGTTGGACCCCACATATCCCTTGGCCGAGTTGCTCTTCCGCTACCTGCGTGCTTTCGGTCCGGCGAGCACCATGGACATGCAGACCTGGTCGAAGTTGCTCGGCATGAAGCAGGCCGTCGCGGAACTCGGCGATCGCGTGCGCACCTACACCGACGAGCGCGGTCGCACGCTCTACGACGTCGCCGATGGCGAACTGGCCGATCCAGACGTCCCCGCCCCGGTGCGGCTGCTCGGCTGGTACGACAACGCACTGCTGTCGCACCAGGATCGGACCCGGATCGTGCCCGACGGCGCGGCCCCTCCGCTGCGCGCCTTCGCCGCCCAGGTCTCCCCGGTGCTGGTCGACGGCTTCCTCGCGGGCCTGTACAAGATTTTCACCAACGCGAGCACCGCCCGGCTGCGCATCAGTCCCACCCGGAACTGGACCGCGGCGGAGCGCGCGGATGTCGAGGCGGAGGCGCACGCTCTGCTCGCCTTCTTGGAGGCGGGCAAGCAGGGGAGCGTGGAAATCCTCGACGTGCACGCCGACCTGCGCCCCTGACCAGGGGCCCCGTTACGACTCGCGGGCCGGTCGGTAGGCGGGCGCTTTGGTGGTCCCGGTCGGGCTCAGAGTACGCAACAGTGGCAGCGCCCGGCGCGCCACCACGGTGGACAGCACGATGACGCTGTGCGAGCGCACCACCGAGGAGGTCCGGTCGATGCTCAGCAGGACGGCTTGCAGCCCCGCGTGCGAGTCGGCTCCGATCCGGCACAGCACGTCGCCGGTGCCGGTGGTGGCGTAGGCCTCCAGGACGCCGGGGATGGCGTCGAGTTCGGCGGTCACGGTGTCCAGCGCACCCTGGGCTATCTCCAGCGTGACGAAGGCCTGCACGTCGAAACCGGCCGCGGTGACGTCGATCTGCGGGTCGTAGGAGGCGATCACGCCGGACTCCTCCATGCGCGCGATCCGGGACTGCACGGTGGCCCTGGCCACTTTGGTCCGGCGGGACAGTTCGAGAATGCCCGCCTTCTGGTACTCGTGCATCGCGGTCAGGATGGCGAGATCGAGTTCGTCGAGCTTCGCCGGTGTGCGCGCCATGACGGCCTCCGTTCGCCGCATCCGGCCGAGCTTGCTGCCCGGCCCGCCCATGCTATTCAAATTGTCCAGCATGACCCGGTACTTCCTAGCCGAATTCGCCACACTGACTACCGCGAATCGGCGCTGTTGCCTACCCGGCGGAACCGGCGATTTCCTTGGAACATGACCATCGAGCACCTCCAGGACACTCGGTCCGGCGCCGTTCCCAGCGACGGCGAGCTGCGCACGCTCGTGGGGTTGGTGGAC
This sequence comes from Nocardia araoensis NBRC 100135, assembly GCF_000308435.1. Classification (GTDB taxonomy): domain Bacteria; phylum Actinomycetota; class Actinomycetes; order Mycobacteriales; family Mycobacteriaceae; genus Nocardia; species Nocardia araoensis. The sequence continues at coordinate 25,391 of NZ_BAFR01000202.1, read as the reverse complement.
CACGACAACAGCGGTGACCCGTTCCCGGTCATCGGGTGGGACGCTCTGGTCTGGGTGGTGGGCAACGCCACCCAGACCGCGCACTTCCTGGAATCCGCCTTCGGCATGCGATTGGAGGCGTACTCCGGTCCGGAGACCGGCAATCGCGACCACAAGGCGTTCGTCCTGCGCAGCGGCGCGGCGCGTTTCGTGATCACCGGAGCGGTGGACCCGGACAGCCCGCTGGTCGCCCACCACGATCGGCACGGCGACGGCGTGGTCGACATCGCTCTCGAGGTCTCCGACGTCGACCGCTGTGTGGCATGGGCGCGCACCCACGGCGCCACCATCCTGGTCGAACCGCACGACGAGACCGACGACTTCGGCACGGTCCGCTCGGCCGCGCTGGCCACCTATGGCGACACCAGGCACACCCTGGTCGATCGTTCGGGCTATTACGGGCCCTACCTGCCCGGCTATGTCGCCCGTCGCTCCGCCTACCAGCGGCGCGACGGCGCGCCCACCCGGTTGTTCCAGGCGATCGACCACGTCGTGGGCAACGTGGAACTCGGGCGGATGGACGAGTGGGTCGATTTCTACCGGCGCGTCATGGGTTTCACCAACATGGCCGAGTTCGTCGGCGACGACATCGCCACCGAGTACTCGGCGCTGATGAGCAAGGTGGTCGCCAACGGCAACCATCGGGTGAAGTTCCCGCTCAACGAGCCCGCCGTCGGCAAGAAGCGCTCGCAGATCGATGAGTACCTGGAGTTCTACCGCGGCCCCGGCGTCCAGCACATCGCACTCGCCACCGGCGACATCCTCGGTTGCGTGGACGCGTTGCGCCGGGAGGGCGTCGAGTTCCTGGAGACGCCGGCGGCCTACTACGAGGACCCCGAATTGCGCGCCCGTATCGGCCGGGTCCGCGTCCCGGTCGACGAACTCCAGCGCCGCGGCGTCCTCGTCGACCGCGACGAGGACGGCTACTTGTTGCAGATCTTCACCAGGCCGCTCACCGACCGTCCCACGGTCTTCTTCGAACTCATCGAACGTCACGGCTCCCTCGGCTTCGGCAAGGGCAACTTCAAAGCGCTGTTCGAGGCGATCGAGCGGGAACAGCAAGCTCGCGGCAATCTGTAATCGAAGCTCGGCGCAGCGGCGCCGGGCCCGGCCGTCGCTCGTGGCGCTGCCGGGCCGGGTTCGTCGGACGGTCCGCCCCGCGCGTAATCGGTAGAGTTCATCCCATGCGGATCAAGTCGGCGGTCGTGACCGTGACAGCCTTGGTGCTCGCACTGGCGGGTTGCGGTTCGGGCGGGGACTCCGAGGACCCTGGTCCGTCGCGTCCGGCGCCCAAAGTCGTGGCGTTGGGACCGTTCGTCGGGGAATGCGGGCACGTGACCGACGACGAGGTGCGCACCCTCGGCGGTCTCGGCCGGATCTCCGGGGTCTTCCGCAACGCTGTCGGCTGCAACTGGCAGTCGGCTGGAATCGGTTCCCCCAGTATAACTTTCGCTTCCTATCGAGGCAGTCCCATCGAGCGTGAGCGGGCCTGGGTCACCGTGAACGGGCGAGCCCCCGATCCGATAAAGATCGGTGGGCGGGACGGTTTCGCCGCCCTGGATCCGAATGGCCAGATCTGCGATCTGGCCGTGCAACTCGGTGACGACTTCTTCGAGTGGTCGACGAACATCGGAGAATTCGGCCAGGTCTCCGGTAACCCGTGCGACCGCAGCCGCGCTCTCGCCGAACTGACTCTGCAGCGGATGCAGTGAGGGGAGAGGGCATGAGTGTGCGACGAGTCCTGCGCGGGCGTGGCGCGGTGGCCGCCGCGGCGGTGGCGGTGGCGCTGTCGGCGGGCGGCTGCGGTCAAGTCGTTCCCGGTTCGCCGCAGCCGGTGGGCGGAAGCCAGCCGGTCAACACCAGGCTGGACAAGTTGCTGCGCGAGTGCCAGATCCTGTCCGAGGACCAGATCGGCAAAGCCGTCGGCGAGGGCGTCATGGTCAGCGAGTCGTTCTTCGGGGCGGTGTGCATGTGGGACCTGCTCGGCGCGCCCGGCGGCAACGGGATGGCCACGCTCAACTGGTACGAGAACGGGACACTCAGTAACGAGAAGCAGACGAACAACAAACTCGGTTACGAGACCACCAACATCACCATCCAGAGTTCGCTGGCGCTGCAGATCCGCAGGCCGAAGGACCCGGACTCGTGCGGTGTGACGGCGAGCGCACCGGACAACGGAGTGATCGGCTGGTGGATCAACTACCGCCCCGGCTCGGCGCACCCCGATCCGTGCGACGCGGCGAAGAAGCTGATGGAATTGACCTTGAACCTGGCCAGGTAGACGATCGTCGAGCCGACCCGCTTTGACCGTGTGTCCCGGCCACGGGTATCGTGGACCGCTGTGCCCGGAAGCATGCGGGCAAGTTCGTGCGTGACCGTAGGCCAGCGAGAGCGGCCGACGACTCCAGCGTGCCCGGAATCAGGGCTCCGCGCCGCGCGCGACACGCCCGACCTCGGGACGCGAGAAACGTGGCCGGACGTGCGAGTGAAAGCTCGATGACAGCGATGTGAACGACGGGCCCGGCAGTGGAAGCTTGCCTCCACGAACGGCCCCGGGAGCGCCGCGAACAAAAACAGACATAGAAGTCCACACACCGCGTTAACTAATAAGGAAAGCCGGTCTATGCCAACCATCAACCAGCTGGTCCGCAAGGGTCGCCGCGACAAGGTCGCCAAGACGAAGACCGCGGCCCTGAAGGGGAGCCCGCAGCGTCGTGGCGTGTGCACCCGCGTGTACACCACGACCCCGAAGAAGCCGAACTCCGCGCTGCGCAAGGTCGCGCGTGTTCGCCTGACCAGCTCGGTCGAGGTCACGGCCTACATCCCGGGCGAGGGGCACAACCTGCAGGAGCACTCCATGGTGCTCGTGCGCGGCGGTCGTGTGAAGGACCTCCCCGGTGTTCGTTACAAGATCATTCGCGGCTCGCTCGACACCCAGGGTGTGAAGAACCGCAAGCAGGCCCGCAGCCGCTACGGCGCCAAGAAGGAGAAGAGCTGATATGCCACGCAAGGGCCCCGCACCCAAGCGTCCGCTGATCAACGACCCGGTCTACGGTTCGCCGCTGGTCACTCAGCTGGTCAACAAGATCCTGCTGGACGGCAAGAAGTCCACCGCAGAGCGCATCGTCTACGGCGCGCTGGAGCAGGCGCGTGAGAAGACCGGCACCGACCCGGTCGTCACCCTCAAGCGCGCGCTGGACAACGTGAAGCCGTCGCTGGAGGTGAAGCCCCGCCGCGTCGGTGGCGCCACCTACCAGGTTCCTGTCGAGGTCCGTCCGGGCCGCGCCAACACCCTGGCCCTGCGCTGGCTGGTCAACTTCTCGCGTGCGCGCCGGGAGAAGACCATGGTCGAGCGCCTGGCCAATGAACTGCTCGACGCCAGCAACGGCCTCGGCGCCTCGGTCAAGCGCCGCGAGGACACCCACAAGATGGCCGAGTCCAACCGGGCCTTCGCGCACTACCGCTGGTGACGTCTGCCCGGCCCGTCGTCTGGGTCGGGGAGGCACAGCCGGAGGCGGCACTCACCGGCCGCTTCCGGCGTTGACATAGAGGCGACCACAGGGTCGTCCCCGATAATCCCAACTAGCTACGAGCGGGGAAGATTTCCGTGGCACAGGACGTGCTCACCGACCTGAACAAGGTCCGCAACATCGGCATCATGGCCCACATCGATGCGGGCAAGACGACCACAACCGAACGCATCCTCTTCTACACCGGCATCACGTACAAGATCGGTGAGGTCCACGACGGCGCCGCCACGATGGACTGGATGGAGCAGGAGCAGGAGCGTGGTATCACCATCACCTCCGCGGCTACCACGTGCTTCTGGAAAGACAACCAGATCAACATCATCGACACCCCCGGGCACGTCGACTTCACCGTGGAGGTGGAGCGGTCGCTGCGCGTGCTCGACGGCGCCGTCGCGGTGTTCGACGGCAAGGAAGGCGTCGAGCCGCAGTCCGAGCAGGTGTGGCGTCAGGCGGACAAGTACGACGTGCCGCGGATCTGCTTCGTCAACAAGATGGACAAGCTCGGTGCGGACTTCTACTTCACCGTGCAGACCATCAAGGACCGCCTCGGCGCCAAGCCGCTGGTCATCCAGCTGCCGATCGGCGCTGAGGACACCTTCGAGGGCATTGTCGACCTGGTCGAGAACAACGCCAAGGTCTGGCGTGGCGAGACCAAGCTGGGCGAGCAGTACGAGGTCGTCGAGATCCCGGACGACCTGAAGGAGAAGGCCGAGCAGTACCGCCAGGAGCTGCTCGAGACCGTCGCCGAGTCGGACGAGGCGCTGCTGGAGAAGTTCTTCGGCGGCGAAGAGTTGACCGTCGAGGAGATCAAGGGCGCGATCCGCAAGCTGACGGTGACCTCCGAGCTCTACCCGGTGCTGTGTGGTTCCGCGTTCAAGAACAAGGGCGTGCAGCCCATGCTCGACGCGGTCATCGACTACCTGCCCTCGCCGCTGGACGTGGAGGCCACCACCGGCCACGTGCCCGGCAAGGAAGAGGAACTGCTCACCCGCAAGCCGAGCGCCGACGAGCCGTTCGCGGCCCTGGCGTTCAAGATCGCGGTGCACCCGTTCTTCGGCAAGCTGACCTACGTCCGCGTGTACTCCGGCAAGGTCGACTCCGGCGCCCAGGTCATCAACTCGACCAAGGGCAAGAAGGAGCGTCTGGGCAAGCTGTTCCAGATGCACTCCAACAAGGAGAACCCGGTCGGCGCGGCTTCGGCCGGTCACATCTACGCGGTCATCGGCCTCAAGGACACCACCACCGGTGACACCCTGTGCGATCCGCAGAACCAGATCGTGCTCGAGTCCATGACCTTCCCGGACCCGGTCATCGAGGTCTCCATCGAGCCGAAGACCAAGTCCGACCAGGAGAAGCTGGGCACCGCGATCCAGCGTCTCTCCGAAGAGGACCCGACCTTCTCGGTCAAGCTCGACCAGGAGACCGGCCAGACCGTCATCGGCGGTATGGGCGAGCTGCACCTCGACATCTTGGTCGACCGCATGAAGCGCGAGTTCAAGGTCGAGGCGAACGTCGGTAAGCCGCAGGTGGCCTACCGCGAGACGATCACCAAGCGGGTCGAGAAGCTCGAGTTCACGCACAAGAAGCAGACCGGTGGTTCCGGCCAGTTCGCGAAGGTGATCATCGCGCTGGAGCCGTTCGTCGGCGAGGACGGCGCGCACTACGAGTTCGAGAACAAGGTCACCGGTGGCCGCGTGCCGAAGGAGTACATCCCTTCGGTGGATGCCGGTGCTCAGGACGCCATGCAGTACGGTGTGCTCGCCGGCTACCCGCTGGTGAACCTGAAGGTCACGCTGCTCGACGGCGCCTACCACGACGTCGACTCGTCGGAAATGGCGTTCAAGATCGCGGGCGCGCAAGCGCTCAAGGAAGCGGCTCGCAAGGCCGGTCCGGTGATCCTCGAGCCGATGATGGCGGTCGAGGTCACGACGCCCGAGGACTACATGGGCGACGTGATCGGCGACCTGAACTCCCGCCGTGGTCAGATCCAGGCCATGGAGGAACGCAGTGGTGCCCGTGTCGTCAAGGCGCTGGTTCCGCTCTCGGAGATGTTCGGTTACATCGGTGACCTGCGGTCGAAGACCCAGGGCCGGGCGAACTACTCCATGGTGTTCGACTCGTACGCGGAGGTTCCGGCCAACGTGTCGAAGGAGATCATCGCCAAGGCGACCGGCGAGTAATGGCTCCCGGGCGTTTGTAAACCCTTTCCCCGTTGTCCGCGGGGATGACCCCCGCACTGCTGCAATTGCACGCACCAACAAGTCCAGGAGGACAAAGAAGTGGCGAAGGCGAAGTTCGAGCGGACGAAGCCGCACGTCAACATCGGCACCATCGGTCACGTCGACCACGGCAAGACCACGCTGACCGCGGCGATCACCAAGGTGCTGGCTGACAAGTACCCGGATCTGAACGCGGCGTTCGCGTTCGACCAGATCGACAAGGCGCCGGAGGAGAAGGCTCGTGGTATCACGATCAACATCTCCCACGTCGAGTACCAGACCGAGAAGCGCCACTACGCGCACGTCGACGCGCCGGGTCACGCCGACTACATCAAGAACATGATCACCGGTGCGGCGCAGATGGACGGCGCCATCCTCGTGGTCGCCGCCACCGACGGCCCGATGCCCCAGACCCGTGAGCACGTGCTGCTCGCCCGTCAGGTCGGCGTGCCCTACATCCTGGTCGCGCTGAACAAGGCCGACATGGTCGACGACGAGGAAATCCTCGAGCTCGTCGAGATGGAGGTCCGTGAACTGCTGGCCTCGCAGGAGTTCGACGAGGACGCGCCGGTCGTGCGGGTCTCCGGTCTGAAGGCGCTCGAGGGCGACCCGAAGTGGACCGAGTCGGTGCTGGAGCTGATGAACGCGGTCGACGAGTCGATCCCGGACCCGGTTCGCGAGACCGACAAGCCGTTCCTGATGCCGATCGAGGACGTGTTCACCATCACCGGTCGTGGCACCGTCGTCACCGGTCGTGTCGAGCGCGGCGTGATCAACGTGAACGAGGAAGTGGAGATCACCGGCATCCGCCCGGAGACCACCAAGACCACGGTCACCGGTATCGAGATGTTCCGCAAGCTGCTCGACCAGGGTCAGGCCGGTGACAACGTCGGTCTGCTGATCCGTGGTATCAAGCGTGAGGACGTGGAGCGCGGCCAGGTCGTCGTGAAGCCGGGCACCACCACCCCGCACACCGAGTTCGAGGGCCAGGCGTACATCCTGTCGAAGGACGAGGGCGGCCGCCACACCCCGTTCTTCAACAACTACCGTCCGCAGTTCTACTTCCGTACGACTGACGTGACGGGCGTTGTGACCCTGCCCGAGGGCACCGAGATGGTCATGCCCGGTGACAACACCGAGATGTCCGTCAAGCTGATCCAGCCGGTCGCCATGGACGAGGGTCTGCGCTTCGCGATCCGCGAGGGTGGCCGCACCGTCGGCGCCGGTCGCGTCACGAAGATCATCAAGTGATTCGCTGAATCGCTGCTGACGGCGCCGCTCCTTCGGGAGCGGCGCCGTTCGCGTTTTCGGGGGGCGGATCGCTCGACGGCTACGCGGCTGCTCTCGGTCAGCAGGCGTAAGCGCGGCCGACGGCCGGTTCGCGTTCGGCCTCGGGGAGTTCGCGCAGGCAGCCGAGGGGGACGACGCCCTCGCTGCTCAGTTGCACGCCCGTGTCCTGGGTGGGATGCACGCAGGTGAGGCCGGTCGTCGCGAGGCGGCAGCGGTATTCGCCGAAGGTGATGGTGCTGTCGTACGGCAAGGTTCGGCCTTCGCCGTTGATGAAAAGCCCTGGGTCGCCGCGGAATTGGCCCACGGTCAGCCGTTTTCCGGAATACGTGACGTATCCGCCGAACCACTGGCCGTAGCCTTCGCCCGGCGCGGGTATCGGCTCCTTCAGTTCGACCACGCAGTCGAACCCGTCGACATCGAACTCGGTCCCGGTGATACAGCTGATCTTGTGAGTCGGGCTGACGAACGCGATGTCGGCTTTCAGATCTGTTACCGCCCCGCCCCCGGCCGTGACGGAGTGATAGGGCGCGAGATCCACCGGCGACCCTTGCCCGACCCACGCGACGCGATCCTGCAACCCGCTCTTCGGTTCCTGTGCTGCAGAGCTGGCCGACGGGGCGGCCCCTGCCGCCGGGCGCGGATTGCCAGGCGTGCTCTGCGCACACGCACTCATCATCAACGCCACGCCGACCAAGACCGCCAACCGCATAGCGAAGACAGTAGTGGTTGGGGCGCAACCGAACTCATGTCGGCGAATCACAGCGGTGGGGAGCCTTTCGCGGTGGTGACCAGCAGGCGGTGCAGCACCTGTGCGGGCGGTGCGGCCAGCGCGCCGTTGAGGACCACATCGGTGAAAGCCTCGGCCAGAGCCGCAGCGGGATGGAACCGCCCGCGGTCGAAGCTCCGGCCACTCAGCCGCGACCGCCACTCCCGGAAGCCGGACACCGTGCCATTCAACGGCCCCTTGTCCTCGGGGGTCAGTTGCTGCAGATAGGCCATGAGCAACGCGCGCTGCGCAGTGGTGCGGGCGCGGAGGCCGCCCGCTCGGTCGAGCGCCCTGCCGAGCTCCCGCACGATCGACGAATACACCGGGCGCTGTGCGCATCCCGGCGCGAGCAGACCCGCGTGGTCGGCCGCGCCGACGGCTTCCGACAACTGTTTCGGATCGGTCGCGGCCTGTAACGACAGCACGATTCGCGCGGTGGGCGACGATTCACCCGATGCGCCGGGTGTCGAGGCCGGCTCCCATTCCAGCACGGTGGCTTCGCCGCCCGCGAGATGATCGATACCGATGGCCCGTAACGGGATCTGCGGATATCCCGGCAGCACGTCGTCCACAGCGGCGACGATCTCGGTCAGCAACTCCACCGGTACGCCGGGAGTGTCGAAGCCGAAGGCACGCACGCCATGGCGTTCGGCGAGTTCCCGGGCGAGGCGGGCGGCGATCGATTCGGCGGAGCCGTCCACCTTCCGGTTCGTCTTCCCGTCCTTCTGGTCGGGTCGTGGGGTGAGGCGGCCGGGAGTGCGCGGCGGCGAACCCGGTGTCCCGGTATCCGGAGCGGAAATCCTCGGTGGACGGCCGCCCCCGGCAGTGGACCACGGTGTGCTCCCAGCCGCGGTACCGGCATGCTTCCCGGCGGCAGCCTGCGCCGCGGTGGCTCGCTTCGTCGCCGCGGCGGCGTTTGTCCACGGTGATGACCTGCGGCTGTCCTGCGTGGGGCGGGTGAGCGCGGCATCCGCCCTCCGAGCCGGACTCACGCTGGTGCCGGGTGAGCCCGGCTGCTCGGGGCCCGCTTGGTCGGGAGTGCCCGGATTCTTCTCCGTCCGGCTCGGCTGCCGATCGGCGGCAGACCCGTCCTCGGGCGTGCCGGGAGTGCGGGCGGGCGGAGCCGACGACCGCGGTGACCGATCGGTCGAGGGCGCGGTGGCATAAGCAGGCTGTCTCGGTACCACCGTTGGCTCGGCCGCGGCGCGTACGGGATTTCCGAAGGTCGGCTGCGCGATGGTGGGTACGTCCGTGGCGCTGGGGGCGACCCGCTGGGTAAGAGCGGTGTTGTCGCGCACGGGAGTCGGGTTCGCATCGTGCTGCAGTGCGTCGGCCACGCCGTGTATCCGCTGGCCGACTGCCCTGTCCTGGTTCTCGAAGTTCTCCGCGAGGTGGCGCAGATCGGTGCCGGCCTGCTGGACCACCTCGACGAGGGTTTGCAAGTCGCCCATGGTGCGCTGGTGTTCCGGAACGTAGGATTCGGCGAACGCGCGCCCCGCATCGTCGTTGCCCCAGGGCCGGCCTTCCCCGGCCAGCGTGGTGCGCAGTTTCTGCACGGTGGCCGCTACGGCTGCCCCGATCGCATCGAACCTCGGTGCGTGCTCTCGCAGCTGATCCGGGTCGACCGAAAAAATTTCGCCCACATCGCCTCCCTGCCCGTCACCGCCCATTGTCCCGGAACCGACGGTCGCGTTTTCGCCTGCGGTGAGAACTCCTGTCCTGCTATGAGCACGGGGCGGTATCGCCTGTCCGTGGCCCCTGAAATTCTGTCTTGCAGATTTCCACTGATGGGAATAGCGGAGGGTGCCCGATATGTCTAGATAGTTCCGCAGCGACTGTGAGGGTGCCGGGAGGCAGGCTGCGATGGATTCGAGCTCTTTGCTGGCCGAGGTGCCCCCCGCTGTGCGGGAATTGGTCCTCGGCCATTGGCCGGAGTGCGACGTCGATGGAATGCGTTGTAACGGCGATGCCTACCTGGCGGCTGCCGTCGACTTGAACAACTCGGCCGATCGGTACCAGACCGAGGCAGCGGGCGCCGAGCAAGCCGTTCAGGGCGCTACGGCGGCGGCTCTGGCCGAGCGCCACCGTGTCGTCGTGAAATCCATGCGCGATCAGGCAGCGGTATGTAGGAGCCTGGGCAAGCAGTGTCACGATGTCGCCGATTCCACCGTGCAAACGCAGCATCTGCTGACCGCGATGGGGATCGCCCTGGCCGCCCAGTTGGCCTATGACGCGTTGCTGTTCTTCCAAGGTGGTGGCGCGAAGGCGTTGATCGACCGGATCGAGGCCGAGCAGGCGATGGCCGCCGCAGCCGCGCGGCTGGCGGGGGAGGTGGGCGAGCGCGCGGTCGCGGGCGCGGCGCAGCGGGCCGCGCTGCACAGCGCTGTTCACGCGGCGAAGATCGGCCTGCTGACCAGCGCCGCGATCAGCGGCGGCGCACAGGTGTGGGACCTGGCGACCGGCGTGCGCGATCAGTTCGACGTGGGCGCCTTCCTGGAAATGCTTCTCGGTGGCGTGGTCGGCGGCGTAGCGGGTGCCGAGGTCGGCCGCAGACTCGCGCCGCGCGTGCTGGGCTGGACGCGGGGCAATGCCGTCAGCCGCTCCGGTCGGCTCGCGGCGCATATGGGCGGCACGATGTTGATCGGCGGTGCGGGCGGCTTGGCCGGCGGTCTGGCAGGCGCGGTGCCGTCGGTCCTGCTGCACGCCGGTGAGATACACAGCCTCGGCGACCTGTTCAAGATGGTGCGCGAAGCGGCCATCACCGGATTCGGCAGCGGCTTCGTCGGCGCGGCCGGCAGTGCGGTGCGGGTCCATGTCGCCGGCCGCAACGGGTTCCGCGGGGAGAGCGACACACCCCGAATCGGGCTGCGCCACCGTGACTTCTCTCTGCGGATCAACGATCTGTTGAACTCCGGTGAACCACCGCGGGTCGAGGCGATCGAGCGATTCAGCACCGAAGGAAATTCCGCGAAAGTAGTGGAGCGACTCGTTTTCCACGACGGCACCGAGGTGATCCACAAGGTGGTCTCCGATCCGCGGCACGCCCACGCGGAATTCCTGAGTTCGCTGGTCGGCGACGCGGTCGGCGCACGGGTACCCGCGGTGCACGTCATCGGTGACCACGTCTACATGGAGGTGGTGCCCGGCGACGTGGCTGCGGAGACGTTTCCGCGACGTGCGTATCCACAGGAGGTTATCAGCGGTCCTGCCGGATTGCGGCAGGGCGTCATGGACGTGCTGATACGCATACCCGACCGTAACGGCGACAACTGGATGGTCGATCCGGACGGGAACGTGTGGGGAATAGACCACAGCCGCGCATTCGAGGATTTCGCCGACTCGCAGTATGTAGTCGGTCCCTTCGCCGAGAACTTCCTGCGTTACGGACCGAGTGACGAAGTCCTCTGGAAGGACCACGCCCTCACGCACCCCGAGGTGCTCCAGATCCGGCAGCGTGTAGAAGAACTGAGCCCGGTGTTCTACGCCGCAGGTCATCGGGACTGGTACGACGGCATGCTGCAGCGGATGACCGCGTTGGAGGAGCACGCCGCGGATGGCGGCGCTGCCGGGCGCGGGGTTGTACCTCCCGTGACACCGCCTCCGCCGGGCGCGACGCCGGGAATCACCCCCGGTGACGGCAGGGCGGTTTCTGTCACGCCGCGCCAAGACCGACCGCCTGGGATCGACCCGCAGGTGCGCAGTGGCCGACCGCCCACATCACGTGATGAGGTCAACGGCGCGTCGGTCGCGTCACGAGGCCGCCGAGATCAGCCGCCACCGCTACCGCGCGATGCCGATGATCCGCTTGCGCAGCCGGGGGAGTCTACGCCGCGGCTTTCGCTCGACGAGGCTGCCTCGGATGGGCGGCAGCCGGTGGGGGACGATCCGCGTATTCCGGACGGTCACGCGGATTCATCCGGGCGACAGTCGTCGGCCGACGAAAGCCCGGCAACCCACGAAGGGCCGGCGCCTCGCGTCCGTCTCGACGACCCCACGTACGACGGCCCGCCGACACAACCGCAGCCGCGGGTCCAGCTGCAGCACCAGCAGGCGAGCGCGGACCGGTACATGCTTGCGGCGGACGCCCCTCCCGCCGGATTCACTCAGTTCTATCGCCATCCCGATGGTGGCTACGTCGACGTGGTGCTGACCGGTCCGGACGGCGCGCGGATTCCGCTCAGATTGATTCCGGGGCAGGAGTACGTACTCGGCCGGGGTAACGGCGCGCTGCTGGAAACTATTGCCTCAGAGGGTGTTTCCCGCCGCCACGCGACGATGATGGTGGACGACCAAGGCCATGTCCTGCTTCGGGACGAGCAATCGATGAACGGCACCTTCATCGACGGCAAACAGGTGATCGCCGGCCGCTGGGTGCGCGTCTACGACGGCCAAGACGTCATGCTCAGCCGGGACCTCGAACTCGGCGTCACCTTCCAGCGTCAGATGGCCGAAGTGCGGCTGTTCGGCAATGACGGACCCGTTCTGAAACTTCACCGTGGCCGCGAGATCGAGATCGGTCGTGAAATGGTGCACCCGGAAGCGCCGGGGCGTTCGACGATCTCGCGACGTCACGCGATCGTCGGTATGGATGAGAACGGCCGGGTATGGATTCGCGACGCCGATTCCACCAACGGCACCCGAGTGAATGGCGATCGGCTCGATGGGGGTGAGCGCCGAATACTGGAGCCAGGCGATGAACTCCGCTTCGGTCGGTATGACAGCGAGGCGCAATTCGTCCCCACGGATGCCGCGACGGATGTCGACCCGGTACGCGTCCGAATCGGCAGCGGGGCGGACGCGACGCCGGTGCGGCTCGCGCCGGGACAGACGGTCGTTATCGGTACCGACGAAAGCTCGCCTTTCGCTTCCCAGTTGCGTGGGGTCTCCGGTGTCGCGGGGCGGCACGCGACACTCGGCTTGGACCACGACGGCCGACTGTGGATCCGAGACCATCCGGGGTCTGAAGGGATATGGGTCAACGGGGACAGGATCGCTTCGAACCAGAGGGTGACTCTGACCGAAGGCGACAATGTGGGGATCGGTCCGGATTACGTAGGGACCGCCCGCTTCGGCGGCGCGACCCCCACCCAGCACCCACCTGCCGAACTGCATTTCGAGTCCTTCAAGCGCAAGCTTCCGATACGCCTCGCACCGGGCCAGGAGACTTCCATCGACACCAGCGCGCTGAACGGTCATGCGATGGTGATCGGAAGGCCGGGACGGCAAGTCGTCGTCGGCCGCGATCTCGACGGTCGGGTTTGGGTGCGCGACCCGGACGGAGACAGCTGGATAGGAACCAAGGTCAACGACGAAACCATCCCGGCGGGCGAGAAGCGGTATCTGAACGGCGGAGACAAGGTGACCTTCGGCGAGGTGTCCAGCCGGCTCCGAGTCGGTGAGGAAGCGCCGCTGCAGCTGCGATTGTCCGATGACGAGAATTTGCCTCCGCTCACGTTGCGGCGTGGCGAGGAAGTGATGATCGGCCGTGGGCTGGACTCGCCGATGGCGGATCACCTTGCCGGGAACACGAAAGTGTCGCGCCGTCACGCCACCATCTACCGCGACGAATACGGCGACGTGTGGTTGCGCGACGAGAACTCCTCCAGAGGAACGTGGGTCGAGAACGTCCAGGTCGATCCGAACGTGCCGGTGCGCCTGCGCCCAGGTGACCAGATTCGTCTCGGTGATTGGGTGGGTGCGGCGCGATTCGAGGACGGCTTCCGGGAAAGCGCACCGCGTGCATTGCCGGTGAAACTGAACAACGAGTACGGCGACGTGTCCCTCGACCTGACACGTGGTGGCGAGCCGCTGCTGCTCGGGCGGGACAGCGCGGAACTGCCCGACGGGCTGTCGCGCACCGAGAACATATCGCGTCGGCACGCCAGTCTCGGCGTCTACCCTTCCGGCCGGGCCTGGATCCGTGACGAAGGGTCGACGAACGGAACCTACGTCAACGGGACAGAGATCAAGCCGGGGACGAAGGTCATGCTGCACCCGGGCGACAGCGTGCGGCTAGCGGACTCGTTCGAGTTCGTCGTCGCCTATCCGCCTCCCGACGGCGGCGCATTCGTGAACATCATCGATCGGACGCCCGAGACCTTGCGGATGGTTCAGGATATCGCTCGCGTGCCCAGCCACATCTACGCGCGGGTCAGCGAGCACATGAACGCGGTTCCCGGGGGTGGAATCGTCATCGGGAATCGCCCGATGCTCGAATTGCCCGGCACCGAGAGCCTGGCGGGCAGCACCCCGTACGGCCGTAAACCTGGGACCAGCTGGAACACAGTGCGGGGCGTATATCTGGGCGGTCCGCGGCGCATCGTGATCAACTCCGGTGGGCGGGGCGGTAGCCTGAACGTGGTCCTGCACGAGTTCGGTCATGCCGTGGACGCGGCATACGGCACCGGTGGAAAATGGCTCAGCGGTTCGCGGGAGTGGCGTGACCTGCACTCGGCGATGCTCCAGTCCATCGGTAAGAGCAAGCAGTGGAACAAATACTACGATAAACCGTCCGAAGCGTTCGGCGAGGCGTTCTCAGCGTGGCTGCACGGTCCGCAGCAGCTTCGCGATTTCGCTCTCGGTAACCAGCAACTCGCGAATCGGCTGAAGGATTACTTTGACCGCGTATTCCGATGACACCAGCCCGCCCATGCTCGCCGAGGACGGCGAGACGATCCTGGTCCGTTTGCGCGGCCGGACCGAGGACGGCGTCTACTACAGTGGCTTCGAGGAGTTCCATCCCGGCGACCCGGGTTACGACGAGATGCTTCCGGCGGCAAGACAGAACCCGGTTTCGCAGTCGGAGCCCCCGCAGCGCCCGGTGGACGAAGACACCTTGGCCCGCATCCTGCGTGAAGCCGGGTTGGACGGTATGGACGTCGGAAACGAGAACGAGGGACGCTGAGCCTCGGCCCAGGAGGCCCACTCGTGACCGGCCTCCCGCACCGGCGAATCGGCCGGTGCGGTGGCCACCCTTGCGCCCTGCCGTGGCGTGATCAGCGGAAGGTGTCGGCGTGAGCAGCGGCCCACTGTGCGAACGTCCGCGGTGCGCGGCCGAGAACCTCTGTCACCGTCGGGCGGACGATGGATTCGTCGATTGCCCCGTTCACGTAGAAGTCGAAGAATGCGTCCACGTATTCGGCAGGAGTGGTCTCGAGCATCTGGGTGCGCGCCTCGTCGTCGGTGAGGCCCTGGCAGGTGAGATCACGGCCGGTGGCCTCGGCCAGAATCGCCACCTGCTCGGCGGGCGTGAGCGGCTCGGGCCCGGTGGGCCAGAGGATTTCGCCGTGATGACTGTTCGCACGCAGTACGGTGGCGGCCACCGCGCCGAGATCCTGCGGATCCAGGCTCGCGGTACGAACCTTCGGGAACGGCGCGCGAATCACATCTCCGCCGCGCAACTGGGGCAGCCAGCGCAGGGCATTGGAGGCGAACGCGCAGGGCCGCAGCAAGGTCCACGCCACGCCGGATTCGGTGACCTCCTGCTCGGAGGCCATCATGTAGCGGGTGACGGCATTGGAGGTGTCGCCGGTACCGGCGGAGACACCGGAGAGCTGCACGATGTGCTCGACGCCCGCCTTCGCGGCCGCCTGCGCGACTCCCGGATAGCCGGGCAGTAGGAACAGAGCACGAACCCCACCGAAATCCAGCGTCTCGGGCGAGGTGAGATCACCCGAGACGGCTTGCGCGCCCTCTGGCACGACTGCCTGCTGTGCATCGCGCACCAGCGCACGCACCGGTTCTCCGGCCGCGGCCAGAGCCCCTACCACTTCCGAGCCGACATTGCCGGTCGCTCCCGTCACCAGAATCATTTCGCCGATTCTGGCAGCATTCAGCCGAATTCGCGCCGACGTTGCAAGTTCCTGCATCGCGCCGTGCAACCTCTGCCGCCTCGCGGACGGAGTGCGGCGGCGACGGTGCAGGTTTCTGCAACAGACTGTGCAGCGTTTTCCGTGCCGCCGCGAGTTCACCGATGGGCAGCATGGACGATATGGATCGTCTGGACATCATCGACACCTGCACGCGTATGGCCTGGCATGCCGATCATCGGGAATGGGGCGAGCTCACAGATGTTTTCGCCGACGAGGTACGGCTGGACTACACCAGCCTGGGCGGTGGTGAACCGGTCACACTCACCCCGGCGCAGATCGTCGCAGCATGGCAGGAAACCCTGGGCGGACTCGACGCCACCCAGCACCTGCTCACCAATCATCTGGTCACCATCGACCGCGAGCGGGCGGTGTGCACCGCCTCCTTCCAGGCCACCCACCGCAGATCCGATGTGCTGGGCGCGTCGCTGTGGACGCTGGGCGGCACCTATCGTTTCGATCTCGTGCGCCGGGAGAGCGGCTGGCGGATCAGCGGCGTGGTGATGACAGCGGTCTGGGGCGGAGGCAATCGCGCATTATTGCCATGAAAGCGCGCACGGCGCTCGTGGCCGTCCTCGTCTGCACGGGCACGGTGGCCGCCTGTGCCGAGGTCCCGGCTACGAGTACGGATCCGGGTGCGCCCCCGGTGTATTCGTTCGACGCCGAGGCGCTGGAGCCGACTGCGCAGCGGTATCTGAAGGCGGTGGCCGCCGGGGACGCCGACGCGGTGGCGGCCGCATTCGCACCGGACGGGCTCGTCATCGACGTTTCCCGCCGGATTCGGGGCCGGGAGGCGATCCGCCATTGGGCCGCCGTCGAGTTCGTCGGCGGTGTCTACACCGTGCTCTGGCACTCGCCACGCGTCGGCGGCACCACCTTGCTCGTGCGCTTCCGGTTGCCCGGTGGCGAAATCCGCGCGATCTACAGCTTCGACATCGCCGACGGCCTGATCACACGGGCCGATCTGCACTACCCCTGAGAAGGAGCATGAGTCATGAAAGTTCGGTTCGACAGCGACGGTGTGGAGCTCACCGGCAATCTGTTCCTGCCCGCGGACCGCGACCGGGCACCCGGCGTGGTGGTGGCCGGGACGTGGACGAGCGTCAAGGAGTTGATGGCCGACCGCTATGCGCAGCGCCTGGCCGAGCGCGGTTACGCGGCACTGTCGTTCGATTTCACCGGATTCGGCGAATCCGCGGGCGAACCCCGCGATGTGGAGAATCCGGCCCGGAAGGTGCGTGATATCCACCATGCGGTGAGCTTCCTCGCTCGGCACCCTTCGGTGGACGCCGATCGGCTGAGTGCGCTGGGCGTCTGCGCCGCGGCGATGTACATGTCCGACAATGCCGCTCAGGATCCACGCGTGAAATCCTTGGCATTGGTGGCCCCGTGGCTGCACGATGCCGCGATCTGCGAGCAGGTCTACGGCGGGCCGGACGCCATCGCCGACAAGCTGAAGGTCGCCCGCGAGGCGCGCTCGCGCTACGACGAGACCGGCGAGATCGACTACGTGCCGGTGGTCAGCGCCACCGACGAACGCGCGGCCATGCCTTACGACATCGACTTCTACCTCGATCCCGCCCGCGGCGGAATCCCGGCCTGGCCCAACCGTTTCGCCGTCATGTCCTGGGTCGATTGGCTCACCTACGACGCCATCGTCTTGGCTCCCCGTATCAGTCAGCCCACCGTGATCGTCCACAGCGAGGACGCCGCCATTCCCGACGGCGCGCGTCGCTTCCACGCCGGACTGGCCGGGGTCAAGGAGCTGCTGTGGACCCAGGGTACGCAGTTCGACTTCTATGATCAGGAGCCCCAGGTCACCGTCGCGGTCGACACCGTGACCGCCCACTTCGACCGGACACTGTGATCCCGAGCAGCCGTTGGCTCGAGCGATCGTCAATTCGCGACTTCGATGGTCTCCAGGCCCGCGACGGAACGGTTCTGCCAGCGCCTTTTCTTCTGGACGATGTCCACACGGCGCGTCCGATGTCGAACAACGCCGATCAGGTGGCCAGGTCGGCAGCGATCCCGTCGAGCAACTTGCCGAGGCCGAACTCGAACACGCTCTCGGCGATCGATCGCGAGTCGGCGTGATCCTCCCGGCCCGCGGCCAGCATGGCCAGCATGGCCGGATACCGTTCCGGCTGCCCGTATCGGTGGACCATCTCTGGATGTAGTGCCGGGCCGATATGCCCGGCCGCGCCGCGGCCGAGCGTCGGGTCGACCTCGAGCCGTGCGACGCCGCCGACGAAGGCGTTGACCGACAGCACGGCCTGGCCGACGACCGGGCCCGGCATTCCCGCGCCGAGCAGCGCGGCTATCGCGGCCTCGCCCCATGCGGCCTCGTTGGGACCCATCCAGCGGTTTCTCGTTCCGACAGCGAGCACCCACGGGTGGTGCAGATACAACTCCCGAGTCCGGCGCGCCCATAGTTCGAGCGCCGCACGCCAGTCGTCGCCGGGCAGTACGAGCGGTTCGGACATCGTCGCGTCGAGCATCAATACGACGAGGTCGTCTTTGCTCGGCACATGCCGATACAGCGACATGGTCGCCGCGCCCAACTCACCGGCGACCCGCTGCATCGACAGTGCGCCGATCCCTTCCGTATCCGCGACGGTGACGGCCGCACCGACGATGCGGTCCAGACTCAGGCCCGGCCGCGGGCCGCGGCCGGAGGGCTGCTTCCCCGACCACAGCAGGCGCGCCACCCGCGGAAGTTCATCAGTCATATTCGCTCCTCGCCGCTATTGCGTATAACATACGCAATAGCGTATGCAATACGCAGTAGTTGGTTCCTGCTCCTCCCAGGGTGGTCCGCCATGGCAGTCTCGACCGAAATCTCGAACCCCGTAGCCCCCGAACCCAAGCGGCGACGATGGTGGCAGCGCCCCTGGGTGGGTCCGGTTCTGGTGCTCACCTTCGCGTTCGTCGCCTTCTCGCTACCGCCCTACCTGACGCTGGATCCGGCACGGTCACGGGTACCCGATCCGGGGTTCGCGCCGCACTATCCGATGTTGATCGTCCATGTGGTCTGTGGCTCAGTGGCCATCCTGACCTGTGGATTTCAGATATGGCCCGCGTTTCGCCGCAAGCGCCCGGCCGCGCATCGCCTGCTGGGTCGCGGGTATATCTTCGCCGGTGTGCTCCCCGCCGGGCTCGCCGGACTCTTCGTCGGTGCGACCAGCCCGTTCGGCCCGGTCGCCCGCGTCAGCAACGTCATGCTCGCCGCCCTGTGGTTGGTCACCACGGTCGCCGGCTGGCGGATGGCGCGACAGCGCCGTTTCGCCGAGCATCGCCGCTGGATGATCCGCAGCTTCGCGCTCACCCTCTCGATCATCCTCAACCGGGTGCTCGGCGCAGTGCTTCTGATCATCCTCGAACCACGGGCGGAAACGACCTTCCACGGCGACGAGACGCTGCTCGTCCAGACGATCGCGGGAATCGGCACCTGGCTCGGCTGGACACTCTCCCTGTTATGCGCCGAATGGTGGCTCGAGCGCGGGCTACGGACGCCGGAGACGAGGCGCGTGCCCGGCCCTCGGGCGACCGCGAGAATCTACTGACAGGGGTCGACCGTCGCATGTTGACGAAAAGCTTGTCGGGACTGGGTTTGAATCTCGTTCAGGAGCGGGTCTACCGCTATCTGCTCCGCAATCCGCACGTCGACCCGGCCACCGCGGCGGACCAGCTGAGTCTGCCCGAGCTGCCGGAGGTCCTCGCACAGCTACGCGAGCTCGGCTTGGTGAGTGGCTCGCACACCGCGGTCGCACCCGCCGTCGCGGTCGATCTTCTGGTGCGGCACCGCATCGACGGGATGAGGCGGGAGTTCGCTGTGCTCACCGGGGCATGGGGTGTGCTGGAGGAGTTGTCCGAAGAGCAGCGCAGTCGCCGCTCGGTTCGCCTGGTCGAGCACCTTCCGGACCGTCGGGAAGCCGCCCGACGCATTCGAGCGATCCTCGCCGACGGACCCGGTGAGATCCTGTCCGTGCAGCCCGACGTCGGCCTCACGGATGCGTCGGCCGTTCGTGCGCGGTTCGAGCGATCGTCGCTGAACGGATTGCGCAGTCGCACCATCGTCTCCGCATCCGCTGTGGCGGAACCGGAGATGCGGTCGTACGCACGACACCGGAACGCGCTGGGCGATCTGCATCGGGTGACGTCCGAACCGGTCAAGCTCCTGACGGTCGTCAACCGGGCGGTGGCGTTCGTGCAAGCCGATCCGGCGGAGCCGCGTGGCGGGGTGCTGCAACTCGGGCAACCGGGCGTGGCGGCCACGCTGGCGGACTTCTTCGACGGGATGTGGTCGCGGGCAAGGGAGTTCGAGGAGATTCCGCTCTCCCCGATCGAACGGCGCGTTCTGCACGCGCTCACATCTCACGACACCGACGACGCCGCGGCTCGATCGATCAGTATCTCGGTGCGCAAGTTCCGGGCTCATGTCGCCGATCTGATGGCGCGGATCGGGGCGCGCACCCGCTTTCAGGCTGCCCTGCGGGCGCGGGACCTCGGCTGGCTGTGATGCCGCGGCGCACTTTGAAGGTTTTCGCTTGGTTTCACCGGTTATATGGCCACAACGTTCAATCGAATGTTCAAAGTTACGATCAGAGGGTGTGAACCTTCGGTCAGAGCCTCCCCTCCGGCGCAAGCGGCGCACTCCTGACTTCACGTTGACCATGGACGAGATCAGGGCGGTGACGGCCTTCGCCATGGCCTCGGCAGAGCAGGTCCTTCCGCTGTTCGAGGCGTGTCACCCGGATGACAGCAGACCCCGCGACGCACTCGCCGCGTCCGCCGCGTTCGTCCAGGGGGACCAGCGCTCCCGCGCCCAGCGTGTGACGGCACCTGCTGCCCACCGCGCTGGACGAGAAGCGGCGGCGCCCGTGGCGTTTCACGCGGCGATGGCGGCGGGCGATGCCGCCGCGTCGGCGTACCTGCATCCGTTGGCAGATGCCGTTCAGGTCAACCACATCCTGCGCGCATCCGCGCACACCATCCGAGTGTTCGAGCTGCGCGCCGGCGAGGAATACGGCGGCGACTCGGTCGAGCGCATCGTGGACCTCGCGACGCCGCTGTTGATCGACGTCCTCCGGCGTTATCCCAGGATCGGCGCCGGCGCGAACCGGGTCGGCCGGCTCGTGCACGAGCTCGACAACCGTCTGCGAGATCAGCCGCGCACCCCGTCATCGCGAGACGAGCAAGGGCCGGAGCGGCGATGATCCTGCCCAAGGTCCGAGACCCACGGATGGTGACGATCCGTCGAGGTGGCTTCCTGACCGATGCCGACCATCAGTTGCTCGCGCTGTGGGCGGCGGCATGCGCCGAGCACGTCCTCGGCCATTTCGAGCACGAACAGCCCGACGATCCACGCCCACGAGACGCCATTGCCGCCGCCAGAGCGTGGGCGCGAGGCGACATGCCGATGATGCGGGCCAGGGCAGCGGGCGGACACGCGATGGGCGCCGCGCGCCCGCTCACCGGCGCGGCCCGATTCGCCGCCTACGCCGCCGGACAAGCCGCATGCGTCGGACATGTCGCCGAACACGACCTCGGCGCCGCCGCCTACGCGATCAAAGCCGTTCGAAGCGCGCACCCCGACAACCCCCAGGCAGGCCGGATCGAGCGGGACTGGCAGCGAGACCAGCTCACCGACCCCATCCGCGGCCTGGTCCTCGAAGATCAGGCCCGGCGCAACAGCATCTGCTGGTCGGTCTTCTCCGACTGAGTTTCACGGCATCTCCGCCTTATCCGGCCGCGCGATCGCTGATCGCAGGCGCAGTGCTGCCCCGCCGATCACGACTGGCGGGGCAGCGCTGGTGTCTGACCTCGGCTCGAAACCGAAGGTCAGTGGAGAATCGGGAAGTTGGCGCGGAATACGCCGTGTGGGTCGCGGGCCTGCTTCAGCTTTCGCAGCCGGTCCAAGGTGCCGGTGTCGAAAACCTCTGCGACACTGTCGCCCGGCGACAGGACGGTATACGGTTTGCGGCCGCTGACTCGTGCGCCCAGATCGGCGATGATGCGCTTCTGAGTGGCGAGTACCGCGGCGACGGTGTCGGGGTCCGAGCCGGTGGCCTGCAGAGACAGTGCGTAGGGCTCCGCGAAGGGCGGAACCGCGCCTCGGGTGGACTCGGCGAGCGCACCTCCCAGCTGCCGGAGCTGTATGCCCATCAGCGGATCGATCGGCTCGTGCAGCAGAATCTCGGCAGCGGTCTCGTCCAGTGCGGTCAGCAGCTCGGTTCGCAGCAGTCCGGGGCCCGGGGCGGTGGGCTCGTTGACGATGGCGCCCAACTCTGCCGGGGACAATTCCCGGCGCGTGTCCGCGAGGATGCCGTCGATGGTGTCCAGCCGTCGCAGCAGGTCCCGTCCGCGCGCCGGTTCGCCGAGGTAGGCGGCGGCGATCGCGATCACCGGCCGAGCCTGCGGCAGCTCCAGCCGATTGAGCCAGACCGTGAGCTCGGCCGGTGCGTGATCGGTGATGTCCTGGAAGGCATCACGGACTGCATCGGTCTGCTCGGCTGGCCAGGCGATCAGGCCACCGAACAAGGCCGGAGCCGCGAACAGATCGAAATCCACCGCCGTCACCAGTGCGAAATCCCCGCCGCCGCCACACAATGCCCAGAACAGTTCCGGGTCCGAATCCGCGGTGACCCGGGCCGGACGACCATCGGCATCGATGATGTCGAAGGCCCGGACGCTGTCGGCCGCCCACCCGTATTTACGACCGAACCACGACAGTCCGCCACCGAGGGTGTAGCCGACGACGCTGACCACCGGGGAGCTTCCGGCCAGCCCGGTCAAGCCGTGCGGGGCGGCCGCCGCCTGCACCTGGCCCCAAGTGGCTCCCGCGCCGACACGGGCGCGTCGCCGCGCCGGATCCACCTCGATCCGATCGAGCCGGCGCGTGCGCACCAGAATGGCGCCGGCGGTGTCACCCGAAGCGCCGTGACCGTTGGGTTGAGCGGTCACCGACAGGCCTGCGTCCCGCGCGTAACCGACCACGGCAGCCATATCCTCCGCGTCTTCGACGTGCACTACGGCCGCGACCGGCTGGTCGATGTTGAGATTCCACGGCGTCCGTGCCGTGTCGAACTCTTCGTCACCCGGCAGCAGTACCCGTCCGCGCACGGCGGATCGCAATGTGTTGTGTGACATCTGGATTCCCTTCGCTACAAAAACGTTCATCGCGTCGCGCCCGAGCCACTGGACGGAGCATGGCCCCGGGTTGCCGGGGAGATGGGTGTGGGCATCGGAAAGGCCACTTCGATATGCGCGGCGGCAGTCAGCGCGCGGCGCTCGGCGAAGGGGCCGGTGATCAACTGGACCCCGATGGGAAGGCCCTCGGCCGAGACGCCCGCGGGGACCGTGACCGCGGGCAGGGCCAGGTAGTTGGCGGCGATCGTGAGGCGGTGCGCCGCGTACATGGTCGCGACTTGTGCGGTGCCGCCGAGGTCGTAGCCGACCGGCCAGGGCAGTTCGTCCGAGACCGGGCCGAGCACGATCGGATGCTCCGCGAGGAAGCGGGACCAGGCCGCGCGGTGGGTGAGGCGCTCACCCAGCGCGGTCATGTAGCCCGCCAGATCCAGCGGCGGGAACAGGTCGATCGCCGCGTCCAGGAAGGTGTTCAGTCCGGCGCTGCCGACTCGCCGCATGACTTCGCGGCGCTGGACCACGACCTCGGTGGAGACCAATCGGCCGTAGTCCGCCGCCACCTCGCCCAATTGCGGCGGAGCCAGTTCGGTGACCCGATATCCCGCCCGTTCGAGGGCGTCGGCGCAGCCGAGCAGGGCGGCCCGCACCTGCGGATCGATATCGTCACCGAGCGTGACGGCGACCGCGGGAAGGGCGGTATCGGTCGCGTCACGCACCGGAATCCATCCCGGATCGCGCGGGTCAGCGCTGTCGACGAGGACCTCGAAGGCGGTCGCCAGATCGCGCACGGTGCGCGCCAACGGCCCTGGTGCCGCGAACAATTGGTTCGTCGGTGCGGGTGCGGACCCTGGCAGGCTCGAGGCCACCGCCACCCGGCCGGGCGTGGTGCGCAGGGAGGCGACTCCGCAGAACGCGGCGGGTACGCGCAGTGAACCGCCGAAGTCGGTGCCCAGGCCGAGGGGTGTCATACCCGCCGCTACCGCGGCGGCGTCACCGCCGCTGGAACCGCCCGGGCTCCGAGTCGGGTTCCACGGATTCACCGTCGGGCCCGCCTCGTCGTTGTCGGTATGCCAGCGAGTGGCGAAGTCCGGCATGTTCGTTCGTCCGATGACGATCGCCCCGGCGCGCCGCAGTGCGGACACGGCGGGTGCGTCCGCTGCCGCGAGGGCTTGTCCGAAGGCCGCCACGCCCCAGGTGGTCGGGCTCCCCGCGACATCGAGGTTGTTTTTGATGGTGACCGGAACCCCGTGCAGCGGCCCGGTCGGCGCCCTGCGGTCGGCTGCGGCCGCCTCCGCGCGGGCGGTCTCGGCGAAGACCGTGGTGAACGCGCCGATTTCGGAATCGATCTGCTCGATGCGCTCGAGATGCTCCTCGACGACCTCGGTGGCGGTGACCGCGCCCTCGGCGATCAGCGCCGCGAGTGAGACGGCGTCCCGCGTCCACAGCGCACTTTCCCGGCCGGTGATCACGATGCCTCCTGTTCGGCGAGTACCGCTGCGGTGCGCGGCGTTCGGCTGTCGTCGATGGATTTGCCGAGGGTGATGAAGAAGAGGATCAGCCCGGCTGTGAGCAGGATGTGGCTTAGACCCGCGCCGAGCGCGATCGCCTCACCGCTGGTCTTGCCCAGCACGGTGAGGGTGCCGTGCAGCGTCATGACCGCGATGGTGATGCCCAGGCCGACGTTGTACAGCCAGAAAAACCAGCCGTACAGGGTTGTCTGGGCGCTGAGCGTGAACTGCTTCTCCAAGGCCAGCACGAGGAGGAAGAACAGCATGCCCAGCGCCAGCGCGTGGGTGTGCACGACACCGAGCTGCGACTTGCCGGTGAAATGTTCGATCTTGGTGATCTCGCGGTAGTAGAACCCGGCGATCAGGCCGATGATCATATAGATGTGAGCGGTATTGACCAGCGTCTTCATCGGGCGCTCAACGGTTTTCACGGCGCAGCAGCAGCGCACCGGCAGCAGCCACCAGGACGGCGGTGAGGCCGTGCACACTCAGGGCGGTGGCGGTGGAGCCGCGGCGCACCAGGATGGTGAGCATGTCGCCGGTCGGGATGAGGGCGATGGTGAGCAGGGTGGCGCCCAGGGCGCGGCGCTGCCCGGCCGCGAGCAGGACCAGCATGATCAGGCCGGTGGCCACATCGCGGACGCCTTTGATGTTCAGGAAGCCGTCGGCCTCACCGCGCGGCCAGTCGGGGAGGCCGAAGCCCGGGGCCATCCGCTCCGGGGCGAGCAGATAGCCGCCGCCGACGGAGATGATGAACCCGGCTCCCAGTACGGCGCCGGCCGTACCCAGACGTTCGCCGAGGCGGCGGGAACCACGTACGGAAACAACTGATTCCGTGTTCGAGGAAACGGACATGAACACTCCTGGATCGGTGGGATACGTGTCCCGAGCATCCAGTGCGGCCCGTACCGTTCGCTGACAGTCGTTGTCAGCGAACGGTACGCAAGAGTTCGAGCACCGCGTCGTCCGGAAGCCGGGCGCCCGCGACGAATTCCGCGCCGAGGCGGACGGGCCCGAGCGCCGCT
>NZ_BAFR01000203.1 GCF_000308435.1 Nocardia araoensis NBRC 100135 | reverse complement strand
ATTCCTTCTCGGCGTGCGCGGGCCTCGGCGTGGTCACGCAGGCTGCCGCCTGCGGGCCGGACGCTCATGCCGCGCTCTTCGCGGAATCGTCGGTGGTGTCCTCGGCGGGGTGGCCGGTGATGGTGAGGAAGACCTCGTCCAGGCTCGGCTTGGTCACGGTGATCTCGTCGACGCCGATCTCCCACTCGCGCAGGCGGATCAGCAGATCGGCGGTGACGCCTGCGTCGGTCAGCGGCGCGGTCAGCCGCCCCGCCTCCGGGGTGATCTGCGCTTCGGCGCCGAGGAAATCGCCGATGATGCGGCGCGCCTCGTCGAGCTGACCGCGATCGACCAGGGTCAGATGCAGCGAGGAACCGCCGACGGAGGCCTTCAGTTCGTCGGCCGTGCCGTCGGCGATCACCTTGCCGCGGTCGATCACCGCGATCCGGTCGGCGAGTTGGTCGGCCTCGTCCAGATACTGCGTGGTGAGCAGGACCGTCGCGCCCTCGCGGACGAGGCGGCGGATGGTTTCCCACATCTGGGCGCGGGTGCGCGGGTCGAGCCCGGTCGTCGGCTCGTCGAGGAACAGCAGCGGCGGCGTCGCGATCAGGCTGGCCGCCAGGTCGAGGCGGCGGCGCATACCGCCGGAGAAGTGCCGCAGCGGCTTGTTCGCCGCCTCGGTGAGGTCGAATTCCTCCAGCAGCTCGGCCGCCTTGCGCCGGGCCTCGACGCGACCGAGGCCGAGCAGGCGAGAGAAGACGATCAGGTTCTCGGTGGCGCTGAGATCCTCGTCGACCGAGGCGTACTGCCCCGTCACGCCGATGAGCGAGCGGACCGCCGTCGGCTCGGCGACCACGTCGTGGCCGAAGATGCGCCCGCTGCCGCCGTCCGGTCGCAACAGGGTCGCGAGCATGCGGATGGTCGTGGTCTTGCCTGCGCCGTTCGGTCCGAGCACGCCGTACACCGAGCCCTGCGGCACCGCCAGGCTCACGCCGTCGACGGCCCGCTGTTCCCCGAACACCTTGACCAGGCCGTCCGCCTCGACGGCGAGCGCTGAAGTTGGTGCGAAAGAAGTCATGTGGACAACTGTGGATGCCCGGACTTGCACGGCTCTTGCATGGTGCTGTTATGTACGGCAGGCCGCTACCACGACCGCTTCGAACGCGTCGACGGGCAGTGGCCATTCGCGGAGCGCCGGGTGCACATCCGCCTGACGGGCGATCTGAGCCGCCACTTGCGCGCCCGGCCCACTCCCGCGATCCGCTAGCGGGTCGACTCGGCCAAGAGGTATTCCCGCAGTTTGACGCGGTCGGGCTTGCCAGGGCCGCGGAGCGGGAACTCGTCGAGGACGGCCAGTTCGCGCGGGGCGGCGATGGAGTCCAGTTCGTCGCTGACGTATTCGCGCAGCTCAGCCAAGTCCGGTGTGGCACCGGGGGCCGGGATCACCGCGACGGCGACGCGCTGGCCGAGTCGTTCGTCGGGCAGGCCGAGGACGACCACCTCGCTGATCGCCGGGTGGTTGATCAGCACGGCCTCGACGACCTGCGGGATCACCAGCAGGCCGCCGGTCGTGATCGCCTCGTCCAGCCGCCCGGTGATGCTCAGCACGCCGTTGTCGAAGGTGCCCGCGTCCTCGGTACGGAACCAGCCGGGCTCGGCGAACGCGGGATGATCGGGCTGATTGCGGTAGCCAGAGGCGATCATCGCGCCGCCCAGCACGACACGGCCGTCTTCGATACGAATCTTCGTGCCCTCCAGCGGCACGCCGTCGTACACGCAGCCGCCGCAGGTCTCGCTCATGCCATAGGTGCGCACGACGGTGATGCCTGCGGCTCGCGCGCGCTCGTAGACCGGAAGCGGAGTGGCCGCGCCGCCCACCAGCACGCCGTCGAGCTCGGCCAGCGCGGTGGTGGCGGCCGGCGACTCCAACGCTTTGATCAACTGGGTCGGGACCAGGGCCGTGTAGCGCCGCTCTCCGCGCATGCCGGAGATCGCGCCCGCCAGTGCCTCGGGCAGGAATCCGCCGGACACGTCCAGCACGGTGGGTTCGGTCCCCGCCAGGATGCTGCGCAACAGCACCTGAATACCGGCGATGTGATGGGTCGGCAGGGCCAGCAACCAGTTGCCGGGGCCGCCGAGCCGGTCGTGGGTCGCGGTGCCGCTCGCGCGAAGGGCCGCCGAGCTGAGCATCGCTCCCTTCGGCACCCCCGTGGTGCCGGAGGTGGTCACCACGAGAGCGATCTCCTCGTCGATCGGCTCGCCCGGCGACAAGGCGTCGCTCAGGCGCCGAGCCTCGCGCCGATCGCTGGTGGGAATGGGCAGCCAGGCAACCCCGTTACCTTCCAGCGCCTCCCGCAGGTGAGGCATGACGTCGCCGAGGCCGGACCCGGTCGGCATCGGCAAGGTACGCAGTTTCTTGGTCATGCCATGCCTCGCCGCTCGCCCGGCTCGGTGGTGCCCAGAGCCGCTGTGCCCATGGCTCGCTCGCTGCACTCCCTCACGGTAGGGATCGTGTCATGCCCGCGCCGCAGCGTGCGGAACGGGTCGGTATGCCGGAGTGGCGCACCCGCGGCGCGGCCACCCGGTCGGTTCGGGGCTCAAGTACGACAGGCATCGAGACTGCGATTCACTCGTCGGACGGGACACGGACACAGCCGGCCCGGACGTCGGCGGTCGGGTGGCCATCCGAGCGTTATCGTCCTCGCCAGTTGACGCGTTGGCAACTCGATGCGGCTCGCCGTACTACCGAACGGAACCGTCGCTACGACTCCTGCCAGCGCGTATCCCGCCGGATCGGATGAGTCGGCGGGACCTCCACCAGAACGATCGGCACACCGTCGGGATCGCGCACCCACATCTCGTGCAGACCCCACGGCTCCTCGACCGGCGCGCGGTCGATCGCGATGCCCTTCAGCGCGAGTTCCACCGCGGCGGCGGAGACGTCGCGCACCTGGAGCCAGATCGCGCCATCGAACGACGACGACCTGCCCGAGCCGCCGTGCGCGGCCACCTCGATCAGCGACTGCCCAGCGAAGAAGACGGTTCCGCCCGGATACTCCCGCGCGATGGCCAGTTCCAGCCCGTCCCGGTAGAACGCGAGCGTGGCCTGGTAGTCGGCGGGACGCAGGATGATCCGGCTGCTGAGGATGTCCATGTCAGAAGTACCAGGGGTAGGGGGTCCAGTCCGGTTTGCGCTTCTCCAGGAAGGCGTCGCGGCCTTCGACGGCTTCATCGGTCATGTAGGCCATCCTGGTCGCCTCGCCCGCGAAAAGTTGCTGGCCCACCAGACCGTCGTCCAGCAAATTGAACGCGTACTTCAGCATGCGCTGGGCCTGCGGGGACTTGCCGTTGATGTCGGCGGTCCACTCCAGCGCGACGTCCTCCAGTTCGGCGTGGTCGACGACCTTGTTCACCGCGCCCATCTGGTGCATTTCCTCGGCGGTGTAGGGGCGGCCGAGGAAGAAGATCTCGCGGGCGAACTTCTGGCCGACCATCTTGGCCAGGTACGCGCTGCCGTAGCCGCCGTCGAAGCTGCCCACGTCGGCGTCGGTCTGCTTGAACCGGGCGTGCTCGCGGCTGGCCAAGGTGAGATCGCAGACCACGTGCAGGCTGTGACCGCCGCCCGCGGCCCAGCCGTTCACCAGTGCGATCACCACCTTCGGCATGAAACGGATCAACCGCTGCACCTCCAGGATGTGCAGGCGGCCAGCGCGGGCCTGGTCGACCGTGTCCGAGGTCTCGCCGCTGGCGTACTGGTAGCCGCTGCGACCGCGGATGCGCTGATCACCGCCGGAGCAGAACGCCCAGCCGCCGTCCTTGGGGCTCGGACCGTTGCCGGTGAGCAGCACCGCACCGACGTCCGGAGTCATCCGCGCGTGGTCGAGGGCCCGGTAGAGTTCGTCGACCGTGTGCGGGCGGAACGCGTTGCGCACCTCCGGCCGGTCGAACGCGACACGCACGGTGCCCTGCTCGATGTGCCGGTGATAGGTGATGTCGGTCAGGTTCTCGAATCCCGGAACGGGGCGCCACAGCTTCGGATTGAACGTCACCGGGCAATGCTAGGTCTCGCTCTGCTCGAAAGGCGTGGTCGGGCCGGTAAGGGCGCGTAAGCGGTCACGACGCGAGGTGCACAACCCCATGGGTCTCGCTGACCGGTCGTCGGTCGCACCGGATCCCGGCTATCCGCGCCACGTCAGCGGTGCCTCGATTTGACGGTGTAAAACCACGCGTTACCGTGCAGGTATGAGCGAGCGAGTGAAACCGGTTATCGACCGGAGCGCGGTGGACCGATCCCGGTACGAGAAGCACGGCGGGTTCCCGAAGGTCACGTCCGCGAAGGTCGGGCCGAACTTCGGCGGATTCGTGGACGCCATGCGCACGTTGCAGGATCTCGCGGTGTCCGTGGACGCGCCGGACGAGGTCTTCGGGGCCGCGCAAGCCAGAGCTCGCGAGCTGATCGACCTGCTCGAGCCCTACCGCGCGCCCGAATTGCAAGGCCCGGCGGGCCGTGCCGTCGAATTGCCAGGGCGGGGAAGCCTTCTGCTGCTGCCGTGGCAGGTGGTCTCGGCGGGCCCGGACGGCATCGAGATGACGGGTGTGTTCCGCCGCTTCCATCTCGGCGGTAACGGGGCCGCGCACGGCGGTGTGCTGCCGCTGCTGTTCGACGATCTGCTCGGCATGATCGTGCATTACGCCGGACGGCCGATCAGCCGCACCGCGTATCTTCACGTCAACTACCGCAAGATCACTCCGCTCGAGACGGAACTGACGGTTCGCGGACGGGTCGACCGGATCGAAGGGCGAAAAACTTTTATCACCGCCGAATTGCTCGATGAGCAGGGCGATCTCCTCGCTGACTGCGAAGGTTTGATGGTCGAGTTGCTACCGTGGCAGCCGTAGCCGGGTGAATGCTGGCGCGGGCACGTATAGTTGCCCTCGCTCGTTCATCGATACCGATCCGGAGGAACCTGAAAGTGGTTGCAGCACTGTCTGAATCCCTGCTCGACGACGCGAAGCGCCCGGCTTTCCTTGCCGACGCCGTCGAGGTTCTCGACGCCGAGGTCTCGGACAAGGGTGGTGCGTCCGGCCTGGCTGTGAAGGGTGGCTACGCGGCGGTCAAGAAGATCAGCCCGTCCATTGTGCCCGATGCGCTGGAGTCGTTGGCGCCCAAGTTGGTCGCGCAGCTGGAGCCGTTCTGGCAGGAGTACACGGCGTCGGGCACCGGCAAGTTCGCCGACCTGCTCGTCGCCAAGTCCGACGAGGTCGCCGAGGCGTTGCTCGCCGTCACCGACGCCAGGGCCGAGGCTTCCAGCCGTCCTGCCCTGCAGAAGGTCTACTCCTCGATGCGTTCCTCCGCGAAGAAGAACGTCATCGAGGCGCTGCCGCGGGTCGGCGACCTGATCGAGAAGCACGCGAAGTAATTCTTCAGCTCGCGTCCGAGCGACCACCGCTTGCGACTGCGTCGCGTGCGCGGCGGTCACTCGGACGCGGGCCGGGTCGCGAGCGGCGCATGCTCGGTCTCGCTTCGCTCGAAATCGGTGGGGTTGTGCCGGCGCGGTCGCGTGTGGAGGCAGCGGCCGAATCGCCTCGTGTGCGACGACACAGTGTGATTGCGAACCTCCCGGCGGGGACTTCTAGTTGTCTGTCTGCCAGTCTGGAGGCGTGAACCCGTCTACAGCACAAGCGCAGGTCGTCGTCGACGAACTGGTGCGCGGAGGCGTGCGGGATGTCGTCCTGTGCCCCGGCTCACGGAACGCTCCGCTGGCCTTCGCCCTGCAAGCCGCCGATGCCGCCGGGCGACTGCGCCTGCACATGCGGATCGACGAGCGAACGGCGGGCTTCCTCGCCGTCGGGCTCGCGATCGCGAGCCGCCTCCCGGTCCCTGTCGTGATGACCTCGGGCACCGCGGTGGCCAATCTCGGGCCTGCCGTACTGGAGGCGAACTACGCCCGGGTTCCGCTGGTGGTGCTCAGCGCCAACCGCCCCTACGAGCTGCTCGGCTCCGGCGCCAACCAGACCGTCGAACAGTTCGGCCTGTTCGGCAGCCAGGTCCGCGCCACCATCTCGCTCGGTCTCGCGGAGGAGGAGGCGGGCGACGGCGAGCACCCGCCTTACGGCCAGCAGAACAGCCAGTGGCGCTCTGCGGTCTGCCGGGTGCTGGCGGCGGCGCGTGGCACTCGCTCCGGCAATGCGGGCCCGGTGCACTTCGATGTCCCGCTGCGTGAGCCCTTGGTCCCGGACTTGGGGCCGGGGGAGGCGGCTCCGGCGGGGCGCGCGGGGGACTGCGCCTGGACCGAGACCCAATACGCCACCTTGGACGTGCCGCTCGAGCTCGACCTCACGCCGGACACGGTAGTGATCTCAGGACACGGCGCGGGCTTGCGGCCGGAGCTGGCGGGCCTGCCGACCGTCGCCGAGCCCACCGCCCCGATGCACGGCCCTGCCCTGCATCCACTCGTGCTGCCGCTGTTGCGTCCCACGCAGGCGATCATCACCGGCCGCCCGACCCTGCACCGGCAGGTGTCGAAGGTGCTCGCCGATCCGGACGTCCGGGTGTACGCGCTGACCACCGGTCCGCGCTGGCCCGATGTGTCCGGCAACGTGGTCGGCACCGGTACCCGCGCCGTCACCGCGGGCGCCCCGAGGACGCAATGGCTGGAGCACTGCCGTGAACTGAACGCGAAAGCCGACCAGGTGGTGCGTGCCGAACTCGCACGACACCCGAAACCCACCGGGCTGCACGTCGCCGCGGTGGTGATGGACGCGCTGCGCGACGGCGACCAACTTCTGCTCGGCGCCTCGAACCCGGTGCGGGACGCGGCGCTGGTGTCGCATCCACGGCCGGGGGTCAGGGTGCTGTCGAATCGCGGCGTGGCGGGTATCGACGGCACCGTGTCCACCGCGGTCGGCGCCGCCCTGCACCACGATGGGCGCACCATCGCCCTGATCGGTGATCTGACCTTCCTGCACGACGCGTCCGGTCTGTTGATCGGGCCGGGCGAACCGCGGCCTACGGATCTGACCATCGTCGTCGCCAACGACGACGGCGGCGGCATCTTCGAACTGCTCGAGCAGGGCGACCCGCAATACGCGGGCGTGTTCGAGCGAGTCTTCGGCACCCCGCACGGCATGGATCTCGCGGCCTTGTGCGCCGCCTATCGCATTCCGCACCGGCAGGTGGATCCGCAGCAGCTGGCCGTCGAGCTGACCGGGCACGCCCATGGCATGCGGGTGCTCGAGGTGGCCACCGAGCGGTCCAGCCTGCGGGAACTGCACGCGAAGGTGCGGGCCAAGATCCAGCCCTGACCAAGCGG
Organism: Nocardia araoensis NBRC 100135; assembly: GCF_000308435.1. GTDB lineage: Bacteria > Actinomycetota > Actinomycetes > Mycobacteriales > Mycobacteriaceae > Nocardia > Nocardia araoensis. Next base: position 57,652 of record NZ_BAFR01000203.1, on the reverse strand, counting down.
TCAGAATTCGGATTCGTCCTCGAGGTCGTCATCCATCGGGACCACGATGGACTGTTCGAGCACATCCGCCGGATTCGCCTCGAAGACGTCGCGCTCCAGTGTCGCCCGTCCGATGGCGTCCTCCTGCTCGGGGCGGTCGTCGGCGAGCACCGGCTCCTCCGGATACGCCGGAACGGACTGCTCGGCGAGATCGGCCTCCGGGACCGCGTCGGCAAGGGGATCTGACATCGTGCGCTCCTCTCTACGTAGGCCTCTCGATCGGCATACCCGTCGTGGCACGCTGCAAATCGAGGCGGGCGATCAATTCCGACTGCAACGAGGATGCCCCCGGTCGGGATGTACGGCAAGCATCCGACGCTCAGGATTGTCGCGCTTCGCCCGCCCGTGCCGCCGTCGCGTCCGCCGGATGTTCGACCAGCGCGAGCAAGCGCCCGGCCATGAACCGCGCGGTCCGCACGGCCGTCCCCGATCGCGTCACTTCGCTGACTTCGACCACGCCCCGCGTGATCCTCACTTCGACTCGCCGCCCCGCTCGGGTAGCCGCGATCTCATAGCTCCTGGAGCCGTCGCCGACGTCGACGACGATCTCCACCCGATCACCCTTCATTCTTCAATTGTCCGCTTTTCCAGGGCTTTTCACCGCTACGAGTCGATCTCGGAACGACTTGCCGCTTAATTTCACGGCCTCGCTCCGTCTCCATTTCCGGAGACGTCCCACACCCCGAGGAGGCCAGATGAACCCCGAGTTCGATTTCGAGCCCGCGGCCGACGCGTTGGCGACCGTCGTCGGCGGCATCGCCGATGAACAACTCGCGGCGCCGACGCCGTGCGCCGACACCACGGTCCGCGATCTGCTCGCGCACGTGGTCGATCTGACGGAGGCGTTCCGGCAGGCGGCGACGAAGGAGGCCGTCGGCGGTTCGGTCGCGCCCGGCGCCCCTGCCGAGCGCGCCTTGCCGGAGGATTGGCGCGAGCGCATTCCGGCCCAGCTCGATGCCTTGGTGGCGGCATGGCGCGAGCCCGCGGCCTGGGACGGCGTGACAGAGGCCGGTGGAGTCAGCGAGCCCGCCCCGGTGATGGCCAGGATCGCCCTGGACGAGGTGGTCGTGCACGGCTGGGATCTCGCGAAGGCCACCGGCCGGCCCTTCTCGTGCGCCGCCGGAGATCTGGCGACCCTGCTCGAGATGCTGCGCGACACACCTGCCGAAGGGGTGCCCGGTCTGTTCGGGCCGGTGGTGCCGGTCGCGGCCGATGCCACCGCCTTGGAGCGAGTCCTCGCTTTCACCGGCCGCCGCGTCAACTGGACTCCGAATGGCAAGGGCGCGGTGCTCGGCTAGTCGGCGGCAGACACGAACGTGCCCGCCCGGACGGCATCGACGGCGGCCCGAGCGGCCAGGTCCGCCGCGGTGTCGTCGATCGGATCTCCGCTGGCGAGCAGCCGGTAGTACAGCGGCGCCGATACCGCGGACAGCGCGGCGCGTGCGTCGGTGCCCTCGGGCGCCTCACCGCGCGCGATGGCGGCCGCCACACAGGCCGACCATTCGGTGAGCCGCACGTCGTAGAAACGGCGCAGGGCGGCCGCGGCGGACTCGTCGCAGGTGGCGGCCGCGATCACGGCGCGGAAGAGCCTGCCTTGGCGCGGATCGGACAGGGTTTTCGCGACCAGGCGGGCGTTGGCGGTGAGATCGCCGAGGAGCGAGCCGGTGTCGGCGTGCGGCAGCGACTGCTCGGCCATGTCGACCAGCAGATCGGCGATCAAGCCGGTGGGCGTGCGCCAGCGGCGGTAGACGGTGGTCTTGCCGACCTCGGCGCGCGTGGCGACCTCGGCGAGGTCCAGGTGGGCGAAGCCGCGTTCGGTCAGCAGGTCGCCCGCGGCTCGCAGTACGGCCGCGCGGACCCGGGCGGTCCGTCCGCCGGGTCGGACGGAGCCGGGGGTCGTGTCATCCATGGCCATAACGGTACTCCAGTTTCATTTATGCGCGAAGGGGTGTACCGTTCGAAGTGTTAATGGAACTACAGACCCTTTAGGAGGGTGGTCCAGTGAACGTTCGGACGGGTGAGACGCACATGGAGTACCGGCGGCTCGGCGCGTCGGGCCTGCACGTCCCGGCGTTGAGTTTCGGTGCGGGCACCTTCGGCGGGCGCGGCGAACTGTTCGGTGCATGGGGCGATACCGATGCCGAACAGGCGCGACGGCTGGTCGACATCAGTTTGGACGCGGGCGTGAGCATGTTCGACACCGCCGACGTCTACTCCGACGGCGCCTCCGAAGAAGTGCTCGGCGCCGCCGTGAAGGGCAGACGCGATCGGGTGCTGCTGTCCACCAAGGCCACGCTGCCGACCGGACCGGGGCCGCGGGACGCCGGTTCCGGCCGAGCCAGGCTGATCGGTGCGGTGGAGGGATCGCTACGCAGGCTGGGCACCGACTACATCGATCTGTTCCAGCTGCACGCCTTCGACGCGGGCACGCCGGTCGAGGAAGTCGTCGCCGCGCTGGACGATCTGGTGCGCGCGGGCAAGATCCGCTATGTCGGCGCATCCAACTTCGCGGGTTGGCAGCTGATGAAATCCCTTGCCGCTGCGGATCGCAACGGGCTGACCAGGTACGTCGCGCACCAGGTCTACTACTCGCTGGTCGGGCGGGACTACGAGTGGGAGCTCATGCCACTGGGCCGCGACCAAGGCGTCGGCGCCGTGGTCTGGAGCCCGCTCGGCTGGGGCAGGCTCACCGGCAAGATCCGCCGCGGACAACCGCTTCCGGACGGCAGCCGCCTGCACCGGACCGCCGAGGCGGGTCCGCCCGTGGACGACGAAAAGCTCTACGACGTGGTCGACGTCCTCGACGAGCTGGCCGCCGAAACCGGCAAGACGGTCCCGCAGATCGCCCTCAACTGGCTGCTGCGCCGCCCCACGGTCGCGACGGTCATCGTCGGCGCCCGCAACGAGCAGCAGCTGCGCCAGAACCTCGGCGCGATCGGCTGGGAACTCGACACCGACCAGATCGCCCGCCTGGACAAAGCCAGCGCCACCACCCCGCCCTACCCCTACTACCCGTACTACCGCCTCCCGGACTTCACCCGGTTGAACCCGCCCGCGGTGTGAGCGTGTCGGACGATCAGTCCGCTCGGGTCGGCGTCGCGGTGAAGCCGAACTTGCCGATCGTGATCACGGCTGGACCGCCGAGGCGGTCCAGGTCGTACATCGCCTCACCGAGGTGGGTGGACATCAGCACCATCCACCAGTCCCACGGGTTTGTCGTGCTGCCTCGTGACGAGTCCTGCGCGATACGCCGGTAGTAGGCGGCTCTTCCATGGCCTCGTCCCCCCCGCGATCGGTGATAGTCACTTCGAATCCGTCTCGGTTTTCGACGGAGCGAGGTGCGGGGGCGTTCCCAGTTGTGATCTCAATCACTAAGTCGGGAGTGTGGGCACGGTCGGTCAGTACACGTCGCGGACGTAACGCTTTTCGGCGATGAGTTGCTTCTTGAATGCCAATGCGCCGTCTTCGTCGAGCTTGCCGTGGATGCGCGCGATCCGCAGGAGCGCGTCGTCGACGTCCTTGGCCATACGGCCGGCGTCGCCGCAGACGTAGAAGTGGGCGCCGTCGCGCAGCCAGGACCACAGCTCGGCGCCGTGCTCGATCATGCGGTGCTGCACGTAGATCCGTTCCCGCTGGTCCCGGGAGAAGGCCAGGTCGAGCCGGGTCAGGAAGCCGGAACGGAACATGTCCTCCAGTTCGGTGCGGTAGTAGAAGTTGTGCGCCGCGTGCTGATCGCCGAAGAACAGCCAGTTGCGCCCGGTGCAGCCGCGGGCCCTGCGCTCCTGCAAGAACCCGCGGAAGGGGGCGATGCCGGTGCCGGGGCCCACCATGATCATCGGCGCGGCCTGGTCCGCCGGAGGACGGAAATGCGGTGCGCGCTGGAGGAAGATCGGCACCATCGCGTCGGTGAGATCGGCGCGATCGGCGAGGAAAGTCGAGCACACCCCACCGCGCCGCGCCGCCGAGCCGGTGGCCGCCGGATCGCCGTAGCGCACGACGCCGACGGTCAGCTCCACCTCATCCGGGTTGACCAGCGGACTCGACGAGATCGAATACTGGCGCGGCTGCAACTTCTTCATGACGCCGAGCCACTCCACCAGATCGGCCCGCACGGGGAAATCGCGCAGCACGTCCACGGCCTGCCGATCCCACAGATAATTCGCCAGCTCGTTGCGGTTGTCCCGGCGCAACAGTTTGGCGAGCTTGCCGCTCGGGTTGCGCTCGGCGATGAAGCCGAGCAGATCCGGACCGACCTTGGTGATGTCGAAGTGCGTGCGCAACGCATCGGCCAGGGGAACTTCACGCTCGTCGACCTCGACCGCGCGGCGACCGTCCAGCCCGGTGGCGGCCAGCCATTCGGTGACCAGAGCGGTGCTGTTCACCGGCCAGACGCCCAGCGAATCACCCGCCTCGTACCCGGCGTCCAGGCCGCGCAGGTCGAACGCGAAGCGGCGCACTTCTTTCGGCGATCCCGGGGCGGAGAGCAACTCGTTGCGCACCAACGGGGCACGCAGCGGCGCGGCGCGGGTGAACGGTGCGGCGCGGGTGCGGCCGAGTGCCGGGGCGACGCTCGGCGCCTCCACCGTGGCTACACCACCGCCACGGGTCGTAGGCCGGGTCGGCGGCGCGGCCGCACCGCTCACCGGCGAATCGGCAGGGTCCTCGGCCGAGCCGTCGCTCAGGGCGGCGAGCACGTCATCGAGCCAGCGCTGCGCCGCGTCTTGGTAGTCGGGTTCACTGTCGACGCGCGGAAGCAATCGGGTCGCGCCGAGTTCGGCGAACTTCTGGTCGAGTTTGCGTCCGTAACCACAGAAGTCGTCATAAGACGAGTCGCCGAGCGCGAATACGGCGTAACGCATACCGGTCAGCCGCACGACGCCGTCGGCCAGCCGATCCCAGAAGTCAGCTCCGTTGTCCGGCGGACCTCCGTCGCCGAACGTGCTGCTGACCACCAATACGTCGCCCTGGAGCGCACCCGGGTCGCAGGAATCCAGATCCAACAGTCGCGGGGCGAAATCGCGTTCGGCGAGGTGTGCCGCGACGGCGGCGGCGAACTCTTCGGCGTTGCCGGTCTGCGAGGCCCACAGCACGGTGACCGTGCGAGCGGCGGCGCCCGCGTCCGCCGTGGTCGCGGCGCCACGCGAGTACATCCCGGCCAGCAGACCGTCGACCCACAGCCTGGTGTGCGCGGACATCGGCGCCGAATCCGGCAGCACCGGCTGACCGGTCACCGGAAGCGCTTGCAGCGCCGCCAGATAGCCGCTGAGGTAGATCCGCTCGGTCTCGCTGAGCGTGGGCGCGGTACCGCTGTCGAGGCCGAGCACGGCGGCCAGCGGGTGTGCAGTCAGGGCCGTGGGCAGCGCGGCGGGAACCTGCGGCTGCGGCACGGAAGCCACTCGGCGCAGCGCCACCGCGCACGCCTTGAACTCCGGTTGCAGCGAGGCCGGATCGACCGCGTCGTTGGTGACCGCGTTGATGGTCAGGTATTCGCCCTGCTCGTCGTTCCAATGGAACGGCACGAAGCAGTCGCCCTGCCGTACTCGGTCGCTGACCTGCACCGGTAGCACGGCACGGCCACGGCGGGAGGCGATCTCGAGCTGGTCGCCCGCGCGCAGACCGAGCCGCTCGGCGTCGGCCGGATGCACCTCGACGAACGGCGTGCCGTTCAGCTTGGTCAGCTTGTCGATCTTGCCCGTCTTGGTCATCGTGTGCCACTGGTGTTGCAGCCGGCCGGTGTTCAGCAGGAACGGGTAGTCGTCGTCGGGCATCTCCTCCGGCAGCATGTGCGGCCGTGGCCAGAACACCGCGCGGCGGCTCGGCGTGGCGAAGGCCAGCCGGGGCCGGTGGCCGTTCTCGTCGACGAACAGCGTCTGGCTGATCCCGTCGTTCAAATAACGGATCGGATTGCGCCTGCGCTCCGCTTGCGCGCACGGCCACTGCATCGGCCCGGCACGCAGCGCCGCATAGCTCACGCCGCGCAGGTCGTAGCCGGTGGCGGGATTCGCGAACCGCTTGATCTCCTCGAACACCTCGGCGCTGGAGGCGAAGTCGAAGCCGGGGAACCCCATGGCGGTGGCGACGTCGGCGATGATCCGCCAGTCCGGCCGTGCGTCGCCGATGGGCGGGACCGACTGCCGCAGCAGGGTCAGGTCGCGTTCGGAGTTCACCATCACCGCATCGGCTTCCGCCCACAGCGTGGCGGGAAGCAGCAGGTCGGCGTAGGCGTTGGTCGCGGTCTCGGTGTACGCGTCCTGGGCGATCACCAGTTCGGCCGCTTCCAATCCCGCGATCACGGTCTTGCGGTTCGACACGGTGGCGACGGGGTTGGTGCAGATGATCCAGGCCGCTTTGATCGTCCCCTCGGCCAGTCCGCGGAACATCTCCACCGTGCCCGGCCCCGCTTCGGTGCGCAGCGTGCCGGGCTCCAGTTCCCACGCGGTCTCCACGAACGTGCGGTCCTCGGCGGAGAGCAGGCTGCGCTGGCCGGGCAGCCCGGGGCCCATGTAGCCCATCTCGCGCCCGCCCATCGCGTTCGGCTGCCCGGTGAGCGAGAACGGCCCGCTGCCGGGGCGGCAGATCGCGCCGGTGGCCAGGTGCAGGTTGCACAGCGCGTTGGTGTTCCAGGTGCCGTGCGTGGACTGGTTGAGTCCCATCGTCCACAGCGACATCCACTCGCCCGCCGCGCCGATCCATTCGGCGGCGGTCCGGATGTCGGCTTCGGACAGTCCGGTGATCTCGGCCACCCGCTCCGGCGGATAGTCGGCCAGGAACTCCGGCATCGCCTCCCAGCCCTCGGTGTGCTCGGCGATGAACTCCGCGTCGATGTGGCCGCCGGCCACCAGCAAGTGCAGCAGCCCGTTCAGCAGCGCGAGATCCGTCCCGGGCGCGATCTGCAGGAACAGGTCGGCCCGCGCGGCGGTCTCGGTGCGGCGCGGGTCGACCACGATGAGCTTCGCGCCCGCCTTCAGCCGATCGGCCATCCGCAGGAAAAGGATGGGATGGCAGTCGGCCATGTTCGCGCCGATGACGAAGAACAGGTCCGCGTGCTCGAAGTCGTCGTAGGAGCCGGGCGGCCCGTCCGCGCCGAGCGACTGTTTGTATCCGGTGCCGGCGCTGGCCATGCACAGCCGGGAGTTCGCCTCGATATGCACCGTGCGCAGATAACCCTTGGCGAGTTTCGTCGCGAGGTACTGCGCCTCCAGCGACATCTGCCCGGAGACGTACAGTGCGATCGCGTCCGGACCGTGCTCGTCGAGAATCGCGCGCAACCGGGTGGCCGCCTCGTGCACGGCCTCGTCGACGGGGAACGGCACCGGAACCTGACCTCGCTCGAAGCGCCGGTAGGCGGTCTCCATCCGTCCCTGGGTGCGCATCAACTCCGCGTGGGTCGCCCCCTTGGTGCACAACCTTCCCGCGTTCGCCGGGTGCAGTTTGTCGCCGCTGACCTTGGCGATCACCGGCTTGCCCGTGCCGTCGGCGGCGGTCGACACCGTTATCCCGCAGCCGACGCCGCAGTACGAGCACGCCGTTCGGGCGGTGCCGTCGCCGCGGCCGGTCACTGGATCGGTCATGTCTCCGATCATGCGGACCGCCGATTGCGCCGGATTTACCTCGCGTTAGCGCCAGGTGACATTCCTCCTCACCGCCGCGGGATCGGCCGGTGAGGTGTGATCGAGATCTCCGGCTCAGCCGAGCTTGTATGCCCGGTGCAGGGCCACCACGCCCCCGGTGAGGTTGCGCCATTTCACCGACGACCATCCGTTCGCCGCGATCCGCATCGCCAGCCTGCGCTGATTGGGCCACTCCGAGATGGATTCGGCCAGGTAGACGTAGGCCTCGGGGTTACTGCTCACCACGCGCGCCACCTTGGGCAGCGCTTTCATCAGGTATTCCAGATACACCGTGCGGAACACCGGCAGCACCGGGGCGGAGAACTCGCACACGACCAGCCTGCCGCCGGGCTTGGTGACGCGCAGCATCTCGCGCAGGGCCAGGTCGGTGTCGGCCACGTTGCGCAACCCGAACGAGATGGTCACCGCGTCGAAGGAGTCGTCGGCGAACGGCAGCGCCATCGCGTCGGCCGCCACCATCGGCACATCGCGGAACCGGCCCGCGCTGAGCATGCCCTTGGAGAAATCGGCCGCCAGGCACCACGCGCCGGATTTCTGCAACTCCAAGGTGGACACACCGGTGCCTGCCGCCAGATCGAGCAGCCGCTCGCCCGGCCGTGCCGCCAGCGCCTTGCGGGTCGCCCAGCGCCAGTAACGATCCTGCCCGGCGGAGATCACCGTGTTGGTCAGGTCGTAGCGTCGGGCGACGCCGTCGAACATCGCCGCGACTTCGCGCGGCTGCTTGTCCAACGAGGCACGGTTCGATTGCGTTTTCGCCACGCGAAGACCCTAACTCGCGGTCTGTTACGAACCGAGCGCGGCGCGTGGATACCTTCGTCACGCACGGGCCGGGTTCAAGCCGTATGCGGCAACCGAATCCGTGTGCCGGTCACTTCGGCGTAGTGGCCCATCAGCTGAGCGCAGATGGCGGGCCAGGTCCGCGACAGCACCGACTTGCGCGCCGCCCCGGCGAACCGGGTCCGCAGCTCAGGATCGTGCAGCGCCCCGACAGCACTGGGCAGCAACTCGCTGAACCGGTCCACCGGAAGCAGATAGCCGTTGCGGCAGTGGGCGATCAAGTCGCGGGGGCCCCCCGCGTCCGGACCGATCACCGGGACACCCGAGGCCAGCGCCTCCTGCACGCCCTGGCAGAAGGTCTCGTGTTCGCCCGCATGCACCATGACGTCCAGACTCGCGTACGCCCGCGCCAGCTCGTCGCCGCCGAGTTCGCCGGTGAACACCGCGGTCGGCATCAGCCGGGCCAGCCGCTGGCGTTCCGGTCCGTCGCCGACGATCACCAGCTGGATGTCCGGGTCGGCGGCCAGCACCGCGAGCCGCTCGACGTGCTTCTCCGGGGCGAGCCGCCCCACAAAGCCGACCAGCAGACGGTCCCGGCCCGCGAGCCAGGCGTCCCGCAGTTCGGCGGAGCGGACGCTCGGTGTGAACCGCCCGATGTCGACGCCGCGGCCCCATCGGTGCACGCGCGGGATGCCGTGCCTGGCCAGATCCTCCGCCGCGGCCCGGGACGGGGCGAGCGTCCGGGTGGCTCCCTCGTGGATGCGCCGGGTCCAGCCCCAGGCGGCGCGGCCGGCCAGCCCGAGCCCGTAGCTCTTGGCGAAACCCGCCACGTCGGTCTGATACACCGCGACGGTGGGCAGGTCCAGCCGCAATGCCGCGCCGAGGCCACCCGCGCCGAGCAGGAACGGTGAGGCCAGGTGGACCACGTCGGCATCGAAGTCCTCGATGGCCGAGACGATGCCCGGCTGCGGCAGTCCGACCGGAAGCGAGCTGATCTTGGGGACCATGACCGCGGGCACCCGGTGGACCGGGAAGCGCTCGTAGTGGCGCGGCGCGGCGGGCTGTCCCCGCGGGGTGTCCGGCGCGATGATCAGCGCTTCGTGCCCGTTCCGGTCCAGGTGTTCGAGCACCCGCAGCACGGAGTTGACGACGCCGTTCATGTTCGGCAGGAACGACTCCGCGACGATCGCTACACGCACGCTCTCAGCCTGACCGCCGCACCGCGCCACGCCGCCACACCGAAGTGAAGAGCACGGAAAGATCCGGCGAACTATCGGAATCTTCGACGGCGGCGGGCAAGCAGCCACAGGGTCGGTAGCGCGACCAGCCACACCACGACGATCACCGACAACGCGGGTGGAATGGCGACGCGCACGTCACGGCCCTCCACCCGCACCAGGTCCGGGTCGCTGCGGCGGTACTCCACACGAATCCGCTCGCCCGCGGTCAAGTTGGTCGGATACAGCACGCCGACCTTCGGATTGTGCGTCTCGCCGTCCGGTGTGACGTACATGACCGCCGAGCGCAGCCGCCCCGCCGAGAGCACCTCGGCCGTGGTGCTGCCCTTGTCGGAGCTGATCAGATAGTCGTTGCGCCACGCGGCCAGCACCAGCAGCCCGACCAGCACGCTCACCGCCGTCGCGGCGATCAGCACGCCGATCCCGGCCCGTCGCAGGCGGATCGGCCGCCCGGTGGACTGGCTGGTTTCCGACACCGCCACAGGCTACCGACCGGCTCGGCTACGGTGGCGGCCATGTCCCGAAAATTCAGCTTCACCGTGCCGTACACAGTCCCGGTCGAAGATCTCCACCGGGCACTCATCACCGACGACGTCTGGCGGACCCGCTTCGCCCAGTCGCCGACGGCGGCGGTAGACCTGTCGCATCCCGACGGCGCGGGCACCATTCGCATCCACATGACCGAGAAGGCTCCCGAGGACAAGGTCCCCGCGCTGGTCCGCAAGGTGCTCAAGAGCGACCTCACCTTCTCCCGCATCGACCATTGGCAGCCGGTGGTCGGCGAGGTCGCCAAAGGCACCTTCGAGATCACCACCGGAGGCATCAACACCGAGATGTCCGGGTCCTACGAGATCCGTTCCACCGCGGAAGGTTCCGAGATCGAGGTCGTCGGCGCCGTGCGGGTGAAGGTGCCCCTCGTCGGCGGCGCGATCGAACCGCTCGCCGAGCAATTGCACCACCGGGTGCTCACCGGCGAACGCAAATTCATCGAGGACTGGCTGTCCGCCGAGCCGACCGCCTGAGCGCGCGTTGCCCCGGCACACACCGGGGCAACGTCGACGACCTAGCCGAAGTCCTGCGGCGAGAATTCCTTCGGCTCGACCAGCACCAGCCAGTTTCCCGAATTGTCCCGGATGATCGCCTCGGTCCCGTAGGGCCGTTCGGCGGGCGGCTGCACGAACTCCACCCCCTTGGCGGTGAGCTCTTCGAAGGTCTTCTGGCAGTTCTCGGTGCGCAGGCCGAGCGCGCCGTGCGTGCCGTTGGCCAGCGCGCGCCGGACGGCGTCGGCGTAGTTCTCGTCCAGCGGCGGGCCGGGAACCATCAGCGTGATCTCCAGTTCCGGGTGCGCGGGATGCGCGACCGTCACCCAGCGGAATCCGTTGTCGCCCATGATGACATCGGCGGTCTCGACGAACCCGAGCTTGTCGACGTACCACTCTTTCGCGGCGGTTTGGTCCGTGACGTACACGGTGACCAGGGAAACGTTCGTAATCGTCGTCATGCGGCCCAGGCTATGGCGGGCGCACCGGCACGGGCTTCTCCGAAATTGCGCCGTTCGCTCAGCCGGGCGGCTTGCGGTCGGAGAGCCCGTGCATGAAGACGAAACAGCCGGGGATACGCGGAGCGCCGTCGGCGAATTTCGCCTGGTACTCCGACGGTGTGACCCCGACCAGCTGCCGGAACTTGCTGCTGAACGAGCCGAGGCTGCTGTAGCCGACCAGCATGCACACCTCGGTGACCGTGAGATTGGTCGCGCGCAGGAGATCCTGTGCGCGCTCGATGCGCCGTTCGGCCAGGTACACGGCCGGCGTGCGGCCGTAGACCGCGGCGAACGCGCGCAGGAAGTGGTATTTCGACACCCCGGCGGCCGCCGCCAGTTCGTCCAGATTCAGCGGGTCGGCGTAGTGGCGGTCCGCCAGGTCCCGTGCGCGGCGCAGATGTGGCAGCAGATACAGCGCGGGCAAGCCACGAGCTCGTTGTTCACCCATCGCGCCGCCGGAGTTCCTACGCGAACGGGGGACGCTCGTCGAAGCGCAGCGACGCCAGGCCCGCCATCCGCCAAGCCCGCGCCGTCAGGTCGACGTCCTCGTCGGTCACCAGATTGCCCATCACGCGGACGGCGGTGCGCTGCAAGTACTTCGACCGCATCACCGGAGGACCGCCGAGCGGCACCATGCGCGGGTGCGTGGCCAGACCCGCGATCCGCCGGGCTACCGAGAACGTGCGCCCGTAACGAGCGCGCAGCGTCTGCGGCCAGATGGTGGTGAAGTCGGGTTCGTCCAGCAGTTCGGCCAACATGTGGCCGCCCTCCAAGCCGTAATCGATGCCTTCGCCGTTGAGCGGGTTCACACACCCCGCGGCGTCGCCGATCAGCACCCAGTTGCGTCCCGCGACGTTCGAGACCGCCCCGCCCATCGGCAGCAGGGCCGAGGCCACCGCGCGCAGCGAGCCCTCGAATTGCCATTCCTCGGTGCGCTGCGCGGTGTAGTGCGCCAGCAGCGGCTTCAACGCGATGTGTGCGGGGCGACGTTCCGTGGCCAGCGAACCCACCCCGATGTTCACCTCGCCGTTGCCGAGCGGGAACACCCAGCCGTAGCCGGGAACCAGTTCGCCGGAGGCGTCGCGCAACTCCAGATGCGAGGTGATCCACTGATCGTCGCTGCGGCCGGACTTGATGTAGGCCCGCGCGGCGGTGCCGTAGGCGTACTGCCGATGCCAGACGCGGCCGAGCAGCCGCCCGATCGGCGAACGCACCCCGTCGGCGACCACCAGCGTCCGGCAGGCGATGGTGCGCGTGCCGTCCGCTGTCCGCACCGTCACACCCGTGACCCGATCACCCTCCCGGGTGACATCGATTACCTTCGTCCCGTCCACCATCCGCGCGCCGGACTTCACCGCCGTCTCGCGCAGCTTGTCGTCGAGTTCGGTTCGGGGAACCGCGCTTCCGTACGTCGGGAAGGAACCGCCCGGCCAGCTCAGCAGCGCCTCGCGGCCGAAGCCGGTCATCCGGAGGCCGTGGTTGACGACGTGCGCGCGCACCCACTCGCCGAGCCCCAGTTGCTCCAGCTCGGCGGTCGCACGCGGGGTGAGGCCGTCTCCGCAGGTCTTGTCCCTGGGAAAGACGGCGGAATCGACCAGCACCACGTCCCGCCCCGCCCGCGCGGCCCAGGCCGCCGACGCCGATCCGGCCGGGCCCGCGCCGACGACCAGCACCTCGGTCCGGCTGGGCAACGCGTCCTGGTCGCGCGCGTGACTCGCTTCGGGTGAACCCATGCGCTCCATACTCGCAGGGCCGTCGCAACCGTGTCGACGGCGGCGGCGCGCGCGTCGTGGACGGTCACCAGCGCGGCGGTGCGACAGCAGACGATCCACCACAGAGTGACGGTGTTCATGGGCCAGCCGACCCGGACACGCTAGGTTCTCTACCGTGGGGTCGGACGCATCGCTGGGAGAAGAAATGAGCACATCGGCCATGAGCGAGCGCAGCGAGCGAATCATGGACACGGCGCACGGCGGGCACAGCGAAGCCGGGAGCGCCGCAGGCACGGTCGTGGCCGGGGTCGACCTCGGCGACGTCGGACTGGCCGACGCCGTGCGCAACGGCTTGGCGGACGTGGAGAAACTCCTGGTCGACGAGCTGTCCGACGGTGCGGAATTCCTCCAGGAGGCCGCGCTGCATCTGGCCAAGGCCGGCGGCAAGCGATTCCGTCCGCTCTTCACCATCCTCACCGGACAGCTCGGCCCGCGCCCCGCCGATCCCGCTCTGGTCACCGCGGGCACCGTCGTCGAGCTCGTCCACCTGGCCACGCTGTACCACGACGACGTGATGGACGAGGCCCCCATGCGCCGCGGCGCCCCGAGCGTCAACTCCCGCTGGGGAAACAACATCGCCATCCTCGCGGGCGACTACTTGTTCGCGCACGCGTCCCGGCTCACCTCCACCCTCGGCCCCGACGCGGTGCGCATCATCGCCGAGACGTTCGCCGAACTCGTCACCGGTCAGATGCGCGAGACCATGGGCGCCCGCGAATCCCAGGACCCCGTCGAGCACTACCTGCGCGTGGTGTGGGAGAAGACCGGTTCGCTCATCGCCGCCGCCGGACGCTTCGGCGGCACATTCTCCGGCGCGGACCCGGAGCACGTCGAGCGACTGGCCCGCCTCGGCGACGCGGTCGGCACCGCCTTCCAGATCTCCGACGACATCATCGACATCTCCTCGGCCTCCGAGCAATCCGGCAAGACCCCTGGCACCGACCTGCGCGAAGGTGTGCACACCCTGCCGGTGCTGTACGCGCTGCGCGAGGAAGGCGCCGAAGGCGATCGCCTGCGCAAGCTGCTCGCGCGTCCGCTGGAGACCGACGACGAGGTGAAAGAGGCACTCGACCTGCTCGCCGACTCTCGCGGCATGGTGCTGGCCAAGGAGAAGCTCCAGGGCTACGCCGACCTCGCCTACGCCGAGCTGTCCGCCCTGCCCGGCGGCCCCGCCAACGACGCGCTGGAGCGGTTGGTCCGCTACACCATCGAACGCGTGGGTTGAGAGAGACCGTGGAAAGAGCGCACGCCGCCGTGGGTGGCTGATTTCGGCTGGGCGCGGATTCACCGGAACTTTGCCTGGAGCTTCTATCGTTTATCCACTGTAAGGCGACTCGGTGAACGGGGGAGCGGCAAGGGAGACGTATGCACGGGCACGGGTTTGCGAACGGTCTGAAGACCTTCGGGCTGATGGTTGGCCTGTCGGCCCTGATCGTGTTCATCGGTGCGCTGTTCCGCAACCCGACGATCCTCATCGTCGCGATCCTGCTCGCGGTGGGCATGAACGCCTACGCGTACTTCAACAGCGACAAGATCGCGTTGCGGGCCATGCACGCGCAGCCGGTCAGTGAGCTGGAGGCCCCCGTCATGTACCGGATCGTGCGTGAGCTGGCCACCATCGCCCGCCAGCCGATGCCCCGGCTCTACATCAGCCCCACGAACGCGCCCAACGCCTTCGCCACCGGACGCAATCCTCGCCACGCCGCGGTCTGCTGCACCAGCGGCATCCTGCAACTGCTCGACGAGCGGGAATTGCGGGCCGTGCTCGGACACGAACTGTCGCACGTCTACAACCGCGACATCCTCATCTCCTCGATCGCGGGTGCGCTCGCGGCCGTCATCTCGGGCCTGGCGAACCTCGCCGTCTACGCGACCATGTTCGGCGGCAACCGCAACGGCGAGGGGCCGAACGTGCTGGCCGTGCTGCTGGTGTCGTTGCTCGGCCCGATCGCGGCCACGCTGATCAAGCTGGCCGTCTCGCGCTCGCGCGAATTCCAGGCCGACCAATCCGGCGCCGAACTGACCGGCGATCCGCTGGCCCTGGCCTCCGCACTGCGGAAGATCGAGCGCGGCGTCCACACCGCGCCGCTTCCGCCGGAACCGCGCCTGGCGTCGCAGTCGCACCTGATGATCGCCAACCCGTTCCGTCCGGGTGAGCGGGTCGCGCGCTGGTTCGCCACGCATCCGCCGATGAACGAGCGCATCGCCCGGCTGGAGGAGATGGCGGGCGGTCCGCGCCGGTACTGAGTCCGGCGGTCTCAGTCGTCCGAGGCCAGCTGGTCTTCGTAGGCACGGAACGTATCGACGAACAGCTTCCGCTGCTGCGCGGTGAGCGGCTCGAGCACCGTGCGCCAGGCTCGAGCGCTGCGGCCGAGCCATTTGTGCACGGATCGCTCGTGCGCAGGCGCTATGGCGACGATGGTGCGTCTGCGGTCGTCCGGGTCAGCGCCGCGTTCGAGCACACCCTGCTTGCTGAGCTCGCCGACCATCAAGCTCACCGTCGTCGGCGCCACCTCGAGCCGGGCGGCCAGGTCCGTCACCGTGGTGGGTCCGTCGAACACCAGGTTGGCCAGCAGCGACAGGTGCCGCGGCGCCAGCGAGAACGATTCCAGCTCGTCCGGAACCCCGAGCTTCTTCGCCCGCCCCACCACGCGCGGCATCAGCAGCAGCAATGTGCGAATGCCCTCGTCCACGCCGAGTCCCGGCTGCTCCTCGGTTGACACGCCGACTGCCTCTCGATGCACGCGACCGACCCTGTCGCGCTGCCGTCCTGCGGTCAGCGGTAGTTGACGAACTGCAGCGCGATCCCGAAATCCTCGCCCTTGAGCAGGGCGATGACGGCCTGCAGATCGTCGCGCTTCTTGCTGCTCACCCGCAACTCGTCGCCCTGGATCTGGGCCTTCACGCCCTTGGGGCCTTCGTCCCTGATCTTCTTGGAGATCTTCTTCGCGTGCTCGGAGTCGATGCCCTGCACCAGCGAACCGGTGATCTTGTACACCTTGCCGGAGGAGACCGGCTCACCCGCGTCGAACGCCTTCAGCGAGATGTCGCGGCGGATCAGCTTCTCCTTGAACACCTCCAGCGCGGCCTTGACGCGCTCCTCCGCCTCGGCGGTGAGCACGATCTTGTCCTCACCGGACCACTCGATCGACGCGCCGGTGCCGCGGAAGTCGTAGCGGGTGTTGAGCTCCTTCTCCGCCTGATGCAGGGCGTTGTCGACCTCCTGCCGGTCGACCTTGCTCACAACATCGAAAGACGAATCAGCCACGCTGCGCTCCTGTTCTGACGGTCCGACGGGCGAGCTGAACCGGACGCTTCCAGCCACCGTCAGTTCTACCCGGAGACCCGAGGGTAGTCGCGTCGCACGGCCGATAGCCAGCCGGTTTGCATTCAGGGTGCGGGTTCGATGTATTCTGCTCAGCGCGCCGATAAAGCGCGAACGGCAGGTTGCCCGAGCGGCCAATGGGAGCAGACTGTAAATCTGTCGGTGAAAGCCTACGTAGGTTCGAATCCTACACCTGCCACCGTCGTTCGCTGAGTGAGCCCTGTACGCAGAAAGCGCGTACAGGGCTCACTTTGTGTCTTGTGGGGGTGCAACCCCCACGCCCCGCCCGACGGGGCTTCGCCCCCCGGACCCCCATCCTGTGGTTGCGTTCGGTGTGTGTGCGGGCGAGCGTGAGCTGTGGACGCTTGCCGGTATGCCGGGAATGGCGGTTCTTCGCGTTCGTTCTGGCGAAAAAGACCCCTCTGACCACGCGGTTTGGTGGTGGGAGCGGTGAGTGTGTAACCTCGTTCAAGACTTCACCGCGCTGAGGTCGAGCGTTCGAGGCTCGGTGCGGAAGTAGTCATGCCCCCTTAGCTCAGTCGGCAGAGCGTTTCCATGGTAAGGAAAAGGTCAACGGTTCGATTCCGTTAGGGGGCTCGCCGGATTGCCGGTGGTGACCGACTCGGCATCGCTCCCGTAGTGCGGGCTCGGCACCATGGCAATGCGACGCCGTGGCGGTGTAGCTCAGTCGGTAGAGCAAACGACTCATAATCGTTGTGTCGCCGGTTCAAGTCCGGCCATCGCTACCACAACCGATACAAGCCCATCAGGTACCGGAAAGAAGGCATATCGTGGCCGCGAAGTCCACCGATGTCCGGCCAAAGATCACCTTGGCCTGCGAGCAGTGCAAGCACCGCAACTACATCACCAAGAAGAACCGGCGCAACGATCCGGATCGCTTGGAGTTGAAGAAGTTCTGCCCGAACTGCGGCACACACCGGGCGCATCGCGAATCCCGCTAGTCATCCACGCGTGAACTACCGCGTGGTGTAGCGCCGGGAGTCGCCTCCCGGTATCTCGAGCTGTGGCACCGCGAGGGCCGGACAACTGTCCGGCCCTGACGCATTTTCACGGCATGGGTGCGGTGGTGAGCGCTCCGCGGACTCCGGGTGACGGGGTCAGATAGGTACAGTCCTCCCGTGACAATCAACACCGGTACAGACGAAGCGGTCCAGACGAGCGAGGCGCTCGACCCTGCGACGAACGCCGCGGCGATGGTCGGTCACCACTACCGCGTCGACGACTACTACGAGGTCGGCCGCGAGAAGGTGCGTGAATACGCCCGCGCCGTGCAGGACTACCACCCGGTGCACTGGGACGAGGACGCGGCGCAGGAGTACGGGTACGACAACCTGCTCGCGCCGGTCACCTTCATCTCCCTGGTCGGGATTCTCGCTCAGCGCAAATTGTTCGAGGAGGTCGTCACCGGCTACGACCTCAGCCAGATCATGCAGACCGACCAGATCCTGGAATTCCATCGCCCGATCAAGGTCGGCGACCAGCTCACCTGCGACGTCCACCTGCACTCGTTCCGGCAGGCCTTCGGCGGCGACATCATCGTGACCAAGAACATCGTCACCGCGCAGAACGACGAACTGGTGCTCACCACCTACACCACCCTCGTCGGCCGCAGCGGCGGCGACATCGACCCGAACCTCAACGCCGCCGTCCGTAACGTGCTCATGCACGGCATCGGCGAGGACGCGCCGGGGCACAGCCCGCGCTCGCTCGCGGTGACCCAGGCGCCCGCGCCGGTCGTGCCGCCCGCGGACGGTGTGCGCACCAAGCACGCCATCCGGTTCGAGGACGTCTCGGTGGGCGACGAGCTGCCCCCGCGCATCGTCCGGCTCACCCGCGGCGATCTGGTGAACTACGCGGGTGTCTCCGGTGACGCCAACCCGATCCACTGGAGCGACGAAGTCGTGAAGCTGGTCGGCCTGGAGAACGTGGTCGCGCACGGCATGCTGACCATGGGCCTGGGTGGCGGTTTCGTCACCTCGTGGCTCGGCGACCCGGGTGCGATCAAGGAGTACAACGTCCGCTTCACCAGCCCGGTCTACGTCGGTTCCGACGAGGCCGCGGAAGTGGAGTACACCGGTAAGGTGAAGTCGGTCGATCCGGAGACCAGGACCGCGGTCGTGGCCATCGTGGCGAAGGCGGCGGGGAAGAAGATCTTCGGCCGCGCCACCGCGACGGTGCAGCTGGCCTGACCAGCTACAGCGACCCGGATTGGCTAATGGCGCGCACGGTAACGTACACTCAGGTTTCTGGGGTCGCCAGCCGCTGCGCGCTGCTCTGAGGGGCTGGTTCCAGGCGGTCCGGACGGATCGCCGACGGGGCCGGCAACTGCCGGAGCGGCGCGCGTGTTGTGTGACACCAGGCCACAACTGAATATCGAACAGTGGTTGGACGGCCGACATCGTCCGACCAAAGGGGCGTAGCTCAACTGGCAGAGCAGCGGTCTCCAAAACCGCAGGTTGCAGGTTCAAGTCCTGTCGCCCCTGCCCTGGATGCCAGCGACGAGAGAGGATCGACGTGAGCGAGCGTAGCGAGCGAGCCATTGGCACAGCGCGCATCGCGCACGACGGCACCGAGCGCAGCGAGGAGATGGCGTGAGCGACGAGCGGGACATTCGCCGCGGCGCACATGCCGCCGACGACGGCGATGACACCGCCGCAGCGACACGGCCGAGCGGAAAGCGGTCCGCGCGGCGGAC
Source organism: Nocardia araoensis NBRC 100135 (assembly GCF_000308435.1). Taxonomy (GTDB): domain Bacteria; phylum Actinomycetota; class Actinomycetes; order Mycobacteriales; family Mycobacteriaceae; genus Nocardia; species Nocardia araoensis. The sequence continues at coordinate 38,614 of NZ_BAFR01000203.1, read as the reverse complement.
TCGTACTGGGTCCTCGCAGGTCGACACGGGCGCTCTCGCCACGCTCGACCGTCCGTCGCGGAAGGCAACCAAGGCGACCGATCGGGCCGAACGCAAGAAGTCGGGTAATCCGTTCAAGCGTTTGATCAAGTTCCTGCGTGAGGTCATCGCGGAACTGCGCAAGGTGATCTGGCCCAATCGGAAGCAGATGGTCACCTATACGAGCGTTGTTCTGGTGTTCGTGATTTTCATGGTCGCGTTCATCAGCGGGTTGGATCTGGCGTTCATCAAGGGTGTCAACTGGCTGTTCGGCTAGCTGAACGACGCCGACGCCGGTAGCCGATCCCGGGGCGGACACGGGTGGAAGTTGTTTCGCCGCGCGCCCGGCCCCGGCACGCAGAGGATGTACGTGACGACACAGGAAGCGAGTGCCCCAGTGAGCACCCCGGAGAACGACACACACGACAAGTTCCCGGCCGACGACGCGGTGGCCGAGCCCACCGACTCCGTCGAGGAGTTCGCGACCGACGAGCCCGCGGTCGAGGAATCGGAGCCCGCTGAGTCCGCCCCTGCCGCCGCCGTCGATGCCGAGCCCGCCGATCCGGTCGCCGAGATGAAGGCAGCGCTGCGGCGCGCCCCCGGTGAGTGGTACGTCATCCACTCCTACGCCGGCTACGAGAACAAGGTGAAGGCCAACCTCGAGACCCGCGTGCAGAACCTGGACCTGGAGGACTACATCTTCCAGGTGGAGGTGCCCACCGAAGAGGTCACCGAGATCAAGAACGGGCAGCGCAAGCACGTCAACCGCAAGGTGCTGCCCGGTTACATCCTGGTCCGCATGGAGCTCAACGACGAGTCGTGGGGCGCGGTGCGCAACACCCCCGGTGTCACCGGCTTCGTCGGCGCCACCTCGCGGCCGTCTCCGCTGTCCATCGACGACGTGGTGAAGTTCCTCGTTCCGGCCGCGCAGCAGCAGAAGAAGCCCGCGGCCGCGGCCGCTGCGGCGACCCCCGAGACCGCGGCGGGCGAGGTCGCGCCGAAGCCGGTCATCGAGGTCGACTTCGAGGTCGGCGAGTCGGTAACCGTCATGGACGGCCCGTTCGCGACGCTGCCCGCCAGCATCTCGGAGGTCAACGCCGAACAGCAGAAACTGAAGGTGCTCGTGTCGATCTTCGGCCGCGAGACCCCGGTCGAGCTGGCGTTCACCCAGGTCGCGAAGATCTAGACCGGCTCTGTCCGTGGCCGGGTGAATTCGCTCGGCCGCGGATCGCAGCACCAGACTTGCAAAGAGCAAGGGACACCAACACCTAGGAAAGAAAGATGCCCCCCAAGAAGAAGAAGCTCGCCGGGATCATCAAGCTTCAGATCCAGGCCGGCCAGGCGAACCCGGCCCCTCCGGTCGGCCCCGCGCTCGGTCAGCACGGCGTCAACATCATGGAGTTCTGCAAGGCGTACAACGCCGCGACCGAGTCGCAGCGTGGCAACGTCATCCCGGTCGAGATCTCGGTGTACGAGGACCGGTCGTTCGACTTCAAGCTGAAGACCCCGCCCGCCGCCAAGCTGCTGCTCAAGGCAGCGGGCGTGCAGAAGGGCTCGGCGGAGCCGCACCGCAACAAGGTCGCCAAGGTGACCATGGACCAGGTGCGCGAGATCGCCAAGACCAAGCAGGAAGATCTGAACGCCAACGACCTCGATCAGGCGGCCAAGATCATCGCGGGTACCGCGCGTTCGATGGGCATCACCGTCGAGGGCTGAGCGGAATCGCTCCCCGGTGGGAGGGCCGGCCAGGCCCGATAACCACGTCTGAACTATCAATAAGGACAGAGAATCATGGCAAAACGAAGCAAGGCGTATCTCGCCGCGGCCGAAAAGGTCGATCGCACCAAGCTCTACTCCCCGCTGGCCGCCGCGCGCCTGGCGAAGGAGACCGCCACCACCAAGACCGACGCGACCGTCGAGGTCGCCGTGCGTCTCGGTGTGGATCCCCGCAAGGCGGACCAGATGGTTCGCGGCACGGTCAACCTGCCGCACGGCACCGGTAAGACCGCCCGCGTCATCGTGTTCGCGGCGGGCGAGAAGGCCGCCGAAGCCGAGGCCGCAGGCGCCGACGCCGTCGGCGCCGAGGACCTGATCGAGCGGATCCAGGGCGGCTGGCTGGACTTCGACGCCGCGATCGCCACCCCGGACCAGATGGCCAAGGTCGGCCGGATCGCGCGTGTCCTCGGCCCGCGCGGCCTGATGCCGAACCCGAAGACGGGCACGGTCACCACCGACGTGACCAAGGCCGTCAACGACATCAAGGGCGGCAAGATCAACTTCCGTGTCGACAAGCAGGCCAACCTGCACTTCGTCATCGGCAAGGCGTCCTTCGACGACAGCAAGCTGGTGGAGAACTACGGCGCCGCGCTGGACGAGATCCTGCGGGTCAAGCCGTCGACCGCCAAGGGCCGCTACGTCAAGAAGGTGACGGTCTCGACGAACACCGGACCGGGCATCCCGGTGGACCCGAACCGCACCCGCAACCTCCTCGAAGAGGACGCGTAAGCAGCATCGAGCCGCGACAACGGCGGGAACGCATCATGCGTTCCCGCCGTTGCGCGTTCCCGGACTAATCCGCGCGACGGCGTGGTTGGGGTGGAAGTGACCGTCGTTCTGTTGATCTCCGGCAGCACTCGCGCCGCCTCCACCAATTCCGCCGCACTGCGGACGGTCTCGTCGATCGCTCCGGATGGTGTCGAAACCGTCTGGTACGACGGTCTCGTGGATCTGCCCGCCTTCGTTCCGGACGACAACGGCACCGCGCATCCAGCCGTAGCCGCGCTCCGCGAACAACTTTCGCGCGCCGACGCGGTGCTGTTCTGCACGCCCGAGTACGCGGGCACCTTGCCGGGCAGTTTGAAGAACCTGCTGGACTGGACGGTCGGCGCCGGTGATCTGTACGGCAAGCCGGTCGCGTGGATCACGGTCGCCCCGGTGGGGCGCGGTGACGGCGCGACCGCGACTCTGCGCAGCGTGCTGGGCTATGTCGGAGCCGACATCCATTCGGATGCCTGCAGACGGCTGCCCGTGCTGCGCGAGAGCGTCGGCCCGGACGGATTGGTCGCCGACCCTGAATTCCGGTCCGGCGCCACGGCCGTGCTGCGCGAACTCGGGCGGCATGCCGCGAGCGCGACACCGTGAGGAACACCGCTCGTCGACGCGCAGCCCGGCATCGGGTGCCGCGCGGCGGGCGGCGCGGAATGTAGATCGCGGCACAACGATTCGGCTGCCGCGCGGTTGTGATCAGGCGTGTGCCGGGGCCCGTTTTGGCAGATGGGAACCCATGCAGGTACATTGGATGTCAGTTATCGACGAGTTCGATCGCTACCCAATCCGTTCTACCGAAGACCGTTGGTCGCCGATCCCGCATGGGTTCGGTCGAAGGTCCGGCGACATTGCCGGCGGCCCACGCAGGGAGAGCCGAGGCTGGGAATTGATCCGGATACGCACCGGATCGGTTTTCCTGTTGCGCCCCGGAACGCTCTGCGTTCGGGGCGTTTGTTTTGTCGCCGGCCCCTGATCGGTAGTTCGCGTATACGAACCGACCAATCAGAGAGGAGGCGAAGTATGGCAAAACCCGAGAAGGTCACCGCGGTCGAGGAGATCGCGGAGCAGTTCAAGAGCTCGACGGCCACCGTCGTCACGGAATACCGTGGCCTGTCGGTCGGCAAGCTCACCGAGCTGCGGCGCGCGCTCGGCGCCGACGCCACGTACTCCGTCGCCAAGAACACCCTGGTCAAGCGTGCCGCCGCCGAGGCGGGCGTGGAAGGTCTGGACGAGCTGTTCGTCGGGCCGACCGCGATCACCTTCATCACGGGTGAGCCGGTCAACGCGGCCAAGGCCCTGAAGACCTTCGCGAAGGACAACAAGGCGCTCATCATCAAGGGCGGCTACATGGACGGCGCTCCGCTGTCCGTGGCCGAGGTCGAGCGGATCGCCGACCTGGAGACCCGCGAGGTGCTGCTGGCCAAGCTGGCGGGCGCGCTCAAGGGCAACCTCACCAAGGCCGCCGGTCTGTTCAACGCTCCCGCCTCGCAGGTGGCCCGCCTGGCCGCCGCGCTGCAGGAGAAGAAGCAGGCCGAAGAAGGCGCACCGGCCGCCGAGTAAGACCCGTGCGGCACGACACGCCCGCATAGACATCAACTACCGAAAGGAACACAACAATGGCCAACGTTGACGAACTGCTCGAGACCTTCGGCAACATGACCCTGCTCGAGCTGTCGGACTTCGTGAAGAAGTTCGAGGAGAAGTTCGAGGTCACCGCGGCTGCTCCGGTCGCCGTCGCCGCCGTCGGCGGTGCCGCGGCTCCGGCCGAGGCCGTCGAGGAGCAGGACGAGTTCGACGTCGTCCTCGAGGGTGCAGGCGACAAGAAGATCCAGGTCATCAAGGTGGTCCGCGAGATCGTCTCCGGCCTGGGCCTGAAGGAAGCCAAGGACCTGGTCGAGAGCGCCCCGAAGCCGATCCTGGAGAAGGTCGCCAAGGATGCCGCCGAGGCCGCCAAGGCGAAGCTGGAAGAGGCCGGCGCCAAGGTCTCGGTCAAGTAATTCACGACCGAACACGCCGAACGGGCGATCCCCTTTTGGGGGTCGCCCGTTTGCGTTTTCGGCAATATCGCCGCTATCGCCGATACCGAAAGGATTGCGGAGTTACTACGCAGTCAGGTTGGGGTGTGCCCGATCTGTCCCATGAGTTACAGTGACCGAACCCACACGTGACGGACGCGATGACCGAGCGCGCGGTTCGCCGGTGGGCAGCTCGCTGAGAATTGTGGAGGTTGGCGTGGGCGTCGAGGTCAGGACCGAGAGTGTGACCAAGTCTTTCGGTTCCCAGCGCATTTGGCAGGATGTGTCGTTGACGTTGCCTTCGGGTGAGGTCAGTGCGTTGCTGGGGCCGTCGGGTACCGGTAAGTCGGTGTTCTTGAAGTCGCTGATCGGCCTGCTGCGTCCGGAACGTGGTTCGATCTTCATCGATGGCACGGATATCACGACGTGTTCGAACAAGGAGTTGTACGAGATCCGGAAGTTGTTCGGCGTGTTGTTCCAGGACGGTGCGTTGTTCGGGTCGATGAATCTGTTCGACAACGTGGCGTTCCCGTTGCGGGAGCATACGAAGAAGAGCGAGTCCGAGATCAAGAAAATCGTGATGGAGAAGCTGGAGCTGACCGGTCTGCTCGGGGCCGAGGGCAAGCTGCCCGGTGAGATCTCCGGTGGTATGCGCAAGCGTGCGGGGTTGGCGCGGGCGTTGGTGCTGGATCCGCAGATCATTCTGGTGGACGAGCCGGACTCGGGTCTGGACCCGGTGCGTACCTCGTATCTGTCGCAGTTGTTGATCGATATCAACGCGCAGATCGACGCGACGATTCTGATCGTGACCCACAACATCAACTTGGCGCGCACGGTGCCGGACAACATCGGGATGTTGTTCCGTCGGCAGTTGGTGATGTTCGGTCCGCGGGAGGTGTTGTTGACCTCGGAGGAGCCGGTGGTCAAGCAGTTCCTCAACGGTCGGATGATCGGGCCGATCGGCATGTCGGAGGAGAAGGACGAGGCGCAGATGGCGCGGGAGCAGGCGTTGGTGGACGCCGGGCACCATCATGGTGGCGCCGAGGAGGTCGAGGGCATCATCCCGCAGATGCGGGCGACGCCGGGGATGCCGGTGCGTCAGGCGGTGTTGCGGCGTAAGGAACGGGTGCGCGAGATCATGCACACGCTGCCGCATGCCGCGCAGGTCGCGATCCGGGAATCACTTGCCGAGAACGACGATACGCAGGTGATGGCATACAACAGCGGCGACCTGGCTAATTATCAGGGTGGTTCATTCGACACCACCGTGCGACACAACACAACTAACGGGTAACATCTGCGATCGTGAATTCGACCCTGGCGCGATTGCGAACTCCCCTGGAGTCGGGGTTTGCCCAGGCCGGCAACATATTTGCGCTGCTCCTCGACGTTTTGCGGAAGACATTCCGCCGTCCCTTCGAGTGGCGGGAGTTCATCGAGCAGTCGTGGTTCATCGCGAGTGTCTCGATCCTGCCCAGCGCTCTGGTCGCGATTCCGTTCGGCGCGGTCGTGGCATTGCAGACCGGCTCGTTGATCAAGCAACTCGGCGCGGAATCCTTCACCGGCGCGACCAGTGTGCTGGCAACCGTCCAGCAGGCGGCTCCCGTCGTGACGGCCCTGATCATCGCGGGCGCGGCCGGGTCGGCCGTGGCCGCCGATCTCGGCTCGCGCACCATCCGCGAGGAGATCGACGCGATGGAAGTGCTCGGCATCGATCCGGTGCGAAAGCTGGTGGTGCCGCGCGTACTCGGCATGATGCTGGTTGCGCTGCTGCTCAACGGCCTGGTCTCGGTGGTCGGCATCGCGGGCGGGTACTTCTTCAACGTGTTGCTGCAGGGCGGTACCCCCGGCGCCTACCTGGCGTCGTTCTCCGCCCTCGCCCAGCTGCCCGACCTGTGGATCGGTGAGATCAAGGCGGCGATATTCGGTCTACTCGCCGGCGTCATCGCCGCGTACAAGGGGCTGCATCCCAAGGGAGGCCCGAAAGGAGTCGGTGACGCGGTGAACCAATCCGTGGTGATCACGTTCATGGTGCTGTTCTTCGTGAACCTCATCCTGACCATGGTGTACCTACAGGTCGTCCCGGCCAAGGGTGCCTGACAGATGGCCACGTCGTACCGAAGCCCGGTCGCCAAGTCCATGCGCCGGGTCGGTGAAGTCGCCCGCATGCCGCTCAATGTCATCGATCGCGCGGGCGAGCAGATGTCGTTCTACACGCGGGCCATCGCGTGGATCCCGCGGACCGCGGTGCACTACCGCAAGGAAGTCATGCGGCTGCTCGCCGAGGTCACCTTCGGCACCGGCGCGCTGGCGGTCATCGGCGGCACCATCGGCGTCATCGTGTTCATGTCCGGCTCCGTCGGCGTCGTCGTCGGCCTGCAGGGCTTCAAGGCGCTCGACGCGCTCGGCAGCTCGGTGCTCACCGGCTTCCTCACCGCGTACATCAACACCCGTGAGATCGCGCCGTTGGTCGCCGCGCTCGCGCTCTCCGCGACGGTCGGTTGCGGTTTCACCGCGCAGCTGGGCGCCATGCGGATCTCCGAGGAGATCGACGCGCTGGAGGTGATGGCGGTGCCCGGCGTGCCGTTCCTGGTGACCAGCCGGGTGATCGCCGGGTTCCTCGCGGTGATCCCGCTCTACATCGTCGGGTTGCTCGGCACGTTCATCGCCTCGCGGACGATCAGCATCTGGTTCAACGGGCAATCCAGCGGGTCCTACGACCATTACTTCAGTTTGTTCCTGCCACCGGAGGACGTGCTCTATTCGTTCCTCAAGGTGCTGGTCTTCGCGTTCGTGATCATCATGGTGCACTGCTACTACGGGTTCCACGCCACCGGCGGGCCCGCGGGCGTCGGCGTGGCGGTCGGCCGCGCGGTCCGCGCCGCGATCGTGCTGGTGAACGTGCTCGACTTCTTCCTCAGCCTCGCGATCTGGGGCACCACCACCACGGTTCGGGTGGCCGGATGAGCCGCACCCAGACCTGGCGCTCGACCGCGAAGCTACGTACTCGGGCGCTGGGGATCGCGTTCTTCGTCGTGGTCGCGCTGTTCCTGTGGACCACCGTGGCGATCTACAACAAGCAATTCGTGAAGACGGTGCACGTCGATCTGATCACCGACAGCGTGGGCAACGCCCTGACCCGCAACGCGGACGTGAAGGTGCGCGGCATCACCGTCGGCGAGGTGCGCTCGAGCAGTTCCGAAGGCGGCGAGGTGACCTTGAACCTGGCCATCGACCCGAACAAGGCGCAGCAGATCCCGATCAACGCGACCGCGCGCCTGCTACCCAAGACGCTGTTCGGCGAACGGTATGTGGACCTGGTGATCCCGGAGGACCGAAGCCCGCAGCATCTGACCGACGGCGTGACGCTGCATCAGGACGTCAGCGGCAACGCCATCGAGTTGAGCAAACTGCTCGACGACGTGCTGCCCTTGCTACAGGCCATCCCGCCGCAGGATCTCGCGGCCACGCTGGGCGCGCTGTCGCAGGCGCTGTCCGGGCAGGGCACCGCGCTGGGCCAGACCGTGGACAAGCTCGACGACATCTTCCGCCAGGTCAACGTGGTGCTTCCGGACCTGCGGGCCGACCTGCGCAGTTTCGCCGAGGTGGCGGCCACCTACTCCGACGCGGCGCCTCAGCTGATCGAGGCCCTGGACAACCTGCGCACCACCAACGCGACGATCGTGCAGCGGCGCACCGACATCGACGCCCTGTACGCGACGTTGACACCGACCTCGGCCACCACCACCGAGTTCCTGATCGCCAACCGCGACAACATCGTCGACGTGGCCGCCGACTCCCGTCCCGCGCTGGAGCAGCTGGCCTACTACTCGCCGAACTACGCCTGCGCGCTGGCGAACTTCGCGCAGCTGAAGCCGCGCATCGACCGGATCTTCGGCAAGGGCACCGACAACCCGGGTTCCCGAGTGAGCATCGAGCTGACCAACACCCGCGGCAAGTACCTGCCCAATCAGGACGAACCGCGCTGGCTGGACACCAGGGGGCCGTGGTGCATCCCCGAGATGCCGTTGGGCGTCGATCCCGGCCAGTACACCGGCGGCCCGAACAACGACGGCTCCTACGCCGTCCCGAGTCGCAACCCCGGTGATCAGCAGACCGGTCATCTGGAGCCACCGCAGTTCGGCGTCCACCCGGCGAGCAAGATGCCGACGATCGCCGGTTCGCCGATGGAGCAGCAGTCGCTCGGCGCGATCTACGGCGCGGCCAACGGTGTCGCCCCCGATCAGGTGCCCGGCTGGGTGACCAGGGTCGGCGCGCCCGCGTTCCGCGGAAGCGAGGTGAGCGTGCGATGAAGCAGCAGTTGCGCGGCCTTGGCGGCCCGCTGACCAAACTGATCGTCTTCGTCGTGGTGACCTTGTTCGTGACCACGGTGCTGGCGCTGTCCATCGCCAACTACAGCGGTGGCGGCACGAAGTTCAAGGCCAGGTTCACCGACGTCACCTCACTCAATCCCGGTGACGAAGTCCGCATCGCGGGCGTCCGGGTCGGCAAGGTCACCGCTGTATCGATCGTCGACAAGCGCCTGGCCGAAGTGAAATTCGAGCTCACCGACCGGGATTGGCTTCCCGCGTCGACCACCGCGACGATCAAGTACCGCAACTTGGTCGGCCAGCGCTACATCGCGCTGGAGCAGGGGACCGGGGAGCAGGGCAAGAAGCTGAACGAGGGCGGCACCATCCCGCTCGAGCGCACCAGGCCCGCGCTGAACCTGACCACGCTGTTCAACGGCTTCCGGCCGCTGTTCCGCACGCTGACCGCCGATGATGTGAACAAGCTGTCCTTCGAGATCATCCAGGTCTTCCAGGGCGAGCAGGGCACCATCCACGATCTGGTCGCGACCACGGCGAACCTGACCAACAAGATCGCCGACAAGGACGCCGTGATCGGTGAGCTGACCCGCAATCTGACCGCCGTGCTGGACACCGTCAACCAGCGCGACGATCAGTTCGATCAGTTGATCGTGAACACCGAGGCGCTGATCAGCGGCCTCAACGCCGATCGCGACACGATCGGACGCTCGGTGACCTCGCTGGCCAACCTGACCTCGGCGACCTCGGACCTGCTCGTCCCGGTGCGTCCGACGTTGCAAGGGTCGATCGCGGGCCTGAGCCAGTTGACCGGCACGCTCGACGAGCGCCGAGACGAGGTGAACGACGCGCTGACCAACCTGCCGCTCAAGATGGAGAAGCTCGGGCGCGCCGCGAGTTACGGCTCCTGGTTCCAGTTCTATCTGTGCGGCATCGACATCGTCGTCGGACCGGGCGCCGTCGACGCGCCGCAGCTCAACCTGCCCGCCGGACTGCCGACGATCAACCAGCCGATATACACCAACGCCGCGCCGCGCTGCCATGGGAAGGCTCGCTGATGGAGGATCGCATTCTGCTCGGCAAGCGCAGCCCGGCGTTCCTCGGCGCGCTCGGCATCGCCGTCGTGCTGTTGGTGACGGTGTCGGCGTTCTTCCTGGATCAGCTGCCGATCATCGGCGCGGGGACCAAGTACACCGCGGAATTCCGCGAGGCGGCGGGCCTGAAGAAGGGCAACGAGGTCCGGGTGGCGGGCGTCAAGGTCGGTTCGGTGTCCGACGTCCGGCTCGACGGTGACCGCGTGGTCGTGGACTTCCGCACCAAGGACACCTGGATCGGCAACGAGACCACCGCGTCGATTCAGATCAAGACGCTGCTCGGCCAGAAGTACCTGGCACTCGATCCGAGAGGCTCGAAGCCGGCCGATCCCAGTTCCCGGATCCCGCTCTCGCGCACGGTGTCCCCGTACGACGTCGTGGACGCGTTCACCGACGCCGCGCGCACCATCGATCAGATCGACACGGCGCAGCTGGCCAAGAGCATGCAGGTGCTGTCGGAGGCCTTCGAGACGACGCCGCCGGAGATCCGCGGCTCCATCGACGGCGTCGCCCGGCTGTCGGAGACGCTGGCCAAACGCGATCAGGAGTTGAAGAAGCTGTTCGCCGCGACCAGGCAGACCACGCAGATCCTCGCCGACCGCAACGCCCAGTTCGAGCGGCTGCTCGCCAACGGCGGCCAGTTGCTCGCCGAACTCAACATCCGCCAGCAGTCCATCAAGCAGTTGCTGTCGGGGGCCAAGACGGTTTCCGCGGAGTTGAGCGCGCTCGTGCACGACAACGAGGAGCAGATCGGACCCGCGCTGAAGAACCTGCGCGCCGCCATCGATCTGCTGAACGACAACCAGCAGAACGTCTCGAAGACGCTGGAACTCGCGGCGCCGTTCTACAGCCTCTACGCCAGCGTGCTCGGTACCGGACGCTGGTTCGACGCGGTGATCGTCAACGTGGTGCCGCCCGCACTGCCCGAAATTCCCGGCTACCGTCAGCCGATCCGCACTTTGGGAGGTAACTGACGTGGCGGACAACTGGCGTAGCGATCCGGTCGGTGCGGTGCGCGGCTCCAGCCGTGGCGCCAAGGTGGGCATCGCGCTGGTGGTCGTGCTCGCCGTACTGGTGGCGGTGGTGCTGTGGTGGCTGTTCAACCGGCTGACCACCACCAAGATCACCGCGTATTTCGATCGCTCGGTCGGCATCTACGAGGGTTCGGACGTACGCATTCTCGGCGTGCCGGTCGGCTCGGTGGATTCGGTGGAGCCGCAGGGCGATCAGGTCAAGATCGTGATGAGCGTGGACCGCAAATTCGACGTGCCCGCGGACGCGCGAGCCGCCCAGATCACGCCGTCCATCGTGTCGGACCGCTACATCCAGCTCACCCCGGTCTACACCGGCGGCCCGAAGATGGCGCGCAACGCGACCATCCCGCGCGAGCGTACGGCGACGCCCGTGGAAGTCGACCAGCTGTACAAGAGCATCACCGAACTCTCCGACGCGCTGGGGCCCAACGGAGCCAACGCCCAGGGAGCGGTGAACGAACTGGTGCGCACCGGCGCGGCGAACCTGTCGGGCAACGGCGAGGCCCTGGCCAACAGTCTCACCCAGCTGTCCAGGGCGGCCCGCTACCTGTCGGACGCACGCGGCGACATCTTCGACACGGTCAAGAACCTGCAGGCCTTCATCACCATGCTGGCCCAGAACGACCAGCAGGTCCGGCAGTTCAACACCCAACTGGCCGACCTGTCGACGTTCCTCGCCGACGAGCGGCAGGATCTCGGCGCGGCACTGAATCTGCTGTCGATCGCGCTGGGTGACGTCGCCCGCTTCATCGACGACAACCGGGACCTGATCGCGAGCAACGCCGACAAACTGACCCAGCTCACCAAGACGCTGTCCGATCAGCGCAACGACGTGGCCGCGCTGCTGCCGGTCCTGCCGCTGGCGTTGAGCAACCTGATCAACGTGCACAACGCCGAATCGGGGACCCTCGACATGCGCGCGAACTTCCCGGAACTGCAGGACCCGTTCGGGGTGGTGTGCAAGATGCTCGACCTGTCCAAGCTGATGCCGGGCGATCCCAAGTTCGAGGCGCTCGGCAGGCAGATGCGGCCGGTCCTCGACCACTGCAAGGACATCACCGACCAGATCACCGCCGGGGTGCAGACCCCGACGCTGAACCTGCCGTTCGGCATCCTCAGCGGCGAAAACCAGCAGCGCGACCCGGTGCCGGGCACGGTGCCCGGCACGCCGTCGGACCGGCTTCCGCCGTCGCAGGGAGGGGCGCGATGAGCACTCGAATCCGTTCGCTCGCACGCGGTTTCGGCGCGGCGCTGGCGCTCGGCCTGACCGGCGCGCTGATCACGTCGTGCGCCTCCGACGGCATCTACAGCGTGCCGCTGCCCGGCGGCGCCGATGTGGGCGAGCATCCGATGCACATCGACATCCAGTTCGACGATGTCCTCGACCTCGTGCCGCAGTCGGCGGTGAAGGTCGAGGGCGTGCCGGTCGGCCGGGTCGAGAAGATCAGCATCGGCAAGGATCAGTGGACGGCCACGGTGCGCACGGTGGTCAACTCGGCGGTGAACCTGCCCGCGAACGCGCGGGCCGAGGTCCGGCAGTCGAACCTGCTCGGTGAGAAGTTCATCGAGCTCTCCAAGCCCGCGGCCGATCCGGAACCCAAGCGGCTGGCCGACGGCTCGGTCATCCCGGTCGACCGCACCCGGCACGCCACCGAGGTCGAGCAGGTGCTCGGCGCGCTGTCACTGCTGCTCAACGGCGGCGGCGTCGCGCAGTTGCAGCCGATCGTCACCGAGCTGAACAAGACCATCGGCGGCCGTGAGGACCGGGTGCGCTCGTTGATCGAGCAGGCGAACACGCTGATCGACGGCCTGAACCAGCAGGTGGACGACATCACCCGCGCGCTGGACGGCCTCGACGTGCTCAGCAGCCGGGTGAGCAAGCAGACCGATCAGATCGGCAAGATCCTCGACGAGCTGCCCAAGGGCATCAAGATCCTGGAAGAGCAGCGTCCGCAGTTGGTCGCCCTGCTCGCCCAGCTGGACCGGCTCGGCGAAGCCGGCTTCGACGTGTTGAACACCGCGAAGGACGACCTGATCCGTGACCTGACCTCGCTGCGGCCCACGCTGCAGGAGCTGGGCCGGTCGGCGCCGGATCTGGTCACCGCGGTTCCGTTGATCCCGACCTACCCGTTCCCCGACTCGGCGCTGGAGAGCACCTTCGGCGGCAGCGTGAACACGTGGTTGTCGGTCGATCAGCAGATCGGCGTCACGCTCAGCAACCTCGGTGTCGGCAAACCCGACCCGGTGTACATCCCGCCGGTCGGTCCGCCCGTGCCGGTGAACCCGACCAATCCGTACTACAACGGCAACGGCCCGCGTCCGGGTTGGCCGACGGTGTCGATCCTGCCGCTGCCGCCGCTGATGGCGCAGCCGCCCGCGCCCGGCGTGCCCGGTCCGGTCGGGGCGATCCTCGAGCAACTCGGCGTAGGGAGTGGTCCGCGATGACGCGTCTGGTGCGGTGGCAGCTCATCGCGTTCGTGGTCATCGCGGTGCTCGGCGTCGTGTACGTCGGTGGCAAGTACATCCGGCTCGACCACATGTTCGGGCTCAACCAGTACACGGTGAAGCTGCGCGCGGCGCAGACCGGCGGCATCTACAAGGGCGCCGAGGTGACCTACCGCGGCGTCCCGGTCGGCCGGGTCGGTGAGCTGGAACTCACCGGCGAGGGCGTGGTGATGAACCTCGTCATCGATTCGAACGCGCCGCAGATCCCGGCGTCGGCCAAAGCCGTGGTCGCCAACCGGTCCGCGATCGGTGAGCAGTACGTGGACCTGCAACCCGATTCCGAGGCGGGCCCGTACCTGCGGGACAACTCCGTGATCACCTCGGCGACCCTGCCGGTATCGGTGGAGGAGCTGGTGTCCAGCGTGGACACCTTCGCGAGCTCGGTGGACCTGCACGCCCTCAACACGACGGTGCGCGAATTGGGCAAGGCGTTCGACGGCAAGGGCGACGACCTGCAGGTGCTGATCGACTCGCTGAACAAATTCACCGAGACCTTCCACGCGACGCTGCCGCAGACCATCCAGCTGGTCCGTGACGGCCGTATCGCCCTCGGCACACAGGCCGAGCAGTCCACCGCCATCCGGGAATTCAGCGACGGCCTGGACAAGCTCACCGCCCAGTTGCGTTCCAGCGACCCCGACGTGCGCAGGCTCATCGGCACCGGAACCGACGCGGGCGAGCAGATCGGCGCGCTGCTCGAGCAGAGCGGCGGCTCGCTCACCCAGGACCTGTCCAACCTGCGGCTGTTGCTACAGGCGATCTCGCCGAAGTTCTACGCGATCAAGCCGCTGCTGCAGATGCTCCCGCAGCTGTCGATCGGCGGTTCCTCCACCGCGCCCGGCGACGGGACCAGCCACTTCGGCCTGGTGCTCGAGACCAACAATCCGCCCGCCTGTACCGTGGGCTACGAGGGCACGCATCGGATCCTCGAACAGATGAAGGCGCAGAACCCGAACTTCGACGACACGCGCGACGAGTTCCCGTTCAACAAGGACGCCAAATGTCTTGTGCCGTTCGGTAATCCGACCGCCGTCCGGGGTGGCGAGCGAGCCGAGCTCGCCGATCCGGCCATCGTCCAGCCCTGGGACTCCAACCCCAAAACCGATCCGGAAAAGCTGAACCTGACTCCGGTGGCCGTGCAGCTGTCGACCCTGCTGGGGGTCACGCCGAAGCGGTGACCAGGAGCAATGACGTTAGGGTGTCTCGCGTGAGTGACTGGAGCGAGCGAACCACGGGCATGCCGTGGAGCGCGACCGAGCCGACCGACGGCGAGGCGCTGTCGTGACCGCCGATCTGACCAAGCGGTCCGACGCGGCGGCGCAGGACGCGCCCGACACCGTGACGACGGCGGCGCGGACGCCGGCCGCGAAGTCCGAGGATCGGAAGGCCGCCGACGTGACCGCCGAGCCCGAGCGCCCCGGTGGTGCGTCCGTGCTCGGCCGCGTGGCCTTCGTCTGCTCCGCCGTGCTGCTGGTGATCGCATTGATCGGCGCCGCATGGTTCGGCGCGGGCTGGGTGCGGGCCGCGCTCACCGACGGCCCGCGCGCGGAGGCCAGGGACACCGCGCTGGACGCCGCTCGCCAAGCCGCGCTCAACATGACCTCGATGAACCTGGACGACGTGCCGGGCTCGCTGGCGCTGGCCCGATCCTCGATGACCGGCGCGCTGCTGGACTCGGCCACGAAGAACAAGGATCAGGCCGAGCAGATGGCGCGGCAGAGTGAGGTCGGGATGACATCGAAGGTGCTCGGCGCCGCGCTCACCTCGCTCAACAGCGAGGAGGACAAGGCCTCCGCGCTGGTCGTGCTACAGGTCACCGAGAAGGGCAAGGACAAGCCGCCCGCCGACTACCGCTACACCTGGACCGTCGACCTGACCAAGGACGGCGAGGTGTGGAAGGCCGAGCAGATCTCCTCGCTCAGCCAGCCGGTGTTGCTCAGCGGCGGACCCGCCGCGCAGCCGCCCGCCGCGCCGAAGCCGGGATCGTAGGAGGACACCCATGACGTCTCGCCGACCGGTCAACCGGGTCACCTCCAAGCGCAGGCCCACGGAACCGTCCCGTACCGCGGCGCGCGCCGAACGGCCCGCTGCGGCCCGCAAACCGCGCGTGGCGGGCGTTTCCCGGCCCGCAACGGAATCGGAGACCCCCCGCGCCGAACAGCGCCCTGCGGGTGCGTCGCGATGGCGCAAGATCGTTTCGCGCGGCGCGGACCGTTCGCGGCGGCCCGAGGCCGGACGCCCCCGCTGGGGCGTCACCGCGGTCCTGCTGATCGCCGCGCTCCTGCTGGGCGGTTTCGCGTGGCTCGCAGCGCAGCGGCCCGGCGTGGACACCTCGAATCGGGCCTACGTGGACAACGAGGCCACCCAAGAGGTGCGCGCGGCCGCCGACAACGCGTTGCGGACCGTCTACGCCTATGACGTGAAGAACATCGACGGCTACCGGGACACCGCGAAGCAGGTGCTCACCGGGAAGATGCTCGCCGATCTGGACAAGTACGCCGCCACCACCATTTCGGCGGTCAAGCAGGCGCAGACCAGTGCCGATGCGAAAGCGGACCCGATTGCTGTGACATTGCTCACCGACGATCGCGCGGAGCTGATCGTCAATTTGGTGGTGAGTGCCACCAAGGACGGCGTGGCGCAGCAGAGCGTCTCGGGTCCCGTGGTCCTGCACATGCAGAAGGTGGACGGTCGCTGGCTGGCCAGCGACATCGTGGACCAGTAACGGCTACCACATCGGCCGGGATGACGCAGCGCGGCAGGCGATCTCGACGGCGCTCCGGCCGGGCCTGCCACTTGACGAGTTTCGCCCGAACCGTCACGCTATTCACAACAGCGGCAGCTGTCACAGTGGCTTCCAGTGCACCGCGCCTGAAGGACGCAGCCAGCGAGTTCGGCCCGGCGCGGCAGCCATGCGGACGATCACACGGGTGGTACTTTGACACCCCCGTGTACTTGGGTGTAGGTTTGGACGTTGCGCTGGCTGCCTCCTGTCCATACCTCGATTTGCACACGTAAGTTCACCCTTCCGGTGTTACTTCCGTTGTTGCCTGTTCGAGTTTCGTTCGGGTAGTAACCAGCGGAATTCGTAGCAGACAGAGCGACGGTCGCGGACCACCACGCGACGCGCATGAGGTGCTGGAAGGACGCATCTTGGCAGTCTCCACCCAGACCAAGGCAGTTGCCGGAATCCCCGGAGCCCCGTTGCGGGTGTCTTTCGCGAAGATCCGTGAACCCTTGGAGGTGCCCGGGCTTCTCGACCTACAAACGGAATCGTTCGCCTGGTTGATCGGTTCGCCGGATTGGCGCGAGCGTGCGGCGGCTCGCGGCGACGTCGGCCTAGTCGGTGGCCTCGAGGAGGTGCTCGAGGAGCTCTCCCCGATCGAGGACTTCTCCGGCTCCATGTCCCTGTCCTTCTCCGACCCGCGCTTCGAAGAGGTCAAGGCCTCGATCGATGAGTGCAAAGACAAGGACATGACGTATGCGGCTCCGTTGTTCGTGACGGCGGAGTTCATCAACAACAACACCGGTGAGATCAAGAGCCAGACGGTCTTCATGGGTGATTTCCCGATGATGACCGATAAGGGCACGTTCATCATCAACGGCACCGAGCGGGTTGTGGTGTCGCAGTTGGTGCGTTCGCCGGGTGTCTATTTCGATCACACGGTCGACAAGGGCACGGAGAAGGATCTGCACAGTGTGCGGGTCATCCCGTCGCGTGGCGCGTGGCTGGAGTTCGACGTGGACAAGCGCGACACCGTGGGTGTGCGCATCGACCGCAAGCGCCGCCAGCCGGTCACCGTGCTGCTCAAGGCGCTGGGGTGGACCACCGAGGAGATCGTCGAGCGCTTCGGCTTCTCCGAGATCATGATGTCGACCCTGGAGAAGGACAACACCGCCGGTCAGGACGAGGCGCTGCTGGACATCTACCGCAAGCTGCGTCCGGGTGAGCCGCCGACGAAGGAGTCCGCGCAGACCCTGTTGGAGAACCTGTTCTTCAAGGAGAAGCGCTACGACCTGGCGCGCGTGGGCCGGTACAAGATCAACAAGAAGCTCGGCATCCACGTGGGCGAGCAGGTCGTCGGTTCGGTGCTGACGAAGGAAGACATCGTCAACACCATCGAGTACCTGGTGCGCCTGCACTCGGGTGACAAGACCATGACCGCCCCCGGTGGCGTCGAGGTTCCGGTGGAAGTGGACGACATCGACCACTTCGGCAACCGTCGCCTGCGCACCGTGGGCGAGCTGATCCAGAACCAGATCCGGGTCGGCCTCTCCCGCATGGAGCGCGTGGTCCGCGAGCGGATGACCACCCAGGACGTCGAGGCGATCACGCCGCAGACCCTGATCAACATCCGCCCGGTCGTCGCCGCGATCAAGGAGTTCTTCGGAACGTCCCAGCTGTCGCAGTTCATGGACCAGAACAACCCGCTGTCGGGCCTGACCCACAAGCGCCGCCTCTCGGCGCTGGGCCCCGGTGGTCTGTCCCGTGAGCGCGCCGGCCTGGAAGTCCGTGACGTCCACCCGTCGCACTACGGCCGCATGTGCCCGATCGAGACCCCGGAAGGCCCGAACATCGGCCTGATCGGCTCGCTGTCGGTCTACGCGCGGGTCAACCCGTTCGGTTTCATCGAGACCCCCTACCGCAAGGTCGTCGACGGCCGGGTCACCGACGAGGTCGTCTACCTGACCGCCGACGAAGAGGACCGCCACGTGCGCGCCCAGGCGAACTCGCCGGTCGGCGCGGACGGCCGCTTCCTCGAGGACCGGGTCCTGTGCCGCCGCGGCAACGAGGAGAACGAACTCGTCGCCGCCAACGAGGTCGACTTCATGGACGTCTCGCCGCGCCAGATGGTGTCGGTCGCGACGGCGATGATCCCGTTCCTCGAGCACGACGACGCCAACCGCGCCCTGATGGGTGCGAACATGCAGCGTCAGGCGGTTCCGCTGATCCGTTCCGAGGCGCCGATCGTCGGCACCGGCATGGAGCTGCGCGCCGCGGTCGACGCCGGTGACGTCGTGGTGAACGAGAAGGCCGGTGTGGTCGAGGAGGTCTCCGCCGACTACGTCACCGTGATGGCCGACGACGGTACGCGCAAGAGCTACCGGATGCGCAAGTTCAACCGGTCGAACCAGGGCACCTGCTCGAACCAGCGTCCGATCGTGGACGAGGGTCAGCGGGTGGAGCGTGGCCAGGTTCTGGCCGATGGGCCGTGCACCGAGAACGGTGAGATGGCTCTGGGTAAGAACCTGTTGGTGGCGATCATGCCGTGGGAGGGTCACAACTACGAGGACGCGATCATCCTGTCGCAGCGGTTGGTGGAGGAGGACGTTCTCACCTCGATTCATATCGAGGAGCACGAGATCGATGCTCGTGACACCAAGCTGGGTGCGGAGGAGATCACGCGGGATATCCCGAATGTGTCCGATGAGGTGCTGGCGGATCTGGACGAGCGTGGCATCGTGCGGATCGGTGCGGAGGTGCGTGACGGGGACATCCTGGTCGGCAAGGTCACCCCGAAGGGTGAGACCGAGCTGACGCCGGAGGAGCGGCTGTTGCGGGCGATCTTCGGTGAGAAGGCGCGTGAGGTGCGTGATACCTCGTTGAAGGTGCCTCATGGTGAGTCCGGCAAGGTGATCGGTATCCGGGTGTTCTCCCGGGAGGACGACGACGATCTGCCGCCGGGTGTCAACGAGCTGGTGCGGGTGTATGTGGCGCAGAAGCGCAAGATCCAGGACGGTGACAAGCTCGCCGGCCGGCACGGTAACAAGGGTGTGATCGGCAAGATCCTGCCGACCGAGGACATGCCGTTCCTGCCGGACGGTACCCCGGTCGACATCATCCTCAACACCCATGGTGTGCCGCGGCGTATGAACATCGGCCAGATCCTGGAAACCCATCTGGGCTGGATCGGCAAGGCAGGTTGGAAGGTCGACGTCGCCACCGACGGCTCCCGCCCGGATTGGGCGCAGGCGCTGCCGGAGGAGATGCTGGGCGCTCCGGCCGACTCCAACATCGCCACGCCCGTCTTCGACGGTGCGCGGGAGGAGGAGCTGACCGGTCTGCTGTCCTCGACGCTGCCCAACCGCGACGGCGAGCGCATGGTCAACGATGACGGCAAGGCGACCTTGTTCGATGGTCGTTCGGGTGAGCCGTTCCCGTACCCGGTGGCGGTCGGTTACATGTACATCCTGAAGCTGCACCACCTGGTCGACGACAAGATCCACGCGCGTTCGACCGGTCCGTACTCGATGATCACCCAGCAGCCGCTGGGTGGTAAGGCGCAGTTCGGTGGTCAGCGTTTCGGTGAGATGGAGTGCTGGGCCATGCAGGCCTACGGTGCGGCCTACACCCTGCAGGAACTGCTGACTATCAAGTCCGACGACGTGGTCGGTCGCGTGAAGGTCTACGAAGCGATCGTCAAGGGCGAGAACATCCCGGAGCCGGGCATTCCGGAATCGTTCAAGGTCCTGCTCAAGGAACTCCAGTCGCTGTGCCTCAACGTCGAAGTGCTGTCGTCCGACGGCGCCGCGATCGAGCTGCGCGAAGGCGAGGACGAGGACCTGGAGCGCGCCGCGGCCAACCTCGGCATCAATTTGTCGAGGAACGAAGCCGCCACCGTCGACGATCTGGCGAACTAGGCGGTCGGCCGGATGCCGTCGACGCACGGCATCCGGCCCCCCGCAACGGATTACCCAACTAGTGAACTTTTGCTCGAATTCGACCCGCACAGGGGAAAGGAAGTTACGTGCTAGACGTCAACTTCTTCGATGAACTTCGGATCGGCCTCGCCACCGCCGACGACATCCGTCAGTGGTCCTACGGCGAGGTGAAGAAGCCGGAGACCATCAACTACCGCACGCTCAAGCCGGAGAAGGACGGCCTGTTCTGCGAGAAGATCTTCGGTCCCACCCGGGACTGGGAGTGCTACTGCGGAAAGTACAAGCGCGTCCGCTTCAAGGGCATCATCTGTGAGCGCTGTGGCGTCGAGGTGACTCGCGCCAAGGTGCGCCGCGAGCGCATGGGCCACATCGAGCTGGCCGCTCCGGTCACCCACATCTGGTACTTCAAGGGCGTGCCCTCGCGCCTGGGCTACCTGCTCGACCTGGCGCCGAAGGATCTGGAGAAGATCATCTACTTCGCCGCCTACGTCATCGTGGCGGTCGACGAGGAGCTGCGGCACAACGAGCTGTCCACGCTCGAGGCCGAGATGGAGGTCGAGAAGAAGGCGGTCGCCGACCAGCGCGACGCCGACCTCGAGGCCCGCGCCCAGAAGCTCGAGGCCGACCTGGCCGAGCTGGAGGCGGAAGGCGCCAAATCAGACGTCCGCCGCAAGGTCAAGGACGGCGGCGAGCGTGAGATGCGCCAGCTCCGCGACCGTGCCCAGCGCGAGCTGGACCGGCTGGAGGAGATCTGGAACACCTTCACCAAGCTGGCGCCCAAGCAGCTCATCGTCGACGAGGTGCTCTACCGCGAGCTGGTCGACCGCTATGGCGAGTACTTCACCGGCGCGATGGGCGCGGAGTCCATCCAGAAGCTGATGGAGAGCTTCGACATCGAGGCCGAGGCCGAGTCGCTGCGCGAGACCATCCGCACCGGCAAGGGCCAGAAGAAGCTGCGCGCGCTCAAGCGGCTCAAGGTCGTCGCGGCGTTCCAGGCCAACGGCAACTCGCCGATGGGCATGGTGCTCGACGCCGTTCCGGTGATCCCGCCGGAGCTGCGCCCGATGGTTCAGCTCGACGGTGGCCGGTTCGCCACCTCGGACCTGAACGACCTGTACCGTCGCGTGATCAACCGCAACAACCGCCTCAAGCGACTGATCGACCTCGGCGCGCCCGAGATCATCGTCAACAACGAGAAGCGGATGCTGCAGGAGTCCGTCGACGCCCTGTTCGACAACGGCCGCCGCGGCCGTCCGGTCACCGGACCGGGCAACCGTCCGCTCAAGTCGCTGTCCGACCTGCTCAAGGGCAAGCAGGGCCGCTTCCGTCAGAACCTGCTCGGTAAGCGCGTCGACTACTCCGGCCGTTCGGTCATCGTCGTCGGTCCGCAGCTGAAGCTGCACCAGTGCGGTCTGCCGAAGCTGATGGCGCTGGAGCTGTTCAAGCCGTTCGTGATGAAGCGCCTGGTCGATCTGAACCACGCGCAGAACATCAAGTCGGCCAAGCGAATGGTGGAGCGGCAGCGGCCGCAGGTGTGGGACGTCCTCGAAGAGGTCATCGCCGAACACCCCGTGCTGCTCAACCGCGCGCCCACCCTGCACCGTCTCGGTATCCAGGCCTTCGAGCCGCAGCTGGTGGAAGGCAAGGCCATCCAGCTGCACCCGCTGGTCTGTGAAGCGTTCAACGCCGACTTCGACGGTGACCAGATGGCCGTGCACCTGCCGCTGTCGGCGGAGGCGCAGGCCGAGGCTCGCGTGCTGATGCTGTCGTCGAACAACATCCTGTCGCCCGCCTCGGGCCGCCCGCTGGCCATGCCGCGTCTGGACATGGTGACCGGCCTGTACTACCTGACCCGTCTGGAAGAGGGCGCGAAGGGCTCCTACCAGCCGGCCACCGCCGATGGTCCGGAGCAGGGCGTGTACTCCTCGCCAGCCGAGGCGCAGATGGCGGTGGACCGCGGTGAGCTCACCGTGCGTTCGCTGATCAAGGTCCGGCTGACCGACCAGCGTCCGCCGAAGGACGTCGAAGCGCGGCTGTTCCCGGAGGGCTGGCGCCGCGGCGACGCGTGGACCATCGAGACCACGCTGGGCCGGGTGCTGTTCAACGAGCTGCTGCCGGTGGACTACGCGTTCATCAACGAGCAGATGCCCAAGAAGCGTCAGGCGACGATCATCAACGATCTCGCCGAGCGTTACCCGATGATCGTGGTCGCGCAGACCGTCGACAAGCTCAAGGACGCCGGCTTCTACTGGGCCACGCGTTCCGGCGTGACGGTTTCCATGTCCGACGTGCTGGTGCCGCCGGAGAAGGCCGAGATCATGGAGCGCTACGAGGCGCAGTCGGATCAGATCGAGAAGAAGTACCAGCGTGGTGCGCTCGATCACCAGGAGCGCAACAACGCCCTGGTCAAGATCTGGCAGGAGGCGACCGAGGAGGTCGGTAAGGCGCTGCGCGCGCACTACCCGGCCGACAACCCGATCATCACGATCGTCGACTCGGGCGCCACGGGTAACTTCACCCAGACCCGTACCCTCGCCGGTATGAAGGGCCTGGTGACGAACCCGAAGGGTGAGTTCATCCCGCGGCCGATCAAGTCCTCCTTCCGTGAGGGCCTGACGGTTCTGGAGTACTTCATCAACACCCACGGCGCTCGTAAGGGTCTGGCCGACACCGCGCTGCGCACCGCCGACTCGGGTTACCTGACCCGTCGTCTGGTGGACGTCTCGCAGGACGTCATCGTCCGTGAGCACGACTGCGGCACCGAGCGCGGCATCGTGGTGCCGATCGCGGAGAAGCAGCTCGACGGCTCGATCATCCGCGACGCGCACGTGGAGACCTCCACCTACGCGCGCACGCTCGCGTCCGACGCGCTCGACGCGCAGGGCAACGTCATCGTGGCGAAGGGCGCCGATCTCGGCGATCCGGCGCTGGAGGCGCTGCTGGAGGCCGGCATCACCGAGGTGAAGGTTCGCTCCGTGCTGACCTGCACCACCGGCACCGGCGTGTGCGCGACCTGCTACGGCCGCTCGATGGCGACCGGCAAGCTGGTCGACATCGGTGAGGCCGTCGGTATCGTCGCCGCGCAGTCCATCGGTGAGCCCGGTACCCAGCTGACCATGCGCACCTTCCACCAGGGTGGTGTCGCGGGTGACGACATCACCGGCGGTCTGCCCCGTGTGCAGGAGCTGTTCGAGGCGCGCGTGCCGAAGGGCAAGGCGCCCATCGCCGAGGTCTCCGGTCGCGTGCGGCTGGAGGACGACGATCGCTTCTACAAGATCACCATCATCCCGGATGACGGTGGCGAAGAGGTTGTCTACGACAAGCTCTCGAAGCGGCAGCGTCTGCGTGTGTTCAAGCACGACGACGGCACCGAGCGCCTGCTCTCCGACGGTGACCACGTCGAGGTCGGCCAGCAGCTGCTGGAAGGCGCGGCGGATCCGCACGAGGTGCTGCGCATCATGGGCCCCCGGCAGGTCCAGGTCCACTTGGTCCACGAGGTCCAGGAGGTCTACCGCTCGCAGGGTGTGTCGATCCACGACAAGCACATCGAGGTCATCGTGCGCCAGATGCTGCGTCGCGTGACGATCATCGACTCGGGCGCCACGGAGTTCCTGCCCGGCTCGCTCACCGAGCGCGCCGAGTTCGAGGCCGCCAACCGTCGCGTCGTCGCCGAGGGCAACGAGCCCGCGGCGGGTCGCCCGGTGCTGATGGGTATCACCAAGGCGTCGCTGGCCACCGACTCGTGGCTGTCGGCGGCGTCCTTCCAGGAGACCACCCGAGTTCTGACGGACGCGGCGATCAACTGCCGCTCCGACAAGCTCATCGGCCTCAAGGAGAACGTGATCATCGGCAAGCTGATCCCGGCCGGTACCGGTATCAACCGCTACCGCAACATCCAGGTGCAGCCGACCGAGGAAGCCCGTGCCGCCGCGTACGCGGTGCCGTCCTACGACGACACCTACTACAGCCCGGACAGCTTCGGTCAGACCACCGGCGCCGCGGTTCCGCTGGACGACTACGGCTTCAGCGACTACCGCTGATCCGTCGGCCGTAAGGCATCCGGCCCCCGCTCCGTTCTGGAGCGGGGGCCGGACTCGTTTCGCGAGATCTGCACGCCGCGGTGTTGTTCGGGATGGCGGAGACGGCGGCGATGGGCGCGTCGGTGTCGGGCATCGTCGATCTGATGAGAAATACGTTCATCGTCGCCAAGGACGGGCGTATCGAGTACAAAGCCCGTGCGAAAGGGGAAGCGGGGCCGTTCCGGGCCACTTCCGCGTTCTCCGACGAGACGTTGGCGAAGATGCGGGCGGATATCGAGGCCCGAGTGCCGCTCGAACTGGAGGTGCCGGTGGACATCACCGACGCCACTGGAAAGGCCGTTGCCGCAGCGGCATTCACAGCCGTGCTGCGTCCGCGTCGGTCCTGATCGCGCCGGGGATGCTCCGCTCGGAATGACCGGCGGTGCGCCACGGCCAGGGGCCGATACGTTGGGAGTGAGCCGCCAAGCGCTCAACAAGGGGATGGCCACGGCAACACCGTGGTCCGGGGCGTTTGAGATAGGAGGTTCGAACCGGGGTGGGCTACCCCGCGCGGAGGGTGGTCCCAAGCGCGGCCAGGCGACCACGCTCCGGACCCGATCTCACTGTTCGCTGTCGAGCATCGCCATCTGTGCCGTGGCGTAGCGTTCGCCGGCGACCCGGTCGGCGGGTACCGCCGCATCGATGGTGGACAGCTCCTCATCGGTGAGCGAGAGGTCCAGTGCACCAACGGCTTCCGCCAAGCGTTCGCGTCGGCGGGTACCGATGAGCGGCACGATGTCCGCGCCGCGGGTCAGCGCCCAGGCGATGGCCAGTTGCGCCACCGAGGCGCCCCTGCGGGCCGCGATCTCGTTGAGCGCGCGGACCAATTCCAGATTCCGGTCCAGGTTCTCGCCCTGGAAACGCGGGCTGTGTGCGCGGAAATCGTTCGGAGCGAAGGTGGCGCCGGGCTGGATCGCGTCGCTGAGCAGACCGCGCGAGAGCACGCCGTAGGCCGTGATGCCGATGCCGAGTTCGCGGCAGACGGGCAGGATGCGCTCCTCGATCCCCCGGGAGAGCAGCGAATACTCGATCTGCAGGTCCACGACGGGATGTACGGCCGCCGCGCGCCGGATGGTTTCCGGGCCGACTTCGGACAGGCCCACATGGCGCACGTACCCGGCCTCGATCAGTTCGCCGATGGCGCCGATGGTGTCCTCGATCGGCACCTGCGGATCCAGCCGGGCGGGGCGGTAGATGTCGATGTGGTCGACGCCGAGCCGCTGGAGGCTGTAGGTCAGGAAGTTGCGCAGCGCGGCAGGCCGGTTGTCCAGGCCGACGAACGCGCCGTCGGGTCCGCGCAGCGCGCCGAACTTCACGCTCAGCACCACGTCCTCGCGGGGACGTTCGGCGATGGCCTTGCCGATCAGCATCTCGTTGTGGCCCGCGCCGTAGAAATCGCCGGTGTCGATGAGATTGACGCCGGAGTCGAGCGCCGCATGGATCGTCGCGGTCGACTCGGCGTCATCGGTGGCGCCGTATGCGCCGGACATGCTCATCGCCCCGAGGCCGATGCGGCTGACGGTCGGACCGGTGGCTCCCAGCCGCACTTCGTCGATCTTCGTTGTCGTCATGGGACCAGCCTGCGCCGGTCGCGAGCGATGCGGGAGAGATCGTTTATCGGGGGAGTGGCGATCCCTGGCTGAGCACGCCGTTTCGGGGGACAGTAAGGGGCATGGACCGCCCAGAACTCGCCGATTTCCTGCGCCGCCGCCGGGAGCAGCTCACGCCCGCCGACGTGGGGCTGGCGCCCGGCATCCGGCGGCGTACGCCGGGGCTGCGCCGCGACGAGGTCGCCTTGCTCGCGGGCATCTCGACCGATTACTACACCCGGCTCGAGCAGTCACGCGGTCCGCGTCCGTCCACCCAGGTGCTCGCCTCGCTCGCACGCGCTCTGCGTTTCGGCAACGACGAACGCGACCACCTCTACCATCTGTGCGACCATGCCCCGCCGGGGCGCGAGACGACCGACAAGCACGTGGGCCCCGGCCTGATGCACCTGCTCGCCAAGCTCGACGACACCGCGGCCACGGTCGTCACCGATCTCGGCGAGGTGCTCGTGCAGAACCGGATGCACACGTTGCTGGTCGGCGATCACGGCGAACGGCGCGGCTGGGATCGGTACTACTCCTACCGCTGGTTCACCGATCCCTCCTCGCGCGCGAACTTCCCCGAGGAGGATTGGGACCGGCTCAGCCGCCATCATGTCGCGGATCTGCGCGCCACGGCCGCACGCCGGGCGGCCGATGCCGACGTGATCGAACTCGTCGCGCGACTGCGTTCCGACAGCACCGAATTCGACCGGCTCTGGGACGAACACCAAGTAGCCGTGCGCCTTTCGGATATCAAACGCATCCTGCATCCGCAGGTCGGCCTGATCGACATCGTCTGCGAAACCTTGCTCACGCCCAATGCCGCCCAGCGCCTGCTGGTCTACCTACCGCGCCCGGGCACGGACGCGGCCGAGAAGCTCGACCTGCTGCGCGTGATCGGCACGCAGCGGCTGACGCCCGCCGACCGGCTCGACTAGGGCGCGGTGACGTACTCGAGCGCCGCGTCGACGGCAGGCTGTCCACCGCCGATGACGTACCCGGCCATCGCGCCGATCGCGGCGCCCGCGACCGCGGCGACGGGGACCGTGATGAAGTCGATCACGAACAGGCCGAGCGGGAATCCGACGATGAAGCCGATGGCGGCGCCGATGCCCGCGCCCGCCAGGATGGTCGGCATGACCTTCTCGGCCTCGGCGTAGAACCGCTCCTGGGCGCCGATGTCGCGCACCGGTCCGTCGGTCATCGCGACCGGCGCGACGGTGAGGCGATGGCCCGCGTCCTCCAGTACGGGTCGCAGCGCCACCCGCTGGTCGCCGATGCGCAGCGTCATCGGCAGGGCGGCGACGATCTGGCCGTCGCGATCGGCGACCGTCACCACCCGGTCGTCGTGGGTCAGCTCGAACGTTCCGTCCTGGAGGGTCGCCACCGCGGCACGGCGATCTTCGCTGGCGGCGACCTCGTAGGCGACCTGATGGAACGTGCCGTGCAGGTCGAGCGGCGCGTCGGCGAGCGCGGGCTGCGCGTGCGCGGCGCTCGTGGTGAGTGCGGTGGCAGCCAACGCAACCAGGGTCGTCGCGGTGAATTGAGAGATCCTCATCGTGCTCTTTCCGTGTCCCGCCCCCGTGTCCGGTTCGTCCGGACAAGATACCGCTCGGCGGGCTCGATCAGAAGGGTTGAGCCAGTGCGAAATTCCCTCTTGACGTCCGCGCCCTTCTGCGAAACACTGAACTAGATGGTTCAGTATGACTTCTTGGACGCTTCCTTCGGGGCGCTCGCGGATCCCACCCGGCGTGGCATCCTCGAACGCCTCGGCAGTGGGCCCGCGACCGTCAGCGAGCTGGCGGAGCGCTTCGAGATGACGCTCACCGGCATCAAGAAGCACATCCAGTTGCTGGAGGCGGCGGGCATGGTGGTCACGGAGAAACGTGGCCGGGTGCGGTACTGCCGCCTCGGCGACAACGTCTTCGACCGCGAAGTGGCCTGGATGCAGGGCTACCGGCGGATGGTGGAAGCGCGGCTGGACCGTCTCGGCGAATTCCTCGGACGAACGGAGCAGGAGCGATGAGCACAACCACGAACGACGCGGTCATCACGGCCGACACCGACCGCACGATTCACATCGAGCGGATCTTCGACGCACCGCGCGAGCGCGTGTGGGACGCCTACAGCAGGATCGAACAGCTCGCCCAGTGGTGGGGTCGCGGCAACCGGCTCGACATCGAGCGCTGGGAGTTCCGTGCCGGAGGGCATTGGCGCTTCGTCGAGCACGCCGACGGGGAAGCTCACGGCTTCGAGGGCCGCTTCCGCGAGATCACCCCGCAGGAGCGCATCGTGTACTCCTTCGAGTGGGACGGCATGCCCGCCCACGTGGCGATCGACAGCGTCAGCTTCGTCGATCTCGGCGACGGCCGCACCAAGGTGGTCACCGACGGTCAGTTCCACACGCCGCAAGAGCGGGACGGCATGCTGCAGTCCGGCATGGAGTCCGGGCTCAACGAGAGCTACCGCGCACTGGACGCGCTGCTCGCCCGCGGCTGAATCCGTGCGCTTCGGCTCCGGTCGCGGAGCCGAAGCGTGTGGTCGATGCCATCACCGGGATCGGCGGCCGGGGCACGCATACCGCCGCCGTCCGGCTCCGGCCGCTGGGCCGAGGTGGGGCGGCGCTGACGACGGCGCCAGGGCTGCCAGGAGCCGGATGAGACGGCGGCGGGGTTCAGTCCCGGGCCGGGCCGATCCGGCGCTTGCGCGGCTTCAGGTGCAGTCCGGGCAGCGGCGGCGCGGGTATGCGCTGCCGCGGGGTGTGGCCCGCGATATCGGCGAACCGGGTGACGTCGTGATGCTCCCAATCGGCGCGGGCGGCGACGATGTCCTCGTGGCTGCGGCCGACGAAGTTCCACCACATCACCAGTTCTTCGCCGAACGGTTCCCCGCCGATCAACGCGAAGTGCGCGCCGCCGGAACTGGTGAGCCGGAGTTCGTCGCGTTCGGTGCCCAGGTACAGCAGCGGTCCGGGAGCGAGTTCATGGCCCGCGACGGTCACCTCACCCTCGATCACCAGCACGGCGTGCTCGAAACGAGGCTCGAGCGGGAGCGCGACATCGGCTCCGGGCTCGAGCCGCACGTCGGCGCCGACGATGGGCGTGTAGGCGATGGCGGGTGAGGTCTGACCGGCCAGTGATCCGATCAGCACGATCGCCCGCAGGCCGGGCGTGTCGACGACCGGCAGTTCCCGGTGCTGTTCGAAATGCGGGGCGATGCCGGTGCGATCGCCCGGCAGCGCGATCCACAGCTGCAAGCCGTGCCCGGCCGGAGCGCCGGGCACCGCGTACTCGGAATGCGCGATGCCGCGCCCTGAGGTCATCAGGTTGAGCTGACCGGGTTCGATCTCCACGTCCGACCCGACCGAGTCGCGATGCCGGATGCGGCCTTCGAACGGCCAGGTCACGGTTTGCAGGCCGATGTGCGGATGCGGGTCGATGTCCGGCGGAGCGTCGGTCTTGGTGACCGTCGGCGAGCCGAAGTGGTCCAGGAAGCACCACGCGCCGACGGTAGGCAGATCGCGCTGCGGCAGCACACGTTCGACGTACACGCCGCGCACGCCGCCGAGCGGCACCTCG
Organism: Nocardia araoensis NBRC 100135; assembly: GCF_000308435.1. Taxonomy (GTDB): domain Bacteria; phylum Actinomycetota; class Actinomycetes; order Mycobacteriales; family Mycobacteriaceae; genus Nocardia; species Nocardia araoensis. Next base: position 9,164 of record NZ_BAFR01000203.1, on the reverse strand, counting down.
CGGGCCGGATACCGCTCCGCGACCGGGCCGGGGCCCGCTGCGGGTTCACACAGCGTCTCGGCCGGGCGCGGATCCAGATCACTCACCGATCGACGCCTTTGCCGATCACGTGCTTGTCGTAGTCGGGGTGCTTGTCCAGGTACGCCTTGATGAACGGGCACACCGGGCGGATCACCCGTCCCCGCTCGATGACGTCCTCGATCGCGCTCTTGGCCAGGACCGAGCCGAGGCCCTTCCCGGAGAACGCGCCGTCGACCTCGGTGTGCGTGAACACCGTCTCGTCGTCGCGTTCCTCGTAGTCGGCGAAGCCGGCCTGCTCCCCGCCGTAGAACACCTCGTAGCGATGCCGCTCGTCATTGCGGACGACCTTGGATTCCGAAGCCGATTCGGTCATGGTTCCCTTCTCCTTCCGTGCGCGGACCGGGTGACTGCTGAGAATCGAGACCCGGTTGAACGCGCCGATCGTGGTGGCCACCCAGATGACGACCGACAGCTGATCATCCGTCAGATACCGGCGAGCGGAAGCGTACTCACGCTCGATGGCGCGCTCGTCCGGAAGCGTCGCGGTCACTTCCGCGATCGCGAGCACGGCCTGCTCGAACGGGGTGTACGTGCCGCCGCGTCGCCACCCCGGCAGCACCGCGATCTCCTGCTCGGTGGCCCCGGCCGCCAAGGCGGCCCGGTAGTGCACGTCGAGGCAGTACGCGCAGCCGTTGATCTGGGAGACGCGCAGGTTGATCAGTTCGATGATCCGGCGATCCAGCCCCACCGCCGCCGCGGCGGCCCTGACCTCGCTCGCGACGCCGTTCAGCGCGCGGAACGCGGTCGGCGTCCGCTTGTCGATCCAGACGCGGTCTCGTGGTGCTTCGGGGCTCATATTCGTGGGATGTTAGCCGCCGCAGGTGAACGGCGCAGACGGGCCGGGCTGGATAAGCGGACTTCGGTCCGGGGTCGAAGACGCCGCCTGTGGTGGTCCGGGACCGTGCACGGCCCGGACCACCACAGCGCTCACCCGACCTCGATGAACCGTCGCAGCTGGAACGGTTCGACCAGAACGTCCTGCAACGCCGTGGCCAAGGCCTTCAGGTGCGGCGTCTGGAAGTGCGCCGCCAAGGCGTCCTCATCGGCCCACTCCTCCAGCAGCACCATCCGGCTCTCGTCGGTGGGATGCAGGTAGAGCTCGTAACCGACGCAGCCCTCCTCGGCGAGCGTCGGTTTGATCATGCCCTGCAGCAGATCCTTCAGCTCCGCCGCACGACCCGGCTTGGCGGTGAATCGAACGTTGAGCGTCAACGTCGGCATGAGCGTCTCCTGATCTCGTGGGTGGGTTATTCCCGGCCCGCCGACGTGAAAGACATGTCCGCGTACCGGGTGCCGGTCACCTGACTCGCGATCGGCTCCAGTGTCGCCAGCTCGTCGGCGGTGAGCGAAATGGTCGCGGCGGCCACGTTGTCAGCGAGCCGGGTGCGGCTGCGCGTGCCGGGAATCGGGACCACCGCGAGGTCGTGCACGCCGGCCTGTGCGTGCACCCAGGCCAGCGCCACCTGCGCCAGGCTGATGCCGCGCGCCTCGGCGATGGCCCGCAGCGGGCCGAGCAACTCGGCGTTGCGCGCCGCGTTCTCGCCGGTGAAGCGCGGCATCGTGGAACGGAAATCGCTCGTGTCCGCGGTGCCGGTGAACGATCCGGTCAGGAAGCCGCGACCCAGCGGCGAGTACGGCACGAAGGTCACACCCAGCTCCGCGGCCGCGGGCACCACGGTGCGTTCGACGTCCCGGGAGAACAGCGACCATTCCGACTGCACGGCCGCGATCGGATGCACCGCGTGCGCCGCCCGCAGTTCGGCGCCCGTCACCTCGGACAGGCCGAGCGCGCGGACCTTGCCTTCGCGCACCAACTCCGCCATCGCGCCGACCGTGTCCTCGATCGGCACGGCGGGGTCCTTGCGGTGCATGTAGTACAGATCGATGGTGTCGACCCGCAGCCTGCGCAGGCTGCCTTCCACCGCGGCGCGGATGTAGGCGGGGGAGTTGTCGAAGCCACGGTAGGCCGGGTCATCGGCCTTGCGGACGATCCCGAACTTGGTGGCGATCACCAGCCGGTCGCGCTCGGCGCCGACGAAATCGCTGAGGAATTCCTCGTTGTGCCCGGCGCCGTACACATCGGCCGTGTCGAACAGGGTGACACCCAGTTCCAGCGCGCGATCCAGGGTCGCCCTGGATTCGGTGAGATCGCTCGGCCCGTAGAACTCGCTCATGCCCATGCAGCCCAGACCCTGCGTCCCCACCTCGATGCCGCTGGTCCCCAGGGTGGTGGTGGGCAGGCTGTCCGTGCTTGTCATAGCTTGATCCCTTCGCTGTCGTGCGCGGTGACCATGGCCTGCGGATCTGCCTCGAGTTTGCCCTCGTACAGGGCGATCTTGTAGTCCAGCACGGCCACGGTCTGACGAAGTTCATCGATCTTGGCGAGTACCTCGGCGCGGGTGTGCCGGAACATCTCCAGCCGTTGCGGGAGTGTGGCGTCTCCCGTTCGCACCAGCTCGGCGTAGCGAACCATGTCCGCCACCGACATGCCGGTCGTGCGCAGCCGCCCGATCAGCGCCAGCCATTCCAGATCCCGGTCGCTGAAGCGGCGCTTGCCGGAGTGGTCCCGGCCGATGTAGTCCATCAGCCCGATCCGTTCGTACCAGCGCAAGGTATCCCGGCTCAGGCCCGAACGCTCGGACACCTCGCCGATCGAATACCGCGGCAGCTCCCGGTCGTCGCTCGCGGTCACCGGAGACGCGGTTTCGCTCATGCCCGAACCTCGCTGACGCGGTTCACTCGCTGACGCTCGCTCACTGCACTCGCCCTTCTCGTTGAACACTGACGACGCTAATCACCTGGAGTGCACTCCAAGCAAGACCAATTCTCCGGCTGTTTCCCGCGGCCGTCGAGATCACCGCGTGACCGGCTCCGCGCCCCGCCGCGCGACGGTGTCGACGAAGTCGGCGACCAGCGGGGCTATCTCCGGGAGGAACTCCTCGAGCGCGAAATGCCCGGTATCGAAGACGTGCAGATCGGCGTCCGGTAGGTCGCGGAGATAGGCGTGTGCGCCCGGCTCGGGAAAGAAGGCGTCGTTGCGTCCCCAGACGATCAGCGTGGGCGGACGGTACGTCCGCAGCCAGTGCTGCCACTCGGGGTAGAGCTCGACGTTGGAGTGGTAGTCCAAGCCGAGCGCGATCTGTGCCCGCTGCCGCTCGGGACGGTCCAGGAAGTACTGGTCCAGCACCCAGCCGTCCGGTGCGACGAGCTCGGAATCGGTGGTGCCGCCCAGGTACTGGCTCTGGGTCACCGGCAAGGTGAGGATCTGCCGGATGTTCTCCTCGGCGCCGGGCACGCCCGGCCGGTTGGCGACGGTCTGACGCGCGAGTTCGGACAGCCCCTCGGTGTAGGCGTTGGCGTTCTGGATCACCAAGCCCGCGATGCGCTCCGGTCGCCTGGTGGCCAGCCGGAAGCCGACCGGACCGCCGAAGTCGAAGACGTACATGACGAACCGGGTCGAGCCGAGCGCGTCGACGAAACCTTCCAGGACGTCGGCGAGCGAGTCGAACGAGTAGTGGAAGTCGGCGGGCGCCTCGGTGTGCCCGAAGCCGGGGTAGTCCGGCGCGACGACGTGGTAGCGGTCGCCGAGGGCGTCGATGAGTCTGCGGAACTGATGGGAAGCGGACGGAAAGCCGTGCAGCAGGAGCAGCGTGGGGGCGTCGGCCGGTCCGGCCGTTCGATAGAAGACGCGCACGCCGTCGACCTCGACGAACCGGTGCGAGACCCGGGCGATGTTCACAGGACCACCTAAACGAGAGGAAATTTGCCTCAGGATCGTGACAGGCCTGACGGGAATTCGCTCGTCACCGGCGAACCGGTCGACGACGCGGTGGCCGAACGCGCGGCAACGCTCGCCGCCCGGGCGGGGTGCTCCGGGCGGCCGAGGGACGCGCGTCGGTCAGCTGCTGTAGTCGGGCAGCTGCTGGACCGCCCATTTGTTGCCGTCCGGATCGGCGAAGAAGGTGAACAGGCCCCAGCTGAGGTCCTCGACCGGCGTTGCGTCCACGCCGGCGGCGATCAACTGCTGGTAGGCGTCCTCCGCGCTGGCGACCACCATCTGCATGCCGCGGACGCTGCCCGGCGCCGCGTCGGTGATGCCCTCGCCCAGACAGATCGAGCAGCCGGAGCCGGGCGGAGTCAGCTGGACGAAGCGCAGGTTCTCGTTGACCCGGTGGTCGTGGTCGGCGTTGAAGCCGATCTTGGTGTAGAAGTCCTTGGCGCGGTCGACATCGGTTACCGGGATGGCGACGAGCTCGATTTTCCAATCCATCGGGCGAGCATTCCACCGTGCACCGACAAAGTCCCCGTTTCCGGCCTACCCTGGGCACATGCCTGGAAAGGACATCGACCGGATCAGGGCTCGTTCGGCCTGGGCGACGGTCAAGGAAAGCCCGGTGATCACCGCGATAGCGATCGCGCCGTTCGCGCTCGCGCTCGGCGTGGTGTGGTGGTTGTTCGGGGGACTCGCCGCGTTCGCGCTGCTGCTCGTGCTCGGTGCGGTCGTCGTGGTCGGCGGCAGGTTACTGCGCTGACCGCGCGTGGCGAATCGCGTGCGGTCAGCGCGGGATGTGGAATCGCACCAGCTCACCGGTACCCGGATCGACGTCCGCCCAGTCGCGGTCGAAGCGCAGTACCGCGAGCGCTGAAGTCGGGAACTTCCGGCTGAGTTCGACCGCAGGGGCGCTGTCGCGATTGCTCGCCAGTTCCCAAGCCGTCCACGGCATGCCCGGCGCGTGGCCGACGACCAGCAGTGTCGCCACGTCGTCGTCGCTGAGGCGGACGAGCTCGATGAGCGTCTCCGGCGCCGCCCCGTAGATCCCGGGCTCGAACACGACCGGCGCCTCGACGCCGGTGGCCGACAGCGTCTGCCTGGTTCGCGTGGCGGTGGAGCAACGCACGGCGTCGATCGGCGGCTGGGTCGCGCGCAACCACTCGCCCGCGAGTCCGGCCTCGCGCCTGCCCCGCGGCGCCAGCGGTCGCTCGTGATCGTCGACGCCGTCCGGGTAGGCCGACTTGCCGTGCCGCATCAGGATCAGAGTCCGCGCCATGGAGATACGGTAAGCCCTCCGGGCGAGAGGTCTCGACCACACTCGAGGCAAACTGAAAGCGGCATCACATCACGCGCCGCCGTGGGCGACCCTCGCGGCGGACGTGACGGACGCCGCTCATCTGTCCACCACAACCCCTGGGTGGCCACAGCCCACGTACTTCTTCGAGGATCAGCACAATATGGCCTACGTAATCACGCAGCGTTGTTGCAACGACGCCAGCTGCGTCTCCGAGTGCCCGGTCGACTGCATCCGTCCCACTCCGGACCAGCCGGAGTTCGCGACGACCGAGATGCTCTACATCGACCCCGACACCTGTATCGACTGCGGCGCCTGTGTCGACGCGTGCCCGGTGGAGGCCATCTTCTCCGAGGACGACCTGACCGCGTCGCTGGCGCGATTCCGCGACATCAATGCCGCCTATTTCCAACGGCATCCGCTGGAATCGAACTTCGATCCGATCGTCACGCCCTCGCGTCCGCCGAAGGAGCTGGGCACTCTGCGCGTCGCGATCGTCGGCGCCGGGCCCGCGGCCTGCTACGCGGCCGACGAACTGCTCCGCAGGGCCGACGTGGAAGTCGAGATGTTCGACCGGCTGCCCACCCCGTGGGGTCTGGTGCGGGCGGGTGTCGCGCCCGACCATCCGGGCACCAAGACGGTCTCGGGCATGTTCGAGTCCGCGTTCCGCCGCGAGACGCTGCAGTACTACCTCAATGTCGAAGTGGGCACGCACATCTCGCACGAGGAACTGCTGCGCCACCACCACGCCGTGATCTACGCGGTCGGCGCCTCCAGCGATCGCAGGATGGGCATCCCGGGCGAGGACCTGCCGGGCAGCCACTCCGCCACCGAGTTCGTCGCCTGGTACAACGGCCATCCCGACTACGCCGACCGGACCTTCGACCTGTCCGGCGAGCGTGCGGTGATCGTCGGCAACGGCAATGTCGCCTTGGACGTGGCGCGCGTGCTGACCGTCGATCCGGACGAACTCGCCAAGACCGATATCGCCGATCACGCGCTGGACGCTCTGCGGAAGAGCAATATCCGCGAGGTGGTCGTGCTCGGGAGGCGCGGTCCGCTGCAGGCGGCCTACACCTCGCCGGAGTTCCTCGCGCTCGCACATCTGAAGGGCGTGGATGTCGTCGTGGACGAGACCGATCTGGAACTCGACCACGCCAGCCAGGCGATCGTGGACGACCCGGAGATCGAGCCGTCGCTGGCGTTGAAGTACACCCTGGCCAAGGAGTACGCGGGCGGTCGCAGGGCCGAGGGCAACAAGCGGATCGTGTTCCGCTATCTGACCTCGCCCGCCGCGCTCACCGGCACCGATCGGGTGGAGTCCATCGAGATCGTGCACAACGAGATGTTCGAAGAAGACGGTCAGCTGGTGGCGCGGCCGACCGACCGCACCGAGAGCATCGAGACCTCGCTGGTGCTGCGCTCCATCGGCTACCGCGGCGAGCGGATCGGCGAGCTGCCGTTCGACGAGCGGCGCGGCGTCGTGCCGAACGAGCACGGCCGGGTCGTCGGCGACGACGGGACGCTGCTGAGCGGCGTGTACGTCAGCGGATGGATCAAGCGGGGACCACGCGGCGTCATCGGTTCCAACCGGACCGACGCCGAGGAGACGGTGGAGTTGCTGCTCGCCGACTTCACCGCGGGCAAACTCGCCGCTCCGCAGGCCGACCGCGCCGCGCTGAAGGCGCTGCTCGCCGAGCGCCAGGCCGACTTGGTGGACCGTGCGGGCTGGCGGGCGATCGACCAGGCGGAAAAGTCCGCGGGCAAGTCCGCAGGCCGCCCGCGGGTCAAGTTCACCACCCGCGAAGACCTGCTCAAAGCCGCCCGCGGCTGACGATCCAGGACGCCGGTCGGATCACCCACGACCCGACCGGCTCCCTTCGCTGATCGCCGACGATCCGAGCGATTGCTCAGGAGCCCGCCCGACGATGCGCCAACCGTGCAGCGACGCAGCCGCCACGGGTCCGGTTCGGCGAGCAACCGGCCGGATCATTCGGCCGGACCGGCCGCTCCGCGGGCGCGGACCGGCGAACCGCTCGCGCAGCCGCCCCAGCGGCAACGGATTCAACGGAACCGGCCGACTGGTCTCGCAAGCACATGGGTAACTCACCGGGTACGCCCAAAAACCGAGCGGCACCCCACGCAGGACCTCAACGCGAATCCCGCGTCAACCTGACTGGTACGGCCTAAATACCCGGAGAGGCGGGCAGGGGCATGATGCGGACCACCGTCGTGGTGGTCCCGCCGACGACGAACCACAGCCGCAGCACCGGCTGGCCGCTCCGGTCCCCGGGTTCGTACCGGCTGCGCACGCTGACGTGCTGGCGGGCCAGTACCGGCGCCACGTATTCGATCACCGCGCGATGCGGACCCGCGAGCAGTTTCGGATATTCGACCAGGAACTGTTCCACCGCTTGCCAGTAGCAGGCGTTGTTGACGTGGTTGTACTGATCGATGTCGGTGGCGCGCACCGGGAACGGTAAATCGGTGTCCGACTCCGGCGGTGTGGCATCGGTCAGGTAGGGCCGCCACCGCAAGCGGTGCTCGGTGGACGTACGGGCGAGGTAGGCGAGGCCATCGTCGCTGATCCGCGCGGGCATGCCGGTGGACTCGCTGATATTGATCCAGAAGCCCTCGGTCTCGATCAGCCCGCCGTTGCCGCTGGTGATCCGCACGCGCATGTTGGTCCACCGGGTGGACATCGCCGAGCACCAGCGCAGCAGGCGCACCTCATCCGGCCACAGAATCGGCCGGATCACGTCGATCACCGTGCGCCGGACGATCCAGTTCGGGTCGGTCCGATGGAAGAACGTCGAATGCAGATTTTCCCAGGCGATATCTTGCAGGTAGCGGGCGACGGCGTCGAACCGCAACCGGTTGTAGGGATCCACATCGCCAGCCCGGACGGGCCACGCCGAAGCAAAGCCCATGCCCTCCTGGGGAAGCGGGGCGAGTGGCTGATCGAGTGACACTTGTGCTCCTCGCGCTGCACGGTGTGCCGCGTTTTCTTCGTGCGGTGCTGTTGTGACGACTTTACGGGGCGTACGTCACACCCTCGCGTCGAGCCGTCCGTACCTCCTTAATAGTCCGTCTGCCGGGATCTGGGCCAGCAGAAACGAGGTCTTGCGTGCACGGGGCCGGGCGCGAGAGCGCGGCGGGTGGCCCACGGCGGCGGCTCGACGGGCACAGGTCATGGCCGTGAACGGGTCAGTAACCCTGGTACGCGCCGCCCGAGTTCACGGCGGCGACACCGGGGACGTTGCCGAGCGAACCGTAGCGGTCGATCGAGTACCGCACGCCTGCGATGATGTTGTCCACCGGGTTCCAGACGTCGTCGTGGCCGGGGGCCTTGTAGGCGTTGAACGTGCTGTCGATGGTCTGCATCAGACCTTTCGACGGATGCCCGGCCATCCAGTTGCTGTCCCAGCGGTTCTCCGCGTACGGATTGCCCGCGGACTCGTGCTCGATGATCAGGGCGATGGCCCGCTCGTCGATCTCCGCCGGGTCGTACCCCATCGCGATGAGCTTCTGCTTCGCCTCGGCGATCCATTGCGCGACCTCACCGGTCGGCATGGGGCCGGTGGGCGCGGAGGAACTCGGGCCGCCGTGATGCGGCGTGCTCGACGAGGTGCCGTGTGTTCCCGAATCGTTGTGCCCGGACATCAGCTGGCTCGATCGGTGCGACTGGCTCGATTGGTGCGACGAAGGTGCGGCGACCGGGGTCCCCGACGCGGCGGCCGGTGCGGTGGCGGCAGGGGTGGTGGGGGCCGCAGGCACGCCGGAACCGGGCTCACCGAGCCCGGCGAACGCCGCCTCCAATTTCCCGACCGCGCCCTCGACCTGCGTCTTCGCCTGGTTCGCCACGTCGTCGGCGGTCTTCAAGGCGTTGGTCAGCTCCCAGGTCCGCGAGGCCGCCTGGAGTGCTTCCTGGAACACGAGCCCCTCGACATCGGCTTTGTCCGCGTGCGAGCGCAGATAGTCGATCCGCGTCTTGGCGTCCACGGTGCCGTTGGGCGC
>NZ_BAFR01000204.1 GCF_000308435.1 Nocardia araoensis NBRC 100135 | reverse complement strand
GGAGGCGCTGTTGAAGGGGGGATCGACGACGGTCGTGGCGATCGTGCGCGACCCGGCGAAGGTGGCCGACCTGGCCGAGCGTGGGGTGGACGTCCGGCAGGCCGACTACGGCGACGCGGCCGCGCTGGACCGGGCGCTCGACGGTGTCGATCGGGTGCTGCTGGTCTCCGGCAACGAGTTCGGCGCGCGAGTCGAGCAGCACGCCAACGTCATTCGCGCCGCCGAGCGGGCCGGAGTGGAACTGCTCGCCTACACCAGCATTCCCGGCGCGACCGACAATCCGCTGATCCTCGCGCAGGAGCACAAGGGCACCGAAGCGGTACTCGCGGATTCGACTGTGCCGCACACCATTCTGCGCAACGGTTGGTACTGGGAGAACTACCTGGGCGGTCTGGCGCATGCGGTGGAGTCGGGTGTGCTGCACGGCGCGGCGGGCGAAGGGCGCGTCGCGGGCGCGGCGCGCGCCGACTACGCCGAAGCCGCCGCCGAGGTGCTCACCACCGACGGCCACGCGGGCCGGGTGTACGAGCTCGGCGGCGACGAGCGGCTCACCTATGCCGAGCTGGCGCAGGCGATCTCGGAGGCATCGGGCAAGCCGGTGCGCTACGAGGACCTTCCGCAGGCGGACTACGCGGCGGGACTGGTCGCGGCGGGCCTGCCCGCGCAGTTCGCCGCGGCGCTCGCCGACGCCGACGCCGGTATCGCGCAGGGCGTCCTCGACGTACGCTCCGGCGACTTGGCGCGGCTGCTCGGCCGCCCCGCGACCCCCGCTGTCGACGTCTTCCGCGCGGCACTCGCCTGACGTCATTCGCGCGGCCGCGAGAAGCCCTCTTACACCCACTGCACCAATTGGATGATGATCCCGTTCGGATCGCTCATCTGGAAGTACCGCTCGCCCCACTCCTCGGTCTCGATGGGCGTCACGATCGGAACGCCTTCGGCTCGCAGCCGCGTGTATTCGGCGTCGATGTCGTCGACGACGAAGACGACGAGCAGGCCGTCGCCCGCGCTGCCCGCCTTGCTCTCGGGTTTGAAGCTCGCCAGCCCGGTGCGCAGGTAGATGACGTTCAGCCCGGCGTCGCCGCGGTCGAGCGAGACGAACCCGTCGGCCGACATCTTCTCCTCGAAGCCGAGGTGCTCGATGAGGAACCGCGCCGAGGCGGCCGGGTCGGGGACGTTGAGCGAGATGGCGGAAGCGGTGATGTTCATGGGCCCTCCTCGACGGCTGAACTCTGTACTAAGTACATTGTACTTTGTAGAGGGTTTATGGACGGCGCGCATCATGATGTGTGTCACATCGATACGATCGAGGCGGGTTAGGAGGCGGCGATGAGACAGCCGAACGAGCGCAGCGGTGCCGGCGACCCGGTGCGCACGCTGGAGTTGCTATGGCGGATTCCGTCCGAATCGGGCACCGGGCGGGGTCCGAAACAGCGCAGCAGCGTCGAGGCGGTCGTCGCCGCCGCGATCGAGATCGCCGACGCCGAGGGGATCGGGGCGGTCACGATGCGCGCGGTCGCCAACCGGCTCGGTCTGACTCCCATGGCCACCTACACCTATGTGCCGGGCAAGTCCGAGCTGATCGACCTGATGCTGGACACGGTGTACGCCGAGATGGAGCGCGCGGACCTCACCGGTCTGCCCTGGCGCGAGCGGGTCGCCCGGATCGCCGCGGAGAACCGCGCCATGCTGGCCCGTCATCCATGGGTGGCGTATCTGCCGACCACCCGGCCACCGCTCGGGCCAGGCCTTGCCGCCAAATACGACCACGAGCTGGAAGCATTCGCGGGACTCGGCCTCGACGACGTAGCGATGGACGCCGCTTTGACCTTCGTGCTCGGTTTCGTCACGTCCGTCGCCCGCATCGCCATCGACAGCGCGCGGGCGGCGGCCGACAGCGCCATGTCCGACGGGCAGTGGTGGGAGCGCGCCGCGCCGGTGCTGGCGCAGGTCTTCGACGCGCGGCGGTACCCGCTCGCCGCGCGCGTCGGGACGGCCGCGGGCCAGGCGCACGACGCCGCCTACAGCGCCGACCACGCATACGAGTTCGGGCTGACTCTGGTGCTGGACGGTTTGGCCCGCCGTATCGAGGGCTCGTCCGCCTAGACTCCGTCGCGCTGGATGCGCAGGGCGGTGATGGTGGCGGCCAGCCCGTCGTATTGGTTGATCAGCAGGACGATCTCGATCAGGCTGCGCTCGTCGTAGTGCTTCGCCAGCTCGGCCCAGGTGTCGTCGTCGAGGTCGCGCGTCTCGACCAGTTGGTCCACGGCGGCCAGCAGAGCCCGATGTTTGTCCGACCAACCCGCCGCCGCGGGGCCCTTGCGCAGCCGCTCCAGGATTTCGCTCGTCACCCCGGCGCGGCGGCCGAGCCGGATGTGGTGGTCCATCTCGTACTCGCAGCCGCGCAGATGCGCGACCCGGAGGATGACCAGTTCGGACTCGTGGCGAGGCAACCTCCCGCCCGGCATGAGCTTGCCCGAGTAGTGCAGCCAACCGCGGAACAGGCCTCGGGTGCGGCCGAGCGTGCTGAACAAATGGGCGTCATGGGTGCCCGCGGCGCGGGAGAGCACCTGCCAGAAAACCCAATTGAGCGCACCGAGCTCCCGGAGCCGTCCGGGCGAGATGCGTGGTTGCAGCGCTGAAACCATGCCGGTTGCCACCTCCGCGTGGTCTGTGCGGCCGGCGTCGGTGCCGACCGAGATGAGAGCCTACTTGGCAGTATCCCGCCCGGCGCGCCACCATTCTTTTGCTTTCCAGTGGTTTTCGGCGGGGTATCCCGTCATCATCAGTACCGGTGCGGGTTGCCGCGGCCGCAGCGCGTTTCCGCGGCGTCAGGTGTGGACAACAGGTCGTCAGGGGAAAAGATGCTGGTGAGGGTCAGGCCGGGAGCGGAGCTCTCCGGCGCTGAGCGGGAATTCGTCGCGTGTCTGCGGTCGTATCCGACGGCGGGCCTCGCCGTGATCGATCTCGAGGCGGACAACCGGCGTGTCGACGCGGTGGTCTGGACCCCGCGCGGGCTGACCGTGCTGGAGGTGCACGGATTCCAGCGCAGGCAGAGCGGCATTCTGAGCACACCGGCCGAAGGGCCGTGGAAGATCAGCGACGCGCCGGTGGACCTGGACGACCCGGAGAACGGAAGCCCCGCCGAGCGCGTGGAACACGGCATCTACGCGGTCAAGCACATGCTCCAGCGAGCGTTGCAGGATCCGGGACACATCAGCGGCGCCGTCGTGCTCGTCCCGTTCCGCGGCGCCGTGGTGCGCCCGGCGCGCACGAATCTGCGTCCGGGGTTGGACGTGGTCGTCGGAAACGTCACCGACGCGACCGAACTGCGCATCTATCTGGAGGGGTTCTCGGCGGGACCGCGCGACTGGACCGCGGACCGGGTGATCGGCGCGTGCGGCGCGCTCGGTCTAGCGGAGATCGCGCCGTCCCGCGAAGAACTGCTCGAGTCGGGATTCGAGGAGAACGCGCCGGAGCCGGTCACGACCATCCCGCGCGCACCGAAGCCGCGAGTCGAGCCCACACCGGGCGTCGCGACGAAGAGCCAGGCCTACGCGGGTTGGTCCGTCATCGTGATCGCCGTGGTCGGGGTGCTGTTCGTGCTCGGGGTGATCGCCACCGCGCTGGCGCACGACTCGGCGCAGCCGATCCCGGCGACCGGCACGACGAGTCCGACACCGTCGCCGCCGGCGTACCGGCCCACGCAGTGCTACCCCTTCCAGCAGAACTGCTGACCGGTCAATCCCGCACGGCGCGGCCCAGTTTGGTCAGGCGCATGGCGTACTGCGCGCGAGCCAGCACATGGGTGCGCGAGGTATCGATATGGGCGGTGAGCGTTTCCAGCGCCGTGTCCACCGCACCGGATACCAGGTGCTCGGCGATCGCGATGTGCTCGGCGGTCATCGTGGCGATGCGTTCCGGAGTCGGCATGTCCAGCGTGCGCACCGGACGCACACGGACGTGCACGGCGGTGAGCGCGTCGGCCAGTGCGGCGTTGCCCGCGGCGGCGAGCAAGGTGGTGTGGAACCGTTCGTCGGCGGCCACCAGCGCGGGGCCGGGTTCGGGCGGGTCGTCGCGCAGTGCGCGCCAGGTGTCCAGTTCCGCGCGCACGAGAGCCAGATCGTGCGCGGTCGCCTCGCCGGGCAGCGCCACCCGTTGCATGCCCCTGGCCTCCAGCACGAGCCGCAACTCGTAGAGGTGATCGAGTTCGTCGAGCCGGGGCCGATACGGGTAGAGGCCGTCGGCGAGCCGCTCGACCAGCCCGTCCGCCTGCAATCGGGCCAGCGCCTCGCGCACCGGGGTGCGCGACACCCCGTACGCCTCGGCGAGACGTTCCTCGCCGAGCCGTTCGGTCGGCACGATGGCTCCGGTGGCCAGATCCCGGCGCAACGAGTCGTACACCTGCTCGCGTAGCGGAATCCGACCCCTGTCGCGGGCCATGGCGGCGCTCAGATCGCCATCGCCGATCGGACTTCGCGCTCGGCGCCCGCCCCACCCGCGCCGGTGGAGGTCACCCGGCCCGATCGCAGCACGTAGTAGCGCTGCGCCGCCTGCAACGCGAAGCCGATGTGCTGTTCGACCAGCAGCACGCTCAGTCCGCCGCGCCGGGTGAGATCGATGATGGTGCGCTCGATCTCGGCGACCACCGACGGCTGGATGCCCTCGGTCGGCTCGTCCAGGATGAGCAGCTTGGGCTCGGTGATCAGCGCCCGCGCGATGGCCAGTTGCTGGCGCTGGCCGCCGGACAGCAGGCCCGCCTTTCTGGTGAGCAGCTCACGCAGCGCGGGGAACAGGTCCAGCGATTCGTCGATCAGGGCCTTGCCGCGTTTGCGGCCGTCGGCGACCACTTGCAGATTCTCCGCTGTGGTCAGTTGCGGGAAACTCTGCTGACCCTGCGGCACATACGCGATCCCGCGCCGCACCCGGCGCGACGGCGACAGTTTGGTGATGGCCTCCCCGTCGAACTCGATCCGGCCCGATTTCGTGCCGATCAGCCCGACGGCGGTGCGCAGCAGCGTGGTCTTCCCCGCGCCGTTGTGCCCCATGACGGCGACCACGCTGTCGTCCGGGACGGTCACCGAGACGCCGTGGATCACCTCGGTGCGGCCGTAACCGGCGTGGATATCGGTGAGTTCAAGCATCGCTGTCCCCTTTCCGGGGTGACTCCGGATTCGGCGCGATCGACGCGTCCTCCAGTTCGGTCCCTACCGCCGCGGCGGTGCCCAGGTAGACCTCTTGGACTTTCGGGTCCGCTTGCACCTGTTCGACGGTTCCCTCGCTGAGCACTCGGCCGCCGGCGAGGACGGTGACCGAGGTGGCGAAGGCGCGCATGAAATCCATGTCGTGCTCGACCACCACGACCACCCGGTCGCCGCCGATGCGGCGCAGGAGATTTCCGGTCTCCTCACGCTCCTCGGCGCTCATCCCGGCCACCGGCTCGTCCAACAGCAGCACCGACGCGTTCTGCACCAGCAGCATGCCGATCTCGAGCCATTGCTTCTGCCCGTGCGCGAGCACCCCGGCGGGTTTGTCGCGCAGGTCGGCCAGGCCGGTGGTCTCCAGCGCCTCCTCGATCGCGGGCAGCACCGTTTTGCGGCGGCGCAGCATGGTGAGCGCCGAACGGCCCGCGCCCGCGGCGATGTCGAGGTTCTGGAGCACGCTGAGCTGCTCGAACACGCTCGCGGTCTGGAATGTTCGTCCGACACCGAGCCGGGCGATCCGGTGCACCTTCTGACCGAGCAGTTCCACGCCGGTCTTCTGCGCCGATCCGGTCGCCGGGACCAGTCCGGTGATCGCGTCGATGAGCGTCGTCTTGCCCGCGCCGTTGGGGCCGATGAGGAAGCGCAGGTCGCCCTGCAACACCGTCAGGTCGACGTCGGTGACGGCCTTGAAACCGTCGAAACTCACCGAGAGACCGCGGATCTCGAGGTACTCGCTGGACATGCCCGCGTTGCCGCCGAGCTTCGGTTCGTGGGTCGTCTCGGTCATCGCGATTCCACCTTCTCCGTCGCGGGTTCCGGCAGCGCCTCGACCACCTGCGCGGGCGGCGCCGCGGGACGCCTGTTGTCCAACAGGCCTTTCAGCATCGGCCACAATCCGGCGAGTCCCGCCGGGACGAAACCGACCACCACGATGAACAGCACACCTTGCAGGTAGGTCCATCCGGACGGGAACTCCTCCGACAGCGCCGTCTGCGCCCATGCCACGCCGATCGCGCCGAGCACCGGCCCGAGCAGCGTGGTCCGGCCGCCGATCGCGACGCCGATGAGGAACGCGATGGACGGGACGACGCCGATGTCGGCGGGGGAGATGATGCCGACGATCGGGGTGAACAGCGCACCGGCGATGCCGGCGAAGAACGCGGCGACCACGTAGGCGACGATCTTGACGTTCGCCGGGTCGTAGCCCAGGAAGCGCACCCGCTCCTCCTGATCGCGCACCGCGACGAGCAATTCGCCGTATCTGCTGTGCATCAACTGCCGCACCAGCGCGACCACCACCAGCAACGCGGCCGCGGCGAAGAAGAACAGCATGCGCCGGTTCGCCGGATCGGAGAGCTTGAAGCCGAAGAACGCGCGGAAATCCGACAGGCCGGTGAACCCTCCGATGCTCTGCTGACCGGTCAGCAGGATGGCCAGCGCGGCGGCAAGCGCCTGGCTGAGGATGGCGAAATAGGCGCCCTTCACGCGACGTTTGAACACGCCGTAGCCGAGTGCCGCCGCGATCAGCGCGGGTAGTACGAGGATGCCGAGCAGCGCCACCGGAGCCGACGCGAACGGTTTCCAGAACGACGGCAATTCGCGGATGCCCGCGATCTCCATGAACTCCGGCACGTCGTTGCCCAGCCGGGCGGCGTCGGCCATCTGCAGATGCATGGCCATGAGATAAGCGCCGATGCCGAAGAACACACCCTGCCCCAGGGTGAGCATTCCGCCCCGGCCCCAGGCCAATCCGATGCCGACCGCGACGATCGCGAAACACAGGAACTTCGCGAGCAGATTGAGCCGGAAGTCGCTGAGCACGGCGGGCGCGACCGCGAACAACAGGACGGCGGCGACGGCGAATCCCGCGAGCGCGCCGAGCGAGGAGTGCGCGCGCCACCGTTGGACGAGCGTGGTCATGCGAGGCTCCTTGTCCGGACGGTGAACAGGCCCTGCGGGCGGACCTGCAGGAAGATCACGATGACGACGAAGACGATGACCTTCGCGATGGACGCGGTGGTCGAGTATTCGATGTAGGAATTGAGCAGCCCGAGCGCGAACGCCGCGATCACCGTGCCTTTGATCTGGCCGAGCCCGCCGATGACCACCACGAGGAACGCGTCGATCAGATAGCTCTGCCCGATGGTCGGGCTGGTCGAACCGATCAGCGTCAGCGCGACACCGGCCACGCCCGCCAGTCCCGAGCCGATGAAGAACGTGCTGATGTCGGTGAAACGGCTGGAGACGCCAGAGGTTTCGGCCAAGCCGCGATTCTGCACCACCGCGCGGATGCGGCGGCCGAGCGGCGTCGCTTTGAGCACCGCGGCCAGCGCGGTCACCGCGACCACCGCCAGGACCAGGATGAAGATGCGCGTCTTCGGCACCACCGCGCCCAGGATCGTGACGCCGCCGCTGAGCCATTCCGGCGCGATCACGTTCTTGGCGGGCGCGCCGAAGATGTCGCGGGCCAGCTGTTGCAGCACCAGCCCGACGCCGAAGGTGACCAGCAGGGTGTCCAGCGGACGGTCGTACATCCAGCGGATCAGACCCATCTCCAGCGCGGCGCCGAGCAGGCCGCCGACGAGGAAACCGATCAGCAGGGAGACGACGAGCGAGACCCCCACCGACGTGATGACCTTCTGCACGACATAAGTGGTGTAACAGCCGGCCATGATGAACTCGCCGTGCGCCATGTTGATCACGCCCATCTGACCGAAGGTCAGCGAGAGACCGAGCGCGGCGAGCAAGAGAATGGATCCAAGACTCAGCCCGGTGAAGAGCTGTCCGATAACCACATCCATGGGAAAGCTCCTGTGTCTGCCGGTCCGATGCTGTCCGCGGCCCCCCTCATTACGCGCTCCGCGTGACCGCCGTCGCGACTGTGTCGACGGGCGGGCACCGGGAGCTGGGCCGCGGACAGCCGCGGACTACTTCAGGCCCTTGGCCCAGTCGTAGGACTTCAGGTAGGGGTCCGGCGTCACGGCCTTGCCGGAGTCCCACACGGTGTAGATCAGTCCGTCGGGACGGATCTCGCCGATCCGGGCGGTCTTGGTGATGTGGTGGTTGGAGCCGTTGATGGTGACCAGGCCCTCGGGCGCGTCGAAGCTGACGCCGTCGGCGGCGGCCTGGATGTCCTCGACCTTGAACGACTTCGCCTTCTCGACGGTGTTCTTCCACAGGTAGACCGACGCGTAGGCGGCTTCCATCGGGTCGGAGGTCGGCTTGTCGGCGCCGAAGGCGGCCTTGTAGTCGGCGACGAACTTCTTGTTCACCGGGCTGTCGACGGTCTGGTAGTAGTTCCACGCGGTGAGCTGTCCGGCGATGTTCTGCGCGCCGATGCCGGCCACTTCCTCTTCGGCGATGGAGACCGAAACCACCGGCATGTCGGCGGGTTTCAGGCCCGCGTTGGTGTACTCGCGGAAGAACGCGACGTTGGAGTCGCCGTTGAGGGTGTTGAACACCGCGCCCGCTTTGGCGGCGCGGACCTTGTTCACGATGGTGGAGAAGTCGGTGGAACCGAGCGGGGTGTAGTCCTCGCCCTTGATCTCGATGCCGTTGGCGGCGGCGTACGCCTTGATCTCGCGATTGGCGGTCTGCGGGAAGACGTAGTCGCTGCCCACCAGGTAGAGGGAGGTGATGCCCTTCTGCTTCAGGTAGTCCAGCGCCGGGACGATCTGCTGGTTGGTGGTGGCGCCGGTGTAGAAGATGTTCTTGCTGTCCTCCAGGCCCTCGTACTGCACCGGGTAGTAGAGCAGCGAGTTCAGGCTCTCGAATTTCGGCTTCATCGCCTTGCGGCTCGAGGAGGTCCAGCCGCCGAACACCGCGGCGACGCAGTCGGAGCTGATCAGCTTCTCGGCCTTCTCGGCGAAGGTCTTCGGGTCCGAGGCGCCGTCCTCGAGCACCAGGTCGATCTTCTTGCCGAGCACCCCGCCCGCGGCGTTGATCTGGTCGACGGCGAGCTTGGTCGAGTTGGCGACGGTGACCTCGGAGATGGCCATGGTGCCGGACAACGAGTGCAGGGAACCGACCTTGATCGTGTCCTTCGACGTGTCGACGCAGGACGCGGCGCCCGACCCGGTGGTCGAGGCGTCGTCCTTGGCGCCGCAGGCGGTCAGCAACAGGCCGGCGAGCGCGACCGCGGTGGGTACCGCCATCGCTCGCACCAAACGCCCGGAGCGATGGTTGGCACGGAAATCTGGCATGGGGCGAGCCCTCTCCTCATCAGGTGTTGCGGCGGCGTCGGCAGGGCGCCGCGTCGAACACCGCCGTCTTCGCCCCGCTCACGGCTGTAGACGGGGCTGTATACAACGGCTGTATTCGTGATGGAACGGTAGACAGGAGTTGTTGCGCCGGAATATCTCTCGATGACAAGTCCGTTTCGTCTGTTTCGACGATGTGAACCTTTTCCGTGAACGGCTGGTGAACCGTTGTGAGATCCCGGCAAACCCGCTGGCCGGGGCGTATATGGCTACGGTTGCGTAGCGTCGCCGCGATGCGGCACGCTTCGACTCGTACGACGTCTGAACCGTCCCATGCCGCGGCGGCGGGCCGCGGACTCGAGTCGAGGAGGACCAGGTGGGCCACTACAAGGCGAACCTGAGGGATATCGAGTTCAACCTGTTCGAAGTGCTCGAGCTGGACAAGCTGCTCGATACGGGCGCGTACGGCGACCTCGATTCCGACACCGTCCGGGAGATCCTGTCGGAGGTTCGGCGCTTGGCCGAGGGGCCGGTGGCGGACTCCTTCGCGGCGGCCGACCGCGATCCGGTCGGCTACGACCCGACCACCTTCTCGATCTCTGTTCCGGAGCCGCTGCGTAGGACCGTCGCCGCCGTGCGCGACGCGGACTGGGGCAGGCTCGGCATGCCGGAGGGCATGGGCGGCACTCCCGCCCCCGCGGCGCTGGTCTGGGCGGTCGCGGAGATGATCACCTGCGCCAACCCGTCGGCGTCGTTCTTCGGCATGGGGCCGGTGATGGCGTCCGTGCTGTTCGACGTCGGCACCGAGCAGCAGCGGCACTGGGCCACGCTCGGCTTCGAGAAGGGCTGGCAGGGCACCATGGTGCTGACCGAGCCCGACGCCGGTTCCGACGTCGGCGCGGGCCGAACCAAGGCGATCCGCCAGGAGGACGGCACCTGGCACATCGAGGGCGTCAAGCGCTTCATCTCCGGTGCGGAGGTGGGCGACACCGCCGAGAACGTCTTCCACCTGGTGCTGGCCCGTCCCGAGGGCGCCGGGCCGGGCACCAAGGGGCTGTCGCTGTTCTACGTGCCCAAGTTCCTCTTCGACCCCGAGACGTTGGAACTCGGCGACCGCAACGGCGTGTTCGTCACCGGTGTGGAGCACAAGATGGGCCTGAAATCCTCGCCCACCTGCGAGTTGACCTTCGGCGGCCACGGCACGCCCGCCAAGGGCTGGCTGGTCGGCGAGGTGCACAACGGCATCGCGCAGATGTTCCAGGTGATCGAGAACGCGCGCATGATGGTCGGCGTCAAATCCTCGGGCACCTTGTCGACCGGGTACCTCAATGCGCTCGACTTCGCCAAGGAGCGGGTGCAGGGCGCGGATCTGACGCAGATGACCGACAAGGCCGCGCCGCGTGTGCCCATCATCCAGCACCCGGATGTCCGTCGCTCGCTGGCCATGCAGAAGGCGTACGCGGAGGGTCTGCGCGCGGTGTACCTGTACACCGCCGCACATCAGAATCCCGATGTGGCGCAGCTGGTTTCGGGGGCCGACCCCGATCTGGCGCACCGGGTGGACGATCTGCTGCTGCCGATCGTCAAGGGTGTCGGCTCGGAGCGGGCCTACCAGTACCTGACCGAGTCGTTGCAGACCTTGGGCGGCTCCGGCTATCTGCAGGACTATCCGATCGAGCAGTACATCCGGGACGCGAAGATCGACTCGCTGTACGAGGGCACCACCGCCATCCAGGCGCAGGACTTCTTCTTCCGCAAGATCATTCGCGACCAAGGTGTGGCGCTCGGGCACGTCAACGCACGGATCGCGGCGTTCCTGGACGCGAAGACCGGACGGTTCGCCACCGAGCGCGAACTGCTGCGCACCGCCGCGGAGGACGTGCAGGCGATGGCCGCCTCGCTCACCGGTTTCCTGATGGCCGCCCAGCAGAAGCCCACCGAACTGTACAAGGTGGGCCTGGGTTCGGTGCGTTTCCTGCTCGCGGTCGGTGATCTGCTCATCGGCTGGCGACTGCTGGTCCAAGCGGAGATCGCGGCCGCCGCGCTGGCCGCCGACGCGCCGGAGAAGGACCGTGCCTTCTATGCCGGGAAGGTCGCCGTCGCAAGCTTCTTCGCCAAGAACGTGCTGCCGACGCTGAGCGCGGTGCGCGGAATCGTCGCCACCCTGGACAACGACATCATGAACCTGGAAGAAGATGGTTTCTAAGGCTCGGCGGGTCAGGTCTCGGGCTGGGACAGCAGTTTGAGGACCACCGGCCGGGACAGGGTGCCGGATACCTGACGGGCGAGGTGGTTGGCGCTCGCGCCCGCGGCGTGGGCGGCGCGTAGGGCGGTGGCCAGTTCTTCGCGGGCGGCGTCGGCGGCGGCTTGGGCGTCGCGGAGCCGCTGCGCGGCGCGGTCGACTCCGGACGGCTCGTCCCCGCTGGTCAACTCATTGACCAGTTCGACCTCGGGCAGGCGTGCTTCGCGCTCGCCGGGAGCCGCGTCGCGGCGCATCGCCGCCCTGGCGAACTCCATCAGGAACGCTCGGGTGGCGTTCCTGTCCTCCGCGGCGGCCTCGCCGAGCAGCAGTTTGGTCGTCTGCGGAACGGCGAGTGACCAATTGGCCAGGCCGCACAGGGCCAGTAGCAGGCGGCCCGCGTTCGCGGAGTCCACGTCGAACTGCTCTTGCGCGCGGTCGAATTTGCGCACGTAGTGCGCGGCGCGCCAGCCGTCGATGTCGTGCGCGTCGGCGCCGCGATGCAGTGCTTCCCAGAGCATCAGACGCAGTAGCTGGGGGTTGTCCCGGTGGTAGTCGTACAACTTGCCGACGTAAGCGCCGGGTTCGGTGTCGGCCAGCGGTTTCACCACGTCGATGAACTCGCGCAGCGTGTCGATCAGGATGACGTCGAACAGCTTGTCCTTGCTGCCGAACAGCCCGTAGATGCGCTCCTTGTTGACGCCCGCCGCGTCCGCGATCCGGTCGACCCGCGCGCCGGCCAGCCCATGCTCGGCGAACTCGTCGCGGGCGGCGCGCAACAGGGCCTGCCTGGTCGCGTCACTGCGTTTCATCGTGGCGGTCATGACCGACACTTTACCACTCCATTAAACCAACTATTTGGTTGACAACGTGGCCCGTCCGGGCCTACCTTCGAGCCATGGCAATGCCCACTCTCCAGTCCGTGGCTCCGGTCCGGACGCGCACCCGAGTCGTCTCGTCGCGTGCCCACACCGGGCGCACCGTGCCCTTCTTCGTCCTGGCCGCGCTGCTGGCCACCGGTCAGATGTACGTTCCGATCCCGCTTTTCACCGCGATGCAGGCCGATTGGCGCGTCGGTCCCGCCGTGACGACCTGGATCATCAGCGCGTTCGCCTTCGGCTACGCGGGCGGCTTCGTCCTGTTCGGGCCGCTGTCGGATCGCTATGGTCACCGCCGGGTGCTGGTCACCGGCATGCTGGTTGCCGCAGTGGTCACGCTCTTGACCGGTCTGGCGTTCAGCGCGCCGCTGGCCGTCGGCCTCCGGGTAGCGCAGGGCCTGGTGGTCGGCTCGATTCCGCCCGCGATCATGGCTTATGTGGCGACCCGCGTCGCCCCCGCGCACCGTGCGGTGGCCACCATGTCCGTGGCCACCTCGTTCCTCGCGGCGACCGTGGTCGCGCAGATCGTGTCGCAGTGGATGGTCGGCGCGTTCCCGTGGCGCACGGTGTTCGTCGCCTCCGCGATCGCTTTCGCCGTGCTCGCACTGGTGTTGCGATCCGCGCTGCTGGCCGACGCGCCCACCGGCCAGGACAAGCCGCTGCGGCACAGCTACGCCGCGATTCCCGCGGTGCTGCGCATCCGGCCGCTGGTGCCGATGCTGATCGCGGGCGCGCTGAGCATGGCGGTGATGGTCGGGGTGTACACCGGTCTCGAGCTGACCGGAGTGGTTCGTGGCTCGGGCGAACTGCTCGCGCTGCGTGCGGGCGCGCTGCCGGTGATGGTCGCGCTTCCCCTGCTCGCGGTGCCGCTGGCCCGGCTGTCCAAGCACGGTCAGATCGCGCTGGGCGTGCTGATCGCCGCCGCGGCGATGGTGATCGCGACCTTCGAGGGAACCCATCCGGCCGCGCTGGCCGTGCTGCTCGCCGTACTGGTCGGCGGACTTGGCATCATCGCTCCGGCCGTGCTGCAGAGCGCGGGTGAGCTCGGCGGCGAATCCCGGGCTGCCGCGATGTCGGTCGCGATGTTCTCCTTCTACGTGGGCGCGACCGTCGGCCCGCTGGTCGCCGCCGCCGCGGCGCCGCACGGCTTCTCGGCTCTCGCTTGGACGCTGGCGCTGTTGCTCGTCGCGGCGCTGGGCATGACGGTGATCGGTCTTCGTATGCAGCGGAGGGCAGTGACAGTCTGAGCGAACAAACGTCCGGCCGGTATCGAAATACTCCGATACCGGCCGGATTTCCGTTCAGGAGCAGTGCCGCAGTGGAACCGCCGCGGCTACTTCAGCACATACGGCGAAACGGAACTGCGGTGTTCGCTGATGTCGAGCACCTTGCCCAGGGGCGGGAACGCGCGCTGCGGGCAATTGGCGCGTTCGCAGACTCGGCAGCCCGCACCGATCGGCGTCGGCTGCACTTCGTCGAGATCGATGCCGTCGGCGTAGATCACCCGGGCCGCGTGCCGCAATTCGCAGCCGAGGCCGATGGCGAAGGTCTTGCTCGGCTGGCCGAAACGGGTGGCGCGGCGCTCGACCGTGCGCGCCACCCAGAGGTATTTGCGGCCGTCGGGCATCTGCGCGATCTGGGTCATGATCTTGCCCGGATAGGCGAAAGTCTCGTAGACGTTCCACAGCGGGCAGGTGCCGCCGCTGGAGGAGAAGTGGAAACCCGTGGCCGACTGGCGCTTGGACATGTTGCCCGCCCGGTCCACCCGCACGAAGGAGAACGGCACGCCGCGCAGCGACGGGCGTTGCAGCGTGGAGAGCCGGTGACAGATGGTCTCGTAGCTCTGCGTGAAGAACGCCGACAGCCGCTCGATGTCGTAGCGGAAGTCCTCGGCGACCTCGTGGAAGTGCGTGTACGGCAGCACCGTCGCCGCGGCGAAGTAGTTGGCCAGCCCGAGCATGGCCAGCTTGCGGGCGTCCTCGGAGGCGAAGTTGCCCTCGTCGACCAGCTTCTCCAGCAGTTCGCCGCACTCGAAGTACGCCAGTTCGGCGGCCAGTTTGAAGGTTCGCTGCCCGCCGGACAGATGCGGCGCGATCTCCAAGTTGCGGGTCTGCGGGTCGTAGCGATGCAGCACGCCTTCGCCGAGGTCGATGCGCTCGGTGATCCGCACGTCATGCGCGCGCAGGATTCTGGCGATCTCGCTGTTCACGTCGCCGCCGTGGAAACGGATGCGCGCGGTGAGGTCCTCGGCGGCGGTGTCCAGCTCGTGGATGTAGTTCTGGCGCTGATAGAAGTAGTCGCGCACTTCCTCGTGCGGCTTGCTGATCGCGCCGCTACCCGCGCCGTCGGCGAAACGGTCCTCGGTGGCCGCGGCCAGCTGGGCGGAGGTGTTGCGGTAGCGGTTGTGCATGTTGACCAGCGCGCGGGCCATGCTCGGGTGCGCCGAGACGATGTCCGCGATCTCCTGGGCGTCGGCCTCGATGCCCAGTTCCTCGTCCATCACGACCTCTTGCAGTTCCGCGATGAGCCGGGTGTCGTCCGCGGCGGAGAAGAAGGTCGTGTCGACGCCGAACACGTCGCTGATCTTCAGCAGCACGGGGACGGTGAGCGGGCGTACGTCGTGCTCGATCTGGTTGAGATAGCTCGCCGAGATCTCCAGCTGCTGAGCCAGCGCCACCTGGCTGAGCCCGCGTTCGGTCCGCAGTTGACGCAGCCGAGCGCCGACATAAGTCTTGGCCATGCGTCCAGTTTAGGACCGCTTTCGCATCCGTGCCAATTACCGATTAACACTCCTCGCAGACAGGTGTCGTACCGAGCGGCTACCGTCGGCAGGGTGTTGTTCTCGGATGTCGTGCTGGCCTCGGAGACCGTACGGGCGACCAGGTCACGCAAGACGAAGATCGCCACGCTGGCCGCGCTGTTGAGCGCGGCCGCGCCGGAGGAGCTCGTGCCCGTTGTCGCCTGGGCGTCCGGCGAGCTACCGCAGGGGCGGATCGGCACGGGATGGCGCACGCTCACCACGCTCGACCACCCGCCCGCGCCGCTGCCCACGCTGACCGTGTCGGCGGTGCACGCGGCGCTGAGCGAGCTGGCCGTCACCTCCGGCGCCGGTTCCGCGGCCCGGCGCAAAGAGCTGCTCGCGGCGCTGTGGTCCGCGGCGACGGCGAACGAGCAGGGCTTCCTGGTGCGCCTGCTCACCGGGGAGCTGCGCCAAGGCGCGCTCACCGCCGTGGTCACCGAAGCCGTGGCGGTCGCCGCGGACGTGCCGCCCGATCTGGTGCGCCGGGCGTACATGTTGTCGGGCCGGCTGCCGGTCACCGCCGTCGCGGCGCTGACCGGCGGAGCCGCGGCGCTCGCGGAGTTCCGGCTCGAAGTCGGCCGTCCGATCCAGCCCATGCTCGCCTCGCCCGGTGCGACGTTGGACGAGGCGCTGGTCGAGTTCCAGGGAGAGGTGAGCGTCGAGCACAAATTGGACGGCGCGCGCATCCAAGTGCACCGGGACGGCGACCGGGTTCGTATCTTCACCAGGACGCTGCGCGAGATCACCGCGAGCGTTCCGGAACTCGTCGAACTGGTCGCGGGCCTGGACTGTTCGAGCGTCGTGCTGGACGGGGAGACGCTGGCGCTCACCGACGCCGGACGGCCGCGTCCGTTCCAGGAGACCATGAGCCGTTTCGCCGAGGTGAGCTCAACCAGGGAGCTGCTGCTGCATCCGTACTTCTTCGACTGTCTGCACCTCGACGGCCGCGACCTGCTCGACGCTCCGCTGTCGGAGCGCCGCGCCGCGCTGACGAAGGTGGCCGGCGAGCACACCATTCCCGCGTTGCTGCGCCCGGATGCCGAGGCGGCCGCGGAATACTTCGACGCCGCGCTGGCCGCGGGGCACGAGGGCGTCATGATCAAGTCGTTGACCGCGCCGTACGCGGCGGGCAGGCGGGGCCGGTCCTGGCAGAAGATCAAGCCGACGCACACCATGGACCTGATCGTGCTCGGCGCGGAATGGGGCTACGGCCGCCGCACGGGCTACCTGTCGAACCTGCATCTCGGCGCGCGCGACCCGGACGGCGGCGAGCCGGTCATGGTGGGCAAGACCTTCAAGGGACTCACCGACGCGCTGTTGCAATGGCAGACCGACGAATTCCCCCGCCACGAGCGCTCGCGCGATCAGCACACCGTGTATCTGTGGCCGGAACTCGTCGTGGAGATCGCCCTGGACGGTGTGCAGGTGAGTTCGCGCTACCCCGGCGGTGTCGCTCTGCGTTTCGCCCGTGTGGTGCGGTATCGCCCCGACAAAGAGCCGCCCGAGGCCGACACCATCGATACCATTCGCGCCTTGCTGCCGTGATGTGAAGCGCGGGCGCTCCCGCGGTGGGCGCGTGTCGGGCTGCCGAGCAGGTCGAGCCACTGTAAGTATGGGCAGCGCAAGGTTCCGGATGGCTGCCACAATGCAGTGGTCCGGCCGGTTCGTTCTTCCGGACGAGGAATCGGCGGGCGGGTGGGTTGATGCGAAGAGCTCTGCGCGAAAGATGTGCCCCGATGGTAGCGGCGCTGCTGGGCGCCTTGGCGGTGAGCGCGATCGGTACGCCCGTGCAGGCGAATCCGATCGAGCAGTTCCTCACGCCGTCGCGCGAGTACTCGGGGATCCTGCCCACGCCGCTGGACGATCCGTTCTACACTCCGCCGCCGGAGTACGAGAACCTGCGTCCGGGAACGATTCTCGCCTCCCGTGCGGGGGGAACGGGCTTGACCGCGTTCCCGTTGCGGTCGACCGAGCTGTTGATCCGGTCCACCGATTCCAAGGACCAGCCGGTGCCCGTGGCCGCGACATTGCTCGTGCCGCAGGCGCCGTGGACCGGACCGGGTCCGCGCCCGGTGCTGTCGTTCAATGCCGCGATCGACTCGCTCGGGCATCGGTGCGCACCGTCCTACAAACTCAGGAACGAGCCGACAGCCGAGTTCTGGGCCGCCCAGATTCCGCTGTCCAAGGGCTACGCCGTGCTCGTGCCCGACCATCAGGGACCTCGGCAGGCGTACGCGGCGGGACTGATGGCCGGGCACGCGGTGCTCGACTCCATCCGGGCCGTGGTGAACACGCCGGAGTTCGGATTGCGACCGGATGCGCCGACGGTGGTCACCGGATACTCCGGCGGCGCCATCGCCAGCGGATGGGCCGCACAGCTGGCGCCGTGGTACGCGCCCGAGCTGAATCTGGTGGGTGCGGCGTTCGGCGGTGTCCCCGCCGACTTCGACATGCTCCTGTCCACCATGAACGGACGCAACGCCGCGTCCGGGGTGTTCCTGGCCGCGACCCTCGGACTGGCGCGGGAGTATCCCGAACTGCTCGGCCTGATGACCGACGACGGCTGGCGACTGGCCCAGGTCGGCAAGGACCTGTGCATGACCGCGGAGGCGTTCGGCGGTGCCGTGGCGCCGATTCCGGTGCAGGCGCTGACCCACGCCGCCGCGCCCACCGAGCTGCCCATGGTCAGGGAGATCCTGGCCGCGAACCGGCTGGGCGCGAGCGCGCCGACGGTGCCGGTGTACCTCTATCACGCCACACACGATCCGTGGGTGCCGCTGGCCGGCGCCGAGAAGCTCTACGCGGACTGGTGTGGCGCCGGGACCCCGGTGGCTTTCCGGATCCATTTCGGCGAGCACTTCCTGGTCGGGCTCAGCGGCATCCCCGGCGCGAACTCCTGGATCGATGATCGGTTCGCCGGGCGGCCGGTCGCCGCGCAGTGCACTCGATCCGGCTGACCAGGACGAATCAGGCTAGTCCATGGGGGTCGGACGAACTTCCGGTAACCGGCATGGCTGT
This sequence comes from Nocardia araoensis NBRC 100135, assembly GCF_000308435.1. Classification (GTDB taxonomy): domain Bacteria; phylum Actinomycetota; class Actinomycetes; order Mycobacteriales; family Mycobacteriaceae; genus Nocardia; species Nocardia araoensis. The sequence continues at coordinate 146,950 of NZ_BAFR01000204.1, read as the reverse complement.
GCGATCCGGGGGTGCAGCACACTGGAGGCGTGACCGTCGAATTACTGGTTCTCCTGATCGTCATCGTCACGGCGCTCGCATTCGATTTCACCAATGGCTTCCACGACACCGCCAACGCGATGGCGACCTCGATCGCCACCGGCGCGCTGCGGCCACGAGTGGCGGTCGCGCTCTCGGCGGTGCTGAACCTGGTCGGCGCGTTCCTGTCGGTGGCCGTCGCCGCCACCGTGGCGAAAGGCATCGTGCGGCTCGACGCCGTGGGAGGCCAGGACCTGATCGTCATCGTGTTCGCCGGCCTGGTCGGCGGGATCCTGTGGAACCTGCTCACCTGGCTGTTCGGTCTGCCGTCGAGTTCGTCGCACGCGCTGTTCGGCGGTCTGATCGGGGCGACGCTGGCCGCGCTCGGCTGGGGCGGGGTGATCTGGGCGTCCGGATCGGACGGCGTGGTCACCAAGATCATCGTGCCCGCGGTGCTCGCGCCCATCGTCGCCGCGCTGGTCTCGGCGATCGGCACCTGGCTGGTGTACCGGATCACGCGCGGAGCCGAGGAGGGCAAGGTCACCGAGGGATTCCGCTGGGGCCAGATCGGCTCGGCCTCGCTGGTCTCGCTGGCGCACGGTACGAACGACGCGCAGAAGACGATGGGCGTGATCTTCCTCGCGCTCGTGGCGCACGGGACGCTCACCAAGGACGACGACCTGCCGCTGTGGGTGATGGCCGCGTGTGCCCTCGCCATCGCGGCGGGCACCTACCTCGGCGGCTGGCGGATCATCCGAACGCTGGGCAAGGGTTTGGTCGAGATCGACTCGCCGCAGGGGCTCGCGGCGGAATCCGCTTCGGCCGCGATCATCCTGACCTCGGCCCACTTCGGGTTGCCGCTGTCGACCACGCAGACCGCGACCGGCTCCATTCTCGGCACCGGCCTGGGCAAGGGCGCCGAGGTGCGCTGGGGCGTGATGGGGCGCATGGTGGTCGCATGGTTGCTCACACTGCCGCTGGCCGCCGTGGCCGGGGCGATCTGCTGGGCCATCGCCCACCTCATCGGCGGACTGGCCGGGGTGCTGGTGGTCTTCGCCCTGCTGATCGGGTTGTCGACGCTGATGTACCTGCGCTCGCGGCGCGATCCGGTGCACACCGGCAACGTCAACGAGTGGCCGGGCGAGGGGACCGATCCTCCTGCGGTCGCGCCGCCGGACCGGACCGCGTCGGCGGACTCGAACCGATCCGCTCAGGTGTAGGAGGACCAGGCGTGCACACTCTCGTCACCAATCTCAACGCGCTGTGGAAAGTCGTCGTGGCCGGACTGGTACTCGGCGCGGGCCTGCCGATGATCTTCGCGATCGGGGTGCGGTTCTGGTCGATGACCGCGACGACCGACGCGGGCACGGTGCGGCGGAACTATCCGGCTCTCGCGGTCGCGGTCGCGGTGGCGTGCTTCGTGCTGGTCGTCGTCGCGATCGTCAGCGGCATCCTGTACACGGCGAAGGCGTTTCTCGCGGCCAGATTCGGCATCCATCTGTTCGGGCAGGCGTGAGGAGTGCCAGCGTGACCGATCCAGTGAAACCTGTCCCGGTTCGGCCGAAACTGCTCGGCAAAGTCGTGGGCTGGCTGCGCGCGGGCTACCCGCAGGGCGTTCCGCAGTCGGATTACGTGGCCCTGTTCGCCGTGCTGCACCGGCACCTCACCGACTATGAGGTGGTGGCGATCGCGGAGGAATTGGTCGCTTCGAACTCGGGCAGCGAGATCACGCACACCGAGATCGAGCAGGCAATCGCGCGGCTCGCCAAGGAGCAGCCGGACGAGCGCGACGTGGCTCGCGTCGCGTCCCATCTGGCCGCGGGCGGCTGGCCGCTGGCCGATCCGCCCGCCGATTCCGACTGACCGAGCCGCGCCGATGCCTCCCTTCCTGCACGCGATCATCACCTGGCTGCGGGTGGGATACCCGGACGGGATCCCGGAAGCCGACTACGTCCCGCTGCTCGCCCTGCTGCGCCGCCGCCTGTCCGACGAGGAAGTCGCCCGGATCGCCGCCGAACTGGCCGGCGCAGGCGGCGCGGACATCGACCAGGCCGACATCCAGGTGATGATCACCAAGATCACCAACGACATGCCGTCCGAGGCCGACGTGGCCCGGGTGCGCGCCCGGGTCGAGGCCAATGCGTGGCCGGGCGAGGACTGATCAGGATTGCTCCCGGGGGCCGCTGAGATAGGGGAGGCGGCGCACGCCCGCCGCGACCTCGTAGGCGAGGTCTTCATAGCCGAGCGCGAGTTCGGCGAGGCGTTCCCAGGCGTTGTGCACCGCCCATTCCGGTGCGCGGGCGAGGATGTCGTACGCGCAGGTGGAGAACTGGGCGAGCCGGTCCACCACCATGCCCACGGTTTCGGTGTGCATGTGCGCGCCGCCGTGCGGCGGTGGCGCCCCGGTGGCTACCCAGCGGTCGATGGCGAGCACGAGGCGGGCGCGGTGCTGGTCGATGTCGCTCGTCCCACCCGGTTCGCAGCGGAGGCGGCGCTGGTGTAGCTCCGCGAGTAGGTGGGCGGATTCCAGAATCGGGTGGGCGCGATGCGGCGCCGTGCGGCACGCCCGCAGGACGAGCTCTTTGGTCGGCAGTGGTTCCACTGCGTTCAACCCCCTGGATCGAATGGTCGCGCCGGGCGTCACGCGAGATTGCGAAGGATCACCGACGATGCCGCCCGCCCGGGCGCGGCAATCGGTACCGAGTGCGCGACGGCGTGGGATCCCATGGCGATTCGAGAACCACGAGGCCGACGGCTTCCATGGCCGTGAGCCCGACGCGGCGCACCAACTCCTCCGTCAGCGAAATCATCTCCGCCGCTTGGATAGCCGCTGTCGCCTGCTCGGTATTCACCATCCGGCCGCGCAGATAGGACACCACCCACGCGTCATCGCTGACCCGCCTCGCCTGATGCGGCGTCCGATCACTCACGATCCAAGTGCGGTCGACGACATGCACGGACATCAGAACCCCCTCCATCCCCGCCGGAGCGGGTTCTGTGGAAAGCCCCCGCTGTGATGCGCAACACAAGAAGAGTAGATGCCGCCTAGTGAAAGGTCAAGTTGACCAGTCAATTTGACAAAAACGCCCAGGTCTGGATCCGGGTACGGTCATCTGCACGAACAGCCGGAGCCGGAAGGACTCATCGGACGATGGCACCACTCTCGCCCACGGTGGCGCGCTGGGAGCTCATGCTCCGGATCAAGCGCCGCCGCACCGAGTTCGACGTCTCCGCTTCCGTCCTCGCCAAGGAACTCGGCTTCACGCTGTCGTACTGGTCGAAGGTGGAGAAAGAACGCGTGCTGGCCGAGGACAAGCTGCGAAAGCTGATGAGCTTGCTCGAGTTCGACCAGGATGAGCGCGAGGAAATGTTGCGCCTACGCGACATCGCGAAGGGGCGCGGGTGGTGGTCGGAGTACCGGGAGTTGTTGTCGGACGAAGTCATCCGCCTCTACGGGTTGGAGCACGGGGCGCAGACCATTCGGACCTATGAGAGCGTCTTGATCCCTGGGTTGCTGCAAACGCGCGAGTACGCGCGGGCACTGTTCACCAATGACCTCGCCCGGGTTCGAAGGGTCGAGATCGACCGGTGGGTGGAGGTCCGCATGCGTCGCCAAGAAAGGCTGACCGGGCCGGATCCGCTACACCTCGTCGCCGTGATCGGCGAAGCGGCGATTTCCCAGCGCACCGGTGGCGGTGATGTGCTTCGCGGGCAACTTCGCCATCTGGCGTCGCTGATCGAGCGTTACCCCGAAACCGTGGACATCAGGATCATCCCGTTCGACGCGCCGGGCGGAGTGCTGCTCGGCGGCGCGACCTTTCATGTGCTCGGCTTCGACAACCCGCTACTGCCGGATGTCGCCTGGAGCGAGACTCTCGTGCAGCTCGGGCTGATCGAGGAGGTCGAGCCGGTGCGACATCTCAACACGATGTTCGACAGCGCGCTGGCCGAGCACGCCATGTCCCGAAAGGACTCACTCGGCTTGATCGAGGCCAAAGCGGCCGACTTGTAAGCTCGAATTGTGGATAGCTCGAATTTCCCTGTGCCGAGCTGGTTCAAGTCGTCGTATTCCAGCGACAGCCAGGCCTGCGTAGAGGTGTGCTTCGACGGCGGTCGAGTGCTGGTTCGGGACAGCAAGTTTCCAGGAGCATCGGCCGCATCGCCCACGCTGGCCTTCACCCCGACCCAGTGGATGGCATTCACCACGGCGATCCGCACCGCCGACCTCCCCTGACCCGTCTCCCAGCAGACTCTCAGTTTCACTACACCCCGCACACAGCTCCATCCGCAAGAGTGTCCCCGTCGATGCGAAGCGATCCATCGACAGCTCCACCGGTGGACAACTGCCCTGCCCACCACCCGATCGGCCGACGGCGCGCACCCCCTCGCACGCGCCGCCGGCCGATCGCTTTCGCGAGTGGCACATGGCTGCGGCAAACGCGAGAGACCTCTCCGTGGTGTGCCACTCGCGGTCAGGCGAGGAGGTGGAGGAAGTGCTCGACTTCCGATTGGATGGCGGTGCGGGCGGGGGTGAGGTACTCGCGGGGGTCGGAGAGGTGGGGGGACGCGGTTAGGTGGTCTCGGATGGCGGCGGTCATTCGGATGTTGAGGCGGGTCGCGATGTTGATCTTCGTCATGCCGTGTTCGACGGCGGCGCGTAGGCCGTGGTCGGGGACGCCGGAGGAGCCGTGCAGCACCAGGGGGACGGGGACCTTCGCGGCCAAGTGGGCGATGAGGTCGTTGTCGAGTTCGGCGGTGCGGGTGTGCATGGCGTGCGAGGAGCCGACGGCTACCGCGAGTGCGTCCACGCCGGTGGCGCTCACGAATTCGACGGCCTCGTCGGGATCGGTGCGCGCGCCGGGGGCGTGGGCGCCGTCCTTGCCGCCCACCTCGCCGAGTTCGGCTTCGATGTGCACGTCGCGCTCGTGGCACCAAGCGGTGATCGCGGCGGTGGCGGCGAGGTTGTCTGCGTAGTCGAGGGCCGAGCCGTCGTACATCACCGAGCGGATGCCGAGATCGACGGCGGCATGGATCAATTCGGCGCTGGTGGCGTGGTCGAGATGCACCGCGATCGCGGCCTCGCTGTCGGCGGCGATGCGCAGGCAGGCCAGCGCCAGCGGGGCGAGCCCACGGTGATGGCGCGCGGTGTTCTCCGAGAGTTGCAGCACCACCGGCTTTCTCGCCGATTCCGCGGCGGCTGCGATTGCCTCGGCGTGCTCGAGGGTTATGACGTTGAACGCGCCGAGTCCGCCGGGGCGGGCCGTGGCGATGAGATCCGGGATCGAGGTCAGCGGCATGGGGGGTGCTTTCGGGAGAGCGAGCGGCGCGCATACGAGGCCCAGGCGCTCCGATGCGCGCGAGCCTTCTGCCCGCCCGCGTGCGGTGGGCGACGGCCGGCGGTCATGGGGAAGTCTGCTGCGGTGTGGACAAGTTCAGGTCGCGAACCTGCACGGTCGGGGTGAGGCGGGTGCGCACGCCGCGGTCGATCTCACCGGCCACCGGGACGACGACGGCGGCCGCGGAGGTCGCGACCGCGTCGGCGAGCAGGGCGGCCCAGTCCGGGCGCGCTTCGGAGGAAAGGGCGGCGATCACCGCCGCCACCGCGGCATCGCCCGCGCCGGTGGGATTTCCGGCGAGCGGTTCGGCGAGCGCCGCGGACCACGCGCCTTCGGCGGTCACCGCGACGATCCCCTCGGCGCCGCGGGTCGCGATCAGGGCGCGCACACCGTTGTCGATCAGCGGCTTCGCTGCGATGACGATGTCCTCGGCGGTCGTCGGCCGGGCGCCGGTGAGGCGCTGTAGTTCGGCCTCGTCCGGGATGAGCACGATGCCGGGCACCTGGGCCGCCAAGCGCAGCGCCTCGCCGTCCACGTCGCAGATGGTCGGCACGTCGGCCGCGATGGCGGTGCGGGCGATTTCGGCGGGCAGCGAGGGCTCGATGCCGCCGGGCAGCGACCCGGAGATGACCAACCCGGCGATTTCCGGCAGCAGCCCCGCGACCCGGACCGCCAACTGTTCGGCGGCGTGCGGATTGGACACCCGCGCGCCCGGTTCCCAGAGCGCGGTGGCCGTGCCGTCCTCCGATTCGCTGATCACCACCGTACGGCGCACCCAGGGCAGCGCGTGGACGAAGTCGACCGGCATCTCCAGTTCGGCGGCGGCCGCGAAGGCGTGGTCGGAGAACCCGGTGGCCCTGGCGTACTTGCCGAGCTGATTCAGCACCCGGGTCACGTTGATGCCCTTGCCGCCGATGCGCTGCTCCACCGACCTGACCCGGTGGGCCTGCCCGCGTTCGAAGCGTTCGACGCGATAGGTCATGTCGTACGCGGGATTCATTGTCACGGTGAGGATCACCTCAACCACTGTCCACGTCTGAGCACCCCGCGCAACTGGAGATTGTCACTGACTGTCAATATGTCGGCGAAATAGCCGGGCCGCAGGTCACCGACATCGGCAAGCCCGAGCGCGGCAGCGGGAACCGAGGTGGCCGCCAGGACCGCGTCGCGCAGCGGGACGCCGGAGTCGCGCACGGCTCGCGCGAGGCATTCCAGCAGGGTGCTCACGCCGCCCGCGATCGAACCGTCGGCGATGCGCGCCACGCCCGCACGGACGGTCACCGGTTGCGGGCCGAGCTGGTACTCGCCGTCGCCGAGCCCCGCGGCCTGCATGGCATCGGTGACCAGCGCGACTCGCCCCGGCGCGGACGCGAACACCAGCGCGGCGAAGCCCGGGTCCACGTGCACGCCGTCGCCGATCAGCTCCACGATCACGTCACCGGCCGCCGCGGCCACCAACGCCGCGGCCACCGGGCCGGGGTGCCGGTGGTGCAGTGGCGGCATGCCGTTCGCCAAGTGCGTCACGATGCTCGCCGAACCGTTGGGAGCCAACGCGTTCCGGAATGACGCGTAGTCGGTGTCGCTGTGGCCGAGCGCGACCGTCACACCGTTGTCGGCCAGCCGCCGGGCGACGGCCGCGTAGCCGGGACGTTCCGGCGCGAGTGTCATCGCGCGCAGGTGCGCGCCACCCGCGGCCAGCAGCCGGTCGGTCAGCCCGAGATCGGGGTCGCGCAGATAGCGCGGGTCCTGCGCCCCGCAGCGCGCTTCGGACAGGAACGGCCCCTCGACGTGGATACCGCCGAGCACGCCTTCCTCGGCGAGTTCGCGCAAGGTGGCGGTCTGCGTCACCATCTCCGCGGCGGGGCCGGTGACCACGCTCGCCACCACCGTGGTCGAGCCGCGCGCGTGGTGCGATCGCGCCGCCGCACGGGCGTCCTCTTCGCGCACGGTATCGAACCGGTACCCGAATCCGCCGTGATTGTGAATGTCCACAAGCCCCGGCAGCACGGTTCCCGAAAATGGCGGCTCGGGTAAATCGCGATGCGTCGCACGCCACTGCGCGAACGACCGCACCGCCTCGATCCGATCCTCGGACACCATCACCACGCCGTCGTCCACCGTGACGCTCGCCGAGACGATGCGTCCCCGGATGAGTTGGGTGTGTGCTGTCATGTGCATGCCCTTCGGTTCGCGGCCCTCGCGGTGTGTGGCCGGCTGCTGGACAGGGATGTCCACCGTGCCCGCCGACCCGCGCCGCGTGCGACGGTCGGGGACGGTGGTGCGCCCGGGATGGTCTGACTGCGGTGCGTCGGATGCAGGACCGCGCGGCAGCTGCGCCCGCCGACCCTCGCCGCGTGCGACGGTTCGAATAACGGCGGTGCGCCCGGGATGGCCTGAAAGTGCCGCGGCGCGTGCACGACCGCGCCGCACGGGTTCGAGGCGCGGGTGGTCACCATGTCCAGCCGCATCCGTCCCGCCGGGAAACGACTTCGGATCATGGGTGCTGCCCGCGGTGCCGTTCCGGGAATCTGCTGACGTGTCGTCGAGGTGACGTACACCGTGTGGACCAGCTCGGCGATCGCCGACACGACAACGATCCCGCCCCGACGACCGGTGCGAGGCCATCGCCGAGCGTGCCGCTTGCCGCTCGGTTCGTCGGCTCCGCACGCGGCCTCATGTCAACGCCCCGCGGTGGGCGAAGAGGGTGGCGCCTGCCAAGCCCGCGCGTGCGCCGAAACGGCCAAGGACGACTCGGGGAGCGGGGACCAAGCGGAGCCGGTCGGACAGGGCCCGGTGCAGTGGATCGGTGAGCGCAGCGCCGGCTCCGGCGAGCCCGCCGCCGAGGACGACCAGTTCGGGGCAGGCCGCGTGGACGATGCCGAGCAGACCGTCGGCGAGCGCGTCGATCGCGTCCGCCACGACGGCAGCCGCGTCGGGGTCGGTGGACACGAGTGCGAAGACTTCCGCCGCGCCGATCTCGCGTCCGGTGCGCCGGGTGTAGGCCCGCGCGATGGCCGCGCCGGAGGCGACCGTCTCGACACAGCCGGTATTGCCGCAGGGACACGGCAATCCACCCACGCGCCGCACCGGCACGTGCCCGTACTCGCCGACCTGTCCGTAGCTGCTGCGCACCAACCTCCCGCCGACCGACAGCGTGCCCGAGATACCGGTGCCGAGGATGACGACGCACACGTTCTCGTAACCCTGCCCGGCGCCGTACCGCCATTCCGCCCAACCGGCCACGGCCACATCGTGTTCGATCAGCGTCGGCATACCCCAGCGCTCGGGGAAGCGGTCACCCACGTGCACGTTCCGCCAGCCGACATTGCTGCTGAACACGGCGACCGATCGCGCGGTATCGACGATGCCGGGCAACACGACGGCCGCGCGACGTACCCGGCGGCGATCACACTCCGGGAGTTGCGCGAGCAACCGATCACCCAACTCGCCCATTGCATCGAACGCGGCCGGACCTTGCGGTGTGGCCACCGTGCCCACGGCCAGCGTCGTGCCTGCGGAATCGGCGATTTCTCCTTTGATGGTGGTGCCGCCGACATCCATGCCGAGCACGAGCGCGTCGTCCGGCAGCGCCGCGGCCTCGGGCTGCCCGGTCGAATCCCGGCGCGCGGTCGGCCGGTTGCCGGGGCCCGCCCAGTCCGGCACGGAGGTGGGCGATCCGGCGCCGGAGCCCGACCGCGACTGTTCGGTTCCCATCCCCGGCACAGTAGTTCGTGGCAACTCGTGCATTGGTGCATGCGCGGCCCGTGGCGTTGCCGTGCCGTAGGGCGTGAATAGCGATTCCGGGTGTACCAGCTCGTCGATGCCGGATGCCGCCACCGGAATGGTCATGGCTGCTCGGCGGGGGACCTGGCTTCGCGGTGAGGTGTCCGAGACATGTGCGGGCACCGGCTGTTCGCTGCTCACCGCGCGCCCTCGGTCACGACTTCAGAACCACCGAGCGATTCAGGCCGCGCGGGTGATCGGGGTCCAATCCCAGGTCGGCGGAACGCAGGAGGCAGAGCCGATGCACTCGGGCCAGGTCCGCCATCGGGTCGATGTCGCGATGTTCCAGGTGGGCGCCGGTGGCGGCGACGTCGTCGACGAAGCCCGGCTCCAGTGCGCCGAACGCCCAGACCGCGCGGCCGGGCGCCGAGATGGCGATCGGGCCGTGGCGGTACTCCGTCGCCGGATACGCCTCCGTCCAGGACTGACAGGATTCGCGCAGCTTGAGCGCGGCCTCGTCGGCGATGGCCGCCCCGAATCCCATACCGACGAAACTGATCTGCTCGGCGCGGCGCACCGCGGCCAGCGACTCGGCGGGATCCTCGGCGAGCACCGCGCGCGCTTGGGCGATCACGGGGGCGAGGTCCTCGCCGAGATGGTTGCGCAGGATGGCGAGGGTGGTCGTCGCGAAGCGGGTCTGCACCACCGACCGCTCATCGACCTGGTCGATGAGGATCGGGTCGCCCAGTTCCAGGACGGGCGTGCCGGGACTGGAGCAGATCACCGCCCTGGGGACGTGTGCCGGGATCTCGCGCATCGCGCGCACCACTTCGGTGGTCGTGCCGGAGCGGCAGATCACCAGGTAGCGGTCGTACTCGCGAGGGCGGACCGCGCTGGCGGGCCAGGCGTCGGTCATGCCGTGTCCCGCGCCCTCGCGCAGCGCGGCGATCGCGCGCGCCATGAAGTACGAAGTGCCGCATCCGATCACCGCCACTCGCTCTCCCGGCTCCGGCAGCACGGCGCGATGATCCGCGGCGACGACCGCGGCGCGCGTCCAGTCTTCCGGTTGGGTGGCCACCTCGGTGGCCAGATACCGCTCCGGCGTGTGGTCGGCAGGCGTAGGCACGGGAACAGCTTCGCTCGGTGTGATCGTTTATGTCAAATATATCGCGAAACCAGTCACATATAATCACAATTCGGGCTAGATTGAGGTGCACCTACGGTGCGTCCTCCCATCATCGGCGGCTCCGCTGGCGCCGGGTGGGTAAATCTGAAAGGTTCTGCTCGTGAAAAGACCATTCCACCGCGTGCTTGCCGGCGTCGCGATGGTCACCGGCGTCGCGCTGGCACTGTCGTCCTGCGGGTTCGGTTCGAAAAGTGGTGCGGACTCGGCCACCACGATCAATTTCCTCGCCCCCGCCTACAGTGACGGCGCCACGGGCACCAAGGCGTTGTGGGACGGCATCATCGCCGAATTCCAGAAGCAGAACCCGGGCATCACCGTCAACTTGCAGATGGAGTCGTGGAACTCGATCAACGACGTGGTGCGCACCAAGCTCCAATCGCAGTCGACCACACCGGACATCCTGAATATCGACGCCTACGCCAGTTTCGCGGGCGACGGCCTGCTCTACCCCGCCGCCGACATCGTCTCCGCGCCGGTGCTCGCCGATATCCAGCCCGCTTTCGCGCAGAACGCGTCGCTGAACGGCGCGCAATACGCGCTGCCGCTGTTCGCCTCCACCCGAACCCTGTTCTACAACACCGAACTGTTCGAGAAAGCGGGCATCACCCGGCCGCCGAAGACGTGGGCCGAGCTGACCGACGCGGCGAAGAAGATCCAGGCGCTCGGCGGGGGCGTCTCCGGATACGGGCTTCCGCTGGGCAGTGAGGAGGCACAGGGCGAAACCTCCATCTGGACCTTCGGCGCGGGCGGCTCGTGGGCCGACGGCGATCGGATCACCGTGGACACCCCGGAGAACCTGGAAGGGGTGCGGGCCATGCGCGAGCTGATCGATACCGGTGCTACCCAGCCGAATCCGGGCGCGACCGACCGCAAGGACGTGATCAACGCATTCATCCAGGGCAAGATCGGCATGATCGAAGCCCTGCCGCCCACCATCGGTCAGATCGCCGCGAAGAATCCGGGCCTGCGGTACGCGACCGCGCCTTCGCCGACCAAGACCGGGAACCCGGTCACGCTCGGGGTGGCCGATCACCTGATGGCGTTCAAGAAGGACGGCGCCAAGGCCGAGTCGATCAGGAAGTTCCTCGACTACTTCTACTCGGCCGCGGTGTACGCGGATTTCGTCAAGCATGAAGGATTCATCCCGGTCACCCACAGCGCCGCCACCGCTCTCGCGGAGGACCCGGTGACCAAGGCGTTCGCCGCCACGCTCCCGGTGGCGCGGTTCTATCCGAGCAACAACCCGAAGTGGGCGGTGGCGCAGGGCGTCATTCGTCAGCAGATGGGCACCATCGCACAGGGCGCGGACCCCGCTCAGGTGTTGCAACGGGTCCAGGAAGCAACGAAATAACGTGCGGCGCAGAGGGCTACCGGCGGCGCTGCCGTGGATCGGACCGTCGCTGATCCTGATCGCGGCCGTCGTCGCCTTCCCGGCCTGCTACATGGTGTGGACCAGCACCAGGGACCTCAGCGCCTACGGCCAGGACCGCGGCGGCGCCGGACTGGCCAATTACCGTGCCCTGTTCGAGATCTCGGAGCTCGGTTCGGTGCTGGTCCACACGATGGTCTGGGTGGTCGGCGTCGTGCTGGTCACGCTGGTGCTGTCCGCGGCGCTGGCCCAGTTCCTGAACAAGGACTTCCCCGGACGCACCGCGGTGCGGATGGCGATCCTGGTGCCGTGGGCGGCATCGGTCGTGATGACGACCACGATCTTCTACTACATGCTCGATCCGGACGTGGGCATCGCGAATCGGTTCCTGGTGGACATCGGGCTGCTCGATCGCGGTTACGGCTTCACCAAGCAGCCGACGCAGGCGTTCCTCGTGGCGATGGGCGTCGCGGTGTTCGTGTCGGTGCCGTTCACCACGTACACCATCCTGGCGGGCCTGCAATCCATTCCAGCGGAGATCGAGGAGGCGGGGCGGGTCGACGGCGCGGGCGCGTGGCAGCGCTACCGCTATCTCACGCTGCCGCAGCTGCGTCCGGCGATCGCGGTGGCGACCATCATCAACATCATCAACGTGTTCAACTCGCTGCCGATCCTGCAGGTGATCACCGGCAGCATCGCCGGATTCTCCGCGGACACCACGACGACGCTGACGTTCAAGCTGATCCGGCAGAACCAGCAGATCGACACCGCCGCGGCGATGAGCGTGCTGAACTTCGCGCTGATCGTCGTCATCATCGCCATCTACGTGAAGCTGGTCCGTCCCACCGCGGAGATCGACCGATGAGCACGCGGGTGGAGGAACGTGAGCGGGCGACCGCGACGTCGGTCGCCCCTGTGGCGCCCGCGCGACGCGCACGACGCCGCTGGGAGCTCACCGCGATCGGTGTGGTGCTCGCCGCGGTGTTCCTGCTGCCGTTCGTCGTGATGGTGCTCGGTTCGCTGAAGAGCAGGGCCGAGATCCTGCGCATCCCGCCGACGTATCTGCCGCGGTCGTGGCATCCGGACAACTACGCGACGATGTGGGACACGCCCGAGACGCCGCTGCCGTTCAACCTGATCAGCACGATCATCATCGCGGTCTGCGCCACCGCTGTGGTGCTGGCCGTGGCGATCCCGGCGGGGTATTACACGGCGCGCCATCGCTTTCCCGGACGCGCGGTGTTCCTCGGCCTGGTGCTGGTTACCCAGATGTTGCAGCCGACGGTGCTGGTCACCGGGTTGATCCGGGAGTTCTTCGCGCTCGGCATCAACGACACCTGGCTGGCGATGATCCTGGTGAACGCCGCGTTCAACCTGTCCTTCGCGGTGTGGATCCTGCACAGCTTCTTCGCGGCGATTCCCAGAGAGATCGAGGAAGCCGCGATGCTCGACGGACTCGGCCGCGGGCAGATCCTGGTGCGGGTGAGCCTGCCGCTGGTCTGGCCGGGCATCGTGACCGCGACGATCTTCGTCGTGGTGGCGTGCTGGAACGAATTCGCCGCCAGCCTGGTCGTGCTGACCACGCCGGAGAATCAACCGCTGTCGGTGGCGCTGACGAAGTTCGTCGGTCAGTACGACACCGCGTGGCAGTACGTGTTCGCGATCTCCACCGTCGGCATCGTTCCGGTGGTGCTGCTGTTCGCTCTCATCGAGAAGCGATTGGTGGCGGGATTGACCGCGGGCAGCGTGAAATAGCCTGCGAGCATGGGCGGCCGGGATGGCGGAATCGCCGCCACTCCAGTGTTCGGCGCACCTGAGGGTGGGTAGCCGCGCGGTAGCATCGAACGGTGACACGGCGGGATCACGGACCCAAGGACGGTCGCAGCTACGGCGGGCTGTCCAAGGAGCAGCGGGTTGCCCAGCGGCAGACCCGCCTGATCGATGCCGCCCTGGAACTATTCGGCACCCAGGGCTACGCGGCCACCTCGATCGAGCGCCTCTGCGCCGTGGCGAACGTCTCCACGCGCAGTTTCTACGAGGACATGGGCAGTCGCGAAGCTCTGCTCATCGCCTTGGGGAATCGCATCACCTCCCGGGCGCTGGAATGCGCGCTCGCCGCCCTGGCGGCCACCGAGAACGAGCCCTTGCCCACCCGCGTGGTAGCGAGTTTCCGCGCTTATCTGAGCGTCACGTGTGCCGACGCCCGGTCCGCGCGGGTTTGCTATGTCGAGGTGGTCGGCGTGAGCGCGGCGGTGGAGGAGTGGCGCAGGCAGCAGCGCCGCTTGCTGTCGGCATTGCTGATCAGCGAGGCCGAACGCGCCGTCGGCCGCGGCGAGACCGGCCCCCGGCGGTTCGATCTCTTCGCGCTGGCCGTGATCGGCGCGGTCACCTCCCTGGCCCAGGAGTTGGTGCAGGGCACGGCGCCGGATACGGCGGTCAGCCTGGACGAGATCTGCGAAGAGATCGCCTACTTCGTGCATTCCGGTCTTTGCCCGGCGCATCCCGCGAGGCTTCTGGACCGACCCGTCGCCGAGGCCGATGCGGTCTGAGCCGAGCCGGTGTCGGCCGTGCGGATTTCCGCCCGCGGCGGGTGGGTGTGTTCCTATTGTTCGCGTGTTCGCCGAAACAGCGGGTTGCCCGCGCGACCGGGACGGTGTGAGATGACCGGACCGACCGATCGTCCGCAACGGTGGAACCGATTGCTGGAACTGCTCGCCGAATCCGGGCGGCTTTCGGTGGAGGAGGCCGCCGAGCGGCTCGGCGTGTCCGCGGCGACGGTGCGCCGCGATTTCACCGCGCTCGCCGAACAGCAGCTGGCCACCAGAACGCACGGCGGTGTGGTCGCGACCTCGGTGGCCTACGATCTGCCCGCGCGGTATCGGCAGAGTGCGGGGGAGGCCAAGCAGCGCATCGCCGAACACGCCTCGTCCCTGGTCGATCCGTGCGCGGTGGTGGGGATGAACGGCGGCACCACGACCACGGCGGTGGCCAGAGCGCTGGCCGGGCGCACGGATCTCGGGTCGGCCGGTGACGAGCAGCTCACCATCGTCACCAACGCGCTGAACATCGCGGGGGAGATGGTGCTGCGGCCACACGTGCGCACGATCGTCCTCGGCGGTGTGGCCCGGCGGGAGTCCTACGAGCTGCACGGTCCGCTGGCCGAACGCGCCCTCGCCGAGCTGCGGCTCGACGATCTCGTGCTCGGCGTGAACGCTGTCTCCGTCGAGGGCGGCGCCCAGTGCAGGCACATCGACGAGGCCGGGGTGACCACCGAGATGGTGCGGCGCTCCGGACGGGTGATCGTGGTGGCCACCGGGGACAAGCTCGAGCGCACCGCGCTGGCCCGCATCTGCGGCATCGAGCAGGTGCAGGTGCTGGTCACCGATACCGACGCGGACCCGGCCGCGGTGGCGGCCATCCGCGCGGCCGGCGTGCGGGTCGACGTGGTGTAATCCGCCGTCGCGCAAGCTCGCGCGGCCGGGCTGAAGGCCGTTCGACCCGACGTCGCTACACGCTGTCGTCGGGTCTGTCCAATTCCTGAGCGAACTCTCGTTGGGCTCTCGCGATGAGTTCATCACTGGCTGCCGGGTAGGCCAGCGCTATCGCGATCAACGTGTCCTCGACACGAGGCCCGAGACCTGAATGAGATCCTGGAGCCAGCCCCTCTTTCGCACGTGCCAGGTTCGTATCGAAGTTGCGTCGAAGCTGATCGGCTGACAAACCTCTGCCCCTCACATCAATCCTTCTCTCCGCCACTGCGACTCTGCCGTATCCACCAGTAGCCTATGCATAACCTGTGCGGGTTCGCTGGCACGGGCGCCATTCAGCTCGACGTCGGCGAACGCCTCAGCCAGGGCCTCGACCGGATGGAACTCCCCATTTTTCCAGAAGCTGTAGCCGCTCAGCTGGTCACGCCATTTTAGGTAGGATTCGTCCGTGTCGCTGTCAGAGCCCTTGTGGCCGTATGTCTTTCGATAATGATCCAACAAAGCCGAGTCGGCCTTGCCCACAGCCGCCGAGCGACCTGCGTAAGTTAGCGCATGGCCGAATTCGTGAACAATGGTGCTATATGCCGGGCCGTGGGATCTCGGGACGAAATGTCGTCTCTGCACCGCTTTGGATACGTCTGTGGAGAGCAGTACCGGGTCTGTGGCGTACTTGGTGGAGAATGTTATCCTGGTCGCTCTGAGATCGGTAAGGCCGACTCTGTCTTCGAGCGCCCTGGCGATATCTCCCTCGACGTCGCCGATCTCTATGGATAGAATTCTGGTGTGCGGATATTTGGCGAGCATATCGTCCAAGGCTGCGGCGATGCCACGGACCGTATCTGTACTGACGCCCGGTGTGCCGAACCCGTACGCCTCGATGCCATGTCGTTCTAGTAGTCCCTCGCCGATCTGCCTGTTGATCCGCTCGGTTCCGCCGGGCCGCCGACGAATGGGAAGTTGCGAACCCGCATTGCTCGTCGGTGAAAATTCGGCTCTGGACGAATTGTTTGGCAGACCGGATGCGGCGGCGATATTCCGGCTGCCTTGTTCGTCGGCCGCCCTGGCTCGGTCGGCAATACGACGAAGCCCCTCGCTCCGAGACTTGATCGCACCACCGTCGTGTGCCGCATATCTGCTCAATGCCCGAACTATGTCTTCGGCGCCTCCCAGGATCGCTCGGGAAACCCCATGCAAGCGCTCGGGAAACATACGCCGGACCTCGAAAACAAACTCACGTTCGAATTGACGATCCGATGACGCATGGTGCGTGCTGCGGACCGTTTGCTGTGAACCGTATCATCCGATCTTCGCGTCAGCAGGATTCGGCGGACAGCGGGGGCCGTCGGGCAATGTCCCCCATCGATACGATTTGTTTCAGGTATGTGACAATGGTTGTGTGGCAAGAGGTTCGGCGTAGTCGGCAATCCCCGGTCGCCGTGATTGTTCCCGCTAATGGGAATTGATGTGGTGAGGGGTGGATTCTGGACGGTAGCGACGAGGTTACCGATATGTGAACCGGGAACATCCGGTTATTCGCCCGGGGCGGTGGCCGCCACTCGAGCGAGCGCCGCATCGCTGCCGGTGCCTCGGCGCATGGTCCGCACCCAGATGAGGAAGCCCCACACGACGAATCCCGCGTAGACCAGATACAGCGTCGCCGAAGGGTAGTAGCCCGCTCGGATCAGCAGCGGAATCCCGACGAGGTCGACGGCGATCCAGATCAACCAGAACTCGGCCCAGCCGCGTGCCATGCCGTAGGTGGCCAGCACCGACCCGGTGAAGATCCATGCTTCGGCCCATGGACCGTAAGATCCCAGCCATTCGAAGAACCGGGCGAAAACGGCCGTCCCCGCGAGCATCGCCACCACCAGGACGACGCGTTCACGCGTGCTCGCCCAGCGCGGATCGACGCCGCGGTGCTCGAGCTCGGTCCCGCGCGCCGCGTGCCGGTACCAGCTCCACCAGCCGAAGACGCTGACCGCGACGAACATCAGCTGTCGTCCGGCCTGCCCGGCCATGTTCAGGTGCTGCGGAGTGTGGAACACCCCACCGACGAACACGGTGAACAGCAGGGCGTTCCCGGCGATGCCGACCGGCCAGGCCCAGACCCGCCGCCGCATGCCGCCGATCGCGGAGGCCAAGCCGAAGCCGTTGCCGATCACCTCGCGCCAGAGGATCTCCGAGCCCGCGATGTGCAGCTTGGCGTCGAGCAGCGCGAGGATCGGGTTCACCTGTCGTGTAACCCGCGGCGGGGCGCATCTCATCCGATCGGATCGCCGCGATCGGAAATGCGCGTGCGGACCGTAACGATTGCGCAATCTGGCGACGCCATTCGCAATGTCCGTGCAACGGGCTGCTCCTATGGTGGCCGTCATGAGCACGGAGAGCGGCACCGCCGGGGGGACCGGAATTCATCTCAGCGGATTGACCAAGACCTTCCGAGTCGGGCGGAAAACCGTAGAGGCGCTGGCGAGCGTCGATCTGCACACCGAGCAGGGCGCGTTCCTGTCGCTGCTCGGTCCGTCCGGCTGCGGCAAGTCCACGGTGTTGCGCATTCTGGCCGGTCTGGAGACGCCGACGGCGGGCAAGGCGCTGATCGACGGCGCGACGCCCGCCGAACTGCGGGGCAGGCACGCCTTCGGCATCGCGTTCCAGGATTCGGCGCTGCTGCCGTGGCGGTCGGTGGCGTCGAATATCGCGCTGCCGCTGCAAGTCGCGGGCATCCCGCCGGAACCGGGGCAGATCGATGACCTGATCCGCCTGGTCGGGCTGGAGGGCTTCGAGAAGGCCAAGCCCGCGCAGCTCTCGGGCGGCATGCGCCAGCGCGTTTCGATCGCGCGCGCACTGGTGGTGCAGCCGACCGTGCTGCTGTTGGACGAACCGTTCGGCGCGCTCGACGACATGACCAGACAGCGGCTGAATCTGGAGTTGCTGCGGATCTGGACCGAGAAGCCCGCGACGACGCTGATGGTCACCCACGGCATCGCCGAGGCGGTGTTCCTGTCGGACGTGGTGGCCGTGATGAGCCCGCGGCCGGGGCGGGTGCTGGAACTGGTGGAAATCGATCTGCCGCGTCCGCGGCTGCCGGAGATGATGCGGACACCGGAGTTCCACAAACTGCACGACTATCTGTCGGAGCTGCTGTTCGGGAGCGCGGGAAAAGGAGGCGTCGCATGAACGAGCACCAACCGGAACGCTGCCTGCGCCATCGCAGGCCGGGCTGGCAGCGGTCGAGCGCGCACACCTGGTCGGCGCGGCGGCACCCGTTCGCGCGCTGCGTGCGGCGGACGGGAGACACGGCGTGAAGCGCTTCGGCGGCGTGCTCGGCGTGCTCGGGCTGGTCGCGGTGTGGTGGGCTCTGGCGGCGGTCGAGGTCGCGGGCGGCACCATACCCAGCCCCTGGCAGGTGCTGCACACCATGTACACCGACGGCTGGGACCTGTACGGCCCCAATTTCCGGATCACCGCGCTCGGCGCGTTGCAGGGATTCGTCTGGGGCAACGGCCTGGCCATCGCCCTTGCCGTCCTGATCGTGCTGGTTCCGCCGATCGAGTCGCTGGCCACCCAGTTGGCGATCCTGAGCTATTGCACCCCGCTGCTCGCGCTCGGCCCGATCATCCTGGTGGTGTTCGGCGGTCGTACCCCGACGGTCTTCTTGGCCGCGATGTACTGCTTCTTCACCACCATGGTCGGCACCGTCGCCGGGTTGCGCTCGGCCGACCGGACCAGCCTGGAACTGGTGCGCGCCTACGGCGGCGGGCGCTGGCAGCAGTTGTACCGGGTGCAGGCGATATCGGCGCTGCCGAGCACGTTCGCGGCGTTGAAGATCGCCGCGCCGTCGGCCGTGCTCGGCGCGATCATCGGCGAGTACCTCGGTGGCGTGGACAGCGGCATCGGGGTGGCGCTGACCGCCGCGCAGACCTCCTACAACGTGCCGCGCACCTGGGGCATGGCGCTGGCCGCCGCGGCGCTGGCCGGAGTCGGCTACACGCTGGTGGCGCTGGTCGCCCGCCTGGCCGCGCCCTGGACCGTCCGGGAGGCGCGGTGACGCCCGACGGTACGACGAGTATTGCGCCGAACGAGGTTACGGGGGCCGCCCGATGAATCTGCTGCGACGGATCGGGATCTTCCTGTTCCCGCTGTGCACCTCGCTGCTGCTGATGCTGGTGATCTGGTACGTATTCTTGAAAGCGTTTCCGCAGGTCGGCCCGCGGGTCGGCAAGACGCCGGGCGATATCTGGACCTACTTGGTGACGGCGCCCAACGCCGCGACCGCGCGGCAGGCGATCCTGGACGATCTGCAGATCACGTTGCGCGACGCGGCCATCGGTTTCGGCGCGGGCATGCTCGCCGCACTGGTGGTGGCCGCGCTGTTCGTGTCCTTCGCCGCGCTCGAGCAGACCTTCCTTCCGGTGGCGATGCTGCTGCGCTCGGTGCCGCTGGTGGCGCTCACGCCGATCATCGTGCTGGTGTTCGGCCGTGGCGTGGCCGGGGTCGCGGTGCTCGCCGCGATCGTGGTGTTCTTCCCCGCGCTGGTCATGATCATGGCGGGATTGCGTGACGCGCCGCGGCAGGCGCTGGAGTTGGTGACCGCGTACGGCGGGTCGCGCTGGACCGGGTTGCGCATGGTGGCCGTGCCCGCCGCGCTGCCGTCGGTGTTCGCCGCCGCGCGGATCTCGGTGCCGGGTGCGCTGATCGGCGCGTTGCTCGGCGAGTGGCTCGGCAGCGGCACCGGTCTGGGCGCCAGCCTGATCCGGGCGATCCCGACCTTCCAGTACAGCAAGTTGTGGGCATCGATCGTCATCGTCACGTTGGTCTCGGTGGTGCTCTACGCGATCGTCGGCGTCGTGGAGAACCTGGTGCTCGCCCGGTTCGGACCGGAAGCGGGACGACTGTGAATTCCTCGCTCGGAACGTCAAAGTAAAGAAAATGAAACGCGCTGCCTTTAGATTCGGCCCATGACACCCGCGCACCGCTCCACGTTCGGGCACCTGAACCGACGCTCGTTTCTCCGTTACTCCGCGTTCGCCGGCGCCGCCCTCGGCGGTGCCGGGGCGCTGGCCGCCTGCGGCGGGAACTCCGGTGATGGGCCGGGCGGCACCACCGCGGACGGCTCGAAATACGGCGGCGTCGCGGTGCAGCTGTCCTGGCTGAAGAACATCGAATTCGCGGGCGAATACTTCGCCGATTCGAAAGGCTATTTCAAGGAGGCGGGTTTCGGTTCGGTCGACCTGATCGCGGGCGGCGCGGCCAGCACGTCGGTGGAGGCCGGCTTGGACACCGGGAAGGTGTGGCTCGGCCTGTCCGCGCCGCAGACCACCGCACCCGCGATCCTGGAGGGCCTGCCCGCCAAGATCGTCGCGACCACCTATCAGAAGAACCCGTTCGCGATCGTGTCCTCCGCGGCGAAACCGATCAAGACGCCGCAGGACATGAAGGGCCGCAAGATCGGTGTGCAGGACACCAACCAGCTGATCTTCAACGCGCTGCTCACCGCCAACGGGTTGAAGCCGGGCGATGTCACCGTCGTGCCCGCGCAATTCGACCCGACCCCGCTGGCCAACGGCGAGGTCGACGGATGGGTCAGCTACGTGACCAACGAACCGATCACCCTGGCGGCCAAGGGCTTCCAGAACACCCATTTCTTGTTCGCCGACTTCAACCTGCCGCTGGTCGCCGAGACGCTCACGGTCGCGCAGTCGACCATCGACAACGAGCGCGACAAGCTCAAGGCGTTCCTCGTCGCCGAGATCAAAGGCTGGAAGGACGCGGTGGCCGACCCGGCCGAAGCGGCGCGGCTCGCGGTCGAGGTGTACGGCAAGGATCAGAAGCTCGATCTCGCCGAGCAGACCAAAGAGGCCGTGGCGCAGAACGATCTGGTGGTTTCGGCGGATACGGCCACGGGCGGCTTGCTCTCGATGACCGACGCCTTGATCGAGCAGAACATCGCCGCGCTGCGCGCCGCGAAGATCGATATCAAGGCCGCGCAGTTGTTCGACCTGTCGGTACTGCGCGAGGTGTATGCCGAGAATCCCGGCCTGAAATGAGCTAGAGTCCCACGGCTGTCTTCGGCGTGATCGGGATCTCGCCGCTGTACGGATCGACCGCTCGCACCGGCTGCGCGGCGCGGGCGGCCAGCAGCTCGGCCGCGATCGCGACGGCCATCTCGGGCGCGGTGCGCGCGCCGATGTCGAATCCTGCGGGCGAGTGCAGCCGCGACAGCGTCTCCTCGCCGAATCCGCCTGCGCGCAGGTCCTCCATGCGCCGAATGTGCACCTGGCGTGACCCCACGGCGCCGAGATAGCCGAGCTCGGGTAGTCGCAGCGCCACGGTGAGCAGCGGAATCTCGAACGTAGGATCGTGCGAGACCACGACTATCGCTGTGCTGCTGTCGATTTCACCGGCCGCGGAGAGGATGTTGAGGTAGCGGTGCGGCCAGTCGACCACGACCTCCGCGCCGGGAAACGATTCCGGCGTAGCGAAATTGGGGCGGGAATCGCAGATGGTCACCCGGTAGCCGAGCAAATCGGCCTGCACGGTGAGCGCGGCGGCGAAGGAATTGGCGCCGAAGATGATCAGGCGCGGCGGCGGAGCGAACGAGGCGACGAAGACGTCGGAATCGGGGAGCGCGACCAACTCGGTGGCGTGCCTCTTGTCGGTGATCAGGTGCTGGCCGATCAGGTCGGCGTCGGAGTTCCACACCACCGTGAAGACGGTGACCCTGCGGTGCGCCGCGATCTCGGCGGCGACGTCCGGGAACTCCGGGAAGTGTCTTCGAGAGAACGGTTCGGTGAAGACGTCCACCATCCCCTCGCCGTTCGCGCCCCCGTCCAAGCCGAAACGGTGCATCGCACGACGGCCGGTCCGCGCGGCCTGGAGCACGGCCTCGTACGCGATGTCCTCCAGCCCGCCCGCGGCGATCGACCCGTAGACGCCCCCGTCCGGGTCGACCAGCATCGCCGAGCCCACCGGTAAGGGGGCGGCGCCCACCGTGCGCACGATGGTGCCGAGTCCGCCGGTACGGCCCGAGTACCACACCCGCAACAGGTCGTCGACGATGTCCCGCATCTGCTAGCTCCGATCACCGTGCGGTCGTGGCCGGGAAATCACGATCGACCCCCGTCGCCAAATCGTCGCACGTGACGCACACCATATCGTTTCTGCCGGTCAAATAGGTGCGGGCGCCGGAATCTCCTGAGGCCGATCCAGAAATGGCGTTCCAGTGCTTGTGGGCGATGACAACAGGGTGGCCGGGTGTGTCGTGGAACACGGCGCGGGCCAAGCCGCTGGGGGCCGCGAGCGCGGCGGCGAGCACTCGGGCGACCACGTCGGCGCCGATATCGGGGGTGTCGACCGGCATGATCGCGGCGTAGCGCGCCGGGGTGCTCGCCGCGGCGATCAGGCCCGCCCGCAGCGATGCGCTCAGCCCGGTCGCCCAGTCCGCCGCCCACACGTGCCGCACGTCCGACGGCAGATCGACGATCCGCGGCGTGGGGCCGGTCGCGCCGAGCACCACGATCACCGGGTCGCAACCGCCGTCGCGCAGCGCGGCGACCGTGGCCCGCAGCCAGGCGCCGTCCTCGGCGAGCACTTTGGGTTTTCCGTAGCGGGTTCCGGCGCCGGCGGCGAGCACGACGCCGGCGCATGGTGCGACAGCGGAGCGATCAGGGTCGGCCATGCATAAAAGGTAATACCGGCAGGTCTGCGTCGCACGAGGGGAAACCGGTGCTCAGGCGTGGTCCCGGAGCGACACGCCGAAGCTGATCCCTCCGCTTCCGGTGGCGGCTCGTCCGGTCGTACTCGATGCTGGTCCGATGACGGATCAGCGACGCGGTATCGCGGCGTTCGACGCGCTGTCCGACGACGCGGCCTACCGGGCGGTGCTCGGTTGCTGCTCGTCGCCGGGCTTCGCGCGGTCGCTGGTCGCGGGCCGTCCGTACCGCAGCGTCGAGGCGCTGCTCGAGGCGGCGGACGAAGCGTTGGCGCGGTTGCCGGAGTCCGAGCTCGACCTGGCGCTGGCGGGTCATCCCAGAATCGGCGAGCGACCGCGCTCCGCCGCGTCGACGCGGGAGCAGGCCGGGGTGGCGGGTGCGGCCGACGCGGTACGCGCGGCGCTCGCCGAAGGCAACCGTGCCTACGAGGAACGGTTCGGGCACATCTATCTGGTGTGTGCGAGCGGAAAGACGGGCGAGGAGCTGCTCGCGCTGCTCAACGCCCGGTTACGCAATGATCCCGAGACCGAAAGGCAGGTCGTGCGAACAGAATTGGGCAAGATCAATCGGATCCGGCTGCGCGCGCTGCTGGTGGGGCGGTCGTGAGCACGCTGAGCACGCATGTGCTCGACGCGGTGCGCGGCGTGCCCGCCGCGGGCGTCACGGTGACGTTGTACCAACAGAACCGCCAGCTCGATTCGGGCGAAACGGGCGCGGACGGGCGGATCAGGGCATTGGGCGAAGCGCTCGAATCCGGAACCTATCGGCTGGTGTTCGACACCGGCGCCTACTTCGCCGGCCAAGGGGTGGAAACCTTCTATCCCGAGGTGAGCATCGTGTTCACCGTGACCGAGGAACGGCGCTATCACGTCCCGTTGCTGTTGTCGCCCTTCGCCTTTTCCACCTATCGAGGGAGCTGAGCATGAAACTGACCGGACCCATCGTGCTGACCGACCATCGATACGGCAAGGCGGAGAATCGGATCGTGCGCATCCACCGGCAGAGCGCACGCCACGAGATCCGCGACGTGAACGTATCCACGGTGCTGCGCGGCGATTTCGCCGACGCGTACGTCGCGGGCGACCAAGCGAAGGTCCTGCCCACCGACTCGCAGAAGCAGACGGCCTACGCCTTCGCGAAGCGTCCCGGGCTGCGGGCTGTCGAGGACTACGCGCTCGCGCTGGCCGATCATTTCGTCGCCGAGATCGAACCGGTGCGCAGCGCGCGGATCGAGGTCGACGAATACGCCTGGCAGCGCGTCACGGTCGGCGGTGTGGAACACGATCACACCTGGGTGCGGCAGGGTCCGGAAGTGCGCACGGCCGCGGTCACCGTAACCGGGAAAGGCGCCGAGCGGCGGGCCTGGGTCGTCGGCGGGGTGAAGGACCTGACCATTCTGAAGTCGACCGGCTCGGAGTTCGCCGACTTCCTGACCGACGAGTTCACCGTGCTCGCGCCGACGCGCGATCGGATGCTGGCCACCTCGCTGATCGCCGAGTGGCGCTTCGCGAGCAGCGAGGGCGTCGACTGGGACGAGGTCTACACCGGCGTGCGGGCGCGATTGGTGGAGACCTTCGCGACCGTGCATTCGAAGGCGTTGCAGCAGACGCTGTTCGAAATGGGCAAGGCCGCGCTGGGGGCGTTCCCGGTGCTGGCCGAGATCCGGCTCGCGGCGCCGAACAAGCACCACTTCGACTACGATCTCGGCCGCTTCGGCATCGAGAACCACGGCGAGGTCTACCACGCCGACGACCGTCCCTACGGGCTGATCCACGCCACCGTGGCGCGGGCCGACGCGCCGGAAGCGGGCCCCGCGTGGACCAGGTGACCGTCATCGCGGACTGTGCCGTCGCGACCGTCGACGCCAACGGCACCGAGTACGCCCGCGGGCACGTCGTCGTGCGCGGCAACCGGATCGACGCGGTCGGCGCGGGCGATCCGCCGGAGCTCGGCCCGGGTGCGCGGCGCGTCGACGGGCGCGGCTGCCTGCTCACACCCGGGTTGGTGAACGCCCATCACCACCTCTACCAATGGATCACCCGCGGCCTGGCCACCGACCACACGCTGTTCGAATGGCTCACCGCCCTGTACCCGGTCTGGGCAGGCATCGACGAGGACGGGGTGCGCGTGGCGGCCACGGGTGCGCTCGCCGCCCTCGCGCGCACCGGGTGCACCACCACCACCGATCACCACTACGTGTTCCCGCGCGACGGCGGTGACCCGCTGGCCGCCGAGATCACCGCGGCGGCGCGGGTGGGCCTGCGGTTCCATCCCTGTCGCGGCTCGATGGATCTGGGCGCGAGCTCGGGCGGCCTGCCGCCCGATCACCTGGTGGAACGCCTGGACGACATCCTCGCCGCGAGCGCGGAGGCCGTCGCGCGGTGGCACGACCCGTCGTCCGACGCCATGCTGCGGATCGCGCTGGCGCCGTGCTCGCCCTTCTCGGTGACGCCGGACCTGCTGCGCGAGTCGGCGGCGCTGGCCCGCGACACCGGGGTCCGGCTGCACACCCACCTCGCCGAGACCGTCGACGAGCAGGACTACTGTCTGGCGACTTTCGGCTGTACGCCCGCGCAGTACATGCAGCGGCTGGACTGGTTCGGTCCCGATGTCTGGTACGCCCACGCCGTCCACCTGGACGACGGCGCTGTCCGCGCCATGGCGCGGACCGGTACCGGCGTGGCGCACTGCCCCACGTCGAACGCGCGGCTCGGCGCGGGCGTCGCTCGCATCGTCGATCTGGTAGGCGCGGGCGTCCCGGTTGGACTCGGCGTCGACGGGGCGGCCAGCAACGAGGCCGGTTCGATGATCGAGGAGCCGCGTCATGCCTTGCTGTGGGCGCGCAACCGGGGTGGACCGCATGCGATGACCGTGCGCACCGCGCTGGAACTGGCCACCATGGGCGGCGCGCGGGTGCTGGGCCGCGCCGCCGACATCGGTTCGATCGAGGTGGGCAAGCTGGCGGATCTGGCGCTGTGGCGGCTGGACACCGTCGCGCACGCCGGGATCGCGGATCCGGTGACCGCCCTGGTGCTCGGCTCGCCCCCGCCGCTGGCGGCGCTGCTGGTGAACGGGCGCGAGGTGGTGCGTGACGGCGAGGTCAGGACGGTCGACACGGAGGTGGTGGCGGCCGAGGTCGCGCGGGCGCAGGCGACGTTGCTCGCGAAGGCCGGTTGAACGACTCGCGCTGATCGGGCGTCGGTGATGCCGCCGGGAGGGGGTGCGGTGGCCGTATGGCCCGTGCTGGTCGAGGCCGGTGCTGTGGATGGTCGGGACAGCTCGTCGCCGAGAATCGCCGCGCTGATCTGGGCGAGGTGTCGTGCCTGGTCAGGCGGGACGAGCAATACTGAAGCAGGGTCGGCTCGGACGGGCCGACGAGGCGGAGGCGTGGTGTCGTGGACGGCCTGCCCGCACAGCCTGCGGGCGGGGCGGTTCCCGGGCGTGGGCGGCCGTCGTGCGGCGCGGTAACGGCCGCGCAATCTGCGGTGGGTCGCGCGCAATATGGCGGCAACCGACTGGCTCTACGGTGACGGAGAGGCAGGAACGAGGTGAGACGTGGACCTGGACACGATCCGCGAGGTGGTGATCGCTCGGGAGCGAGAAGACCTGGCCGTGCTCGGTGCTTCCACCGCGGTGCTCGCCGGAGGGACCTTCCTGTTCTCCGAGCCGCAGGACCAGCTGCTGCGTCTGGTCGACATCACCGGCCTGGGGTGGCCCGCGTTGGAGATCGTGGACGGCGGGCTGGACATCGCCGCGACCTGCACCCTGGCCGAGTTCGCCGGCGCCGCGCCGGGCCGTGAGCTGGGGACGGGGGTGCTGCGCGACCAGTGGCCGGGGACGGCGCTGTTCGCCAGCTCCTGCCGGGCGCTGCTGGCCTCGCACAAGATCTGGCGCACCGCGACCGTCGGGGGCAACGTCTGCCTCGCGCTGCCCGCGGGAGCGGTGCTCGGCGCGCTGGTGGCGCTGGACGGAACGGCACTCGTGTGGGCCCAGGACGGCGCCGATCGGGAAATCCCGATGCGGGAGTTCGTCGTCGGTCCCGGACGTACGGTGCTGCGGCCCGGGGAAGTGCTGCGCTCGATCCGCTTGCCGCGCTCGAGTTTGCTGGCGCGCACCAGTTTTCGGAAGATCGCGCTCGCCCCGCTTGGCCGGTCCGGCGCCGTCGTGATGGGGCGGCGAGAAGGAAGTGGCCGTAGCGCGGTCACCATTACGGCCGCCACGATCAGACCCGTCGTGCTGGACTTCGCCGCACCGCCCGCCGAGGGCGAGATACGCGATGCCGTGGACACTGTCGATCCGGCCCTGTGGTTCGACGATCCGCACGGGTCGCCGGAGTGGCGCAGGCATGTCGCGGGGGTGCTCGCCGGCGAGGTCGCGGCGGAACTGCGGGGATGCTGATGCGATTCGAAGTGGACGGCAGGACCGTCGACATCGCGGCGCGGCCTGGGCAGTGCCTGCGGACGGCGCTGCGGGACAGCGGCAGTCTGGCGGTGAAGAAGGGCTGTGACACGGGCGATTGCGGGGCCTGCTCGGTGCTGGTCGACGGAATGGCGGTGCACTCCTGCGTCTTTCCCGCCTATCGCGCCGCCGGACGGTCCGTCACCACCGCCGCCGGGCTGGGAACGCCCGAGCACCCGCATCCGGTGCAGCGCCGGTTCGTCGCCGACGCGGCGTTCCAGTGCGGGTTCTGCACCGCGGGCATGGTGGTCACGGCCGCGGGGCTCGGATGTGCCGCGGACGAGCAGGCCGGCGTTCCGGGCGAGGAACTCGCCGAGTTGATGAAGGGCAACCTCTGCCGCTGCACGGGTTACCGCGCCATCCGCGCCGCGCTCGGCGAGCAGCTCACCCCGGACGATCCCGCCGCCGTCGCGCCCGATCCGGACGCGGCGATCGCCGGAGCGGGCGCCCCGGCCGGGCCGCGCATCGTCTCCGGACGCGAGCCGTACACCTTCGACTGGCCGCGACCGGGCGACGCCGACAACGCGCCACCGGCCGCCCCGCTGCACATCGCGGTGCTGCGGAGTCCGCACCCCCACGCGCGGATCCGTTCCATCGGCACCGCCGCCGCCGAAGCGCTGCCGGGCGTGCACGCCGTGCTCACCCATGCCGACGCACCGGACGTGCCGTTCTCCACCGCGCGTCACGAACTGCGCACCGACGACCCCGACGACACCTACGTGCTGGACCGGACGGTGCGGTTCGTGGGGCAGCGGGTGGCGGCGGTGGTGGCCGACAGCGTCGCGATCGCCCGCGAAGGTTGCCGTCTGCTCGAGGTCGACTACGAGGTCCTGCCCGCGGTGTTCGACCCGCAGGAAGCGCTACGCGCCGACGCGCCGAAGCTGCACGGGGACAAGCCTGCCTCGGCCCGGATCGCCGATCCGGAACGCAACCTGGTCGCCGAGTTGCACGGCGAGGTGGGCGATGTCGCGGCGGGCCTGGCCGCCGCCGCCCAGGTCGTGCGCGGGGTCTGGCACTCGCCGCGCGGGCAGCACGTGCACCTGGAGACGCACGGTGGGGTCGGCTGGCTGGACGACGCCGGACGGCTGGTCATCCGGTGCAGCACCCAGGTTCCGTTCCTCGTCCGCGACGAACTGTGCCGCCTGTTCGGCCGGTCGGCCGCACAGGTGCGGGTGTTCACGGCCAGGGTGGGCGGCGGGTTCGGCGCGAAACAGGAGCTGCTGGCCGAGGACCTGATCGCCCTGGCCGTGCTGCGCACCGGTCGGCCGGTGCAGTACGAGTACACCCGTTCCGAGGAGTTCACCGCCGCGACCTGCCGCCATCCGATGCGGGTGGAGGTGACCGCAGGCGCCGACGCGCGCGGTGTGCTGACCGCCTTGGCCGTCGACGTGCTCGCCGACACCGGCGCCTACGGCAATCACAGCGGCGGGGTGATGTATCACGGCGTCGCCGAGTCGGTGGAGCTGTACCGCTGCGCCAACAAGCGGGTCGACGCGCAGGCGGTGTACACCAACAACATTCCCTCCGGCGCGTTCCGCGGATACGGTCTCGGACAAGTGATCTTCGCGGTGGAGTCGGCTCTGGACGAGCTCGCGCACGCGCTCGGCATGGACCCGTTCGAACTGCGTCGCCGCAATGCCGTGGTGCCCGGCGACCGGTTCGTCGGCGCCGCGGTGAACGAGAGCGATCTCATGTTCGGCAGCTACGGCCTGGACCAGTGCCTCGACCTCGCCGAACGCGCGCTGCTGCGCGGCAACGACGTGCACGCGCCCGGCCCGCAGTGGCGGGTCGGCACCGGCATGGCCGCGGCGATGATCGCGACCGTTCCGCCGCGCGGTCACCGGTCCACCGCGACGGCCACTCTGCTGCCCGATGGCCGCTACGAGATCCGTTCCGGCACGGCGGAGTTCGGCAACGGTACGACAACGGTGCACGCGCAGCTCGCGGCGACCGCGCTGGACACCGAGGTCGACCGCATCGTGGTCCGGCACGGCGACACCGACCTGGTCGATCACGACACCGGCGCGTTCGGTTCCACCGGCATCGTGGTCGCGGGCAAGGCCGTGTACGCGGCGGCGTGCGCGCTGCGCGGGCTCCTGCTGGCCAGGGCGGCGGAGCTGACGGGCGTCGCGGAGCGGGAGTGCGTGCTGAATTCCGGCGGCGTTCACTGCGGCGACCGGCTGCTCACCGCGGCCGATCTGCTGACCGGCGGTGATCTCACCGCCCGCGCGGAGCACGACGGCAGCCCCAGATCGGTGAGCTTCAACGTGCACGCGTTCCGCGTCGCCGTGCACCCCGACACGGGCGCGGTGCGCATCCTCCAGTCGATCCAGGCCGCCGACGCGGGCACGGTGCTCAACCCGGTGCAGTGCCGCGGGCAGGTCGAGGGCGGCGCGGCGCAGGCCATCGGCACGGCGCTGTACGAGGACATGCGCAGCGCGCACGGGGTGGTGGGTGCGCAGACCCTGCGGCACTACCACATACCGCAGTTCGCCGACGTGCCGCGCACGGAGGTCTACTTCGCCGAGACGTCCGACGCGCTCGGCCCGCTGGGCGCCAAGTCGATGAGCGAATCGCCGTACAACCCGGTCGCACCCGCGCTGGCCAACGCGATCCGCGACGCGATCGGCGTTCGGCTGTACCGGCTGCCGATGACCGCGGACCGGGTCTGGGCCGCGCTGCGGGACAAGGAGGCACGATGACGAAGCTGCCGGAGAACGTCCGCGCCCGGGTCGAGGCCCTGCTCGACGAGGTCGACACCGAGTTGCGCCGCCGGTATCCCGGCTCGAACGGCCGCTCCCAACCGATCCACACCGTGTACGTCCCGGCCGACCGGGTCGCCGAGGAGACTCCCGAGGAATGGGGCGCGACCGCGGTGGAACTGCTCGACCGCCACCACGACCTGCTGGCCACCCTGGACGAGACCGATTCGCTGCCCGACGTGCGCAAGCGGCTGGAAGCCGACCCGGTCCAGGATCTGCGTATCGACTTCGAGGACGGCTACGGCCTGCGCGCCGACGCCGAGGAGGACCGCGCGGCCACGGCGGCGGGCGCGGTGCTGGCGGCCTGGGCGCGGCGCCCGGGAGGCCCGGCCGGCAGCGGCATCCGGATGAAGGGTTTGGGCGGCGGCGAGCGGCGGCGGGCGCTGCGCACGCTCGACCTCGTGCTGGAGGGCGCGGGTGGCGTGCCCGATGGATTCGTCTTCACCGTGCCGAAAATTCGTGCCGTGCAGCAGGTTACGGCTCTGGTGCAGCTGTGCGTGGGCCTGGAACGCGGGTACGGCATCGCCGAGGGCAGCCTGCGCTTCGAGTTGCAGATCGAGAGCCCGCAGGCGATCCTGGCCGCGGATGGCGCCGCGCCGGTGGCCGCCATGCTCACTCGTTCCGAAGGACGTTGCAGCGCATTGCATTTCGGTACCTACGACTACACCGCCGCGTGCGGTGTCGCCGCACCGGATCAGGCGCTCGACCATCCGGCTGCCGACTACGCCAAGGCGGTGATGCAGGTCGCGGCCGCGCAGACCGGGGTGTGGGTGTGCGACGGTTCCACCCAGATCGTGCCCGACGCCGATCCGGAGGCCGCGCTGCGCAACCACCACCGGTTGGTCGCCCGGGCGTTGCGGCGCGGGTACTACCAGGGCTGGGACATGCATCCGGGTCACCTGGTCACCCGCTGGCTGGCCACCTACGACTTCTTCCGCCGGGCGATCGACGTCGCGGTGCCGCGCCTGCGGGACTACCTCGCGCGGCGCGGCGGCGACATCATCGACGAGCCCGCCACCGCGGAAGCGCTGGCCGTAACCGTCCTGCGCGGCATCGATTGCGGGGCCCGCCCGGACGCGGGCGCCGCGGAACTCACCGAAACGGTTCTGCGGGCACTGGCGGCACGCGCGCCGATACCGGAGGCGCCGTGATCGGCCATCCGGACGGGACGACCCCGCACGACACAGGAGACGCGATGCGCGACCGGGGCGACGACGAAGAGTTCTTGCTGCTGCCCGATCTGGCGGTCCGGCCGCTCGGCGGCGCGGTGATCTGGGCGAACGACGATTTCTTCGCGGAGAAGGAGAATTTGATCAACCCGGGGCCCGCCCGATACCGGCCGTCCGACTTCGGGCACAAAGGGCAGATCTACGACGGCTGGGAGACTCGTCGGCACCGCGGGCAGCCCGGCGACGACTCCGCGATCGTGCGGCTGGGGGTGCCGGGCGTGATCCGCGGGATCGTGGTGGACACGGCGTGGTTCAAGGGCAACTACCCGCCCGCCGTCTCGGTGTCCGCGCTGGAGATCGAGGACTATCCGCCCGCGGAAACCATCGCCGCGCGCGACGATTGGGTGATGCTGGTCGATCGCTCGCCGGTAACGGGCGACAGCCGCAACTTGTTCGCCGTCGAGAACGAGAAGCGCTGGACCCACGTGAAGCTCACCATGCACCCCGACGGTGGCGTGGCGAGATTGCGGGTGCACGGCGAGGGACGACCCGATCCGCGCCTGCTCGGCCTCGGCCCCTTGGATCTGGCCGCGTTGGAGAACGGCGCGCTGGTGCTGGACTGCTCCAATCGCTTCTACAGTTCGCCGAACCAGTTGCTGTACCCGGGCCGGGCGCGCTCCATGGGTGAGGGCTGGGAGACCGCACGCCGTCGGGACGACGGCAACGACTGGGTGCGCATCCGCCTGGCCGGACCTGGACTGATCCGGCTCGCCGAGCTGGACACGTCCTACTTCCTCGGCAACAGTCCTGGCGCGGCCCGGCTGACCGGGCGCACCAACGACGGCACCGAGCTGGAGCTGTTGCCGCGCACAGCACTGCAACCCGACACCAGGCACCGGTTCCCGATCGCGCCGATGGCCGCCTCGGTGGAAGAGGTGCGCTTGGACATCTATCCGGATGGCGGCATGGCGCGGCTGCGGCTGTACGGCGAGCTCGGCGCATGAGGGATTTCGTCGGCTATGGCCCGCGTCCGCCGGACCCGAAGTGGCCGGGGGAGGCGCGAATCGCGGTCCAGTTCGTGCTCAACTACGAAGAGGGCGGCGAGAACAACGTTCTCGACGGTGACGAGTTCTCCGAGACGTTCCTGTCGGAAATGACTCCCGCCGAGGCATTTCCGAACCGCCATATGAGCATGGAGTCGCTCTACGAGTACGGCTCGCGTGCCGGCCTGTGGCGGGTGCTGCGCGTCTTCGAAAGACGCGGGTTGCCGTTGACGATCTTCGCCGTAGCCCGTGCCATGCAGCGCAACCCGGAGGCGGTGGCGGCCTTCCGCGAACTGGGCCACGAGATCGCCTGCCACGGCTTGCGCTGGAAGTCCTATCAGCTCACCGACCGCGACACCGAGCGCGCGCACATGGCCGAGGCGGTGCGCATCTTGACCGAACTGACCGGCTCGGCACCGCTGGGCTGGTACACCGGCCGCGATTCGCCGAACACCAGGGAGCTGGTGGTCGAGCACGGCGGCTTCGTCTACGACGCCGATTCCTACGCCGACGACCTGCCCTATTGGGTGCGCGTGCACGACCACGACCACTTGGTCGTGCCCTACACCTTGGACACCAACGACATGCGATTCGCCTCACCCGCCGGTTTCCCCACCGGCGAGCAATTCTTCGCGCACGTCCGAGACGCCTTCGACGTGCTCTACCGCGAGGGGGCGGAGGGCGCCCCCAAGATGCTGTCCATCGGCCTGCACTGCCGCCTCATCGGCCGCCCCGCCCGCACCGCCGCCTTGGAACGCCTACTCGACCACATCCAGTCCTACGACCAGGTCTGGATCACCCGCCGCATCGACATCGCCCGCCACTGGCACGCGGTCCACCCCCCGCCCGCGTCGTCCTGAACGGCCGAACCGGCAAGCCGGATCGCCGACAGCAATCGACTTTCCGCTACGCCGGAGGCTGAGCCGTGCGCGGAGACAGCGCGACCCCTGAAAAGTGCGGTCTGTGTCGGGCATTCGGTGATTCGTAGGCTTCGTGGCGTCAGGGGTCAAGTGCTGAACCTGGTCCTCGCCGACCGCGGCCACCGCACCCGCCGCGATCGCCGAGACGCCCAGCACGGGTTCCTCCTCCGGCTCCGGCAAAACGGTGAACAACCTGATCTGCTCCATCCGCAGCTACCTCGGCATGGGCGGCTGCGTCTACCTCCCCTGACCCGCCCACGAGTGGCACATGGCTGGGCGAAACGCGAGAAGACGCTCGCTGATGTGCCACTCGTCGCACTGGTCGGGTGGGTGTCAGGGGGCGGCGCGGTGTTCGCGGGGACGTAGGTGGCGGGTGAGGGTAGTGAGGGCGTCGAGTACCTCGCGTACGGCGGCCGGGTCGTTGTCGGGCAGCGCCGCCGCGACCGCTTCGTCCACGGGTGTCGCTCGCACTTCGGCGACTCGCGGGGAGGCTTGGTCGGCCGCGCGGATCAGGGTGCGCCTGCGGTCGCGTGGGTCGACCGTGGAGGTGACCGCGCCGGTTTCCTTGAGCCGGGCGACGGCGGTGGATACCGCGCTTTGCGGTAGTCCGGTGCGGGTGGCGATTTCGCCAACGGTGCTGTCCGGGTGCTCGAGGATGTCGCTCGACACGACGAGCACGGGGCGGTGCCCGCCGCCGAGTCCGGCCGCCGGCAACGCCTCCTCGCCGATCTTCATCAATGCCCGGCCCAGCAGGAACAGTTCGACTCCGTCCACGACGAGGATTTTACATCAAACTAGATGCATCAGAGTTGATGTATCTAAATTGATGGATTATCGTGGTCGGCATGAACACGATTTCCACCGGCACTCTCGAAGTCCCCGGCGCCGACCTGTACTACGAAGTTCGCGGCAGCGGCCCGATGCTGCTGATCGGGCAGAGCGGAGAGGGGGACGCGCGGCGCGGCGAAGATCTGGTCGGTCATCTGGAGCGGCGTTTCACCGTCGTCACCTACGACCGCCGCGGCCTGTCCCGCAGCATCATTCGCGATCCCGGTGTGCCCGCCTCGGTCGCGACGCACGCCGACGATGTCAACCGCCTGCTCTCGACGTTGACCGACGAGCCCGTGGCAATGCTGGGTTGCAGCATGGGCGCGGCCATCGGACTGCATCTGGCGGTCGAGCACCCGGGCCGGCTGCACACTCTCATCGCGCACGAGCCCGTCACGCCGTGGCTGCTCGCCGCCGCCGACCGCGCCACCCAAATGGGCGAACTCGAACACTGCGAGCAGGTGTTCGCCGAGCTCGGCTGGCAGGCGGCACTCGCTCCGATGGTGCGGACGCTGGGGATCGATCCGAACAGCCAGGATCGCGAACCCGGCGTGACCGCACCGCCGCTCGGTCCCGAGCGCGCCGCGAATTTCGAATACTTCCTCGGGCACGACTTCGCCGCGATCCGCGCCGACCACCTCGACGTCGCGGCCTTGCTGCACTCGCCGGTGCGCATCGTCCCGGCCTGCGGGCGCACCACCCCGCAGCATGTCTTCGATTGCAAGGCCGCCCACGAGCTGGCGGCACTGCGCGGCGTGTCGGTGGTGGAATTTCCCGGCGGGCACAACGGGAATCTGACGCATCCGGCGGGATGGGATGCGCGCATTCGCGTAATCCTCGCGGAAGAGGGGTGTTGCCGTTAGGCGACAGACACGCGAGACCGGGTTCGTGCTGGTTGTCTTAGGCGTAGGCCGCGCACATCACGAGCGATTATGTGCCGAGTGACAGGAGCGCTATGATGTGCACGCAATCCGCATCGGGCGCGCCACCGGCGAGCCCGATGCGATTCTCATCGATTGATGTGATGACCCGGTCGGTAGCTCGTGCGCGGGTCGAACGCCGTGTCGAGTACCGAAATCGCTGAACGTTATCAGCCCGTCTGGCGAACATCCGTTCGCAAAGCCGACTGCTTGGTCTGCATAACGGACTCATCGCCACCAGATGAAGACATCGCAACCGCGCACGGATTCAGGCGCGTTGCTCCTGCGCCGCGTAATCTGCTCAACTTGAACCTATTAGATGCTGTTGCTATCCGATATCTTCGACTTCTATGAATGACATTGCCGCGGAACAGCATCTGGCCGCGGAGCAGCGTGCCCGGGTGCTGATCGACTCTCAGCTCGCCGCCGCGGGCTGGGTGGTTCAAGACCGGCGTGCCCTCAACCTGTTCGCTGCGCAGGGGGTCGCGGTGCGCGAGGCCGTTATGGCGCGGGGGCACGGCCGCGCGGACTATCTGCTTTACGTTGGCAAGAAGGCGGTCGGCGTCATCGAGGCCAAACCTACTGGGACGCCCTTGTCCGGGGTGGAGTGGCAGTCGGCGATGTACGCCGAGGGACTGCCGCCGGAGGTTCGATTGAAGGCGCTGACGGTCGACGGCCGATTACCGTTCGTCTTCGAGTCGAGTGGCACCGAACTCCACTTCACCAATGGATACGACCCCGAACCCCGCTCTCGCGCGCTCTTCCACTTCCCCAAGCCTGCGACGCTGGCGCGGGTTCTGAGAGACGCTGAGGCTTGCCGCGAAGCACCCACTTGGCGGGGTAAGGTTCGCTCGCTTCCCGAGTTGGATACGTCGCGTTTGCGACCGGCGCAGATCGAGGCGATCCGAGGCGTCGAGCGGAGTTTGGCGCAGCAGCGTTACAAGCGCAGTCTGGTGCAGATGGCCACGGGAGCGGGGAAGACGTACACAGCGGTGACGCAGTCATACCGACTGCTCAAGTACGGTGGGTTCGTCCGTATCCTGTTCCTGGTCGATCGCAACAATCTCGCTGACCAGACCCTTGCGGAGTTCCAGAACTACCGCACGCCCGGCGACGGCCGCCGGTTTACCGAGATATATAATGTCGACAAGCTCACCAAGGCCGGGTTACTGGGATCATCCAATGTGGTCGTCTCGACCATCCAGCGGGTGTTTAAATTCCTGCGTGGTGAAGAAGTTACCGATGTCGATGACCCCAGCCTGGACGACTACATCCCCGATGCACCCGTAACTGTTTCATACAACGGGGAACTGCCGCCGGAGACATTCGATCTCATCATCGTCGACGAAGCGCATCGTTCGATCTATGGTGTGTGGCAGGGAGTTCTGCGTTACTTCGACGCACATATTGTGGGCCTGACCGCAACGCCAGGGAAGCAGACGTTCGGATTCTTCGAACAGAACCTCGTCTCGGAGTATACGTACCCCCAGTCTGTGGCCGATTCCGTGAACGTCGATTTCGAAATCTATCGGATTCGCACTGAGATCAGTGAGCAGGGCTCCCACATCGAAGCCGGAACAGTGGTGCCAAAGGTTGATCGGCGTACCCGTGCGGAAAGGCTCGAAGCACTCGATGACGATGTAGATTACACCGCCCGCCAGCTCGATCGTGCCGTCACCAGCAAGTCGCAGATCCGCACCGTGCTGGAAACATTCCGGGACAGGCTGTTCACCGAGATCTTCCCGGGTCGTACGACAGTGCCCAAGACGTTGATCTTCGCCAAGGATGATGCCCACGCTGAGGAGATCGTGACGATTGTCCGAGAGGTATTCGGCAAGGGGAATGATTTCGCCGCGAAGATAACCTACAGTACCCGCGACGCGAAGGGGCACTTACGAGCGTTCCGCACCAGCCAATTTCTGCGTATCGCTGTCACGGTCGACATGATCGCTACCGGCACCGACGTGAAGCCGCTCGAATGCGTGTTCTTCATGCGTGATGTGCGATCGGCGCAGTACTTCGAGCAGATGAAGGGTCGTGGCGCTCGGACAATCTCGACTGCGGACTACCGGGCAGTGACCCCAGATGCCACCGCTAAGACTCGCTTCGTGATCGTTGATGCCATCGGAGTCACCGAACACGTCTTCGTCGAACCGCCCTTGAATCGCGACCGCAAGGCGTCGCTGAAGAAACTCCTGGACAAAGCAGCCGCGCTTACTCTCACCGAGGACGAGACCGCAACTCTCGCCGCTCGCCTCGCCAAACTCGAACTCGATCTGACCGATGCAGAACGGACCGAACTCGACGAGGTTGCTGGTGGAACGGTGCGCGACATCGTCCGCGGACTGGTGGACGCAGTCAATCCTGACATCCAGGCCGAGGCGATTGAGAACGGCATGGCAGTGTCGGACCTGTTGGACCGCGCGATCGAGCCGATCGCCGCCAACCCCGAGTTGCGCAACCGCATACTCGAACTCCGCCGCGCGCATGATCGGATCATCGACGAGGTGAGTCGAGACGTGCTGCTCGACGCGCACGGCGTCGTCGACACCTCTCGTGCCCGCTCGGTTGTCGAATCTTGGCGCGCGTACCTAGACGAACATCGCGACGAGATCACCGCCATCCAGTTGCTGTCCGAAGCCCGCGACCGCCGCGCATCCTTCCGAGACATTCAGGAACTCGCCGACCGCATCGCCCGTCCACCGCACAACTGGACACCCGACATCATCTGGAACGCGTACAGCGCGCTGGAAGTCCGCGTCGGCGACGGTGCGCGCAGCAGCCACCGCACCCTGACCGACCTGGTCTCCCTGGTCCGCTACAC
This sequence comes from Nocardia araoensis NBRC 100135, assembly GCF_000308435.1. Taxonomy (GTDB): domain Bacteria; phylum Actinomycetota; class Actinomycetes; order Mycobacteriales; family Mycobacteriaceae; genus Nocardia; species Nocardia araoensis. The sequence continues at coordinate 109,194 of NZ_BAFR01000204.1, read as the reverse complement.
CGTCGGCGTCGACGACGAACTCGTCCCCTACGCTGATCGGGTTCGGCAGCGGTACGCCGGGTGGCTCGCTCAGCAGGAGCAAGCCGGAGTTGTGTTCAACGAAACGGAAAGGTGGTGGCTGGACCGCATGGTGTCGGTGATAGCAGCCTCGGCGGGGATCTCCCCAGAAGACCTTGACGACGCTCCATTCACCGAACGAGGCGGTACCGACGGTGCGTTGCGCGACCTCGGCGATCGCGCCGCCGACCTCATCGACGAGCTGAACACGGAGCTGACAGCGTGAATTGGCCGATTGTTGCGCTGGGCGAGGTGGCAGACACGGCTCTCGGCAAGATGCTCGATAATGGCAAATCTCAAGGGCTGCCGCACGTTCCTTATCTCCGCAACATCAACGTTCAGTGGGGCCGGATCGACACTTCGGACCTCCTAACGATGGAAATGGCAGACGAGGAACGTGAGCGTTTCGCCGTGGAGGAAGGCGATCTTCTTGTGTGCGAGGGCGGCGAAGTTGGACGCTGTGCGATTTGGCACGGTCGTACCGAGTACCTCGCCTACCAGAAAGCGCTTCACCGAGTACGCCCCAGCGCGGCTCTCGATACTCGGTACTTGCGCTACTTGCTCGAATACTATTCACGCAATGGTACTCTCGCGAGCCTGTCGACCGGTTCCGCGATTGCGCACCTTCCTCAACAAAAACTTCGCCAAGTACCTGTTCCGCTTCCATCTCTCGCTGAACAGTATCGTATTGTCCAAGTCCTCGAAGATTACCTCTCCCATATCGACGCGGGCTGCGGATATCTAGCTACAGCGGCATCCCGTACCGAAAGACTGCATGAGCGGCTGCTCAGTTCCGCACTCGAAGACATCAGTTTCTCGCTATGCCCGCTCGCAGGCCTTCTTACAGTACCGCTGGCGAACGGGCGGTCGGTTCCGTCTCTTGAAGGTGGATTCCCGGTCCTGCGTCTCACCGCCCTTCAGGGGGACCGAATCGATCTGAGTGAACGCAAAGATGGCGCGTGGACACAAAATGAAGCCCAGCGTTGGCTGGTGCAGCGCGGCGACTTTTTGATTTCGCGCGGCAATGGAAGCCTTCGCCTAGTTGGTCGGGGTGGTCTCGTCGATCAAACTCCCGATCCAGTTGCGTTCCCCGATACTTTGGTTCGGGCTCGCCCCGATGTCAGCAAAATATCAGCCGAGTATCTCGCGCTTGTGTGGAATTCCCCGATGGTGCGGAAGCAGATCGAGAATATCGCACGAACCACGGCTGGCATATTTAAGGTCAATCAAAGAGACCTCGGAGCCGTGCAACTCCCACTACCCAGCATGGGGGATCAGGTTGCGCTCGTGAAGCGGGTTTACGGCCTCCGCGTAGCAGTTGCTCGACTCGATCGGCATCGGAAGACTGCAATCGCCCACGCAGATGCCCTTCGCCATGCGCTCCTCACTGCCGCCTTCTCGGGCCGACTGTCCGGTCACAACTCGGACTTCGCCGCAGCAGCGGAACTGATCCTCGCGTAACCACCAGCAGGCTCTGGCTGTATTCCATCCTCCGGCGGCCAGCGTGTCGCCTGATCGGCATCTAGTACCTGGGAGACTGTTCAATTATGACCGAGTCCCGCCGCCTTGTAGAAAAACTGTGGTCCTACTGCCACGTCCTGAGGGATGATGGCGTGGGCGTCATCGAGTACACCGAGCAGCTCACCTACCTGCTGTTCTTGAAGATGGCGCACGAGAGAGAAACTCGCAGGCTGAATCCCCAGCGGGTCGTTCCGGCAGAATACTCCTGGCAGAAGCTGTTGGATGCCGAAGGCACCGCGCTCGAGGTGGCTTACACGCAGATTCTGGTGGGTCTGGCGGAGCAGCCCGGCACGCTGGGCACGATCTTTCGCAAGGCACAGAATCGGATTCAGGATCCGGCGAAACTGAAGAGGCTCATCGTCGACCTCATTGATCGGGAGAACTGGTCTGCATCCGGCACCGATCTCAAGGGGGATGCTTACGAGGAGTTGCTTTCCAAGGGTGCTTCCGACAAGGGCTCCGGCGCGGGGCAGTACTTCACCCCGCGCGAGTTGATCACCGGAATCGTCGATGTCATCGACCCGAAGCCCACCGACACCGTTGTTGATCCGGCCTGCGGCACCGGTGGCTTCCTGCTTGTCGCTCACGAACATGCCTCCCGCGGCGCCGAAAACCTCACACCGGCCAAGCGTGCCCATCTGCGTGACGATTTCGCCACCGGGTTCGAGCTGGTCGACGGTACGGCTCGCCTGGCCGCAATGAATTTGTTGCTGCACGGAATCGGCACCCCGAACGGTGATTCCCTCATCGAGGTCCGAGATGCTCTTATCGCCGATCCCGGGCAGAGGTGGAGCATCGTACTGTCGAATCCGCCTTTCGGACGCAAGTCGTCACTGACGATGGTCGGGGCTGATGGGCGGGAGGTCCGGGAGGATCGCGAGATCGAGCGTTCGGATTTTGTTGTCACCACGAGTAATAAGCAGCTCAACTTCCTGCAGCACATCATGACGATCCTCGACATGAACGGCCGTGCCGCCGTTGTGTTGCCCGACAATGTGTTGTTCGAGGGCGGTGCTGGTGAGACCCTGCGGCGGAAGCTGCTGAACGATTTCGACCTGCACACCATCCTGCGGTTGCCGACCGGCATCTTCTACGCCCAGAATGTCAACGCCAACGTGTTGTTCTTCGACAAAAAGCCCGCGGCCGAAGAGCCCTGGACCAGCAGATTGTGGGTGTACGACCTGCGCACCAACCAGCACTTCACCCTCAAGCAGAACCCGCTACGTAGACACCACCTCGATGACTTCGTCTCCGCTTACCTGCCTGGCAAGGACCGCGCCGAGCGTGTCGAGTCGGAGCGCTGGAAGTCGTTCACCTATGACGAAATCTGCGCCCGTGACAAAACCAACCTCAACATCACCTGGCTGCGTGACGACTCGCTCGAAGACAGCGACAACCTGCCGGCACCAGAGATCATCGCCCGCGAGATCGTCGAAGACCTGACCGCCGCCCTTGCCGAGTTCGAGGCGATCGCCTCCGCATTGGAGCCGGGTGCCGCACCTGTAATCTTCAGGGATTGACCATCTCTCGCCACGAGTGGCACAAGCCTGCGGCAAACGCGAGAAGGGCTCTCGCTCATGTGCCACTCGTGGCGGTCGTCCGGAGCTGCTATCCGGCTGGCCGGCTGAACTGTCCGTGTCGAACGGCTGCAGTAAAGGCGTCCCACTCGCCAAGTGTGAAGACTAGGGCCGGGCCAGTGGATTTCTTGGAGTCGCGGATGCCGACATGGGTATTGCCCAGCCAGGCGACCTCGACACATTGGCCCCCGCTCTCGCTGTGGCTGCTTTTGAACCACTTCCCCCCGGATAGGTCGGTCTTCACGCCTCGTAGCTCCTTGCTACCCGCCTCAGCAGGTCTCGCGATCTGGTTTCATCCAGCGACGACGTCCGGATGGCCGCAGCGAGTTCATAGTACTTCCGCACTTCGTCCGTCTTTTCGAGGTAAACGTCCGCACTTGGGCCGCCTTCGAGGAAGACGATCGGCGGCTCTGCAGGTCGTCCCTTGTGATCGACGCCGAAGTCGAGGACAACGAACTGGCCGTGCAGGATGCCCCAAACCATGCCAGCGGTATATGGGTGCACGCGCACGGTGACATTCGGCAGCTTGCTCATCTCGGCCAGATGCCGCAGCTGAGCCGCCATGACTCGCGGACAACCGATGACCCGGTGCAGCGCCGATTCGTGCAGCAAAACCTCCAGCTCGAGGGGGCGAGACTTGCGAGTGACGATCGCCTGCCTCTTCATTCGAAGTTCTACGCGCCGATCGATGTGTTCCGGTGCGTCATCCGCGTAGAACGCGCTGATCACCGCTCGCGCATAGGAGGCCGTTTGCAGTAGCCCTGGAATCTGCTCGTGATAAATGACCAGTCGACGTGCAGACGCCTCGAGTCCGACGTACATATTGAAGGTGTCGGTGAACAGGCCCCCGAAAGCCGTGTACCAGCCCTTGAGTTGCGCTTGTTCGGCGAGTTCCACCGCGCGGCGAGTGTCCGGGGGGTTCACACCGTAGACCTCGCAGAGGGCTTTGACCTCGCGAATCTTCACTTTGGCTACTTGCGCTGTCTCGATGCGGTGCAGTCCGCTCTTGCTCAGTTCGGCCAGCTTCGCGGCTTGGTCGATTGCGAGCCCCTGTCCCTCACGCGTCTCGCGAAGAAACCGCCCAAGCTGTCGCCTGGGCAGGGTTGAGGCCTCGTCTTCCCCAGTCGAGTTCATTGCACCCCCTGCAGATTCGGGATTGATGGAAGGCGGAGTTGGAACGCTCCGCAACCGCGATCTGGGACCGATCCTGCGAGTTGGGACGAGTTCACTTGGGAATCCCAGATCAGCTCGATTCATTGTATCGGGTGATGGTGTGCTGGATCACAGCGTTCGGGTGTCATCCATACCGAAACATCCTGGAACTGCTGGTCATCCGGACGCCCCGAAGTCAATACATCGACGAGGTTCTGGGGGCACCATGGCAGATGCGCGTAGCGCCGTTTCACGGCGGAACGAGGTAGGTGGTAAGCCGAAGGCGATCGGGCTCGTTCGCAATCACGTGTCCGGCGCGGACGCACCACGGCATGCCGATGCAGTGCAGAGGCATGCTCTCGCGCTCGGCTATCAATACATCTACACGGTTCGTCCGCCGGTCGATGTCGATGATCCGATCGGGTACGTGCTCACGATCGCGGGCGGGCTCGAGATCGAAGTGCTCGTTGTTTTCGATCTCGAGCATGTGGACAACCAGCCCGCGTTGGTCTGTGATGCGGGGTTCGATCTGGAAACCGTTTGCCCGCAGTGCACTTGGGTGCGGTCGGCGCAGGCTGGGCCGAGGGTCGGAGCGGGGGCGGCGTGATGAACCGACACGTGATCGTCGCTCCGCCGCGCGTCTGCGCGCCCGCTGATCTCGAACTGGCGCACCAGCAGATGCGGCGTCATCGTGCCTGCCGGATCGAGCAGTGCGCTTGGAAATGGGTCGCCTACTGCACGCTGGTGCAGAGCGGCCGGATCGTGCCGCAGCGGCTCAGCCCGCGAGAGCGGGCTCATCGACGCGGTATCGCTTTCCCTATCGACAACAGCGAGCACGGGCTGGCGCTCGAGGAAGCCCCGAACGTGGCGACCTTTCGGCAAGTGCTCGACGGGCTCGCGCAGTTGGCGCTGTCTCCGGCGGACGCGGACAACGGCGGTGCTGTGGAAGGCGAGCGGCCGTGGGCGTCTGGCATATAGTGCACAGCGTTCTCGCCGTGGTCGGGAGTGGCGCGTTCGCCGCGGTCGGGATCGCGTGTGTCTGGCCGATCGCCCGGCCGCGCCGTCCCGGCCCCACGCGCGGGGCCGCCCGAACCCGTTGTTCGTTGCGGCCGGTGGCCTGGCCTGAGGCGTGGACGTGTAACCGGCCGGGGCGAACATTGACGCTCGCGGACGCTCATCGCGCGATGCAGTTGCATCGTGAACACGACTGTCCCCGCAAACGCGCCGCCTTCGCGGCGTTGATCGCGGCCGGGCGCATCACGCCGGACTCCGCGCGACGGCACGGGCTAGGGGGATGGTCCGAGAAATCCGACTGACGGTTGTCGGGAAGCGCGCATGGGGCTGGGAAGCGCAGATGAGGGTGGCTGCGGGTGGCTGGAAAGCGCGCATGGGGGCGGAGCGCGCATGGCAGGTGGGCGGGTGGAGGGATCGCGGAAAACCGAGGGAGGCCGGGCGATCGGAGCCTGTGATCGAGAGGTGGTGTAGGCCACAGCGAGCTTGTGAAGGTCCTCACAGTTGGGAATGGCGGCACCGGGGTAAGGGGGACCGCTCGTCGATCGCTAACAGTACGAGCGTTACGCTAAAAGCCCATGTCAGAGCTACCGGCCGGTAGATTGCACTGCTGCAATTCGAGGGCAAATTTTGCAGGGTTAGCAAAGAGGGTGGAAAACCTAGCTTAGATTCACACTAACAACAGGTAGACGGCTATTTCTTCGTGTGCCATCGTGTGGAAGTACACCCCAAGGGCCTAGCAAGCCTGCAAATTGCCGCTCCAGCAGTACGAGCTGCTTCGTAGCTCGACCGGCGGCAGCACCGAACGAAGAAGTGGAGTCACAGATGTCGACCACCGGCACCCCGAGGACCGCCGCGGAAATCCAGAAGGATTGGGACACCAACCCCCGCTGGAAGGGCGTCACCCGTAACTACACCGCGGAGCAGGTGTCGAAGCTCCAGGGCACCGTCGTCGAGGAGGCCACCCTCGCCCGCCGCGGCTCGGAGATCCTGTGGGATCTCGTGAACAACGAGGACTACATCAACTCCCTCGGCGCCCTCACCGGCAACCAGGCGGTCCAGCAGGTCCGCGCCGGCCTGAAGGCCATCTACCTGTCGGGTTGGCAGGTCGCCGGTGACGCGAACCTGTCCGGCCACACCTACCCCGACCAGTCGCTGTACCCGGCCAACTCGGTTCCGGCCGTGGTCCGCCGCATCAACAACGCGCTGCTGCGCGCCGACGAGATCGCCAAGATCGAGAACGACACCTCCGTCTCCAACTGGCTGGCCCCCATCGTCGCCGACGCCGAGGCCGGCTTCGGTGGCGCGCTGAACGCCTACGAGCTGCAGAAGGCCATGATCGCCGCCGGCGCCGCCGGTGTGCACTGGGAGGACCAGCTCGCCTCCGAGAAGAAGTGCGGCCACCTGGGCGGCAAGGTGCTGATCCCGACCCAGCAGCACATCCGCACCCTGACCTCCGCGCGTCTGGCCGCCGACGTCGCCGACGTGCCGTCGGTGATCATCGCCCGCACCGACGCCGAGGCCGCCACCCTGATCACCTCGGACGTGGACGAGCGCGACCGTGAGTTCCTGGACGGCACCCGCACCCCCGAGGGCTTCTTCGGCGTGAAGAACGGCATCGAGCCCTGCATCGCGCGTGCCAAGGCCTACGCCCCCTACGCCGACCTCATCTGGATGGAGACCGGCGTGCCGGACCTCGAGGTCGCGCGCAAGTTCGCCGAGGCCGTCCGCGGCGAGTTCCCGGACCAGCTGCTGGCCTACAACTGCTCGCCCTCCTTCAACTGGAAGGCCCACCTGGACGACGCGACCATCGCGAAGTTCCAGCGTGAGCTCGGCGCGATGGGCTTCAAGTTCCAGTTCATCACCCTGGCCGGCTTCCACTCGCTCAACTACGGCATGTTCGACCTGGCCTACGGCTACGCCCGCGAGGGCATGACCGCCTTCGTCGACCTGCAGGAGCGCGAGTTCAAGGCCGCCGCCGAGCGTGGCTTCACCGCCATCAAGCACCAGCGTGAGGTCGGCGCGGGCTACTTCGACACCATCGCCACCACCGTCGACCCGAACACCTCCACCGCGGCGCTCAAGGGCTCGACCGAAGAGGGTCAGTTCCACTGAGTCGTAACGGCCGTGCCTCGTCGCGGCCGTTCGAAAAACACATCAGGTGGTCACCAGGGAAGTGAGGTTCCCGACGTGAAGACCGACAATCCTCTACTCCGGTAGGGGTGTACTGCCCTCCCCGCTGAACAGCCCCGGCGGGGAGGGCATCCCTATACCTTGGACCATCGAAGGGCGCGCTCACACCGGAGCGACACCTTCGCAGACCAGCCACCCCAGAGCCAGACAACCCAGCAGGAGCGGGACGTGAGCAGCGAAAAGATCCAACGCGTCGGCATCATCGGCGCCGGCCAGATGGGCGCGGGAATCGCGGAGGTGTGTGCCAGGGCGCACGTCGACGTACTGGTGTACGAGCAGACCCGGGAACTGGCCGCGGCGGGCCGCGCACGCATCCTCCGGTCCCTCGATCGCGGCGTGAGCAGCGGCAAGATCACCGAGCGCGAGCGCGAACAGGCCGCCTGGCGCCTGCGGTTCACCTCCGACCTCGGCGACTTCGCCGACCGCCAGCTGGTGGTCGAGGCGGTGCTCGAGGACGAGAAGGTGAAGACGAGCATCTTCGCCGAGCTCGACAAGGTCGTCACCGATCCCTCGGCCGTGCTGGCCTCCAACACCTCCTCCATCCCGATCATGAAGATCGCGGTCGCCACGGCGAACCCCGAGCGCGTGGTCGGCATGCACTTCTTCAACCCGGTCCCGGTGCTGCCGCTCGTCGAGCTGGTCACCACGCTCAAGACCAGCGAGTCGGTCTCCACGCGGGCCGAGGCCTTCGCGGGCGACGTGCTCGGCAAGCAGGTCGTGCGCTCGGCCGACCGCTCGGGCTTCGTGGTCAACGCGCTGCTGGTGCCGTACCTGCTGTCGGCGATCCGCATGGTCGAGTCCGGCTTCGCCACCAAGGAGGACGTCGACAAGGCGATGGTGCTCGGCTGCGCCCATCCGATGGGTCCGCTGGCGCTGACCGACCTGGTCGGCCTGGACACCGTGAAGTCCATCGCCGACTCGATGTACGGCGAGTTCAAGGAGCCGCTGTACTCGGCTCCTCCGCTGCTGATGCGCATGGTCGAGGCGGGACTGCTCGGAAAGAAGACCGGCGCGGGCTTCTACCAGTACAACAACCGCTAGATCTCGAAGTCTCGCGTCCGAGCGTCCGCTGCTCGCGCCTGCGGCGCATGCGCAACGGACACTCGGACGCGAGACGGGCCGCGAACGGCGCTCGTAAGACTCGCACCCGACATGGTCGGGAAAGCGGGCACCGGACGACTGTCGGCGGGTGCGCCGCGGCGATGGCTCCCGATCGGTGGCGCTGTCGGACCTCGATGCGGAGCCGACCAGAAATCGGTGTTGCCGAGCCGGGCACGGCAATCGGCATAAGCTGCACAACAGCCGGGCAATGGCGACGGTTCGGCTGGGTATCCGGAGCGCAGCGCCGAGATCGATCCGTCGATCCCGGCAAGGGCCGCGCAGGTGATCGAAAGAAGGTATCCCGCTCATGGTGAACGTGACCGACGGCTACGGGTCCAGCATCCTCGGCTATCCCAGGATCGGGCCGCACCGCGAGCTCAAGCGGGCGTTGGAGGCCTACTGGCACGGTTCGCTCGAGCGCGAGGAACTGCTGGCGGTCGGCCGTGAGATCCAGGAGACCCAGTTCAACGAGCTGGCCGCCACCGGACTGACCCAGGTGCCGGGCAACACCTTCTCGTTCTACGACCACGTGCTGGACAACGCGCTGTTGTTCGGCGCGGTGCCCAAGCGATTCGAGCCGTATCGCGAGGGCCTGCATCCACTGGACTTCTACTTCCTGATGGCGCGCGGCCGTCCGGATCTGCCGCCGCTCGAGCTGGTCCGGTTCTTCGGCACGAACTACCACTACCGTCAGCCGGAAGTGGACGCCGACACCGAGTTCTCGCTGCACCCGGAGGCGCTGCTGGACGAATTCGACCGCGCGAAGGCAGTCGGCATCGAACTGCGCCCGGTCGTCCTCGGCCCGGTCTCGCTGCTGCTGCTGTCCAAGGCCGGGCACATCCCCGGCGAGTCGGGCGGATTCGACACGCTGAGCTTGCTGGAGAAGCTGCTGCCGGTCTACGAGGAGCTGTTCGAGATCCTCGCCAAGCGCGGCGCCACCTGCGTGCAGCTGGACGAACCCGCGTTCACCAGCGAGCGCACACCCGCCGAACTGGCCGCGTTCGAAACGACCTATCACCGGCTGGGCAAGGCCCCGCTGCGGCCGCGCATCCTGGTCACCGGCCAGTACGGCGATTTCGGCGAAGCGCTGACCATCCTCGCGAGCACCAACGTCGAGGCGATCGGCCTCGACCTCGCCAGTCACCGGATGCGCCCGGAGGACCTGGCCGAGGTGCCCGGCATCCGCCGCAAGCGCTTGTACGCGGGCGTGATCAGCGGGCGCAATGTCTGGCGCGCCGACCGCTACGTCACGCTGGAATACCTCAACGAGCTGGCCCAGGTGTGCCCGGACCTGGTCGTCTCGACCGGGACCACACTGCTGCACGTGCCCTACGACCTGCTGGTCGAATACGACATCGAGGGGCATGTCGCCGACCGGCTCGCGTTCGCGAAACAGAAGGTGGGCGAGGTGGTCTCGCTCGCCAAGGCGCTCACCGAAGGCCCGTCGGACAAGTGGCGCAAGCGGCCGACCGAGGTGCACTTCAAGCAGAAGCACGCGGTGCGGCAGCGGGTCTACGCGATCACCTCGGACATGCGCTCGCGGGAGCCCTACGAGGTGCGTAGGGAAGCCCAGCAGCGCAAGCTGAACCTGCCCCCGGTGCCTGCGACCACGCTCGGCTCCTTCCCGCAGACCGACCGGATCCGCCAGGCGCGCTACGAACTCGGTGAGGGCCGGTTGTCCTACGAGGAGTACCGCAAGCGGATCGAAGCCGAGATCGAGGCGACGATCCGGTTGCAGGAGGACATCGGCCTGGACGTGCTGGTGCACGGCGAGCACGAGCGCAACGACATGATCCAGTACTTCGCCGAGCTGCTCGACGGTTTCGCGACCACCCGCTTCGGCTGGGTGCAGGTGTACGGATCACGTTGTGTGCGGCCGCCGATCATCTACGGCGACGTGTCGCGCCCGGCGCCGATGTCGGTGGAGTGGATCACCTACGCGCAGTCGCTCACCGACAAGCCGGTCAAGGGCATGGTCACCGGGCCGGTCACCATGATCGCCCGCTCCTTCGTGCGGCAGGACCAGCCGCTGCACGAGACCGCCGATCAAGTGGCGCTGGCCATCCGCGACGAGGTGGTGGATCTGGAGAAGGCGGGCATCGCGATCATCCAGGTCGACGAGCCCGCGATCCGGGAGATGCTGCCGCTGCGGCCGGAGGGCCGCGCCGAGTACCTGCGCTGGGCGATCGGCGCGTTCCGCCTGGCCACCTCGGGGGTGCAGGCGGAGACGCAGATCCACACGCACATCGGCTATTCCGGCCGCGCCGAGGTGGTCGAGGCGATCGAGGAACTCGACGCCGACGTCACCGCCATCGTCGCGACGCGCTCGATCGAATGGGTGCTGCGCGCGTTGAAGGAGGACTACGCCTCCGGGCACGGGCTCAGCCACGGCGTCGGCCCCGGCGTGTACGAGAGCCGGTCCGCGCGTATCCCGGACATCGACGAGCTGGACGAATTGCTCACCGCGGCCGCCGAAGCGGTGACGCCGCAGCGGCTGTGGGCCAACCCGGACGGCGGCCTGAAGACCCGGCACTACTGGCAGCTCGAGCCGTCGCTGCGCAACCTGGTCGCGGCGGCGCGCCGTGTCCGCAGACGGGTGGAGTCCGCCGAGTGAGCTGAGGCGGAACGTGCCGAGGGCCGTCTTCGTTCGATCGAACGGGGGCGGCCCGCGGCGTTCCAGGCGGCTCATTTCGGTACAGTTCGTACTGTATCGTTGACCTATGGACACCGACAACAGTTGGCCGGACGGGCTGCGCGTCGCGCAGGTCCGCATCGCCCGCCCGACCGACCGGCTCGACGAAGTGGTGCGGTTCTATGTCGAAGGGCTCGGCCTGCGTGAGCTCTACCGATTTCGCAACCACGCGGGTTACGACGGGGTGATGCTCGGATTGCCCGGGGCCGCATACCATCTGGAATTCACCACGCATGTGCACGGCAGCCCCGGCGATGCGCCGAGCCAGGAGAATCTGCTGGTGCTCTACTTCGCGGGCGAGTCGCATATGTACGACGTGGCACAGCGGCTCGGCGAGTTCGGCGTCGAACCGGTGCCCGCCGAGAATCCGTTCTGGGCGGCCAACGGCGGCTTGACCTTTCCCGATCCGGACGGCTGGCGCGTCGTGCTGATGCCGCGGCCGGTCTTCTGATGGCGGGACGAACCCGCGACGACCGAATCGACGCCGCGGTGCTCGCCGCCGCGCGGGAACTGCTCGACGAGGTGGGCTACGCGAACCTGTCCATCGGCCAGGTGGCGTCCCGGGCCGGGCTGCACCGTCCCGCCATCTACCGCAGATGGCCGTCGAAGCGGCACCTGGTGGTCGACGTCGTCGCCGGACTGCTCGGCCTGCGACCGACCCCGGACACCGGAGACCTGCGCGCCGACCTGACCCACGCCATGCGGGATCTGGTCGTCGCCCTGCGTGATACGTCGCTGCACCGAGTGCTGCCCGCGCTGGTCGCGGACCTGGCCGGGGACGAACAGTTGCGCGCCCACTTCCTGGCCACCGTCTTCGAACCGCGGCGGCGGACCACGGCGACGGCGTTGCGCGCGGCCATCGCCCGCGGTGAAGTGGACCCGGGCATCGACCTGGATTTCGTGCTGGACGCGGTCGCCGCGCCGATCTACTACCGTGCGCTGTTCGGGCACCTGCCGCTGACCGACGAACTCGCCGAACAGTCGGTCGCGGCGGTGCTGCGCGCGATCACCCGTTGACGGCGGGCAGCGCGCTGAGCGTCGCGAGCACCTCGGTCGCGGCGTTGGACACCGCTTCGGCCTCGGCCATGGCCAGTGCGGCCGCCGTGGCAGCCCGGACGCGCGGCAGCAGTGCCAAGCAGGCCGCGGCGGCGGTGCGGTCGGTCGCAGGGAGTTCGCCGGCGTCCTCGTCGGCGGATTGCCATGCCGCGGTGGCGATCACCTCGTGCAGCCAGTTGAGCAGTTCCAAGCGCAGCGGCTGCGGCTCGCGCACCCAGGCGCGGGCGTACGTCACGTCGGTGCGCTCGTGCAGCAGGGCGCCCAGCACGACCTCGGCGGCGGGCGCGGTGACCGAGTAGATCGAACCCTGGTGCAGCACCGAGGAGTACAGGAAGACGATGCCGCGTGCCTGGTCCTCGACGGCGTCGCTGATCAGGTCGGCGAGCATGGCGGGAGCGTCGCTCGCGGGTCCGTGGGCGTGCGCCAGCCCCGCCCAGTCCGTCTCGCGCAGCACGGTCGCCGCGCGTTCGTGGTAGATCGGCGCGAGCGCCGCCGCCGCCCGGACACGAGCTTCCGCATCCGTCGAATCGAGTGCGCGTTGGAAAGCCGCCAGGGCCATGTCCGGCTCACCGAGCTGTTCGCTGAAAACCCCGACGTCGAAACTGGCCCGCGCGGCCACCGCGGGATCGTCCGATTCGGCCAGGGACCGGCTCACCTGCCTGGCGCCCGCCAGATCGCCCGCCTCGCTCAGATGCTGGACCAGGTCGCCCGCGACGATGAGCGACTGATCCGCGGGCCAGCCGTCGATGACGGCGCGGTAGGCGGCCTTCACGCCGTCCAAATCGTCCTCGGTGCGCAAAAGATAGGCCAGGTTGGACAGGGCCAAGCGGGCGATATCGCCGGGGCCCGCGCCGATCGCGTGCTGGTAGGCCGTGCGCGCCGAGTCCGAGTCGCCACGCTTGGCGCGCGAGTAGCCGAGATTGATCCAGGCCCGCGGCGCCGCGTCGGGATGCCCGGATTCGGCGGCGCGCTCGTACATCGCTTCCGCTGCCGCGATGTCGCCGCGCTCGGCCAGCAGCAGGCCGAGGTTGTAGGCCGCGCGCGGCGCCGCGTCCTCATGGCCGGAATCGACCGCGACGTGGTAGGCGCCTTCCGCGGCCGGTTTGTCGCCCGCCGCGCTGAGCAGCCCGCCCAGCTCCGCGGCCGCCAAGGGCGCCCAGTTCGGATGGCCCGAGGCGATGGCGATCTGGAACGCCTCGCGTGCGGCCGCCACGTCGTTGCGCCTGCGGTGCATCTTGCCGAGGTCGAAGGCCAGGTCAGGCGGCCGCTTCAGCATTGTTCCCATCCAGCCTCGGCACCGAGTGGTGCGGATCCTTTTCCGAGAGTTCTACATCGGCGCGCGATCCATGGCTACCCAAGGCTCTTTCTCGAGCCGAGAAACGCTAGGCGGCACGCGTTGCCGGTCGCTGTTCGACCGGAGATCTGTCCCGTGCCGACGCCGCCGACACCCTCTGCCGGGACGGCGCGGGCCTTGCTCGCCCAGGCTCTGGCGGATACGTCGGGCGCCTCCGCCGAGCGGGACGCCCGGCGAGCTGCCGACGGGCCGGAACCGCTCGGGTAGGCGGGTCGGCGCGGCCGGGACGCCGGCGGTTCAGTCGCCGATCTCGGTTGCGAGCGTGCGCAATCCGGTGATCACGTCGTCGGGTGTGGGCGCGTTTTCCGGATCGACCAGCCACTGGGCCATGAGACCGCCGATCAACGCGTGCAGCACAGCGCCGACGGCGCGGTCGGTCGCCGCGCCGCGGGTCGGGCCGAACAGCTGCCAGAGCTGCTCGCGCGCGTGTTCCTCCGCGATCGCCAGCTCGGCGCGTACCTCGGGGGAGTGTAGAGCCTGCGCCATGCCCTCGATATTCGCCGACCAGAGCGGTCGGTCCTCGGCGAACGAAGCGATGAGCTTGCGCCAGAAGATTTCCAGGCGCGCTCCGGGTGTCACGGGGTCGTCTTGCGGCAGGGCCTCGGCGATCCGCTGCACCGCCTCCGCGCTCGATTCGATCATCGCCTGATTGAGCAGCTTGTCCCTGGTGCCGAAGTGGTAATTGATCGCGGCCAGGTTGCTGCCGGAGGCGGCGACTATTTCGCGCACGGTCGTGCGCGCGTAGCCGCGCTCGGCCAAGCACTGCTTGGCCGCGGCGAGAAGGTCTTCGCGGGTTCCCACTCCAGCACCTTAGCAAGGGCCATACGAGCGTTTGTGACGATCGTTTGAAACGTACGTATGTGACAAGCGTTTGAAACATGCGTATGTTGAGCTCATCCCCGCGAGAAGGAACGAGATGATGACCGATCAGCGCCCCCTGTCCCCCTTCGAGAGCAGCTACTTCGGCTCCGACACCAGAATCGGCAGCATCCCGGTGGGCGGCATGCCGCTGTTCATCGGTTCGACCGTGCGAGGCGGCCTCGATGTGTCCGCGCTGCGCCGCGTACTCGCCGAACTGGCCGCCGGGCATCCGCTCCTGCGCAGCACCCAGGTGGTCGACGCCGAGGGGACGAAGTACTTCCGGCTCCAGGAGTCCTATCGGCCGCGCTTGACGATCACCGAGGGTGGCGAGCCGGAATACCTGCAATTGGTGAACACGCCGCAGGACTGGACCGACGGGTTGTTCCACGCGTATCTCCTGCACGACGGCGACCGCGACCGGATCGTGCTGGCGATCCACCACGGAATCGCCGACGGCAGATCAGCTTTCGCGCTGCTCGCCGAGTTGTGGGAGCGCTACACAGCACAGGTGACCGACGCGCCCGCACCACCGGCGAATCCGGATCAGCGCCTGCCCGAGGCGATGGACACCAGGCTGGCGCGGATCGTCTCCGACGCCGAGGTCGCTGGGCTGCTCGATCTGATGCGGGCGGGCGCGGCCATGATGAGCCCCGATCTCGCGCCGCGAAACCTGCCCGAACTCGGCGACGGCGCCGCGCACCCGCCGCACCGGATGACCCTGGACCGCATCGAATTGGACGACACCGAAACCGCCGCGGTGGTCGCCGCCGCGCGCGTCCACGGTGTGTCGGTCAACAGCTTGGTCAGCGGGGCGGCGTTCGCCGCCTTCCGCGCGCAGCTGGAGCCATCGGCCGGGGCGCTGCCGATGATCTGCGGCCACGCGGTCGACGTTCGCGCGGACCTGGTGCCGCCGTTGCCCGCGAGCACCGTGCTCAACTGCGTTTCGGGAGTGGGCACCTACGCGCTGGTCGAGTCGGAAGCGGATCCGATCGCGCTGGCGCACGCGGTGGCGTCGGGCATGCGCGCCTCGGTCGAGCGCCGCGAGGCACTGCTGATGATGCTCGCCGCCCAGCGGGTGACCGACCCGGCGATCGCCGCCCTGTTCTCGTCGCCGAACACCTTCGCCATCTCCAATATCGGTCGCCTGCCCGCGCTTTCGACCCCGCCCGGGCTGTGGATCGTCCGCAACGACGTCTTCGCCATGGCGGCGGGCATGCCGCCGAAGCTCACCGTGTTCACCATCGGCGACCGGATGACCATTCAGGTGGAGTACGACATCGCACGGCACAGCCGGGCACAGCTGGGCGAGGTGCGCAGGGAGCTGGTTCGGGCGTTGGCCGCGGTTCGCGCCGCTTAGCGCGGGGGCCGTCGCGAGCTCACTCCGTGGGTGGCTCGTGACGGCCTGCCAGGCGAAGGGTCAACCGCCTGGCGAACTTACGGCGGCGCTTGGGTGCGCCCGTCCGGCGATCGATATCGGCCTCCACGTCGGCGGGGACGTCGTAGCGGCGGATGTAGGCGCCGAAGAACGCCTGCACCGTCGCGGTGACCGGAATGGCCAGCAGCGCGCCCGTGGCGCCGAGCAGGGCCGCGCCCGCCAGTACCGCCCCGAAAGCGACGGCCGGGTGCATGTCCAGGGTGGACGCGGTGATGCGCGGTTGCAGCACGTAGTTCTCGAACTGCTGGTAGAGCACGATGAAGCCGAGTATCCACAGCGCGGTGCTCGGCCCGTGCACCAGACCGACGATCACCGGCAGCGCGCCGGCGAGATACGTGCCGACCGTGGGAATGAACTGGGAGACCACACCGACCCACAGCGCGAGGGCGAACGCCGACGGCACGTCCAGCAGCCGCAGCATGACGTAGTGCGCGAGCGTCGAGGCGAGCGCGAGCAGTCCGCGGGAATAGATGTAGCCACCGGTCTTGTCGACCGCGATGTCCCAGGCGCGCAACACGTGGCGCTGCCGCCGCGGCGGCAGGAGCGAGCAGACTGTGGTGCGGATCCTGGGGCCGTCGGCGGCGAAGTAGTAGGTGAACAGGAGAATGCCGAGGCCCTGGAAGATCGCGCCGAGCGCGGCGGTGCCGATGCCCCAGACGTTGCCCGCCAATCCGGTGAGGTAACCCTCCAGGGTCGAGCTCCAGTCGGTGGCGTACTTCTGGATGTCCGTACTGGACAGATCCTTGTGGAAGGTGTGGTTGATCCAGTCGACGCCGCGATCGGCGTATACGGGTGCGTGCTGCACCAACGTGGTGACCTGCTCGACCAGCAGCGCCCCGAGCGTCCAGAAGAAGGCGACGACGAGGACCATCAGGCCGAGGAACACCAGTCCGGTCGCGGGGCCGCGCCGCATGCCGCGCCGTGCCAGCGAATTCACCGCCGGTTCGATCGCGAAGGCGAGGAACACCGATACGAGCAGAATCGTCAGCAGGCTCCGCAGTCGCTCCAGCACCCAGAAGGCCGCGAGCAACCCGGTGACCGTCGCCGCGGCGAGCAGGAACGCGCGCGGTAGCCATGGCGGCATACCGCCCGCGGTGCTGGCCGGCTCTGGCGTCTCGTCTTCGTCCTCCGCAGACACAAGGCCAAGGTACCCACGCGACGGCCGGTTAGCGGCCCGATACCGCGCCGCCGCACCGGTGCGAGCGGACTCACATGGTGGAGGCGTCGATGACGAACCGGTAGCGCACGTCGCTGGCCACGACCCGGTCGTAGGCTCCGTCGATCTCGTCGGCGGCGATCAACTCGATCTCGGCGCCGATACCGTGCTCGGCGCAGAAGTTCAGCATCTCCTGGGTCTGCGCGATGCCGCCGATCATCGAGCCCGCCAGCGAGCGGCGGTACGCGGCGAGGTTGAACCCCTTGACGCTCATCGGGTTCTCCGGTAGGCCGAGGATCACCAGGGTGCCGTCCAGGTTCAACAGGCGCAGATAGTCATCGATGGGCAGGTTCGCCGACACCGTGTTGAGGATCAGGTCGAACCGGCCGCGCAGTTCGCGGAAGGTCTGCTTGTCGCTGGTCGCGTAGTAGCCGGTGGCGCCGAATAGCTTGCCGTCGTCCTGTTTGCTCAGCGAGTGGCTCAGCACGGTGACCTCGGCGCCCATGGCGGCCGCCAGTTTCACCCCGACGTGGCCGAGCCCGCCCATGCCGATGATGGCGACCTTCTTGCCCGGCCCGGCCCCCCAGTGCCGCAGCGGCGAGTACAGGGTGACGCCCGCGCACAGCAGCGGCGCGGCGACGTCCAGGCCGATCCCGTCGGGGATCGCGACCACGAAGTTCTCGGTCACCACGATCTGCGTGGAGTACCCGCCGAGAGTGTGCCCGCCGGGCTCCACCGCCGGGTCGACCGGGGTGTTGTAGGTCATGGTCGCGCCCGCGGTGCAGTACTGCTCCTCGTCGGCGAGACACGGCGCGCAGACCCCGCAGGAATCGACCATGCAACCGACGCCGACGCGGTCGCCGACCCGATGCTTGGTGACCGCGGATCCGACCGCGGCGACCACACCCGCGATCTCGTGCCCCGGCACGCAGGGGTAGCGGGTTCCGCCCCACTCGTCGCGGGCGGTGTGGATGTCGGAGTGGCAGATTCCCGCGAACTTGATGTCGATCAGCACATCGCGCGAACCCAGGTCCCTGCGTTGGATCGTGACCTTCTCGAACGAGCCATCGGGGGCGGGCAGGGCGTAGGCGGCGGCAGTGCTCATGGAGACATGCCTACCGTCGCATGGGTGCTGTTGCCAACTGTGATCCGAAAAAGGCACGCTCACGGGTCATTTTTCCGGCGAGCTCACCGGTTCGATGATCTTCGGCGGCGCGCAGCGGCGACAATGGAGTCGGGAGGTTCGGCCGAGGCGGGAGAGCCATGGACGAAGAACGGCAACAGTGGATCGGGGCGCGTCGCGCGCCGGGCGGTGGCCGGGTGTTCGTGCTGGTCGTCACCCTGATGCTCGTGGTCGCCGCGTTCCTCGGTTATCGCGGCGATCTGCCGGACCGCGACCACCCCGGCCCCGCGGGGACGGCGGCCTCGGTCGCGTTCGTTCCGCCCGAGCCGCTCGACGCGGGCCTCGTCTCCGCGGCGGTGCGGCCGGCGCTGGTCAACATCAACGCCTCGGCCGAGCGCTCCGGGCCGGGTGCGGCGGGGTCCGGCATCGTCCTCACCGCCGACGGCGAGGTGCTCACCAGCCATCACGTGGTCAAGGGCGCGGACACCGTGACCGTCACCGACGTGGGCGACGGCAAGGTCTACGACGCGGTGGTGCTCGGCTATGACGCCGACGCCGACATCGCCCTGCTGGACTTGGCCGCGGCCAACGCGCTGCCGATCGCGACCATCGGCAGTTCGGCCGACTTGCGGTTGCGGGAGGAGGTCCTCGCGATCGGCAACGCGGGCGGTACCGGCGGCACGCCCACCGCGGTGCACGGCCCGCTCACCGATCTGGACAGCGCGATCGTGGCGATCAACGCCGCCGATCTGTCGCGCAAGGCGCTCAACGGTATGCTGGAGGTCGCGGCGGCGGTCACGCCGGGGCAGTCCGGCGGAGCCCTGGTCGATCACAAGGCGGCCGTCGTCGGGGTCATCGCCGCGGCGTCGGGCGAGGGGACGCGCACGGCCGACCACCCGGCGAACGGCTACGCGGTGCCGATCGACGCCGCGATGCGGGTGGTCCGGCAGATCCGCTCCGGCACCCCCACCGACACCGTGCACATCGGCCCGACGGCCACGCTCGGTGTGCTCGTCTCCAACGCGCTGCCGTCCGGTACCGGAGCCCGTGTGGACATGGCGATCTACGGCATGCCCGCCTACTCCGCAGGCCTGGCCGCCGGGGACGTGATCACCTCGATCGACGATCACGCCGTCACCAACGCTCAGTCGCTGCGCACCGCGCTGAACAGGCGCAAGCCCAGCGAGACCGTGCGATTGGGCATCACCGGCGCAGGCGGCTCGCGCACGGTGCCGGTGGGGCTGGTCGCGGGCCCGCCGAACTGATCCGGCTCAGACCAGCGACAGCCAGTAGTCCTGGAAGCGCAGGAACACCAGCAGCAGCACGACCGCGAAGAACAGCGCGACGATCGTCCAGCGCCACTCGGCGAGCACGCCGAGCGGACCGCGTGAGCGCCCCCACAGTTGGTCGGTGCAGACCGCGAGCAGCGGCGTGATGATCGCCCACACCACCATGCAGTAGGGGCACAGCGCGTTGATCCGGTACAGGCTCTGGAAGATCAGCCAGCAGACGAAGCCCACCCCGAGCAGGGTGCCCAGCCACAGTCCGCCCCAGACCCAGCGCGGGAAGCCGACCCCGGCCACCGACAGCACGCCGAGCGTGACGACGACCGAGAAGCCGACGATGCCCATCAGCGGGTTCGGGAACCCGAACACCGCGGCCTGATCGGTCACCATCACCGACCCGCAGGACAGGATCGGGTTGATGCTGCACGAGGGCGTATAGCCGGGATCGGTGAACAGCTTGAACCGTTCCACGGTCAGTGCCACCGCGGCCAGCCAGCCGGCCAGCCCGCCGATCAACAGGACCCACGCGGCCCGGGGCCCCGCCGTGATCACTGGCCCGCGGCGGCGCTGATCACGGGTGCGAGACCGCCTGCGCCGAAGACCTGCTGGCTGGACTCGACCTTCTTGCCGTTGACGAACACCGACGGCGTCGACTGGATGCCGCTGTCCAGCACTTCCTTGGTGCGGGCCTGGACGTACTTGTCGTACTTGTGGTCGGTGATGCACTGGGCGACCGCGTCGTCGGTGTAACCGGCGCTCTTGGCGATCTGGACCAACTGCTCGTCGGGCAGGCCCGCGCCGCCCTCAGCGGGCTGCTGGGCGAACATCGTCCTCAGCCAGGCCTGGTACTTCGACGGGTCGGCCTCCGCGACGCAGTAGGCGGCGTTGGCCGCGCGCGAGGAGTAGCGCGTGGTGGACGCCTTGTCCAGGAAGGCGATGATGTTGTACTCGACCGCCGCGGTGCCGCTCGCCACCGCCTCCTCGAGCACCTGCCCGTTGGCCGCCTCGAAGGCCTTGCACGCGGGGCACTGGAGGTCGGCGACGACCCGCACGGTGACCTTCGCGTCCGGCTTGCCGACGCGGACGGCGCCGTTGTCGGTGATCGAGGCGGGCACGGGGCCCGCGTTCGCGGTGCCGGTCGCGGCGATGGACGGAGCGGGGCCGGGATCGTCCTTGCGGGCCTTCTTCACCGCGATGCCGATGCCGATCGCCGCGATCAGCGCGACGAGCACGGCGGCGACGGCCACCTGGATCAAGATCTTGCGGTTGCGGTCGGCGCGTTCCGCCGCCAGCAGCGGGTTCGACTTCCCACCCTGGTTCTTGCTCACCGTGCGCTCACCACGCCTTTCGCTCGCCGGACGTTTTCTGCCGCCACGATCGTAGATCCGCCGACCACCTCCTCGCGTGGTCGGCCCACCGCCGCCATCATCGTCGGCCTACCTGAGAGATTCCGAAAAGTCCCGATCGGCCGCCGTTCAGCGCGGTGTGATGCCCATGAGGTGAGCACGCGCTCGTCTAGGCCCGCGCAAGCCGACGTTTCTGCGCCTCGACGTCGAAGGTGGGTTGCGGCCAGTCGAGTCCCAGCCGCTCGAGGGCCGCGATCAGCAGTTCGGTGACGGCGAGACGGGAGAACCATTTGTGGTCGGCGGGTACGACGTGCCAGGGCGCGTACTCGGTGGACGTGCGGTCCAGCATCGCCTGGTACGCGTCCAGGTACGCGGGCCAGAACGCGCGCTCATCGATGTCGGACGGGTTGAACTTCCAGTATTTGTCCGTGCGTTCCAGTCGCTCGGCCAGCCGCCGCTTCTGTTCGTCGAGCGAGACGAACATGGCGACCTTCACCAGCGAGGTGCCCTCGTCCACCAGTTCCCGCTCGAACGCGTTGATCTCGTCGTAGCGCGGTTCCCACACCGTCGGCGGCACCAGATTGTGCACCCGCACCACGAGCACGTCCTCGTAGTGCGAGCGATCGAACACCCCGAGCTGGCCAGCGCGCGGCAGCGCCTTGCGGATGCGCCACAGATAGTGATGGCGGCTCTCCTCCGGCGTCGGCACGCCGAACGCGGCATGGTCGACGCCCTGCGGGTCGACCGAGCCGATGACGTGCCGGACGATGCCGCCCTTGCCCGCGGTGTCCATGCCTTGCAGGATCAGCAGCACGTTGCGCCGGTCGCCGCCTGCCCGGCCGTTGGCGTACAGCTTCTCCTGCAGATCCGACAGCACTTGGGCGCGTTCGGCGAGCAAGGCCGAGCCCGCCTTCTTGCCGCCGGTGAAACCCGGTGTCCCGGAGGTGTCCAACTCGGCCACGCGCAAGCCGTCGGCCCGCAGAGCCTCGGTAGGCGACACCGTCCACTGCTTCGGCATGGCTCAACCCTAATCCGCCCGTGTCACACTTGCGCGAGCCGCAGCAACTGAGCCGCGAACTCCTCGTCCGACACGGGGGTGAGGATGAGATCGTGCGTGGTGGTGAGCAAGTAGCGACCGTCGCCGGTGAAGTCCAGCCAGGTGCGATGGCGGGTGGGCGGGGACATCGGGTTCTCCGGCTGCACCGTGACGGTGATGAAGCCACGTCCGTCCACCGGTTTGCGCAGGGTTTGGCGGAACTTCGCCGCACCGCGATGGCCATTGGTGACGAACGGCTCGGTGCGATCCGAATTCAGCACCGCGTCCTGCGGCTCCCGCATCGGGGCGAGCTTGCCCGGCCGGGCCGAACCGATGATCTGCACCAAACGTTCGCCCACGGCACGGGCGTGGCACATCTGCACGGTCACCCGGTCCGGCGTGGCGACCAGAATGCCCGCGTGGTTGTGCACCACGGCGGCGAACGCGAGAATCCGTTCGACCTCCGACCCGCTGCCGTTGCGCGAGAGCGCGGAGCGTTCGCCGGAGACGGTGATGGTGGTGGCGTCGTTGCGTGCGCAGAGCACCAGCGCGGCGGCCAGATCCGGGTCGGCCTGCCTGGCGAAGCGCTGCGGCAGATGGAGGGCGTGGTACTCCGACTCGGTCCGCGCCGTGGCCGCGGGGACCATGTTGACCGGGTAGGGCCTACGGTCCAGGCTCGTTTCGTTCGTCCAGACATGCGTGAACTCGTCCGGGGTGAGCACCCATTTCACCGTGCGCCGCCTCCGCGGACGGAATCCGGATCGCCCGGCGCGTTGTCGGCCGCCGAACCGTCGTGCGGCCGGGGGAATCGGGGAACGCGATCGCCGGTGGCGGGCATCGTCGGGGTGTAGACGTACGTCATCGTGTCCCGGACATCCGCCTCGATGTCTGCCGCCGCACTATCGTGTTCCATCCTACGTTTTCCACCGTAAACCGCCTCGGCGGCCGGGTCCGCCAGCGGACGGTACCGCTGGGGCGGCGCGATCGCGCCCCGGATCGCCTGCGCGGCATCGCTATTCAACTCCATCAGGCGAGCGACTGCCCGGCACACGTCGTGCGCTTCCCCGCCCGTGCGGACGAACTGCCTGGTCGCGCTCACGGCGGCGTCGGCTGCCCGGCCGGACCAGCGCGCGAACTCCCGGTTGGTGGCATCGGAGAAGGCTTGGAACGCTTCGGCCACCGCGGTCGCGTTGACCTGCCATGCCGCGGCGATCCGGCCGAGCGCCGCCGGGTCGAGCGCTTCGTGCACCAGCTCCCAGATCTGCTGGTGGGTGTAGGCGCCGAACAGTTCGCGATCCGGCGCGTAGGCGGGATCGGTTGCGCCGTCGGTGAAGCCGGCCAGCTCCTGCCGGATGCCGTCGGCGGCGGCGCGTGCCGCGGAGTCTGCCATCGGTCCCCCTCAGTCGGTCCCCGCGCACGGGTTCGCGCTCAATGCGGCTCCAGATAATCGGCGACCAGCCGCAGCGCGGCCTGATTCGCCGCCTCGGCGTCGGCCAGCCGGTTGGCCGCGGCGAGATACGCGGCCTTGAACAGCAGCGCCGTTTCCTGGAACGCGGCCAGGGTGTCCAGGTATTGCCGTCCCTTGGCGGCGAACCCGCGGGTGAGGCCGTGTCCGGTGGGCAGATCGGGGAAACCGCTCACGTCGGTGACGAAGTGTTCGTCGGCCATCGCGCGGCCCAGATCGTCGACCAGCCGGTCGCACGCGGCGGCGAGATTCTCCGCGACCGCGGTGTCCAGCTCGAACCGCTCACCCCCGCCTGCGCCGATGGCCGCCGCGTACAGCTCTCGCGCCGTCCCCTGCCCGGTATCGGGTACCGCCACCTGGAAGCCCCCTTCCGCTCGGTCCTGTTCGTACCGCGCTGTACTGGATCGGCACTTTACCGCTCGGTACAACGCGGCGGATCGCCTCGGTAGGAGCTTGTGCGCAGGCCCCGGTGCCTGGCTTCGCCGTTGTTACACTGACCAGCGGTCCGAGGGGCGGTGTGGGGAAGGCGACCAGTGGCCGAAATCGATGGCGTAGTTCCGAAATACTTGCAGATCTCCGGGCATTTGCGAGATCTGATCGAGCGCGGGGACCTGGCTCCCGGCGCCGAAGTGCCGTCCGAGCGCGAACTCGCCGCACGTTGGAAGGTGGCCAGGCCCACCGCCGCCAAAGCGCTGAATACCCTGCGTCAGCAGGGAATCGTCACTTCCCGCCGTGGGTCGGGCACCTATGTGGCCGACCGGTCGGCGCTGCTGCGCGAGAGCGCGCCCCGGTACGGACCGGCTGCGTCCGAGGGCGATTCGGTGACCGTGCTGGAAGCGGAGATGGTGGAAGGACCACGGGAGGTCACCGATTCGCTCGGTCTGCCCGAGGCGAGTCCGGTGATCACTCTGAAGCTGACGAGCGAGAGCAATTCCGGGGCCATGCGGCTGGTCACATGCTGGTATCCGGGCGATTTCGCCGAGGCCGCCGCGTTGGTCCGCGGGTCCGTGCCCGTGTCGGGCGCGGTCGTGCGGCATCTGGAAGCCGCGATCGGCCGCGCCGCCGCGGTCGTGCGGGAGAGCGTCGGCGCTCGGCTGGCCACCGATGACGAATGCCGCCGTCTCGCGCTCCCGCATCCGGCGGCGGTGCTGGTCGTGTACCGCATCGGCCTGGACGCCCTCGGCGTCGCGCTGGAGTACCGCGAGAGCGTCCACCCGCCCGGCCGCCCGATCATGGAGCACGAGTATCCGGCCAGTTCAGCGGCCGATTTCCGCCGTTGACACCCCGGTGCCGCCACTGGCATAGTCCACTTGTCGGAAGTGTCGAAGGGTGGGAGGGGCGATGTCCGATCAGTTGACCGTCGGCGGCTGGGTGGTCGTGGGAGAGCAGTGTTCGGTCCGCCTGGCCCCGGTGCCGCGTGACGACTTCTTGGCCTTCGTCTTCGAAAGCGGCGGAACCGAATTCGAATTGGCGCTCGCGCCCGCGATCCTGCACCGCATGGTCGATCTCGGCACCGCTTCGCCCGCGCCGTGACCGATTCACGGTGGTCGTCCGAAACTTCAGTGCCGGTGCGTGTTTCGGATACCTGGTCTACGCGTCGATGAAGAGGTCGTTGGCCAGCGCGCCGGAACCCGGTACGACCCGGTAGTGGTCCAGATCGGTGCGGCCATGGGCAGCCAGGACATCCTCGTCCAGGAGAAGCTGCCCGGTGTAGGTCGTCGCGGGGCTGGTCACGATCAGCAAAGCGGCGTCCGCGCAGATGAACGGGTTGCGCGATGCGGCGACCGCTTCCGCGCCGCCGAGCAGGTTGCGCACCGCCGCGGTGTCGATCTTCGTGCGCGGCCACAGCGAGTTCACCGCGATGCCATAGGGCCGGAACTCTTGTGCCAGACCGATGGTGGCGACGCTGACACCGTATTTGGAGACGGTGTAGGCCACTCCGTTGCCCACATGTTCAGGGTTCATGTTGAGCGGTGGGGAAAGCGTGAGGATATGCGGATTCCGCCCGGCCGGCGCCGAGGCGCGCAGGTGCGGCAGCGCCAGCTTGGACAGCAGGAAAGGCGCACGGAGATTGACGGCTTGCATGTGGTCGTAGCGCTGCATGCCGATCTGCTCGGCACCGGTGAGGTCGACCGATCCCGCGTTGTTGACCAGGATGTCGATGCCGCCGAAGCGCTCGACGATCCGATCGACCGCTTCGGCCATCGCCTTGTCGTCGCGGACATCCGCCACCAGGGGCAGTACGGCGCCGCCCGCGGCTTCCGCCTCCGCGGCGGCGGTGTGGATGGTGCCGGGCAGTTTGGGGTGTGGCTCCTGGGTGCGGGCGATCATCGCGACGTTCGCGCCCTCCGCCGCGAACCTGATCGCGATGGCAAGGCCGATGCCACGGCTGGCTCCGGTGATCACGGCGGTCCTTCCCGCGAGCAGCTCCCCGGTCGCCTCTCCTCGAGCGGACGCGGGCATGGATAGGGGACTGTTCATGGTGGGGTCCTCTGGCTGGAATACGCGATCTTGTCGAGTCAGGCTAGTGCCCCGTCGTATCCGATAGTGCGCGATCGAGTCCGGATGGGTGTGCGTCGTCGATCGCGATACTCCGGGGCGCGCCGTGAGCTGGCGAGTGGGCGTGACCGTCGACGGTTACACGTCGTCGCCGGTCCGCCGGTCGGCAGCAGCGTCGCTGCCTGTGACCAGCCGCGACTGTAGGACTATCGCCGACAATTGGCTGCGAAACCATCGGTGAGCGGGATCGTTGTCGTTGCGCGGATGCCAGGCGATCCCTATTTCGACGAGTGGCAGTTCGAGTGGAATCGGAAAGGTTCGCAGACCCAGATCGGTGGCGAGGGCGCTCAGCCAGTTCGCGGCTGTCAAAGCGACAAGATCGGTAGATCGGGCCAACAGAATCGCACTGGTGTGACTGGGTACGACGACCGCGACTCTGCGGTCCAAGCCCAATCGCGCAAGGGCATCGTCGATGGGGCCACGGAGCTTCCCCCGCCGCGAGACTCCGATATGGTCCGCCGCGGCGAACCTGGCAGCGTCGATCGGTGCGTCGAACAGCGGATTCCCCTCCCCGGCCACTCCGATGACCGGCATCGTCAGCAAAGTTTCGGCGCGGCTTTCCGGGTCGAGGTGTTGCAAGACGCCCAATTCCACGTCGACATCACCGCGCCGGAGCGCGGCGGTGCCTTCCGTCGACTCGGGCACGAAGACGACATCGATCCCGGGTGCGCAGCGCCGCAGTCTTTCGAGCAGGGGCACGGCCCATCCGGTCAGGAAGAGATCGGCGGCCTGCACAGCGAAGGTTCGTCGGAGGTCGCGGGGATCGAATTCGACACCGGGGCGCAGGATTTGATCGGCCTGACGTAGCAATGCGCTCAAGGTATCCCGGATCTCGATGGCGCGCTGGGTCGGGACCATGCCCTGTCCGGCACGCACGAGCAGGGGATCTCCAGTGACTCTGCGAAGTGTGGACAGCGAACGGCTGACCGCGGGCGGAGAGGTCCCCAGCCGTTCGGCAGCCACTGTGACGCTGTTCTCCTGCAGGAGAACATCCAAGACGCGCAGCAGATTCAGATCCATCGACGACACCACACCCCAAGTTTATTAACTTCAGCGATAACTATTAATTACCAATCATTGCATTGCCTGATAAATGGCCTGAGTGAAGGCTAGGAGCGTAGCTACCCACGAGATCCATCCATGCACCCGAGTCCAGGAGGCAACCGCAATGACTGTTCCCTCGGCCCGCGACGGCCGCGACGGAGATATCTTGGCCGTGGTCAGCCAAAGTGGCCCGACAGTCACGTTTTTCAACGCCGCTACCGACAAGGAGTTGGGGGCCGTCGAACTCCTCGCCGAGCCCCACGAACTGTGTTTCGACCCGACGCGGCGTCTGCTGTGGTGCACCAACACCTACTACTCGGGCTACTACCATGCGAACGCCGGCCGACGTACCCAGTTGACCGTCATCGACCCCGACCTACGACGGATCGTCGACGTCATCGACATAACTCCAGAGCACGGGCCGCACGGTCTGGCCATCGATACCGCACGCAGCCGCCTGTACGTCAGCGTCGAGGGATCCAACGAACGCCCTGGTGGCGTTGTTGTCATCGATACGGAGACGCGGAAACCGCTAGGGCGCATCGACACCGGCGCGCCCGGGCCGCACTGGTTCGTCATCGACCCGTCCGGCGAGAAAGGCTATGCCAGCAATAAGGAGGCACCGTTCATCTCCATCGTGGACCTGGTCGCGGAGACCTTGACCACCACCGTAGAAGTTCCCGGCAGTGAGGGGCTCGCGGTTTCCGCGGACGGCGGCGAACTCTATGTCGCCGCGCCATATGGGTCGTTCGAGCCGGGTCGCAACGCCGAACAACCACCTGCCGGGATCCGCGTCATCGATACCAAGACCGCCACGGTCGTCGATGTGCTGTCCACCGAGAACGTAGTGTTCCCGGTCTGTCTGACCAGCACCGGCAGCCTCCTCGCCGGAGAACTGCGGATGTCGGCCGACGCGTCTTCGAAACTCGGACGACAGATCCCGGGGAGGTTGACCGCTTTCGCAACGGATACCCGCGAGCAGATCGCCCAAGTCGAATTGACCGGCGCGTTCCCTCTCACGATCACCTCTTCTCCCGACGGGCGACTGGGCTACATCGCGTCCGTCAGTTCATCGACCGTCGACATCGTCGACTTGCGGACTTGGGAACTGCTCAGCTCGCTGGACATCCCGAAGCGGGGCGAACCCGGCGCTCACGGCCTGGCCTACATACCGCGTCCCCACTGATCCGCCGGGCATCGGTGCGGGTGCCTTCCGCTGCCACGAATGCGACCAGGCGACGTTGCCCACTCACTGCTTTCGACCATCTCGGGCGCGTACGCCTCGAGGTCACCCAGGGAGCCCTCACATAATGACCATCACCGACATCGCGGCACGGCTCGATACCGCCCGTCGTCGACACGTCGCAATCGCGCCATTCACCGACAGTGATCCGAGCCTGGATCTCGCAATGGGTTACGCGGTCCAGCGGTACCGCCGACGGGGCAGGCGCTTGGCTGGGTGGAAGCTGGGGTTGACTTCCACCGTCAAGCAACGGCAGGTCGGCGTCGAAACCCCCCTCTACGGGTACCTGGAGGCCGCCATGGCGCTGGACCCAGGTCGACCTCTGCCGACCGGCGAACTCATCCAGCCCCGTGCCGAACCGGAAATCGTGTTCACCCTCGGCGCCGACCTCACCGGCCCACACATCGACGTCGCCGACGTTCTGGGCGCCACCGTAGCCGTCGCCGCGGGCATCGAGATACTGGACTCCAGCTTCGAGGACTACCGTTTCACCCCCGCCGACCTGGCCGCCGACAACGTAGCAGCGGGCCGCTATCTCGTAGGGCCATCCAGACCTCTCGAAGACTTCGATTTGGACCTCGTCGGCGTGACGATGGAAAAGAACGGCCATGTCGTGGAATCCGCGACCGGCGCAGCAGTCATGGGCCATCCCGCGCGGGCCGTGGCCTGGCTGGCTCGCCGTCTGCACGCCGACGGCGACACCGGCCTGCGCCGAGGCCAGATCATCTTCTCCGGCGGGCTGACCGCCGCGGTTCCGATCGCGGCCGGCGATGCCGTCACCGTCGACATCGGCCATCTCGGTCGCCTCACGCTGCGCTGCGCATAGCCGGTAAAGGAGCAAGTCCATGCCTATCATCCAGGTGTCGCTCGTCGAAAAGCACCAGACGCAAGAACTTCAGGAATTCGCCAGAGCCGTCACCGAAGCGGCGTCGCGGTTTCTCGGTGCACCGGGTGAGACTGTCCGCATCCTCATCGACAAGTACTCGCCCGAGTTGTTCTTCATCGCGGGTGAGACCTATTCCGACTACCACGCCGAGTCGGCAGCATCGGCATACGACACCAGCAGCGCGGGGTGATTTTCTCGGCCATCCAGGGAACCTGGGGTGGTCGGGATGCGTCAGTAGTAGTGACGAACGTGTGACCGATGCGCAGGCGGGTCCTGTGTCGAGGGAATCGTGCGATGTCGGATGCGAACAACGGAGGTGCGATGGCAACGCGGACGGTGCCGCAGCCTCCGTTCACGCCGGAGTTGCTGGCCGACCTGCATGCCGGCAATGTGACTGCCGCGCAACACGAGCGGTTGTGGCCCATCGTCTCGCGTGATCAGCAGGCGGTGCGATATCTGCGCGGGCTGGACGAGGTGAGCGCGGAATTGGGTGCACTGGGCCGGGACGAACACATCATCCACGCCATGCCGGAGGAGGTCACCGCCCGGCTCACCGAATTCGTCGACACGCTCCGGCCATCCGACGACGTGGCGCAGAACGCCACGGTTCATCTGCCCGCGCGCGTGCGGGACGGCGAATTTCCCTGCGACCCAGAAGTTTCCGAATCAGGCACGCTTCCCTCGGTCGCTGTCGACGTACACCGCACCAGGGCGCGCTGGTTCGCCGCGGCGGCCGCGGCAATCGTCGCCGTCATCGCAGCGGGCTCGGTCATCTCGACGCTGGACGGCCGTGACGACCCCGCCCCCATCGCACGATCCACCATCGGCAACGACGGCCTCACCGCCACCATGGCCCTCGGCGCGCTGGGCCGCCACACCGTCACCGGCTCTCTCGCCGACCCGGAGGCGCTGCGGCGCTGTGTCCACGCCAACGGGCTCGACCGTGCCGTCCTCGGCGCGGCCGACATCGCGTTCCACGGCCGCGACGCGGTGCTCATCCTGCTCAACGGCCCGCAACCGCCCGCCATCACCGCTCTGGTCGTCGGAACCGGCTGCACTACCGATGACCCGCAGCGGAGGGTGTTGCAGGACATCGGCTGACCTCGCGCGGAGGCGGACGCGGTAGGCTATGACAGTCGTCATGAGCGAGGGAGGAGAAGGGTGGCCGAAACGCCGCAGGCGCGGGATCGGATGGTGGCAGGCGCGGCCGACATGATCCGCCGCCGCGGTCTGAACGCGACCAGCGTGCGGGAGCTGGCCAAGCACGCCCAGGCCCCGCTGGGCTCCACCTACCACTACTTCCCGGGTGGCAAAGCGCAGCTGGCGGCCGAAGCCGTGCGCTTCGCCGATGCGCTGGCCGCCCGCAAACTCGCGCGAGGGCTGCCCGCCGGGCCGGTCGCCGGATTGCGGTCGTTCGTGGACATGTGGCGAAAGGTTCTGGTCGACAACGATTTCCAGGCCGGTTGCCCGGTGCTCGCGGTCTCGATCGAGGATCGGGGAGACGACGACGAGCCGCAGCGCGCCGCCGCTTCCGCGTTCGAGAACTGGACCGGACTGCTGGCGCGGTCGTTGCGCGACCACGGCGCGAACGAGGTCGACGCCGAGCAGACCGCCACGCTGATCGTCGCCGCGGTCGAGGGCACGGTGGCGATGTGCCGGGTGGAGCGCAGCCCCCGGGCGCTCGATCAGGTCGTGGACAAACTCGAGTTCCTGATCCGGACCGTCACCGTCGATCGAGTACCGCGCACCGCCGAAGGCGGCGCTCCGTCGTGCTGATCTAGCGCGGGGGTTTCGTCGCGCTGACGTACTGGAGCAGGCGATGGACCCGTTGGTCGATCTCCACCAAGCCCTGCTCGGCGAACAGGGCGGGAAACGTCCGGCTGCCGAACACCCGCAGGCCGCTCAAACCGCCTACGACGCGGCTCATCTCGCCGATGGGGTTGGGGGCCCGGTGGCTGGTCGTGATGGCGATGCGGCCACCGGGGGCGAGGACGCGGATCATCTCGCGGGCGGCCACGATCGGGTCGGGGATGAGGTAGAGCGCGCCGAAACAGCAGACCGCGTCGAAGGTCTCGTCCGCGAACGGCAGTGCGCGGGCGTCGCCGCGCAGATATCCGACGCGCGGTCCGGCGTTGTCCGCGACGGCGCGCGCCAGCATCGGCTCGGAATAGTCCAAGCCGATCGCATAGCCGTTGCCGGACAGCGCTTCACTCAGATACCTGGTGAAATTGCCCGGCCCGCAAGCGATGTCGAGCACCTTCTGCGCGCCGCCGAGCCGCAGGGTGGAGACCGCGTCGCGCCGGTCGGCCGCGGTGGTTCGCCCACTGGCGAGATAGAACAGTGTGGGCCGCCAGGCTCGCTCGTACACCGCGGCGAGCGCAGGGGCATTCATCGTCTTTCGTGCGAGATTCACCGAAGCGCGTCCCTCAGGCACGCTCGACGGCGATCGTCATGCCCGCCGCGCGCAGCCGCTCGGTGAGCGCGTCGCCCATCGCCGCTGCCGGGGTGAGAATGCCAGCTAGCTCGGGCTGCTTGTCGGTGTCGAACGCCAGGCACAGACCGCTCTCGCCGAGGAGCACGGCGGTGGCCTGGTAGCCCGGGTCGCCGGTGCCGGAGAAGGTGGCCACGTACTTCGCGCCCGAGGTGGTGTGCGCGAACGTCTTCATGGAGAATCAGCCGCTCTTGCGGGCCTGCTCGCTGGGCCCGGTGCCCGGCTTCGGCAGCACGCGATCGAGCAGCTTGCGCCCGGCCGAGGCCCGCGACAGCAGCGCGCCCGCGGTCAAGCCCGCCACGATGCCGCCCGCCATGCCCGCCGCGACCAGCGGCGCCAGCCGCGACTTCCCCGCGCTCATCACCTCGCGATAGCGGAAGTTCTTGCCGTACACCCAGCCCAGCAGCCCATTGGAGCGGCGAACGACCTTGGTGTTGTGCGCGGCCATGACGAACGTGCTCACCCACCCGTCCAGGCTGGGGTCGATGGCGCTCGCCCGCGACAGCGCCTGATCGGACTGGCGGCCGACGTCGGGATCCATCGACCTGTCCGGGCTCAGCGAGTACGGGTGCGACAGCACCTTGCCCTTGGCCGGGTCGGCGGCGACCGCCTCCATCATGGCGCGGCCGGAATCGATGGTGCCGCCGCTGACGCCGCCCTTGAGCGAAGCCACCAGCGTGGTGTCGACGAGCTCGCCGCTGTTGTCCTCGACCGTGCGGCGGTAGAGCTGGTACACGCTCAGATCGGACGGAATCGAGTCGTAGCCACAGGAATTCACGATCTTCGCGCCTGTCGCGACGGCTTGTTCGTGATAGGCGTCGATGGCCTCACGGATGAACAGCGGCTCACCGGTGAGGTCGGCGTAATGGGTGCCTGCCTTGGCGCACGCCGCCACCAGCGGCATCCCGTAGCGCAGGTACGGGCCGACCGTGGTGACCACGACCTTGGTGCGCGCCGCCAGTTCGTCCAGCGCGGCTTGGTCTTTCGAGTCGGCCACCACCAGGCCCCAGTTCGCGGCCTTCGGACCGAGGCCGTCGCGTACGGCGGTCAACTTGTCCAGCGATCGTCCCGCCAGCGCGATCCGCGCGGATTCCGGCGCGGCTCCGGTGAGATATTCCGCGGTGAGCTTGCCGACGAAACCCGTCGCGCCGAAGAGGACTAGGTCGAATTCCCGTGTGTCTGCCATGGTCTTCCGTTCTGCGGTCGCGCCGCCGGGTCGGCGGCTACTTGGTGGTCTTCTTGCGCGCCCGTTGCGGCGCGGCGTGCGGGCGGTCGGCGAGCCAGGCGTGATGGGCCCGGCCGAGCTCGGTGACCGGTGGTTCGTCGTAGAGCCATTCCCTGGCGATGCGATGCCAGTTCCCAGTGCAGCCGAGGTGACCGAGCATGCCGAAGGTCAGGAAGTCGGCGCGGCGCGAGAAGAGGTGCTCCGGCGGCAGATTCTGCTGCTTCATCCCGGTGAACTCGCTGGCCCTCGGGTCGACCGCGAGCAGGAAGGCGCCGCTGGCCAGCTCGGGCGTGATGGTCAGCTCCTCGTCGATCAGACACCATTCCGAGGCGGCCAGCACGTATTCCAGGCACTCCTCCGCGCCGATCTCCTGCGGTGAATCGATGACGCCGCGTTTGATCATCAACTCGCGCAGGTCTTCGGCGCGATCTTCGGCGGCGGCCCGCAGGCAGACCAGCTCGAACTGCACGTGCTCGGCATCCATGCGGTTGAACAATCCGAAATCCAGGAAGCCGACCCGGCCGTCCCCGGCCAGCAGCACGTTGCCCGGGTGCGGATCGCCGCAGAACTCGTTGAAGGTGAACAGCGATCCTACGTAGAACCGGTAGATGATCTCGCCGATCCGGTCGCGCTCCGCCTGGGGCAGCTGCCGGATCTCTTCGAAGCCCTTGCCCTCCACGTATTCGGTGACCAGCACCCGCGTGGTGGAGAACTCCGGCAGCGAGCGCGGAACGATGACGAACGGGTGCCCGGCGTACAGCTCGGCGATCTGCAACTGGGTGGCCGCCTCGGCCCGGTAGTCGAGTTCGGCCTCCATGTTCAGCCGCAGCTCGTCCAGCACCGCTGGCGTCACCCACGGCATCGCGGACTGCAGCACGCGCCGGAACATGGCCAGATTCTTCAGGTCGGCGCGCACCGCGGCGTCGATGCCCGGGTACTGGACCTTCACCGCGACCTCGCGGCCGTCGTGTAGTCGCGCCCGGTACACCTGGCCGATCGAGGCGGCCGCGACGGGCTCGGCGTCGAACTCGGCGAAGACCGCGTCGAGCGGCTTGCCGAAATCGTCCTCGATCACCTGGCGCATGGCCGCGAAGGAGACCGTCGGTGCCGCGTTGCGCAGCACGGCAAGGCGTTTCTGGAACCGCTCCCGGTGATCCTCGGGCA
Source organism: Nocardia araoensis NBRC 100135 (assembly GCF_000308435.1). Classification (GTDB taxonomy): domain Bacteria; phylum Actinomycetota; class Actinomycetes; order Mycobacteriales; family Mycobacteriaceae; genus Nocardia; species Nocardia araoensis. The sequence continues at coordinate 75,160 of NZ_BAFR01000204.1, read as the reverse complement.
CCAGATCCAGATCGAGCACCGACATCATCTGGCCGAGCTTCATGGCGACGCCCTTCATGGTGCCCAGCACCGTGACCACCTGCTCGGTGGTGCGGATCATCGATTCCTCGGCCATCTTCGCCCGGACGGCCTCGGATCTGCCCCGCATGGTCAACCGCGTGCGCTGGTTGCGAAGCACCGTACTGGCTGCCACCGCGCCCAGTTTCGTGCCACGAGCAAGCCGAGAGGTCGGTACTTGCTTCGCCATCGAGGTACCTCCGTTGGTGCCGCGGTCGGAGCGACGGACGCGCAGGCGGCAGCACGGGGGACAGTGGTGTCCCGCGCGGACCGCCGTCGAGTACGGCGCCGGCGGTGACGCAACGCACTCGGCGCACCGCTCGGGTTCAGACTAGCCAAGGTTTCGGCAAAGTCGAGAGCGCTGGTGAACTTTTGCAAGCGGTCCAGCTAGCACCACGGGCGATGGGCTCGATCAGTCCTGCGCGGGCGTCTCGGGTGCGGGCAGCACGTGCTGCTGCGCGTTGAACGCCGCGGGCGAGCCGCCCGCACGGGCCATGCCCTCGATGGCGCTCCAGGCGAGCATGGTGAGGTAGTCGATCACGTCCTCGCGGGACAGCGACTTGTTGGTGGTCCACCAGTGCGTGGCCAGTTGGATACCGCCGACCAGCACGTAGGACGCCAGCGCGGCGCCCTCGGTCGCCACGCCACGGTCTTTGGCGCGCTCGGTGATGACCGCGCACACCACCTCGGCGAAGAGCTTCTCGAACTCCGCGAGCGAGGACTGGTCGGCCGAGCCGTTGCCCATGATGAAGCGGTAGACCTCGGGATCCTCGTCGACCGTACCGACGTACTCGGCCAGGGCCGAGCGCACCAGTTGGTACTCGTCGGCGTCCAGGCTGATCGCGCCGTACACCCGCGGCATCAGCGTGGTCTCGATGAACCGCTGCATGGTCGCGTGGACCAGGTCGTTCTTGTCGGAGAAGTAGCGGTAGAGCACGGTCTTGGAGACGCCGATCTCCGCGGCGATCTCGTCCATGCCCGCGTTGCTGCCGCGAGCGCGCACGGCGGCGAGGGTGCCGTCGACGAGCTCTTCGCGGCGGTCGATCTTGTGTTGCCGCCACCGGCGCTTGCGGCCGTCCATCCGGCCGCCGCGCACCGCCGACGGTCGCTCGTCGATATCGACAAGGTCTTCGGTGGACAGCGTGGGCTCCCTCGTTCGTTCGGGCTCGGTGGCTACCAGCTTAGGTCCCCGCTACCCGTGATATGCGCTTTTGAGCCCGGATGCGGTAGGAACCACAGCGCAGGGGGCGTCCGGAGTGTGCACATTCGCTCGCGGACTGGCCGACTTCGCCGCGCACAGCAGAATGGGAGGCATGGAGAAAGCTCCCGGCAACACCGCGGTGCTGAACGCCCGGGGCGAGCGCGCCGGAGACGCCACGCCCGCCGCCGCGCCCCTCGGCTTCGCCGCCGTGCTCGACGAGGCGGCCAAGCGTCGTGACCTCTGGCGCATGAAGGCGTTCGCCACCGGCTTGCTCGCCCTGGCCACCGCGATCTATCTGTTCTGCCGCTGGACCGAATCGCGCGGGGCGGGCGGCGACTGGGTCGGTTACCTGCGGGCCGCGTCGGAGGCGGGCATGGTCGGCGCGCTGGCGGACTGGTTCGCGGTGACCGCCCTGTTCCGTCACCCGCTCGGCCTGCCGATTCCGCACACGGCGATCATCCGGCGGAAGAAAGACCAGCTCGGCGCGAGTCTCGGTACTTTCGTCGGCACCAACTTCCTGGCGCCCGAGGTGGTGTCGGCCAAGGTGAACTCGGCGCAGATCTCCTGGCGGGTCGGGCGCTGGATGGCCGATCCCGGTCACGCCGCGCGCGTGGCGCAGGAGAGCTCGACGATCCTGCGCGCCGTCGTCGGCGTCCTGCGCGACGAGGACGTGGAGCAGGTCATCGACAACACCATCGTCAAGCGGATCGCCGAGCCGCTGTGGGGTCCGCCGATCGGTCGGGTGCTGGCGGAACTGCTCGCCGACAACCGGCAGCTGGCGCTGCTGGATCTGCTCGCCGAGCGCGCCCACCAGTGGGCGCTCGCATCCCAGGAGACGATCGATCGGATCGTCTTGCGGGACGCGCCGCAGTGGGCGCCGAAATTCGTCAACATCCTGCTTTCCGAGCGGATCTATCGGGAACTGGTCGAGTTCACCTGGAAAGTCCGCTCCGATCCGGAGCACGAGGCTCGGCTCGCCGCCAATCGGTTCCTGGAGGAATTCGCCGAGGACCTGCAATTCGACGACGCCATGATCAAAAAGGCGGAGCGGGTCAAGGCGCAGATCATGGGCCGGGAGGAGATCACCGGGCTGGCCTCGGCCACATGGCGCGCGGCGAAGCGGCTGATCCTGGAGTCCGCCGACGATCCGAGCAGCACGCTGCGGCGCAAGGTCGCCGAGAACGTGCAGCAGCTCGGCGAACGCCTGCGCGACGACGCGGATATGCGGGCCAAGGTCGACGGCTGGATCGATCGCGGCGCGCGCTACCTGGTGGAAAACTATGCCGGTGAGATCAGCACCCTGGTCACCGACACGGTTGCCCGGTGGGATGCCGAAGAAGCCAGCAAGAAGATCGAATTGCAGGTCGGCCGGGATCTGCAATTCATCCGCATCAACGGAACCGTCGTCGGTTCGCTTGCCGGACTGGCGATCTACACGATTTCCCACCTGATGTTCGGCGGTTGATCCGCGGCGTGCGGAACGTTTGCCGAAACGCTGCTAGCAGACTGCTTGCAATAGCTAGCACCCTGACCTAGAATCGAATTCGTACAACCGCCAGAAGGTGAGTGATGGCTGACCAGCCCGAGGTTTCCGCCGAGTACACCGATAGACCGAACGAGCATTCGTCCGGCGTCGGCGAACGAGGGGGTCGCGTCGTCAGTGCGGCGCACGACATCGGAGGCTTCATCAGGGCGCAGCGAGAAGCCGCGCAAGTCTCGTTGCGTCAGCTCGCCCAGCTGGCGGGGGTGAGCAATCCGTACCTCAGTCAGATCGAGCGCGGACTGCGTAATCCGTCCGCCGAAGTGCTCACGCAGATCGCGAAGGCGCTGCGGGTCTCTTCGGAGGTCTTGTACGTACGGGCTGGCTATCTCGAGCAGCGGCCGCACAGTCCGGTCCGGGACGCACTGCTCGCCGACACCTTCATCAGTGAGCGGCAGAAGCAGGTGCTGCTGGACATCTATGAATCGTTTCGCCGGGAAAACGGAGGAAACGAGGTAGGGGGGGACGTATGGGACAGCGACGTTCCGCGCACGACAACCGAAACTCCGCCACGCCAGGAGAACGAAACACCATGACCGAGAAGAACGCCACCGTCACCAAGCCCTTGCTCGCCACCGTCGGCGCGGGTGACGCCCTCTACGCCGCCGTCAACGACGTTTTCGCCCAGGTGCGTGAACGTGCGGCCGCCACCGAGGTGCAGGCCCGGGTGGAGGAGGCGCGCGAGCGCTTCGCCAACGTTCCCGCCGACGTCCAGGACCGGTTCGAGTCGCTGCGCGAGCGGCTGTCCGGACTGCCCTCGGAGCTGCCGGACGACCTCGCCGAGCTGCGCGAGCGGTTCACCGCCGAGGAGCTGCGCGCGCTGGCCGAGAAGTACTACCGGCAGGCGCTCGACATCTACGCCGACCTCGCCGTCCGCGGTGAGGAGACCATCGAGCGGCTGCGCGCCAACCAGGTCGTCGACGAGCGGATCGGCAAGGTCGAGACCCTCTACGGCGACGCGGTGAGCCGCGCCGAGGACGTGCTCGGGCGCGTCAACGGACTGATCGGCCGTCCGGCGAAGACCGAGGCCGAGGTCGCGGCCGACGAGGTGGCCGATCTTGCGCCGGTCGTCGAGGCCGAGGTCGTCGAGGTGACCACCGAGGACGCTCCGGTCGCCAACGGTGAGGCCAAGAAGGCTCCGGCCAAGAAGGCTCCCGCCGCCAAGAAGGCCCCGGCGAAGAAGGCCGCCCCCAAGAAGGCCTGAACAACCCGCCGCTGAGGCATTTCGACGCCCTCGCACACCCCTGGTGTGCGGGGGCGTTGCTTCTATGATGGGTGGGGTGAACATGGTGCACGGATTGACCGGGATGATCCTGCTGGTGCTGTGGCTGGCGGCGCTCGGTGCGACGATTTTCGCGCTGATCCACGCCGTGCGTCAGCGTCCGGACGCGTTCACCGCGGTGGACAAGCTGACCAAGCCGATCTGGCTGGCGATTCTCGGGGCGGCTGTGCTCGTGCTCCTGCTCTCGCCCGCGGGTCTGGGCCTGCTCTCCTTCGCGGCGATCATCGCCACGGGTGTCTACTTGGCCGACGTCCGGCCCAAGGTGGACGAGGTGCAGCGGGGTCCGCGCTGGTGAGGGCGGAGTCTGCCGACAGGTAAGGGTGCTTGCACTAGCAAGCGGCGCGAATCGGGGTTACTGTATCTACCAGTAACACAAAGGAGTGTCCGATGCGTGCCATGCTGCCGACCGCGTTGACGAGCTTCCCGGGTCTGCTCCGGAGCTTGCGCGACGCGCACAGCGCCGACTTGCGGTCTCGTACCTACGAGACCACCGCGTTCAACCCCCCGACCGCGCCTCGCGAGGTGATACCGGTCCGCGCGGGTGACGGCGCCCGGCTGCGCGTGCACGCTTACGGTCCGTCGGACGCCCCGGCCATCGTGCTCGTCCACGGGTGGACCTGCTGCCTCGAATACTGGAATCCGCAGATCAACGCATTCGCAGGCGACCATCGAGTGATCGCCTACGACCAGCGCGGTCACGGCGAGAGCGAATACGGGGCCGGCGAACTCACCATGGACCTGCTGGCCGACGACTTGGCCGCCGTGCTCGACGCCGCGCTCGCGCCCGGACAGCGGGCCGTGCTGGTCGGCCACAGTCTCGGCGGCATGACGCTGCAGGCCTGGGCCGCACGCTATCCCGAGCGGGTCGCGCGGCAGGCGCTCGCGGTGCTGCTGACCAATACCGCGGCGGACCGGTTGGTCTTCGAGACCACGGTCGTTCCGCTGCTGAACCGTCCGCTGCGGCTGCTGCAACTGAAGGTGCCGCTGCCGTTCCTGTTCGGCAGGCTCGGTCTCGGCGCCCCGATCGTCTTCCCGCCCATCGCGCCGGTGCGCTGGCTGTTCGCGCGTCAGATCCTCAGCACCGCGGCCAAGGGCGAGCTGCTGGATTTCAGCATGGCCATCGTGCGGTCGTGTCCGGCCCGGGTGCGCTCGAAGTTCGGTTTCCTGCTGGCCACGATGGACGTCGGGGAGGCGGCCAGGAACCTGGTGGTCCCCACGACGGTGATCTCCGGGCAGTTCGACGATATGACGCCGCCGGTGCACTCCGAGCGCATCGTCGAATTGCTCCGGCAGACCGGCAGTCTGGCGCGGTACCAGGTGCTGCCCACCGGACATCTCGGCAACGTCGAGGCCTACGAGCGGTTCAACGAGGAACTCGCGCGCGTCCTGGCCGCGGCTCACAAGTCCAGCCGCGCCGATCTCGCGGGCTGACGCTCCGGGTTCGCGCCGGTCAGGAGAAGACGACCGTCCGGCGGCCGTGCACAAGAACGCGGCCCTCCAGGTGCCAGCGCAGGCCGCGCGCCAGGACCACTCGCTCGATGTCGCGGCCCTGGCGGACCATGTCGCGCACTTCGTCGGCGTGGTCGATGCGGATGACGTCCTGCTCGATGATCGGGCCCGCGTCCAGTTCCGCGGTCACGTAGTGGCAGGTGGCTCCGATCAGCTTCACGCCGCGGGCGAAGGCCTGGTGGTACGGGCGAGCGCCGACGAACGAGGGCAGGAAGCTGTGATGGATGTTGATCGCCCGGCCCGCCCAGTGCTCGCACAGCTCGGCCGGCAGCACCTGCATGAATCGCGCCAGTACCACCGCGTGCGGATCGTGCGCGTCCACCAGGGCGCGAACTTCCTCGAAGGCGGGACCGCGCTCGGCCGGGTCCTTGGGAAACGGCACGTGATGGAACTTCACTCCGTGCGCCTCGGTCATCGCCGCCAGATCCGGGTGGTTGCCGATCACCGCCTCGATGGTGGCGGGCAGCTCACCGCTGACGGCGCGTCCGAGCAGGTCGTGCAGGCAATGGCCGTCCTTGCTGACCAGCAGGACCGCGCGGCGGCGCGCGCCGGAGTCCAGTAGCTGCCATTCGGTCTCCGGACCGAGATCGGCCGCCACCCCGGCGAACCGGTCACGCAGTTCCGCGATCCCGAACGGCACCGTCGCGGCTCGGATCGCCTGACGCGTGAAGAACCAGCCGGTGTCCGCGTCGGAGTGATACCCCGCCTCCACGATCGAGCCGCCGAACTCGGCGATGAACGACGTGATCCGGGCGATGATGCCCGGACGATCCGGGCAGCCGAGAGTCAGCACGTAACGGCGGTCGTCCAGGGCGGGTGGAGCGGAACTCATGAGCACCATCCTTTCAGGTGCGCTGTCCGCAGATCACCGAGCCTGGGCCGATGTCGAGAGAATGCTCCGAGTTCCAGTGTGGTCTACGATTGGAGTCAATGAAGGCAATGGCGCTATTGCTATCAACTGGAGCGGGTGAGTGGATATGGCAAGGCTGACCGTTCGTGATCTACCTGACGACGTCCGTGAGGCCCTGCGCGTACGTGCCGCGCAGCATGGACGCAGCACCGAGGCGGAAGTCCGGGCAATCCTCATCGAAGCCGTTTCTCCTGTGGCGCAGGTCGAGCTCGGGTCGTTGTTGGCGGAGATCGGGCGCGAGGTCGAGCTCACCGATGACGAGTTCGAAGCGTTGAACGCTCGTGATCGACGGCCGGCTGGCCCTATGGAGTTCGAGTGATCGTTCTCGATACGAATGTGATCTCCGAACCGCTGCGCAAGGCTCCGGACCCTGGCGTAGTCGCTTGGATCAACGCTCAACCTCTGCGCACTCTCTACCTGTCGGCCGTCACTGTGGCCGAGTTGCGGTTCGGGATTGCCGCGATGCCTCCCGGCAGGCGGCGAGACAACCTGCGCGACAGGTTCGAAACCCGCGTGTTGCCCCTATTCGCGGGGCGAGTGCTCGCTTTCGATGTCGCCACCTCCGCGGTGTATGCCGAACTCATGGCCGCGGCCCGCGTTACCGGAGCCGCGATCGGCATTGCCGACGGCTATATCGCCGCGACTGCTAGTGCTGCTCGGATGGCCGTCGCCACTCGCGATACCGCGCCGTTCAAAGCTGCCGGGGTGCCCGTCATCGACCCGTGGGCCTAGTGTCGTCTACGTACTCGGCAAGGGCGAGGATTGTGCATCAGGCTGACGTGCTGGGCGTCCTGCAGCGCAGTTCGTCTGCGCAGCCGGGCGCCTGAGCTGAGCGGGCGATCAGAGGTTGTAAAACGGTTCGGCGTAATGGAATTCGCCGGTGATCTGGGAGTCGTAGGCCGACAGGGAGCGGACCTGGAAGTGGCTGATCCACGCAGGGTCGTCGGGGGTGATGCCGAAGCGGGCGGCGGGGACGAAACCGAAGCGCGGGTAGAACTCCAGGCTGCCGAGCAGGCCGATCAGCGGTTCGTCGAGGGCGTCGGCGGCGCCGAGCGCCGCGTGCATGAGGGCCGAGCCGACTCCGGAGCCCTGATGGTCGGCGAGCACGCCGATCGGGCCGAGCGCCAGCACGGGGAACGGGCCGACAGCGGCTCTGGTCAGGCACAGGTGGCCGACCACGCTGTCGTGCTCGATCGCCACCAGCGAGAGCGTCGGGATCCAGCCCTCGTCACTGCGCAACTTCGCGACCAAGTCCACCTCGGGCGGATCGGCGTCGGGACGGTCACCGGCCGCGGCGGGGGCATAGCGCGGCGCGAATGCGCTGCGATGTACCGCCGCGATCGCAGCGGCGTCGTCGACGCGTTCGCGACGGATCAGCACGGTCGTCTCCTCCCGAACGAAGTAGGGCCCATCCGCACACGTTAGTCAGTCGACCGTGGCGTCACGTTGTCCGATGCGCCATCAGTTACGAGTGTGCGCGAACTGCTGCCAGGCGCGCAACGGAATTCGCGCGCGGTGTGCCAGACTCTGACCCCATGGCAAGTTCCACGTCGCTGACCAGGGCCGAAGTGGCCGCCATGATCGATCACACGTTGCTCGCCCCGGAGGCGACTCCCGCGCAGGTCGGCGCGTTGATCGAAGACGCGCGGGCGCTGGGCGTGCTCGCGATCTGTGTATCGCCGTCCATGTTGCCGGTGCGCGCGCCGGGACTGGTGGTCGCGACGGTCGCCGGATTCCCTTCCGGGAAGCATCATTCGCTGGTCAAGGGCGCCGAGGCGCGGCTCGCGGTGGATCAGGGCGCCGCCGAGGTGGACATGGTCATCGACGTCGGCGCGGCTCGCGCGGGTGATCACACGGCGGTGCTGTCCGACATCGTCACGGTCCGCGAGGCGGTCGGTGATCGGGCGCTGTTGAAAGTGATCATCGAATCCGCCGCGCTGCCGGACGAGGCGATCGTGCAGGTGTGCCGGGTCGCCGAGCGCGCGGGAGCCGATTTCGTGAAGACCTCCACGGGATTTCATCCCGCGGGCGGCGCGAGCGCGCACGCGGTGCGGTTGATGGCCGAGACGGTCGGCGACCGGCTCGGCGTCAAGGCCAGTGGCGGCATCCGGACCGCCGAGGCGGCCGCGGAGATGATCGCGGCGGGCGCGACCCGGCTGGGGCTGTCGAAATCGCGTGAAGTGCTCGACGGTTTCCCGCTCTGACCATCGGCCCGAACGTTCGTGGAGTTCACCGAAGCTCGTCGCCGCGAAGACCTTGCCGCGGTGCGCGTTCAGCAGCGCGTGTCGGAGCTGTTGCCCGCGGGCTCGAGCTGGGTAGGCCCACCGGAGAGGTGGACGTCGACGCCGGAGTCGGTGACCTTCAGGTCGGTCGCCGTCATGCCGAGCGGGTAGCTCTCCAGGCTCTTGGTGAACAGGTCGACGATGCCCTGCACCAGGTCGGCGGGCAGGCCGATGCCGAGCAACTCCGCCGACATCGTCTCCACGTGCACCGTGCCGTTCACGATCTGCGGCTTCAGTTGGAGTTCGGCGAAGCCGCCGAGCACCGACAGGGTGAGCATGCCGGTACTCTCCGAGGAGCTCACTCCGCTGACCATGCCGCCGAGGGTCTCCTTGATCCCCTCGTTGCTCCAGGAGACGTCGGCCGAGGAACTGCCGATCCGGCCCCCGCTGTGGTCGTCGACGTCGACGTCACGGAAGACGGCGTGCACCACCATCCCGACGGCGGGGCCGAACTTGGAGTCGGCGCTGTCCACCTTCACCGAAGGCACCTTGCCGTCGATCCAGGTGAGCAGCATCGGCTTGGGCCCGAAGCTCACGTCGATCTTCGACCCCATCTCCTTCTCGAACTGCGAGCTGATGCAGTTCGACACCGTGTGCCTGGCGTAGGCCTCGCCGCCCACCAAGACCGTGGCGAGCAGAATCGCTACCACGGTCAGGGCGATCAGCAGGGTCCGCCGGTTGATCGTCGAGGTTGAGGTTGCGTTCGTACTCATGGCCGAAATTCTTCCCGACCTTTCTGTGCCGTCTCTGAGGAGGCAGTGAGGGGTTCGAATGTGACATGAAGCACAAAATGCGAGCGTAGCCTGATGCGCATGGCTGGCGAAGCGGCAAGCCGCGCGATGGGGTCCGCGGAACAAGGATGGCGTGTTCTGCGCCGCTGGGCTGGTCGGCACGCCGGTTTCTTCACGACCCGCCAGGTGCTGCGCACCGGGTGCGGAGCGCGGGTGCGAGCGGCTCTCGGGGACGGTTCGGTGACCAGGGCGGGAGTCGGCATGCTGCGATTGGCCGGATGGCCGGAAGGCCCGCTCGACGAATACGCGATGTGGGCGGCCTGGTTCGACGGCGCCGCGGTCGTCTCCCATCAGAGTGCGGCGGACCTGCACGGGCTCGGCAGTCTGCACCCGCGTTTCCTGCATCTGTCGGCGCGCGCGGGACGTCCGCCGGTGACGCCGCGGCTGGTGGTCGTGCGCCGCGCGCTGACTGCCGCCGACGTGGAATCGGCAGGCGCGTTCCTGGTGACGACTCCGGTGCGCACGGTGCTCGATCTGGCCGAGGCCGATATCGGGCAGTCCGCCTTGAACGAGGTGGTGGCCGACGCGGTCGCCATCCACCGGTGCGCGGGCGAGGAGATCACCGACGCGGGGGCGCGCTTGTCGCCGCGCGCCGCACGACGGGTGTACCAGGCGCTTGCCGTAGCGTGACGAAACTGCGCTAGCTCGGAGCGAGCGGCGCCACCGCCGACCACGGCACCGAGAGCACGTTGTCGCGCAGGCGGCGGCGGTAGTGGCGGATCGGGAAACCTTCCGCGTGCAGTGCCCGCGCTGCCGCGCGCCAGCGGACGCGGGGGCCGTACGGCGCCATCGGCGCGGCGTGGGCCCACGCGCGATCCGCGGCGGTCAGCAGCGCGTGGATCGGTTCGCCTGGGATGTTGCGGTGGATCAACGCCTTCGGCAAGCGTTCGGCGAGGTCGGAGGGGCGCTCGACGGTGAAAGGGTCCCAGGCCAGCGTGAGCGAGCGCGGCCCGTCCCGGTCGAGCAGGATCCATGCGCAGCGCCTGCCCAATTCGTCGCAGGTGCCGTCGACCAGCACGCCGTCCGGCGCCAGCCCGGCCAGCACCGTCGACCATGCCTCGCCGACCGCCGATTCCGGATACTGCCGCAGCACGTTGAAGGCGCGCACGAGAACCGGTCGCAGCCCGGCCAATTCGAACCCGCCGCGTGCGAAGGTGACGCCGTCGCGGCCGGGCACCACCCGTTGCGGGTCGATCTCCAAGCCGACCACCCGCACGTCGGGGCGGATCGTGCGCAGCCGAGCGGCCAGCTCGAACGTGGTCCACGGACTCGCGCCGTACCCGAGGTCGACGACCAGCGGATCGGGCGCGACGCGCAGCCGGTCGGCGACGGATTCGTCGTTGATCAGCCAGCGGTCGCTGCGGCGGAGACGGTTGACGGCGGTGGTGCCACGAGTGATGGTGCCGACCGGTTTGGTCAGCGAGTGGGGTGCTGTTCTTCCAGCCACTGCACCGTGAACTCGGCCTCGCCGCGGAACAGGTCGACCAGGTTCACCAGCATCAGCTGCTCCAGGCGCGGACCGACCATGGGGATGAACACCTTCGCCTCCGACGAGAACCGCATGGTGCAGCCGGTGTCGGTGGGGAACAGGCGGATGGTGCCGCCGAGGCTGCCGGGACCGGCGGGGATGGACGCCGAGTACTTACCGGTGGTCTCTTCCGCGTCGTACGGGCTGTAGAACTCCTTGCGGGTGATCACCATGTCCTTGCGCATCACCGTCTGGGCGATCTCCGGCAGCATGTCGCGGGGCAGGACGTGGTGCAGTTCGACGGTGATCCCGTCGTCGGTCGCCTCCAGCCTGACCACCTCGTTGCCGGGGGTGTACTTCCGCATCTCTCCCATCCGCGCATCCCAGTAATCGCGGTTCGACAGCGCCGCGTACAGCTCTTTTGTGGTATGCAGCGGATAGCGGGCGGAGTAGTCCAATCGGCGTGCCATGGGCTCACACGTTACCGGGGACGGTGGCGCCGACCTCGGCGGGCGGGTGGAGTGTGGAACCGACACGAAGGCCGGGACCGCACGATGTGATCTCGAACAGTTACGTGCTCGCGAGGCCGGTCAGTGTGCCGCGAGCCACTTATCGGTGAACTCCGCCTCGTTCTTCAGCAGCTCGGTGAGGTGCTCCGCGATCGCCTTTTCGATCTTGCTGCCGAACAGCGGAATCTTCACCTCGATGGTGCCGTCGACCGTGATCACGGCGCCGGAGCCGTCGGCGGCCAGGGCGATGGCGCCGCGGACCTCGGCGGGCGCGCCCTCGACGCGGGCTTCGAAGGTGGCCTGGTCCCCGGTCCAGTGTTCGACGCGCGGGATGATCAGATCGCCGGGCCGCACCGCGGTGATCGCGGCGGGGAGCCGTTCGGCGGCGATGGCCTGCACCATCTCGACGCGCACATCGTCACCGCTGACGGTGACCGACTCCAGCCGGGCGTTCGGGCCGCCGACCTCCGCGATGCGATCCTTCCAGTACTGGTCGTTCGCGAAGGCCGCGCGTACCGCGGCGGTCGGATGGGTATAGCGGGCCGTGTACGCCAGCGGTGTAGCCATGGGTCCACACGCTACCGTGTAGCGCTCGAGTCCCACGATTCATGCTGTCCGATCCGCCATCGGTGCGCACGCTACCGTTTACCACCGTGCGAACTTCACGAGTGGCGCCGTCGGACCTCCTCGCCGGTACCGGTGCGCGGCTGCGCGCCGATGTGCGGCTGGCGGAGCTGACCACGCTGCGGGTCGGCGGGCCCGCCCTGGTCGCCGAATGCGCGACGACCGACGCCTTGGTCGCCACGGTGCGCGCGCTGGACGCGGCGGGCGTCCCGGTGCTGTTGCTCGCGGGCGGCTCCAATCTGCTCATCGGCGACGACGGCTTCGACGGTGTCGTGGTCCGGGTCGCCACCACCGGCGTCGACATCGGCGACGGTGGTGTGCTCGCCGAGGCGGGCGCGAACTGGGACGCCGTCGTGCGCGCGACGGTCGAGGCGGGCTTCGGGGGATTGGAGTGCCTGTCCGGCATTCCCGGCTCGGCGGGGGCGACGCCCGTGCAGAACGTCGGCGCCTACGGCGCGGAAGTGGCGAACCTGCTGCGCCGAGTACGCCTGCTGGATCGCGGCAGCGGCGAGATCCGTTGGGTGCAACCGGGCGAACTCGGCTTCGGTTACCGCACCAGCGTGCTCAAGCACCGCGACGACGCCGTCGTGCTGGCGGTCGAGTTCGCGCTGCGCGCCGACGGTTCCAGCGTGCCGCTGCGTTACGGCGAGCTGGCCTCGGTGCTGGGCGCTTCGGACGGCGAGTCCCGCCCCGCGGCGCAGGTGCGGGAGGCGGTGCTGCGGTTGCGTGCGGGCAAGGGCATGGTGCTCGATCCCGCCGACCACGACACCTGGAGTGCTGGTTCCTTTTTCACCAATCCGGTGGTCGCGCCGGAGCGAGTGGCCCAGGTGCGCGCCGCGATCGCGGCTCACGTGGGCGACGTCGCGGTGCCGACCTACCCGGCGCAGGACGGGGTCAAGTTCTCCGCGGGCTGGCTCATCGAGCGGGCGGGTTTCGCCAAGGGCTTCCCCGGTGACGGGGCGCCCGCAAGGCTGTCGACGAAACACACACTGGCGCTGACCAATCGCGGCGGCGCCAGTGCGGCAGATGTGGTGGCGCTGGCCAGGACGGTCCGCGACGGCGTGGCCGAGCGCTTCGGGATCCGGCTGGAACCCGAACCGGTCACCGTGGGCGTCACGCTCTGATCCGTTGAGGCAGACACCACACGCTGGGTCGACGGGTCGCCGCGTGTGCCGCGCGTAGATTCGACGAAGTGAACCACCGCCCGATGATCCACCGATCGGTTGCCGTGGTGTCGGCCGTCCTGCTGGTGGTCGTCGCCCTGGTGGCCGGTTGCACGATAGACCGCGGCTCCGGCAAGCCGCGTCCCGCTGCCGGTCCGATCGCCAAAGCGACGTTGACCCCCGCCGACGACGCGACGAACGTCAATCCGACCGCGCCGGTGTCGGTGACGATCAGCGACGGCACGCTCGATCAGGTCGCGCTGACCAACGCCGCGGGCAAGCAGGTGCGCGGCGAACTCGCGCCGGACCGACGCTCCTACACCATCACCGAGCCGCTCGGTTACGACGCCACCTATACCTGGTCGGGTACCGCCGTCGGCACCGACGGCAAGCCGATCCCGATCGACGGCTCGTTCCACACCATCACGCCCAAGAGCACCGTCCCCGCGACGCTGAACATCGGCGACAACCAGGAAGTCGGTATCGCGGCGCCGATCATCCTGCAGTTCAAGACCTCCGTCACGAACAAGGCCGCGGTGGAGAAGGCGCTCACGATCACCACCGACCCGCCCACCGATGGCGCGTGGGCGTGGTTCCCCGACGACGGCGGTTCCCGCCTGCACTGGCGGCCGAAGAACTACTGGACACCCGGGACCAGCGTGCACGTCTCGGCCCGGCTCTACGGCCTCGACCTGGGCGGCGGCAACTACGGCGATTCCGATCTCACCACGGATTTCCGTATCGGCCGCAGCCAGATCGTCAAGGCGAGCGCCCCGAGTCACCGCATGCAGGTGGTCCGCGACGGGCAGACGATCTTCGATTTCGCCGTCAGCTACGGCGAGGGCAACGAGGCGCGCAACGTGACCCGTTCGGGCATCCACGTCGTCACCGAGAAGTACGAAGACTTCATGATGTCGAACCCGCCGTACTACACCAACGTTCGCGAACGCTGGGCGGTACGCATCTCCAACAACGGCGAATTCATCCACGCCAACCCGGAATCGCTGTCGGCCCAGGGCTCGGCGAACGTCACGAACGGCTGCATCAATCTGTCGCCCGGTGATGCCCAGGCGTATTTCCCCACGTCCTTGTACGGCGATCCGGTCGAGGTGACCGGGACCTCGATCCCGCTCTCGGCCGCCGACGGCGACCTCTACGACTGGACCATCGACTGGGACACTTGGAAGACCATGTCGGCGTTGCAGGGTGCGCCGTCGGCCGTGGTCTCCGCCACACCCCTGCCCCCGCGGCCCGCCGGCGCGCGCTGACCGGTGCTAGCGCACCTTCACGCTCTGCTCTTCGGTCGCGTCGTCGTCGGCGTGTTCCGCTTCGACCTTGCGGTCGGCGTCGCGTTGGGCGCGAACCGCTTCGTGCCGCTCGGCGAGCAGGTCGCGGATCTCGGTCAGCAGCTCGATCTGGGTCGGCTCGGCCGCCTTGGGCGTGCCGAAGCGGTTCTTGATCGTCTTCATGGGCAGGATCAGCACGAAGTACAGCACCGCCGCGACCATGAAGAAATCGATGGCGGCCGTGATGATCGGGCCGACGGCGATGAAGGTGGCGGGCTTCGAGGGAATCAGCTGCACGCCGAGGCCCAGCTGGTTGGTGCTGCCGAACACCGCGAGCAGCGGATTGACCACACCTTTCGTCACCGAGGTCACCACAGAGGTGAACGCGGTGCCCATGACGACGGCGACCGCGAGGTCGATGACGTTCCCGCGCATCAGGAACTCTTTGAAGCCCTTGAGCATGAGCCGAATCACTCCCATCCGATGTCTTTACGCTTGCGGCTTCTCGGATGCTAACGGCTACGGGTGAAGAGCGAAGTCCCAGCAATTCGCGGCCGGACCGACACCGCCGGCCGAGTGATCCACTCCAGCTATGAGGTGCGGCGGGCGAATCGGCCCGCATCCGCCTGGTCGCGCGGCTTGATGATGATCTGATCCAGGTTGACGTGCGCCGGTCGCGACGCGACGAACCCGATGACCTCCGCGATGTCCTGGGCGACCAGCGGATCGATGCCCTCGTACACCTTGGCCGCGCGCTCGGCGTCGCCACCGAAACGCACCAGTGAGAACTCGGTCTCCACCGCGCCAGGCGCGATCTCGGTGAGGCGCACCGGCTGCCCGAGCAGTTCTCCGCGCAGCGTGCGGTGCAGCACGGCCTGGGCGTGCTTGGCGGAGGTGTAACCGGCGCCGTTGTCGTAGGCGGTGAACGCGGCCACCGACGTGACGGTGACGATCAACCCGTCGCCGGAGGCGATCAGCTTCGGCAGCAGCGACTTGGTGACGCGCAGGGTGCCGAGCACGTTGGTCTCCCACATCCAGCGCCAGTCGTCCAGGTCGGCCTCGGCCACCGGGGCCAGGCCCTTGGCGCCGCCCGCGTTGTTGACCAGCACGTCGACGCGCTCGACCGCTTCGGCGAACGCCCGCACCGACTCGTCCGAGGTGACGTCGAGTGCCACCGCGGTGCCGCCGATCTCGTCGGCGAGGCGGCGCAGGCGATCGACCCTGCGCGCGCCGACGTAGACGTGATAGCCCTGCTTCGCCAGCTCACGGGCGGTGGCCTCCCCGATTCCCGAGCTGGCTCCGGTGACGACGGCGGTGCGAGTGCTCATGCGAACAGATCCTAGGTGCGCGAGGTTTGCCGGGTCCTGGCGGTCCCGCGAGCACGGTTAGCCTCGGTGCATGGCTATTCGGGACGTGGTGAGCGCGGACGGAACCAACATCGTCTACCGGGTGAGCGGCCCGGCGCACGGCAGGCCGCTGGTGCTGCTGCACGGCTGGTCGGCGAATCTGCGCTGCTGGGGTGGAGCCGCCGACGACCTCGCCGCGCACTCGCGGGTGATCGCCGTGGACCTGCGCGGCCACGGTTACTCCGACGCGCCCGCGGTGGGCTACGACGATCCGAAGAACTGGGCGGCCGACGTCGCGGCGGTGCTGGCGGCCGAGGGCATCACGTCCGGGGCGGTGCTGCTCGGCTGGTCCTACGGCGGGATCGTGCTGACCGACTACTTGACCGCCTATGGCACCGGCGCCGTGGCGGGCGTCGTGTACACCGGCTCGATGGCGAACATCGGCCCCGGTGTGCCGGGCGCGGCGACCGGCAGCATGATGCGGGAGGCGATTCCCGGCGTCTTCGAGGAGAGCGCGGGGCGGGCGGTGCGCGCCTTCGGTGTGTTCGGCAACGCCAACACCGGACCGGGCGCGGACAAGGGGCCGGACGCGCAGCGCTTGTTCGGGGCCAGTCTCGCCACCCCGCCCGCGGTGCGCAAAGCGCTGTTCTACCGGACCGTCGACAACACCGAGACCCTTCGCGCGCTGGACGTTCCGGTGCTCGTGCTGCACGGGACGGCCGACCGTGTCGTCCCCGTCGACAACGGCCGCTACATCGCAGAAGCCGTGCCGAACGCGCGTGCGTCGTTCTGGGAGGGCGCCCAGCACGGCCTGTTCATCGAGGACCGTTCCCGGTTCGTCGCCGAGGTGAGCGCGTTCGTCGAGAGCCTGTGATCGGATTCATGTCTGCTCTGTGATAGCTCTCACTTGCCGCGGGTAGCGTGTCTGGGCCGGGGAACGCAACGTGCACTATGGATAGTGTGAGTCAGCGCCTGGACCTACGGCCGAACCGTATCGCCGTGTTATCGGTGCACACCTCACCACTCGCTCAGCCGGGCACCGGCGACGCGGGCGGCATGAACGTCTATGTGCTGCAAACGGCCGTCGAGCTGGCTCGGCGCGGCACCGAGGTGGAGATCTTCACCCGGGCCACGGCGTCGAACGTCCCGCCGGTCCAGGAGGCCGCGCCCGGCGTGCTGGTGCGCAACGTGGTGGCAGGTCCGTTCGAGGGGCTGGACAAGCACGATCTGCCGACCCAGCTGTGCCCGTTCACCGCGGAGGTGCTGCGGCAGGAGGCCAGGCATCTGCCCGGCCACTACGACCTGGTGCACTCGCACTACTGGCTGTCCGGCCAGGTCGGTTGGCTGACCAGGGACCGCTGGCGGGTGCCGCTGGTGCACACCGCGCACACCCTGGCGGCGGTGAAGAACGCCGCGCTGGCCGAAGGCGACTGTCCCGAACCGGCGACCCGGGAGATCGGCGAGAAGCAGGTGATCGCCGAGTCCGACCGGCTGGTCGCCAACACCGCCGACGAGGCCCGCCAACTGGTCGACCTCTATGGCGCCGACCCCGAGCGCATCGACGTCGTACCGCCTGGCGCCGACCTGACCCGCTACCGCCCTGGTGACAAGGCCGTCGCCCGCGCCGAACTCGGACTGGCCGCCGACGAGCGGATCGTGGCGTTCGTCGGCCGGATCCAGCCGCTGAAGGCGCCCGACGTGCTGGTGCGCGCCGCGGCCGAGGTGTTGCGTGCCGACCCGGACCGCAAACTGCGCGTGCTGATCGTGGGCGGTCCGTCCGGCAGCGGGCTGGAGCGGCCGGACGCGCTGATCGATCTGGCCGCCGAATTGGGCATCGCCGAGCGGGTCAGCTTCCTGCCTCCGCAGCCGCCGCAGCGGCTGGTACTGGTCTACCGCGCCGCCGACCTGGTCGCCGTGCCGAGCTACAACGAGTCCTTCGGCCTGGTCGCGATCGAGGCGCAGGCCAGCGGCACGCCGGTGCTGGCCGCCGACGTGGGCGGTCTCGGCACGGCCGTACGGCACGAAGTGTCCGGCCTGCTCGTCCCCGGTCACCGCACCGCGGACTGGGCGAACGCGCTGCGCCACCTGCTGGACGACCCGGAGCGGCTGCGCCGGATGGGCGAGCGGGCCGTCACGCACGCGGCCAATTTCTCCTGGGCGCACACCGCCGACGGGCTGCTCGCCAGCTACGCCGCGGCCCTGGCCGGCTTCCGGGACGAGCGAGCGGCCTTCGGCGGACGCGGCCTGGCGCATAGCGAGGTGCGGGAGGATGCCTACGACAAGGTATCCGCCGACCGCACCGGCCTCGCCGCAGAGCGGACGGCCGCCCTCCTCGGCGAGAACAGTCAGGCGAGATCGCGGGCGCTGTGGCGGCGCCGGATGGGAGTACGCCGGTGAACGAGGTACAGACAACCGCGCGGCTGATCGATGAGACGCTGCGCGACAGGGAGATCGAATACACCCGGCCGGGGGAGGAGACGTTCGTCGTCGTCCTGCCCGGTGAACGCAAGCTGAAGACCACGGTGATGGTCACGGTCGGCAAGCACGGGGTCCGATTCGAAGCGTTCGTCTGCCGCAAGCCCGACGAGAACTTCGAGGGCGTGTACAAGTTCCTGCTGCGCCGCAACCGCAGGCTCTACGCCGTCGCCTACACCCTCGACCGGGTCGGCGACATCTATCTGGTGGGCCGCATGTCCGGGCACGCCGTCACCGCCGACGAACTGGATCGGGTGTTCGGCCAGATCCTGGAGGCCGTCGACGCCGACTTCAACGTGCTGCTCGAACTCGGTTTCGCCGAATCCATTCGGCGGGAATGGAAGTGGCGCGTCTCGCGCGGCGAGTCGCTGCAGAACCTGCGCGCCTTCGAGCACCTGGTCGATTCCGCCGACAAGCCGTAGCCGGTCATCGCCCGCTCCGGCCCGCCGGGTGACAATCTCGGGTGGCTCGGCTCGGCGAAGGGGATACGGCAGTGGCGATTCTCGCTCTGGACATCGGTGCGACGAAGTTCGCGGCCGGGGTGGTCGGCCCCGGTTCCGAGGTGCGCGAGGTGCGCCGGGTGGACGTGCCGGACGCGCGGGTGTGGGACGCCTGCCGTGAACTGCTGCTCGCGGTGGCCGGTCCGGAACCGGTCGGCGCGGTGGGGATCGGCGCGGCCGGGCCGGTGGATGTGCGCACCGGCGTCACGGGACCGTTGAACATCCCGGAGTGGAAAACGGGCTTCCCGATCGTCGCCGCCGTGCAGGAGCTTTTTCCCGCCGCCAGGATTCGTTTCGCCATCGACGGGGCTTGCCTCGCGCTGGCCGAGCACCGCTTGGGCGCGCTGCGCGGGGTGTCCGACGCGTTGGCCATGACGGTGTCCTCGGGAATCGGCGGCGGGATCGTCGCGGACGGCAAAGTGCTGCTCGGGCGCACCGGCAATGCGGGGCACGTGGGCCACATCGTCGTCCCCGGCTGGGACACGCCGTGCGGCTGCGGCGGCCGCGGCTGCGTCGAGGCGGTCGCCAGCGGCATGTCGTCGGTGCGCTGGGCGCGCGAGCAGGGGTGGTCCGGCGGCACGGGTGTGCGGCTGGCCGCGGACGCGCACGCGGGCGACGAGATCGCCGTCGCCGCGCTGCACCGGGCGGGCACCGCGCTCGGCGCGGCGATCGCCTCGGCCGCCGCCCTGCTCGACGTCGACCGGGTGGTGATCGGCGGCGGGTTCGCGCAATCCGGTGCGCCACTGTGGGATCCGCTGCGCGCCGCGGTCGACGCGCATGCCGGGCTGAAGTTCCTGCGCGGGCTGCGGGTCGAACTCTCAGCGATCACCCATGGCGCCACGTTGGCGGGCGCGGCCGTGCTCGCCGCGGAGGAACCCGTCTGACATCGCGCTTTCCCCGCCGGTGGCGGGGCGGCGGGGCGGGAACCGATGCGACCCGGCGCAGCGCGCATGGGAGGATGGCCGCATGACGTACACCCTCGTGCTGCTGCGCCACGGCGAAAGCGAATGGAACGCCCTGAACCTGTTCACCGGCTGGGTGGACGTGCATCTGACCGACAAGGGCATCGCCGAGGGCAAGCGTGCCGGGGAACTGCTGGCGGAGCACGGCATCCTGCCGGACGTGGTCTACACCTCGCTGCTGCGTCGCGCGATCTCCACCGCGAACATCGCCTTGGACGCCGCCGACCGGCACTGGATCCCGGTGATCCGGGACTGGCGGCTCAACGAGCGCCACTACGGTGAGCTGCAAGGCAAGAACAAGGCGCAGATCCGGGAGAAGTACGGCGACGAGCAGTTCATGCTGTGGCGCCGCAGCTACGACACCCCGCCGCCGCCGATCGATCCGGCCAACGAGTACAGCCAGGAGGGCGACGCGCGCTACGCGGGCATCGAAGTGCCGAAGACCGAGTGCCTGCTCGACGTGGTCAACCGGATGGTGCCGTACTGGGAGTCGACCATCTCCAAGGAACTGCTGTCCGGCAAGACCGTGCTGGTCGCGGCGCATGGCAACTCGCTGCGCGCGCTGGTCAAGCACCTCGATCAGATCTCCGACGAGGACATCGCCGGCCTGAACATCCCCACCGGCATCCCGCTGCGCTACGAGCTGGACGAGAACCTTCGCCCGGTGCGCCCGCACGAGTACCTGGACCCCGAGGCGGCCGCCGCGGGCGCCGCCGCGGTCGCCGGTCAGGGCGGCAAGTAACCCGCATACCGACAACTCCCAACGCGCTGTCACCCGCCCGGGTGGCGGCGCGTTGTCGTTTCGAGGGCAGGCCGAGTGTGTTGCCGTGCGACACGCCGCAGCGACCCGGGTCGATCCGTGACGTGACATCGGCGGTTTAAGTTACCCACTATTTTTACCGGCTGGTAAGTCGGTACACTCTGGTCGTTCGACCAGCCGAGAGGTGGATCACGTCCGATGAAGAACGCGTTGCGGGCCACGGTCGCGGCGGTTGCCGCCACGATGCTCGTCCCCTTGCTCGCCGGCGGCGCCGATGCCGTCGCACCGCCCACCGGCCCCGACGGCGGCGCGACCGGAGCGGCTTGGACGGCCACCGAAGATGGTCCGCAGCAGTACCCGAACATCAACATCCAGTGGGACGTCCCCATCACGATGAGCGACGGAACAGTGCTGAAGGGCAACGTCTACCGCCCCGCGGACGCCTCCGGCCGCCCCATCGACACGCCCACGCCCACGATCGTCAATCTCACGCTGTACACCAAGCTGGTGTCGAACCTGGCCGATCACGCGCAGTCGATCCCCGGCCTGTCCGACGCGCTGATCGCATTCTTCCGGCAGATCGACCTGAGCGGCACCCCGCTGTCCGGTGTCACCGACCTCACCAAGGCGTTCGGCGGGGGCGAACTGCGGAACTTCACCGTCGACCGGCAGCTGATCAAGAGCGGCTACTCGCAGGTGGTCGTCGACGTGCGCGGCACCGGCTTCTCCCAGGGCGTCTGGGACATGCTGCGCGGACGGGAACAGCAGGACACGGTCGAGGTGATCGACTGGGCGTCCCGGCAGCCGTGGTCCAACGGACGCGTCGGCATGAACGGCATCTCCTACTCCGGGATCAACCAGGTGCAGGTCGCCGAGAAACGCCCGCCCGCGTTGCAGGCGATTTTCCCGGTGGTGCCGGGCAGCGATCTGGTCAACGACGTCCTCGCGCCGGGCGGCGGCTTCGGCTTCAACTTCATCCCGCTGTGGCTTACCGCGATCAACGGACTCAAGTTGATTCCCGATCTGGCCTCGGTGCTCAACGGGCAGCTGGACACCACGTGGCTGGCCGATCGCGCCCGAGATCCATTGACGTTCATGGACGTTCTGCTCAACGTCTACACCACCGCGCGCTTGGAGGATCTCGACCCGCGCGCCAAGGAACTGCTGACCGACGGTTCCGGCCCGCGTCAGGATTGGCTGGGTGATCCGAGCGGGATCCGGACGCCGACCTTCGTCACCGGCGGCTGGCACGACCTGTTCACCTACTCGGAATCCAAGATCTACAACGAGATTCCGCTGCCGCCGGGCCAGAAGCAGCTGCTGATGGGCAACACCTATCACCTCAACTCGGGCAACGAGTACGGCGAGCCGGGCCTGCCGCCGCGGCTGGACGTGTTGCAGCGCGCGTGGTTCGACCGGTGGCTCAAGGACATCGACAACGGCATCGACCAGTACGGCCCGATCACCTTGCGTCAGCAGGGCGGAGGCTGGATCACCACCGACTCGTTCGCCGCGCCGACCGCCGCCGCGGATGCGGCGCAGGCGGTGCACCGCAGGATGTACCTGTCCGCCGCTCCCAGCGGCACCGCGAACAGCGTGTACGACGGTTCGCTCGACTCGGAGGGCACCGGCGAGCCCGCCCGCCTGACCGTCGCGCCCGGCTTGACCAGCCTGTGCTCCAACGACGCCGCCCAGGGCAGCGCCGGTGTGCTGTCGGTCATCGACGGCTGCGCGAAGGACTCCAGGGTCGAGGAGCTCAACGGGCTGACCTTCACCAGCGCCCCGGTCGCCGAGGCGACCACGATCTCGGGGCGGATCGCGGTGCGGCTCAACACCGTTCAGGACACCGCCGACGGGTACTGGGTGGTCACGGTGAACGACGTCGCGCCGGACGGGCAGTCCAGCGTGCTGTCGTCCGGTCAGCTCATGGCTTCGCTGCGGGCGATCGACGAGGCGAACAGCAGCAAGTCGGCCAACGGCGACTACACCGACCCGCGGCCGTACACCTCGCTGGAGCAGCGGCAGCCGACGGTCCCGGGCGAGGTGACCACGCTGGACATCGCGCTGCCCGCCACCGAGGCGATCCTGCAACCTGGTCACCGCCTGCGCGTCGACGTCTACGCGGGCAACTTCCCCAAGGGGCTGCCGATCCTGCCGATGCTGATCGACACCGGCATGCGGCCACAGCACCTGGAACTGGACCCCGACCGTCCGAGCTTCGTCAACATCCCGGTCAGGGGCAATCCGGGCTGGTAGATCCGGGGCGGGTCCGAGCGTGCACCCTCGCGCATCATGCTTGACGTTGCGGGGTATGGGCGAAGGTGCACGCTCCGGACCGATCCACCGGGTCAGTCGGTGAGGGCGAAGGCAGCCTCCAAGGGCGGGAACATCGCGCGGGCATCGTGCCCGGCGAACCAGAGGCCGACGGTGAACACCGACAGGGCCTCCAGATAACGGGCCCGGTGCAGCCCGCCCGCCGGAATGGCCCGCAGTCCCAGGTCCTCCGCCAGCGCCGCGACCTTTCCCACCGCGGCCTCGTCGTCGCCGCACAGCGGCACCGCCAAGCGGCGGTCGTCGAAGACGCGCTCCTTCGCCTGCCACACCTCAGCGGCGCACAGGTTGAACGCCTTCACCACGTGCGCTCCCGGCGCCTGCGCCGCGATCCGTTCCGCGACGGCGTCTTCGGTGAGCACGAAGGCGGCGGCTCCTTCGGGCGCCGCCGCGTCCGGGGCGAAGGCATTGGTGCAGTCGATCACCGTGCGACCGACCAGCAGCTCTCCGGCCGCGTGCAGCACCTCCGACAGGGCGGGCACCGGTAACGCGAGCAGCACGACATCGCCGAAAACCGCCGCGTCGGCGATGCTCCCGGCTCGCCCGCCGATCGCGGCCGCCGATTCCGTGGCGGCATCGCTCGATCGGGCGCCGACGAGCACTTCGTGCCCCGCCGCGCTCCAGCCGCCGCCGAGCGCCCGCGCCATCGCGCCCGCGCCGATGATTCCGATTCGCATCCGAACTCCTGACTCGAAAAATGTTCGACGACGACGCTAGGGATTCCGAAAGGCACCCGGAGGTGCGCAACGGCGCTGGCAAGCTGGAGTCGTGAGCGCAGCACCGAGCGACCCGGTAAGCGCCGAGCGGGTGGACTTCGCGCCCTACGGCGACTTCGAATCCGACTGTCCGGCCCGGATGGGTGTTGACATCTTCGGCAACTCGTGGCTACCGGTGCTGGTCTACCTGCTGCGCGAGGGGCCCATGCGTCCGGGCGAGCTGCGCGCGGCCATCGGCGGGATCAGCCAGAAGATGCTGACGCAGACGCTGCGCCGGATGGAACGGATGACGCTGGTGCGCAGGCGCCGTTACGCCGAGGCCCCGCCGCGGGTCGAGTACGAGCTGACCGAGGCGGGCTCGGACCTGTTGATCCCGATCTACGCCCTCGGCGAGTGGGTGGACAAGCACGGCGCCGCGGTGAACGACGCGCTGGCCGAAGCCGACGAGGAAGAAAACCGACCGCTCGGTGAATACGGCGCGGATACGTGACATCGAACAGCGCGTAAACATGCGGCTAACGGGGTCGGAAGGGCCTATGACCTGCGCGAAACTTCGTGTACCCCGCGTTGGCCGACCGGTCGGCGACCGTACGATTCAAGTGTGAGTGTTCCCCAGGCCGTGCTGCTGGCCATCTTGGCGGCTGTCGTCGGCCTGGCAGTCGGCGGGCTATTGATCCCGTATGTGAATGCCAGGCAGGCCGCGCGCAGGCAGGCCGAGTCCGGTCTCACCATGTCCCAGGTTCTCGACCTGATCGTGCTCGCCTCCGAGAGCGGGATCGCGGTCGTCGACGAGTACCGCGACGTCGTGCTGGTCAATCCGCGCGCGGAGGAACTCGGCCTGGTCCGCAATCGCCTGCTCGACGAGCGGGCCTGGGCCGCGGTGGAGAAGGTGCTGGCCACCGGCGAATCCGCGGAGTTCGATCTCACCGCCAAGAACCCGGTCCCCGGCCGCGGCCGCATCGCGGTGCGCGGCGTCGCCAGGCAACTGTCCCGCGAAGAGACCACCTTCACCGTGCTGTTCGCCGACGACGATTCCGAACAGGCGCGCATGGAGGCCACCCGGCGCGACTTCGTCGCGAACGTCAGCCATGAACTCAAGACCCCGGTCGGCGCCATGAGCCTGCTGGCCGAAGCTCTGCTGGAATCCGCCGAAGACCCCGAGGCCGTGCGACACTTCGGTCAGCGTGTGCTCGGCGAATCGCGCCGCCTCGGCAAGATGGTGACCGAGCTCATCGCGCTCTCCCGTCTGCAGGGCGCGGAGAAACTGCCCGAACTCGAGGTGGTGGACGTGGACACCGTGGTGATGCAGGCGGTCGATCGTTCCCGCACCGCCGCCGAGGCCGCAGGCATCACGGTCAGCACGGACCGTCCGAGCGGGCTCGAGGTGCTCGGCGACGAAACCCTGCTGGTCACCGCCCTGTCCAACCTGGTGGAAAACGCGATCGCCTACTCGCCGGCCGGTTCCCACGTCTCGGTGAGCCGCTCGCTGCGCGGCGATCACGTGGCGATGGCGGTCACCGATCGCGGCATCGGCATCGCCAAGGAGGACCAGGAGCGGGTGTTCGAGCGATTCTTCCGGTCCGACAAGGCGCGTTCGCGCCAGACGGGCGGCACCGGCCTGGGCCTGGCTATCGTCAAACACGTGGCCGCCAACCACAACGGGGAAATCACCCTGTGGAGCAAGTTGGGCACCGGATCGACGTTCACCTTGCGCATACCCGCCCACCACGAAGCAGGCGCCGACGACGACCACGACGGCGCGGTGGTTGGCACGAATGAAACAAGCCCGCGTCCTTCGGGGCCGGGCCGACCGAATGGTGTGGAGGCACGCAGATGACGAGTGTTCTGATCGTCGAGGATGAGGAGTCGCTGGCCGATCCGCTCGCGTTCCTGCTGCGCAAGGAGGGCTTCGAGGTCACGGTCGTCGGTGACGGGCCGTCCGCGCTCGCCGAGTTCGACCGGTCCGGTGCGGACATCGTCCTGCTCGACCTGATGCTGCCCGGCATGAGCGGCACCGACGTGTGCAAGCAATTGCGCACCCGCAGCGGCGTCCCGGTGATCATGGTCACCGCGCGCGACAGCGAGATCGACAAGGTGGTCGGTCTGGAGCTGGGCGCCGACGACTACGTCACCAAGCCGTATTCCGCCCGGGAGCTCATCGCGCGCATCCGCGCCGTGCTGCGCCGCGGCGCGGGCGACGAGCTGGAGGGCTCCAACGAGAGCGGCGTGCTGGAAGCGGGTCCGGTCCGGATGGACGTCGACCGGCATACCGTGATGGTGAACGGCAAGCCGGTCACACTGCCGCTCAAGGAGTTCGACCTGCTCGAATACCTGCTGCGCAACTCCGGCCGTGTACTCACCCGCGGCCAGCTGATCGACCGGGTATGGGGCGCCGACTACGTGGGCGACACCAAGACCCTCGACGTGCACGTCAAGCGGCTGCGCTCGAAGATCGAGGCGGATCCGGCCAAGCCGGAACACCTGGTCACCGTGCGCGGACTGGGCTACAAACTGGAGGCGTGACCGTCCGCGCGGCGAGAGCGCGAAACGGCCGAGAGCACCGCGGTGCTCTCGGCCGTTTCGGTTCGCGGGGTGCTCAGGGCAAGTAGATCCAGGTGGTGCCGAGTGGGGTCTCGTTCTTCTGCAGGGTGATCCAGCCCAGATCGTCTTCCTGCATGCAGTCGTAGAGGTCGGCGGTGTTGGTGCCGCGGCAGGCGATGGTGTGCGAGGTGCCGTACGGGCTCGCGATCAGGAGCTTGCCCGCGGCCTTGGCGTTGACCGCGGCCGGATCGGTGGCCGACACGAATTCCGAGGTGAAGTCGTAGAACTTGTGCGGGTCGCCGTTCGGCTCGGCGTGGGCTACTCCGGTCAGCGAGAGGGCGGCGCCCAGGGCGATGGTCGCCGCGGTGAGAACTTTCTTGGACATAACGGCACATCAAACCCGATCCGGGTGAAGCTCGCATGGCGACGGGGTGAACCGCCCGCCGCGCCGCACCGCCGGAGACGACCCGATCGAGCGCTCGGTCGGCAAACGATCAGGCGAGCGGATCCGCGGTATCGCGCATCCGGTCGGCGTGCACCGTCGCCGGGTGCACGGCGATCAGGCCGAGGCCTTCCCGGCGCTTGCAGTGCCTGGCCAGCTCCGCGTAGGCGGGCGCGCCGATGAGTTCGGTCAGTTCGGGGGCGTAGGACTGCCAGACCGGCTTGCTGCCGACATGGGCGTCGGGGGAGCCCGAGCAGTACCAGTCCAGATCGGCGCCGCCCGGCCCCCAGCCGCGGCGGTCGTACTCGGTGATCACGGTGCGCAGGATCTGCACGCCGTCGGGCCGGTCCACCCAGTCCTGGGTGCGGCGGATCGGCAGCTGCCAGCACACGTCCGGCTTCACCTCGAGCGGCTCGATCCCGCGCCGCAGCGCCATGGAGTGCAAGGCGCAGCCGATTCCGCCCGCGAAGCCGGGACGGTTGAGGAAGATGCACGCGCCGTCGAATCGTCGCGTGCGCAGCGCGGGCTCGTCGTCCAGTTCGTCGAGTTCCAGATAGCCGCTCCTGGTGACCTTGCCCTGCGCGTTGGTCGCTTCGTCCCGCAGCTGCCAGTCCTGGGGTGTGAGCATCTTCACAGCGCGGCTCAGTCGTTTGCGGTCGTCGTCGTCGGAGAGGAAAGCGCCGTGCGAGCAGCAGCCGTCGTCCGGCCGGCCGGCCAGGATGCCCTGACAGGCGGGGGTGCCGAACACGCACGTCCACCGCGACAGCAGCCACGTCAGATCGGCGACGATCAGATGCTCGTCGTTTGCCGGATCTACGAACTCGATCCACTCACGGGGAAAGTCGGGTTCGACTTCCGGGGCCGGGTCGATCTTCCCCGCTGGTCGGGGCCGGGTGGGGCTGCTCGGTGATGCGCCTACCGTCACGAAATAGGACGCTAACAGTTCAGTCGCCTGGGCTGAAGTGCCGCACCACCCAGTACCGTGTTCATGTGCGGCTTGGGGTACTCGATGTCGGAAGCAATACCGTTCACCTGCTCGTGGTGGACGCGCACCGTGGCGGTCACCCCCTGCCGATGAGCTCGACGAAGGCCACTCTGCGGCTCGCGGAGAACATCGACCAAGCCGGTCGCATCACCGAGGCGGGCGCGCAGCGGCTGATCGACACCGTGGCCGAATTCGCCAGCATCGCCGAGACGTCCAGATGCGTCGAACTGATGCCGTTCGCCACCTCGGCGCTGCGGGAAGCGGCCAATTCCGACGAGGTCCTCGGCCGCGTGCGCGCGTCGACGGGCGTCGACCTGCGGGTGCTGTCCGGCGTCGACGAGGCCCGGCTGACCTTCCTCGCGGTGCGCCGCTGGTACGGCTGGAGCGCGGGGCGCATTCTCAATCTCGACATCGGCGGCGGCTCGCTCGAGATGACCAACGGCGGCGACGAGGAACCCGACGTCGCGCTGTCTCTACAACTGGGCGCGGGCCGGTTGACCAGGGAATGGCTGCGCGAGGACCCGCCGGGCAAGCGCCGCGTCGCCGTGCTGCGGGACTGGCTCGACGCCGAGCTGGTGGTGCCGGCGAAAAAGCTGCTCGAGCCGGGCAGGCCCGATCTCGCCGTCGGCACTTCGAAGACGTTCCGATCCCTGGCCCGGCTGACCGGAGCGGCGCCATCGGCGGCGGGTCCGCGGGCGCGTCGTACACTCACGAGCTCGGGCCTGCGCCAACTGATCGCGTTCATCTCGCGGATGACGGCGGCGGACCGTGCAGAATTGGAAGGCGTAAGTTCCGATCGGTCACAGCAATTGGTGGCCGGCGCGTTGGTCGCGGAGGCGAGTATGCGGGCACTTTCGCTCGATACTTTGGAGATTTGTCCGTGGGCGCTGCGTGAAGGGCTGATCCTGCGCAAACTGGATACCGATATGAATGGTGGACCCGAAGCAACGTACTCAGCGGGCACGGCGGCCGGAGACGGTCGGCCCGCGCCCGGCGGCGCGCCTTCGCCGGGCTCGATCGGGACGGTGTCGTCATGAGCGAGGATTCCAAACAGCTGTCGGTGGCGGAACTGCTGGCGCGTAACGGCCAGCAGAGCGGCGCCTCGTCCGGTGGTGGCAGACGCCGCCGCAGTGGCCGTGGCATCTCCGTCGCCGAACTGACCGGCGACCTGCCGGTCATCCGGGACGGCGGTGGCCATTCCGCGCACGCGGCGCCGGACTCCGGCGCGGAGGAGCAGGCCTACGCGCCGCCCTCGTTCGATCCGCCCGCGCCGGAACCGGTTTCCTACTCGCCCGAGCCGCAGCCCGATCTGTCGTCGTATTCGCCGATGTCGGGCCCGATTTCGATGTACGACCCGCTAGCCGGTTACGCGCAGCCGGACCCGCCTGCCGATCCGCCCCAAGGGTGGTCGAGCCGGGTCATGCCCGGCCGGGAGATGCCCTCCTCGCGGCACGGCGCGTCGTACGATCCGTTGTCGCCGGATACCCCGGTGTCCGATCTGTTCGAGGTCGCGCCCGGTCCGTACACACCCGACTCGTTGGCGGGCGGGTCCGAGGCGCCCCCTCGCTCGGGGCGAAGGCGCAGGCGGGAGGAGCCGGAAGAGGAGGCCACCGAGGTACGGTCCTGGCAGGAGGCTTCCCGTGAGCCGTTCGGCTTGGACCCGCTGCCCGGTCGCGGAATCGGCGAACCGGGCCGCAACGGCCACGGCGAACTCGACGAGCCCGGCTTCGGCCGCTCCCCGCTGCCCGAGCGCAACGGCGCGCGGGGCGGTCGCGCGGCCAGGCGCAGGGCGGCGGAGGCCGCGGAAGCCGCCGAGGACCTCGGCCCGTCCACCGCGGCCTGGTCACCGTCGACCGGCGGGTTCGCCCCGGAGTCCGAACCGCTGCCGGTTCCCCCGCCGCCCGATCCGAGGCCGAAGCCGAGCAGGCCGGTCGCGCCCGAGCCGCAGCCGGAGGCGCACCGAAGATCGGCCCGCCGCGAGGGCGTCGGCGAGAACGGGCTTCCGGCCTGGTCCGCCCGGCGGCACAAGCCACAGGAGCCCGCGCCGGGACCCGCGGGCATCCCGACCGCCGCGTGGTCGCTGGCCAGCCAGGATCAGCAGTTGCTCTCCGGCCAGACGGTCGCGGGCGACCTGCTGCGCGAGGGCGTCGACCGGGCCGAACGCGGAGCGGAACGCAACGGGCGGGGCAGACGCGGCGGGCGCGCCGCCGACGCCGCGGAATTGGACGGCGTCACCGACGTCTACGAGCCGATCGCGCTGGACGAGGACGAAGACGACGAAGACGACTTCGTCGACGAACCTCGCGCCCTCACCCGGGCCATCTCGCGCCGGTCCCGGACGGCCAAGAAGACGGAGGACGACGAGAACCGGCGCCAGTGGATGATCCTCGGCGGCCAGAGCACCGGCGCCGCCGTCGCGGGCATGCTGCTGTTCAAGGGCTTCGAGCGCATGTGGGAGATGCTTCCCTGGGTGGCGCTGGCCCTGGCGATGATCGTGATACTCGGCCTGGTGGCCCTCGTGCGGATTCTGCGCAGGACCGACGACATCCTCAGCACTGTGATCGCCGTCGTCGTGGGCATCTTCGTCACGCTCGGGCCGCTGGCCTTTCTTCTCAGTACGAACTGAGCAGGGAGCAAGTCGTGGGGAACATCGGGCAGGCGAACGAGACCGGGTCGCGTACGGGCGAGGGCCCGCCGGGAGACGCCGGGGGCACATCCCGGCCCCGGCGGATCCAGGTGGGCCTGTCGACCGCTTCGGTATATCCGCAGAACACGGAGGCCGCGTTCCGTTACGCCGCCGAACTCGGCTACGACGGCGTCGAACTGATGGTCTGGGCCGAGCCCGCCAGCCAGAGCATCGCCACCGTGCAGGCCTATTCGCGCAGGTACGACATTCCGGTCCTCGCGTTGCACGCGCCGTGCCTGTTGATCTCGCAGCGGGTGTGGGGCTCGGATCCGGTGGCCAAACTCGAGCGCAGTGTGCGCACCGCCGAGGCGCTCGGTGCGAGCACCGTGGTCGTGCACCCGCCGTTCCGCTGGCAGCGCCGCTATGCGGCCGGGTTCGCCGCGCAGGTGGCCGAGCTGGAGGAGAGCAGCCCGGTGATCGTGGCGGTGGAGAACATGTTCCCGATGCGGGCGGACACGCTGTTCGGCCGGCGCGAAGGCGCGGTGCGACGGCTGGAGCGCCGCGGTGGCCCAGGCCCGGCGCTCACCGCCTTCAGCCCCTCCTACGACCCGACCGACACCGGGTACCGCCACTACACCCTGGACCTGTCGCACACCGCCACCGCCGGAGCCGACCCATTGGCGCTGGCTGCCCGGATGGGCCCGGGTCTGGCGCATCTGCACCTGGCCGATGGCCGGGGCGCCGCGCACGACGAGCATCTCGTTCCCGGCGACGGCACCCAGCCGTGCGTGGAAGTGTGCGCGAGCATGGTTCGCGCCGGGTTCACCGGGCAGGTCGTCGCCGAGATCAACACGCAGAACGCGCGCACCACCAAGGATCGCGCCGAGATGTTGCACCGCACGCTGGCCTTCGCCCGCAAGCATCTGACCGAGGCTGTCGCGCCGACTCCCGCGGGCGCGCGCCACAGCTCGCCCGACTCGCCCATGTGACGTTCGTCGCTACTCCGGTATGCGGCCGTGGGTTCGGTCGCCGGGTGCGTTGTACGTTGTACGAACCCGGTGCAGACAGGGTTGCCACGCGGCCACCCCCAACCCCATCGGGTGCGGTCGACGCAGGACAGGAGTGAGGATGACGACGGAGCTGACGGCCGACTTCGGCCCGGCGGCCACGACCGACGCACCGTTCAGCCAGGTGTGCGCGCTGGAACCGGCGCCGCCGAGGACGCGGGACACCGGCCGCTACCTGGGTTTCATCGACGACATCTGGACCATCGGCCCGAAGGTGCACGGCGGGACGATGGTCGCAGGCAGTGCGGCCGCGGCGACGAATTGGCTGCGCGCGTCCGATCCCGCGCTGGTCGGGATGGCGCCGGTCGCCGCGAGCTCCGATTTCCTGGGCGCGCCGAACCCCGGCGAGGTCGAATACGAGGTGCGGGTCCGCAAGATCGGTCGCCAGATCTGCCTGGCCGACACCGACCTCGTGCAGGACGGCCGCGTCCTGGTGCGTACGGCGCTGACCTTCAGCCGCCTCGACGACGCGAACCCGATCTACGCGCCGGAGCACGCCGAGATGCCGACGGAGCCGCCCGCCGATGCCGCAGGCTACGAGCCCGGCTCCCAGATGGGCGACATCGTCCACGTCGGCCGAGGCGCCGACATCCATCTCGACCGCGAGTGGGCCCGCTTCCTCGCCGGCGCGAAGGGCGAGCCGCGCCTGCGGATGTGGATCCGTCCGCGTCCTGGCGACGAACAGGACCCGGACGTCGCGATGTACTTCGCCATGATGAGCGCGGACATGAGTCCGCCGGTGCCGATGAACCTCGGCCACTTCGGCTGGGCGCCCACCGTGCAGATGACCACCTACCTGCGCCGCAGGCCCGCGCCGGGCTGGCTGCGGATCATCGCCACCACACACGAGGTGGGCGAGCGCATGTTCGACGAGGACCAGCTGGTGCTCGACTCGACCGGCGCTGTCGTCGCGCAGAGTCGGCAGCTGGCGCTCGTTCCCCAGCGCTGAGCCTCCCCGCGCGCCGTCTAGCCTTGAGGCCCATGACGAGAATTGCCGTGATCGGTGGCGGGCGCATCGGGGAGGCGTTGGTCGCCGGATTGCTGGAGTCCGGGCGGCTGACCAAGGACTTGGTCGTCGTGGAGACCCATCGGGAACGGGCCCATCAGCTCGCCGACCGCTTCGGCATCCGGGTCACCGACGATCTGGCCGATGCCGCCATCGGCGCGGATCTGCTGGTGATCGCGGTGAAACCGGGCGACGTGGACGCCGTGCTCGCGCCGTTGGGCAAGGCGGAGATCGGCAGCGACCGTGATCAGGTGCTGGTGTCGCTGGCGGCCGGTGTGCCGACCGCTCGGCTGGAGGGCAAAATGCCCGCCGGGTTCCCCGTCGTGCGAGTGATGGCGAATACGCCGATGCTGGTGGGGCAGGGGATGAGCGTCATCGCGCCGGGACGCTACGCGCGCGAGCAGCATCTGGAACTGGTGGCCGAGGTGCTCGGCGCGGTCGGCAAGGTGGTCACCGTGGCGGAGAGCCAGATGGACGCCGTCACCGCGGTGTCCGGATCGGGACCCGCCTACTTCTTCCTGGTCGTGGAGGCCATGGTGGACGCTGGCGTCGGGCTCGGGCTCACCAGGGATGTGGCCACCCAGCTCGTCGTGCAGACCATGGTCGGCTCGGCCGCCTTGCTGGACAGCTCGACCCAGACCGCCGCGGAATTGCGCGCCGCGGTGACCTCCCCCGCGGGCACCACCGCGGCCGCGATCCGCGAACTGGAGCGCGGAGGACTACGCTCGGCATTCTGGGAAGCCCTCTTCGCATCGAAGGAAAGGTCGGCCGAACAGGGCGCATCAGCGGAGTGACCGGTCTGTTCAAATTCGGAAAACCCGATTTCTCACTCCCGTCGCAGTAACACCACTGGTCCCGCTAAGCTTCAAGGAGCACGTGCGTGTCTGTTCCGCCGGTGGGGAAGCCGGCGGCGCGGACGTGCCGGAGGTCAATGGTGCAATGATGTCTGCGAACAAGATGTCTGCGAATTCCGGAGCGTCCGGCGGCTCCGGTCCTGCGGGCGGTCGGGGGAATTCCCGCGCACAGCGTGAGGCCGCGACACAGGGGCAACCCGTGCTCGGCGGCGGCACCCAGTTTCTCACCGTCGCCGAAGTGGCGAGTCTGATGCGGGTGTCCAAGATGACGGTCTACCGGCTCGTGCACTCGGGCGAGTTGCCCGCCGTGCGCGTCGGGCGATCGTTCCGGGTGCACGCCAAGGCGGTGCACGACTATCTGGAAACGTCCTATTTCGACGCCGGATGAGGCGGTTTCGAGACCGCTGGGGCGTGACGGTACGATAGCTCCTCGGTTCGTGTTCGCCCGCCGGTGGCATCGCTGTTCGTTGCCCCGTGGTATCCGGCGGCGCGAACACGGGGCGTGAGGCTTGCCGAGTGACCCCGGCCCGTCGGCCGGGGCCCGGGCAGACGGGCGTCCGGCAATCGCGCACGGGCAGCGTGCGCGCCGAGTAGAGAGAACGCGAGGACAACCCTATGGGTTCTGTGATCAAGAAGCGCCGCAAGCGCATGTCGAAGAAGAAGCACCGCAAGCTGCTTCGCCGCACGCGTGTCCAGCGGCGCAAACTCGGCAAGTAGGCATCGCTGCGTGGTAGCTGCGCGAGCCCGTCACCAATAGGTGACGGGCTCTTTTATTTGAAACATGAAATTTTTCAATCCGCATTTGTATCACGTGACTGAAGTCATCGTTAGATCCTGGTTAATACTCTCGGTGCGCGGGTAGGTACCCGCTACGCTGGGCACTGGGAATAATCACAAGGGCGGCTGGCAAGGGAAAGCGGGTGCCGGTGAGTTCTGAGGGTCGGGAAGCGAACGTGCCGAAGGTCGTGCTGGTCACCGGGGCCAGCCGCTTCTTCGGCGGCACGGTCGTCGCCCGGCTCGCTCAGCAGCCCGAGATCGAGCGGATTCTCGCCGTCGACACGATGACGCCGAGCCGAGAGTTGCAGCGGCGCATGGGCCGCGCCGAATTCGTGCGGGCGGATATTCGAAATCCGTTGATCCGTAAGGTGATCGATGGTGGCGAGGTGGACACCGTGGTGCACACCGCGCTGCTGACGCGCCCGCCCGCGGGCGGCGGTCGCGCGGTGATGAAGGATTACAACGTCCTCGGTGCGATGCAGCTGTTCGCGGTGTGTCAGAAGGTGGCTTCGGTGCGCCGGGTGGTGCTGCGCTCCTCCTCGGCGGTGTACGGGTGCAGCGCCAAGGATCCCGCGAAATTCACCGAGGAAATGAGCGCGCGCACACCGCCGCGCGGCGGGTTCGCCCGGGACCTGATCGATATAGAGGGTTATGTTCGCGGGCTGGCCCGGCGACGTCCCGATATCGCCACGACAATTCTGCGATTCGCCCCGATCGTTGGCCCTCGGCTGGCCGCCCGTGGCGTGCAATATCTGCGTTCGCCGGTGACACCCACCGTATTCGGCCGGGATGCCAGAATGCAGCTGCTGCACGAGGAGGACGCGGTGGCGGCGTTGACGCACGCGGCGCGCGGCGCTGCGGGCGGCACGTACAACATCGCGGGCGATGGCGCGCTGTCGCTGTCGCAGGCGGTCCGGCGGGCGGGTCGGATCGAGTTGCCCGTTCCCTTCACGGTGTTCCGCACCGCTGGTCGCCTGCTCATGGGCCCCGTGCTGCGGGAGTTCTCCACCGAACAGCTCGACTATTTCCACTTCGGTTGTGGCCTGGACACCACGCGCATGCGCACCGAATTCGGGTTCGCGCCGCGCTGGACGACGGTGCAGGCGTTCGACGACTTCATCGGGGGCGCAGCGTTGCGGCCCGTGGTCGATCCAGCGTGGATCGACGCCGCAGAACACAAACTGCTCGGCCTGCTCGGGGCCGGTACGGGAGCACACCAATGAATGACGTAGCGAAAGTCATCCGACTCCACGACCTCCAGGTGGAGGCGCGCCAGCGGCCCGTGCCACGGCGGCTGGCCGCTCCGAGTCCGGTGACATCGCTGGTGGAGCGGCGTGCGGCGGTCGCGCCCGCCGCGCCCCAGTCGCTGTCGGGCGTGCTGCGCGGCGCACTCGGCAAGCAGATCGCCAAGACCGCGGAGTTCGCGCGCCGCAGGCTCACCGGCGATTACCAGGTCGACGAGTTCGGTTTCGACGAGCACCTGCTCGAGTCGGTCATCCTGCCCGCCTTGCGTCCGCTGTCGGACCTGTGGTTCCGGGTGGAGGTCAGCGGTATGGACAACCTCCCGGAGGCGGGCGGTGCGCTGATCGTGGCCAACCACGCGGGCACCGTGCCGCTGGACGGCCTGATGCTGCAGCTGGCCGTGCACGATCGGCACCCCAAGCAGCGCGCCTTGCGCTTGCTCGCGGCCGACCTGATCTTCGAGACGCCCGTGCTCGGGGTGCTGGCTCGCCGCGCAGGCCACACGCTGGCCTGCCGGGAGGATGCCGAACGGCTGCTGCGGTCCGGTGAGTTGACCGGCGTGTTCCCGGAAGGGTTCAAGGGCGTCGGCAAGCAGTACACCGATCGCTACAAGCTGCAGCGCTTCGGTCGCGGCGGCTTCGTCGCCGCCGCGGTGCGCACCGGTGTGCCGATCATCCCGTGCTCCATCGTCGGCTCCGAGGAGATCTATCCGAAGCTGGCCGATCTCAAGCCGCTGGCCCGGCTGCTCGGTCTCCCGTACTTCCCGGTGACGCCGCTGTTCCCGCACCTGGGTCCGCTCGGCGCGGTGCCGCTGCCGTCCAAGTGGTACATCGAATTCGGCACCCCCATCCCGACCGCGCCGTACGAGCCGGAGGCCGCCGACGACCCGATGACCATGTTCGAGGTCACCGATCAGGTGCGCGAGACCATCCAGCAGACGCTCTACAAGCTGCTCACCAAGCGCCGCAACGTCTTCACGGGGTAGAGATTGCCCTAGTGACCGTCGCGGCGGCGAGTGACCGCCGCCGCGACCGCTCCGCCTGCCGCGCCGAGGGCCAGAGCGGTGGGCACGCCGATTTTCGCCGCCTTGCGACCGGTACGGAAGTCACGGATCTCCCAGCCTCGGTTCTTGGCGACTTCACGCAGATCCGAGTCCGGGTTGATCGCCACGGCGGTGCCGACCAGGGAGAGCATCGGCACGTCGTTGTGACTGTCGGAGTACGCGGTGCACCGCTTGAGGTTCAGGCCCTCGCGGATCGCCAGGGTGCGCACCGCGTGCGCTTTGCCGAGCCCGTGCAGGATGTCGCCGACCAGGCGTCCGGTGAACTTCCCGTCCACGCTCTCGGCCACGGTGCCGAGCGCTCCGGTGAGCCCGAGCCGCTTCGCGATCACCTGCGCCAGCTCGACCGGGGTCGCGGTCACCAGCCACACCTGCTGGCCCGCGTCCAGGTGCATCTGCGCGAGCGCGCGGGTGCCGGGCCAGATCTTGTCGGCGATGATCTCGTCGTAGATCTCCTCGCCGAGAGCGGCCAGTTCGGCGGTCGAGCGCCCGGCGATGAACGCCAGCGCCTTCTCCTTGCCGCTGGCCATGTCCGTGCTGCTCTCCTTGCCGGTGACCCGGAATTTCACCTGTTTCCAGGCGACATCCACCAGATCGGAGGTCTTGAAGTACTTGCGCGCCGCCAGACCGCGGGCGAAATGCACGATCGAGGCGCCCTGCACCATGGTGTTGTCGACGTCGAAGAACGCCGCCGCGGTCAGGTCGCGCGGCGCTTCCGGGCCTGTCGGCTCCGCCTCGCCCGCGGCGAGTTCGGCGTCGTGCAAGGTCAGCGCCGCGTCGGCGCTCGCCTCACCGGCCAGATTGGCCCGCAATTCCTCTTCACTCGGGCCGAAGGGGCTGCGCGAGATGCGGGCGAGCTGATCCTGCAGCCCCTGGCCCATCTGGCTCAGATTCCATCGCGCCGGAAACTCACCGAATCGTCCCGCGATGAATCCGGCCCTCGCCACCTTCGATCGTTCCGGCACCAGTACCTCCGCCCGTCGCGCGAACCATGTCAACAGTAGCCGGATCGGCCGACAGTCACGGCAGAAGGCGGCGTGCGACACAATCGCGTGGCGCGCACCGGGCCCTCGCGGGCTTGCGGCCGAGGATTAAATTCCGGTCATGACCAATCACACACATTCGGTGACATTGCTGACACGCGCGGGCTGCGGACTGTGTGCGACGGCGCTGGAACAGCTGCGCGTGATCTGCGCGGAATTCGGTATCGAACCGGGGACCGTGGACGTCGACGAAGCCGCCGTTACCGACCCTGGCCTGCGCGCGGAGTACGGCGACCGACTTCCCGTCGTGCTGCTCGACGGTCGCGAACACAGCTATTTCGATGTCGACGAGACCCGATTGCGGGCCGACCTGAAGCGCTGAGTGCGCCGTTTTCCGTCCGATTCGGCCGCTGTGCTGGTCGCGGCGGAAAATGAGGCCAATTTCACCGACTTTGTGCAGGGCTTCACAAGCAGTTACGGTGGTGGCAACGCGACCCGCATGCCGAGGCTGCGGAGCCGCCCCGAAATCCGAAACTTCGACACCATGGCACCGGACCGTCCCCGGGTCAGAGGGGTCGAGCGACGAACCGGAGCCCGAGGTCCGGGACGAGGAGCCGACGACGTGACAGAGCAGCATGAGGCGCCAGGCGGCGTCTCCGGCAGGGCTCTGCAGAAGGACATCCCGCAGGCCACCGTCGCGCGGCTGGCTACCTATCTTCGGGTCCTCGCCATGTTGGCCGACGACGGTGTTGCCATCGTATCTAGTGAGGAACTGGCTGTCGCGGCGGGTGTCAATTCGGCCAAATTGCGCAAGGATCTGTCCTTCCTCGGGCCCAACGGCGTTCGCGGCGTCGGCTACGACGTGGCCAAGCTCCGCTCCCGGATCGAGGACGTGCTCGGCCTGTCGCAGGGCCACCGCGTCGTGCTGGTCGGCGCGGGAAACCTGGGACGGGCGCTGGTCGGCTACGGCGGCTTCCAGCGGCGTGGTTTCACCGTGGTCGGGATTCTCGACAGCGACCCCGAGGTGATCGGCATGCCGGTCGCGGGCCTGGTGGTGCGCGATGTCGCCGAGCTGGCGGCGGCGGTCGCCGAGCTGGAGCCGACCATCGCGGTGATCACCGTTCCCGACGACGCGGCCCAGGATGTGTGCGATCGGCTCGTCGCGTCCGGGCTGCAGTCGATTCTGAGCTTCGCGCCCTGTGAGCTGGTCGCACCGGCGACGGTCGAGGTCCGTCGCGTCGACCTGGCCGTCGAGATGCAGATGCTGTCGTTCGAACGGGTGCGCAACGCCGAACAGCCCCTGCCCGAGGTCGCGCACGTCGGGTCGGGTCGCATCGCGCACCGCCTGCCCGCGCCGCACGGCGCGCCCGCGCACCCGGCACTTCAGCATTCGACAACCCCGCATACGACAACCTCGCATACGGCAACGGAGCCAAGCAGCAAGGGATCGGTGGTCACACCATGAGTGAGCGCAGCGAGCGAATCATGCAGCACAGCACGGCGGAGGGATCCGTTCGTGCCGGGGCGGTGACGGCATGAGCGTTCTCCTCGTCGGCATCTCGCACCGCAGCGCGCCGGTCCCCGTACTCGAGAAGGTGGCCGTCACCGACACCGACCGGCCGAAGCTGATCGACCGCCTGATCTCCTCCAGTCATGTCTCCGAGGCGATGATCGTCTCGACCTGCAACCGGGTCGAGGTCTACGCGGTGGTCGACGCCTTCCACGGCGGTCTCGCCGAGATCGGCGACCTGCTGACCAAGCACTCCGGCCTGCCGATGCCGGATCTGACCAAGCACGCCTACGTCCGCTACTCCGAGGCCGCCGCCGAGCATCTGTTCGCGGTGGCCAGCGGCCTGGACTCGATGGTGGTCGGTGAGCAGCAGGTGCTCAGCCAGATCCGCGGCGCCTACGCCTCCGCCGACGCGCAGCGCGCGGTCGGACGAACCCTGCACGAGCTGGCGCAGCACGCGCTGCGGGTCGGCAAGCGGGTGCACGCCGAAACCGGCATCGACCGCGCAGGCGCTTCGGTGGTCTCGGTCGCGCTCGATCGCGCGCAGCAGGTGCTCGGCCCGCTGGCGGGCCGGACCGCCGCGGTGGTCGGCGCGGGCGCGATGGGCGGGCTCGCGGTGGCGCATCTCTCGCGCGCGGGTATCGGCCGGATCATCGTGGTGAACCGCACCATCGCGCGGGCGCGCAGGCTCGCCGAGACCGCGCGGACGCACGGCGTCGATGCCGAGGCCATGGAGCTGTCGCGGCTCACCGAGGCGATGGCCGCGACCGACGTGGTGGTCACCTGCACCGGCGCGGTCGGCGCGGTCGTGACGCTCGCCGACACCCACCGCGCGCTCACCGACCGCGAGCGCGGCGAGGAATTCGCCACCGTGGAGCGGCCGTTGGTGTTCTGCGATCTCGGCTTGCCGCGCGATGTGGAGCACGCCGTCGCCGGACTGCCCGGCGTCACACTCATCGACATCGAGACGTTGCAACGCGACCCGGCCGCGGGCGCCGCCGCCGACGACACCGCGGCCGCCCGGTCGATCGTCGCCGACGAACTCGCGAAGTACCTGGCCGGACAGCGGATGGCCGAGGTCACCCCGACGGTGGCCGCGCTGCGCCAGCGCGCCGCCGAGGTGGTCGAAGCAGAACTGCTGCGCCTGGATTCGCGGTTGCCCGGCCTCGCCGACCCGGAACGCGACGAGGTCGCGCGCACGGTGCGCCGGGTGGTCGACAAGCTGCTGCACGCGCCGACGGTGCGGGTCAAGCAGCTGGCGTCCACGCCGGGCGGCGACAGCTACGCCGAGGCGTTGCGCGAATTGTTCGAACTGAAGCCGGGCGCGGCCCAAGCGGTCGCCGCGCCGATGGAGATCACCGCACTCGCGGGCGATCACGCCGAGATCACACTGGCCGACGGGGAGATCGCGCTGGCCGACGACTTCACCGCAGGCCATCGCGGCGAGGAACAGGGGCAGACGGCATGACCATGGTCCACCAAGAAGGCAACGCCACCGCGGACGGCACTCGCGCCCCGTGGCGCATCGGCACCCGCGGCAGCCTGCTCGCGCTGACCCAGGCGGGCACGGTGCGCGACGCGCTGATCGCGGCCGGGCAGCCCGCCGAGCTGGTCGTGATCAAGACCGCCGGTGACCTGTCGTCGGACCCGGTGCAGAAGATCGGCGTCGGTGTGTTCACCTCCGCGCTACGCGACGAACTCGCGGTCGGCGCGATCGACATCGCCGTGCACTCCTACAAGGACCTGCCGACCGCGCAGGATCCACGCTTCACCATCGCCGCCATCCCGCCCAGGGAGGACCCGCGCGACGCGCTGGTCGCACGCGACGGACTGGTCCTCGGTGAGCTGCCCGCGGGCGCCAAGGTCGGCACCTCCGCGCCGCGCCGCGCCGCCCAGTTGCGTGCGCTCGGGCTCGGCCTGGACATCGTCCCGCTGCGCGGCAACCTGGACACCCGGCTGCGCAAGGTGCGCGAAGGCGAACTGGACGCCGTGGTGGTGGCCAGAGCCGGCCTGGCCCGCATCGACCGGCTGGACGCGGTCACCGAGGCGCTGGAGCCGGTGCAGATGCTCTCCGCTCCCGCTCAGGGCGCGCTCGCGGTGGAATGCCGCAGCGACCACACCGCGCTGGTGGAGATCCTGTCCGGCTTGGACGACCCGGCCACCCGCGCGTCGGTCATCGCCGAGCGGTCGCTGCTGGCCGAACTGGAGGCGGGCTGCACGGCGCCGATCGGCGCGCTCGCCGAGGTGGTCGAATCGCTCGACGACGAAGGGCGGATCGTGGACGAGCTCTCGCTGCGCGCGTGCGCCGCGGCCGTCGACGGATCCGACGTGCTGCGGGCATCGGTGGTCGGCGCCCCGGACGACGCCGCCGAGCTCGGCCGCGCGCTTGCCCGCGAGTTGCTCGACATGGGTGCGCGCGAGTTGCTCGCCACCGAACCGGACGACGGTTCCCCCACCCGGGCGGTGAGTTCGCCCGCCACAGACTTGCCCAACCCCAGCCCAATGGAGAACAGCCGATGAGCGGAAGCATAGGCACCGTGCCCTCGGGTATGCCGGAGCCGAGCGCAAGCGAGGTGCAGGCATGAGCCGAGCCACGAAGAAGCACCCCGGTCGCATCCTTTTCGTCGGATCGGGTCCGGGTGACCCGGCGCTGCTCACGGTACGGGCCCGCGAGGTTATCGGGCGGGCGACGCTGGCGTTCACCGACCCGGACGTCGACAAGGGCGTGCTCGCCCTGATCGGCACCTCGGTCGAGCCGGGGCCCGACGGAGAACACCCCGTCGACGTGCGGCCCGCGCTCGGCGAGCCCGCCGAGGTGGCCAAGACGCTCATCGCCGAAGCACGTGCGGGCCACGACGTGGTGCGCGTGGTCGCCGGCGACCCGCTGACCACCGACTCGGTGATCGCCGAGGTCAACGCCGTCACCCGCTCGCACATGGTCTTCGAGGTGCTGCCCGGCCTGCCCAACGGCTCCGCGGTGCCCAGCTACGCGGGTATCGCGCTCGGCTCCGGGCACACCGAGGCGGACGTGCGCGGCGAGGTCGACTGGGCCGCGCTCGCGGCCGCGCCCGGCCCGCTGGTGCTGCACGCGACCTCCGGTCACCTCGCGGAGACCGCGAGCGCCCTGGTCGAGCACGGTATGGCGCCGCAGACCCCGGTCGCGGTGACGGTGCGCGGCACCACCCGGCAGCAGCGCACCATCGAGGCCACCCTGGCCACGCTGAACAGCGCGGCCTCCGAACTGGTCGGCCCGCTGGTGGTGACCATCGGCAAGGTGGTCGCGCAGCGCTCGAAGATGTCCTGGTGGGAGTCGCGTGCGCTGTACGGCTGGACCGTGCTGGTGCCGCGCACGAAGGACCAGGCCGCGGAGATGAGCGAACGGCTCGTCACGCACGGCGCCATCCCGATGGAGGTGCCGACCATCGCGGTCGAGCCGCCGCGCAGCCCCGCCCAGATGGAGCGGGCGGTCAAGGGTTTGGTCGACGGGCGCTACCAGTGGGTGGTGTTCACCTCCACCAACGCGGTGCGCGCGGTGTGGGAGAAATTCGCCGAGTTCGGCTTGGACGCGCGGGCGTTCTCCGGGGTGAAGATCGCCTGCGTGGGCGAGGCCACCGCGGACAAGGTGCGGTCGTTCGGCATCAACCCCGAGCTGGTGCCCAGCGGCGAGCAGTCCTCCGAGGGCCTGCTGGCCGACTTCCCGCCCTACGACGACGTCTTCGACCCGGTGAACCGGGTGCTGCTGCCACGCGCCGACATCGCCACCGAGACGCTGGCCGAGGGCCTGCGCGACCGCGGCTGGGAGATCGACGACGTCACGGCCTACCGCACGGTGCGCGCGTCGCCGCCGCCCGCGGAGACCCGCGAGATGATCAAGACCGGCGGTTTCGACGCGGTTCTGTTCACCTCCTCCTCCACGGTCCGCAACCTGGTCGGCATCGCGGGCAAGCCGCACGCCCGCACCATCGTGGCCTGCATCGGCCCCAAGACCGCCGAAACCGCCATCGAATTCGGCCTGCGCGTGGACGTGCAGCCCGATGTGGCCCAGGTCGGTCCGCTGGTGGAGGCGCTGGCCGAACACGCGGCCCGCCTGCGCGCCGAAGGGCTCCTGCCGCCGCCGCGTAAGAAGAGCCGCCGCAGTAGGTAGCTCGCGTCCGAGCGACCGCCGCTTGCTCCTTCGTCGCGGACGCGACGGCCACTCGGACGCGAGCCGGGCCACGAACGGCGGATGCTCGGTCTCGCTTCGCTCGAAAGTCGTGGTTGGGTGCGCTGCACGAGCGCAAACTCGCCGACTACCCCGAGTGGGCACGATTGATGGACACGATTCCGCGGGTTCGGATGGCTTGACACCCGAGGTCGACCGGCGTGAGTCGGTGGGTCGCTGTACCGCGTATTCGCTCGGAGATGGTTGGACCGGCACGCCGACTGGGTGTCCGCTGTGCCGGGTCCAGATTTCGAGTGGCGCGGGACAGCGCCCGTCGCTCAGTACCTCCTGCGCATCAAGGTGCGGACCATGGAGCAGGTGGCGTCGGAGGGCGGGCGGATGCCGATCACCTCGGCGGTGTGCCTGATCCGCTTGTTCGTGGCGTAACTCGGTGCGTAGACGCCGGAGTCGAGCAGCGCGATCGCCAGGCGCATCGCCTTGAGTCGCCGGTTGTGCATGACGTACCACGCCCGGGGGCGTCCAGGAGGCAACGGACGCTTCTGCAAAGGGGTGTAGGGGCGATCGATGAGAACGGTTTGCGGTGTGCGCATTGGCATCCCTCCCGTGGCGATCGGGGGCGGCGAGCCCCCTCGAACGTATCTTCGATTGTACCTGGGGGGACCGACAAATTTCGCTGGCCAGAAGGGTTTTCGAGCGCCGATCGGGCGGCGGCTCACAGATCGTGCAACAGTCGCAGCGACTGCGGATGACCCAGTGCGGCCGCGCGTTCCAGCCACTGTCTGGCTTCCAGTTGCGCCGGTGTGCGTCCGGTCGCGATGGCGGCGGCGGTCCGCAGTACCTCGGGGTCGGCGAAATCGCCTGCGAGGTAGGGAGTATTGGCGGCGCGCAGCAGGAGTGCGAGATGGAACATCGAGTCCGGGTCGCCCGCTTCGGCGCCCTTGCGCAGCCATCGTTCGCCCTCGATCGGCTCGCCGCGATCCAGGTGCAGGGCACCCAGCACCGCCACCGCATCGGTTCTTCCCCGCCGCGCGGCCTCGGTGAGCAGGTCGATCGCGCGGTCGAATTCACCGCGGCGCGCCAGGTGCAGGCCGAGACTGCGCATGGCCGTGGGGTTTCCGGCGCGGACGGCGCGTTCGTACCACTGCTCGGCTTCTTCGTCGCGTCCCCGTCGGTTGGCGATGACGCCCATGTTGCAGAGAGCTTCGGGCAACCCGCGCTCGGCGGCAGGCCGCAGCCAGCGCTCCGCCTCATCGATGTTCCCGCGCTCGGTGTGCAGCAGGCCCAACTGCATGCCCGCCGCCTCGTTGCCACACGCGGCGGCGGTCTCCAGCCAGTGAATCCCCTCGCCGATCCGCCCGTCGGCCGCCAGTAGCGCGCCGAGCATGCCCATCGCGGGCGCGCTGCCACCCGCGGCGGCCCGGCGCAGCCAGTGCTCGGCGCCCGCCGCGTCGCCCGCGTCCCACAGCGCTTCGGCGCGCCGCTGCATGGCGAGCAACTCGACCTCGCTCGGCGGCTCGGTCATCTCAACAGCCTGTCCCGCGGTACCCCACGTCGTCCATCATCGCGCCTGCTCCATCGGGACGCGGTACCCGTTCGCGTGCGCGTAGGCGGTCAGCTGCGCGTCGTAGTTGCGGAGGCTGTCGAGCAGCCAGGTGTGTCCGGTGTCCTTGACGACCACGATCGGCCCGCGGCTGCCCGGCGGGAGCGTGGGCACCGAGCCGTCGAGGTACCAGGATGTGGTCGACCACGGGAAGATGAAGGCCCAGCCGATGTCGGCGACCCGATACGGCGGCCCGAGCTGTAAGGGATCGGCCGGGGTGGCATGCCGTGCGCTGTGCTGGGCGAGCAGATGCCGTGCGCTGTTGCGGGCCACGCGCACGTCCAGCGGCCCCGCGGTGGTGTCCG
Source organism: Nocardia araoensis NBRC 100135 (assembly GCF_000308435.1). GTDB lineage: Bacteria > Actinomycetota > Actinomycetes > Mycobacteriales > Mycobacteriaceae > Nocardia > Nocardia araoensis. The sequence goes on along the minus strand of NZ_BAFR01000204.1, from coordinate 30,288 downwards.
GGAACCGCAGGCTGGTCTCCGCCCCGGCGCACAGGCGTCGGCCCGCCGCCTCCGTCACCTGGCACGGCCTGCTCTGCAGGCGGAGGAAGACGCTGCGGGCGGTGTCGGAGAAGCGCAGCCCGACGGTGGCGTCCTCGGTGCCGCCGACCAGGTGCGTCCCTCGGCTGCGTATCCACTCGGGCTCGTCGGGGCGGATGCCGTGCATCCTGAAGGCGACGTGCGCGCCGGGCATCACCTCGGGCGCGGCGGATTGGCGCGCGACGAACTCCACTGCGAAGTTCTGCCGGGTGGCGTCGGTGGCACGCCAGACCCGCAGCACGAACGCGGGCGCGGGCAGACCGTCGGTCAGCACCGGCCACCAGTCGGCCAGCAACACCGCCGCCCACGACTCGAAGTCGGCGGCTCTGGCCAGCGAGATGTCGATGTGCGGATCGGTCATGCTGTCCCCCAGCGGGTCTCGCCTAGTCGGAGTATGCGCCTTCGCACCGGGGGTAATGTGTGATTTTCCACACTGTTATCACTCGGATGGCATGAGTGATCGCCGGGTAACGCGCGGTAGCTGTCCCAGAGGGTCGGGTCCGGCGCCGCGGAGCAGGCCACGGGCGCTCGCGACAGCGGATCACGCCGGGCGTATCGTGCGATTCATGACCGGAATGGACCGCCCACGGCGGTTGCGCCGTACCCCCGCTCTGCGCCGTCTCGTGGCCGAAACAACACTGGAACCACGGCAATTGGTGCTGCCGATGTTCGTGGCCGACGGCTTGACGGAGCCGCGTCCGATCGGCTCCATGCCCGGGGTGGTGCAGCACTCGCTCGACTCGCTGCGCAAGACGGCGGTCGAGGCGGTCACGGCGGGCGTCGGCGGCATCATGCTGTTCGGCGTGCCGCGTCCGGAGGACAAGGACGCGATCGGCAGCGCGGCCAGCGATCCGCGCGGCATCCTCAACCGCGGCCTGCGCGCTCTCGCCGACGAGGTGGGCGGCTCCACCGTGGTCATGGCCGACACCTGCCTGGACGAGTTCACCGACCACGGCCACTGCGGTGTGCTCGCGGGCGACGGCGCGGTGGACAACGACGCGACGCTGGACCGCTACGTCGAGATGGCCCTCGCCCAGGCCGAAGCGGGCGCCGACCTGCTCGGCGCCAGCGGCATGATGGACGGCCAGGTCGGCGCGATCCGGCGCGGCCTGGACGCGGCCGGGCGCATCGACACCGGCATCCTGGCCTACTCCGCCAAATACGCCTCGGCGTTCTACGGACCGTTCCGGGAAGCCGTCGCTTCCTCGCTGGAAGGCGATCGGCGCACCTACCAGCAGGATCCGGCCAATCGGCGGGAGGCGATCCGCGAACTGGAGCTGGATCTCGCCGAGGGCGCGGACATCGTCATGGTGAAGCCGGCCATGTCGTATCTGGACATCCTGCGTGAGGTCGCCGATCGCTCGACGGTCCCGGTCGCCGCCTATCAGATCTCCGGCGAGTACGCGATGATCACCGCCGCCGCCGAGCGCGGCTGGATCGACCGCCGCGGCGCCGTCCTCGAGTCGCTGATGAGCATCCGCCGCGCGGGCGCGGACTTCCTGCTCACCTATTGGGCGACCGAAGCCGCGCACTGGCTGTCGTGACGAATATGGCGGGACCGTTCGCCGCGAGCCCGGCCCGGCCCCCGATGCCGGAGGACGTCGTTACCGCGCGGCAGCTGTGGTGGGGTGTCGTCGGTTTCGGCGTGATGCAGTTGATCGCCTCGATCGTCGCCGCGCTGGATCAGCGGCGCACGTTCGCCGAGCAGGTCTTCGAGCAGGCCAGGATGCAGGATCCCCAGGTCACGCTGGCCAGCGCCGAGTTGATGGTGTCGCTGGTCTACGTGGTGGTGGTACTGATCGGCCTCGGTCTCTCCGCGCTCGCCCTGGTGATCGTGCACCAGTTCGGGCGCGGCAAGTCGTGGGCGCGCACCGTGCTGACGGTGCTCGGCGCCTGGTCGGTGGTGATCGGCGTCGGCGCCCTGCTGGCCATCGACGCGGTGACCGGGACGGCCTCGCTCGTCGCGGGCGGCGCTTCCATCGTGCAGGCCGTGCTCGCGGCGGGCGCCATCTATCTGTCCCACCGGCCCGAGGCCACCGCCTACTTCCAGCCCGGCAGGCGCTGAGTCCCCCGGTGGAACACGTTTCCAAATTTGTCCGAGACAGTGCGGCATGTATGGTGAGGGTTGTCACAGTGGACGTGGGAACCGGTAGTCGTCTGTCGTGCGTTGTCCTGTATTTCGTACGGGAACGCGGCAACTGGCTCCGGAGGATCGGAGGCATCGATGCGAGTGGTGATCCAGCAGCCGCACAGCATTCGGCGGGATCTGGCCGTCTTGAGCCTGCTGATTCTGTTCGCCCTGTTGACCGTCGCCGTGCTGTTGCTGCCCGGCCTGAGTCGCTGATTCCGTTCTTCGCCGTGTCGGCGCGCGCTGCCGTGGGGGGTCGGGCGTGACCGCCGAGGCCGTCTTGTTCACCGAGCCGGGCGCCCGCTGGCGCGCCGTGGCCTACGGGCCGATCCTGTGCGGGGCCGTTCTCGTCCTCGAACTCGTCACCGGTGGCGACGTGCACTGGTTCGCCCTGCTGTTCTGTGCCGCGCTGATCGCCGGTTTCGTCGCGCTGCAAGTGGTCGCGGGCAAACGGCACGTCAGCGTCGAACTCACCGCCCACACGCTGCGTTCGGGCACCGAGTCGCTGCCGCTGAGCTCGATCGCGGAGGTCCTCCCGGAACGGGACGAGAACTCCTGGGACGACGAAGAGTGGGAGACGGCCAGGGCGCTCGGTGAGCTGACCGGCGTGCCGCGCCGCCGCACCGGCATCGGGCTGCGGCTGGCCGACGGCGGCCTGGTGCAGGCCTGGGCCCGAGATCACAAAGCGCTGCGCACGGCGTTGACCGAGGCCGTCCAGCGCAGTTCGGACGGAGCGGACCGATGAGACGCTGGATCGTGGCGGTGCTCGTGGAACTGGATCTGGTCGTGCTCGCGCTGATCGGAGCGGCGTTGAGCGCGCGTGCGGGCGTGCACACCACCGATTTCCCGCCGTCCGGCGACGCCCCGGGCTTCACCGCCATCCGCTACGCCGGGCCTTGGTGGCTGTTGGCCACGCTGCTCGTCGCGGTGGGCGGTGTGTTCGCCATCGACGCCGCCGCCCGGCTCGTGCGCGGGCTGCGTGACGCCGACACTGTGCGCTGATCAGCGTGAATCCGCTTGCGACCGTTTGCGGTCGCGCGCCGCGGGAATGCCGATCATATGAAACCGATCACCCAGCGAACAGTTCTCGGCGCGGTGGCGGCCGGTGTGATCGGCGCGGCCGCAGCCGTACCAGCCACCGCGTCGACCGAAACCGTTCCGTACGAGCCTGTTCCGGTGGCGCCCGTCTTCGCGGCCACGCCGCCGGCACCGCTGCTGCACGCACTGCCGACGCCGCTGGCGTGTCTGGTGACGACCGGCTTCGCCGCGTTCTGTCTGGGCATCACATAGCCACGGATTGCCTGCCAACCGCTGCGGACCGTGCGCCCTCGGGTTACGGTGCTACGGCGCCCGGGTCGGCGCCCGACGTCGGCCGACCCCGCGCTTTGGTCGGAATGGCCCTGGGGCCGTTAGTATTTCGGCCGTAGTTGGAACGTGCGTCGATGAAGGAAAGTGTTCGATGAACCGGTTCGCCGTGAAGATTTGTGCCGCGTTTGCCGTGGCCGCCGCTCTCGGATTCGGGGCCGCGCCCGCAGGCGCGACCCCGGGACTGCCGCTGGAGGACGCGAACCCGGTCGATGCGCCGATCTTCGTGCCGGATTCCGGATCCGCGGGCCCCTACAACGGGTTCATGTGCTTCCTGCACACGATGTCGGCGCAGGTTCCCTGCATGTACGCCTGACGGCGTCTCAGTTCCAGTGCTGGTAGATGTCCAGCACACGCCCGTCGCGGGTGCCGGGGGCGTTGAGGTAGACGGTGACGGTCCCGTCCGGGTGGCCCGCCGCCTCCAGCACCACTTGGCGCAGTGTGGCGTGCACCGCACCGCGGTCGTCGCGGTAGATCGCGGAGTCGCTCTTCAGCCCCGCGCCGATGCGATTGGGTGGGACGAACATGGTGACCACGGCGGGAATCGGCCCGCCGGCCAGCGCTGTGGTCGCCGTGTGGTCCAAGGGGATGGCCAGCCGCACATCGTCGATTTGATCGAGCGGCTGCGCGGCGGCGGATCCGGCGCCGAGTGCCATTGCGGCCCCCGCGACGACGGCGAGCACACCCACGCTGACGATGCCAATCCGCATACAGACCCTCCCGAACGATGGACGAATGTGAGCTGAGACTACGCACCGGCAACCTCTCAGCGATCGAAATCCGCGCGAACCCCACCTCGGCGTGTTGCCGGGCGGCTGCGGCCTGCATCACTGCACTACACCCTGTCGTCAAGCCGATTTTCCGGTGCTGAGAGACTGGAACTCGTGAGTTCTTCTCCGCGCGTGACCAGTGCAGCTGTGCCGGTTTCCGCTCAGCTCTTCGACCGGGCGAGTTCGGTGATCCCGGGTGGCGTCAACTCTCCGGTGCGGGCGTTTCGATCCGTCGGCGGCACACCACGATTCATCGCCTCGGCCGACGGCTGGCGGCTGGTCGACGCCGACGGCAACGAGTACGTGGACCTGGTCTGCTCCTGGGGACCGATGATCCTCGGCCACGCGCATCCCGCGGTCGTCGATGCGGTGCGCGGCGCGGCGAGCGGCGGCCTGTCCTTCGGCGCGCCGACCGAGGCCGAGATCGAACTCGCGGAGGAGATCGTGCGGCGGGTCGCGCCGGTGCAGCGGGTACGGCTGGTGAACTCCGGCACCGAGGCCACCATGAGCGCGGTCCGGCTGGCCCGTGGCTACACCGGGCGCACCAAGATCATCAAGTTCGCCGGCTGCTATCACGGCCACGTCGACGCGCTGCTCGCCGACGCGGGCTCCGGCGTCGCCACGCTCGGGCTGCCCACCTCGCCGGGCGTGACGGGCGCGCAGGCCGCCGACACCATCGTGCTGCCCTACAACGACATCGACGCCGTGGCCGCCGCGTTCGCCGCGAATCCGGGGCAGATCGCCTGCGTGATCACCGAGGCGGCGGCGGGCAACATGGGCGCGGTGGCGCCGCTGCCCGGATTCAACGCGGGTCTGCGCGCACTCACCGCCGAGCACGGGGCGCTGCTCATCATGGACGAGGTGATGACCGGATTCCGGGTGAGCGCGGCGGGTTGGTTCGGCCGGGAAGGCGTCGCGGGCGATCTCTACACCTTCGGCAAGGTGATGAGCGGCGGCTTGCCCGCGGCCGCGTTCGGCGGCCGCGCCGAGATCATGAACCACCTCGCGCCCCTAGGGCCGGTCTACCAGGCGGGGACGCTGTCCGGTAACCCGGTCGCGGTGGCCGCGGGCCTCGCCACCCTGCGCGCGGCCGACGAAGCGGTGTACGCCGCGCTGGACCGCAACGCGCAGCGGCTCGGCGAGCTGTTCACCTCGGCGCTGACCACGGCGGGGGTCGGGCACCAGGTTCAGTTCGCGGGCAATATGGTGAGCGTGTTCTTCGCCGAACGCCCGGTCACAGACTACGCCGCCGCCAAGGCGAGCCAGACCTGGCGCTACCCAGCGTTCTTCCACGCCCTGCTCGACGGTGGCGTATACGCGCCGCCGAGCGCGTTCGAAGCGTGGTTCGTCTCCGCGGCGCTCGACGAGGACGCGTTCGACCGTATCGCTGCCGCCCTGCCCGCCGCCGCGCACGCGGCGGCGGCCGCCACCCCTGAAGGATCCCGCGCGTGACCTCCGACCTCGATCAGCCCGATGCCGACCGGCGGAAGCCGGCCAAGCCGTCCGCCGCGCCGGAGGTGACCGCGACGCACGGCGCGACCGCCGTGGTCGTCGATCCGTTCGAGGAAGCGACCGTGATCGACGCCGGTGAGCAGTTCGCCGCCGCGGGCGCCGAGGCGCGGACCGCGACCGCCGAATCCGGGGAATCGATCCTGGTCGACGCGGGCGCTCAGTTCGCGGCGGCTGCCGCGTCGTCGGACGCGCAGGTCGCGGCGCGCAAGAAGGACAAGCCCGCTGCGTCCGAGACCGAGGGCGCCGCACCCATGGCGGCGGAGGGCGCCGACGCGCGGACCAGCGCCACCGATCGGGTGCACGACGGCGGCGGCGCCCCGATCGAGACGATCGTGCACGTGCTGCGCCACGGCGAGGTGCACAATCCGAACGGCATCCTCTACGGCCGCCTGCCCGGCTTCAGCCTCTCGGTGGCGGGCCGCGCGCAGGCCGCCGCGGTCGCGCGGACCCTGGCCGATCACGACATCGCCTTGGTCATCGCCTCGCCGTTGCAGCGGGCGCAGGAGACCGCCGAGCCGATCGCCGCGCAGCACGACGTCATCGTGCGCACCGACGAGAACCTCATCGAGGCGGGCAACACCTTCGAGGGCCTGCGCGTCTCGGTCGGCGACGGCGCGCTGCGCAAGCCGCGGCACTGGTGGAAGCTGCGCGACCCGTTCACCCCGTCCTGGGGCGAGCCCTACTTGCAGATCGCGCATCGCATGCTGGCGGCCGTGAACAAGGCCAGGGTCGAAGCCGCCGGACGCGAGGCGGTGCTCGTCTCCCACCAGCTGCCGGTGTGGACGCTACGGCGGTTCCTCCAGGGGCAGCGTCTCTGGCACGACCCGCGCAACCGGCAGTGCTCGCTCGCTTCGCTGACCTCGCTGGTCTACCACGGCGACACGCTGGTCGACATCGTCTACTCCGAGCCGGCGGGCGGCTCGGACCCCTCGGTACACGGCGCATGACACACCCCACCGCGTTCTCCATCCCGCCCTCGGCTCGCACCGGGCGGGTGCTGTCGGTTCTGCTCGCGTGCGTGGCGCTGATCGCCGCGCTCGCGGGTTGCTCGACCGGTTCGGACGCGGTGGCCTCGGGCGGCACCTTCGAATTCGTCTCGCCCGGCGGCAAGACCGACATCCGCTACGACCCGCCCGCCGCGCGCGGCACCATCGGCAAGCTCTCCGGTCCGGATCTGATGACCGCGGGCAAGACCACCGCGGTCGAGGACTACGCGGGCAAGGTCGTGGTACTCAACCTGTGGGGCCAGTGGTGCGGTCCGTGCCGCGCCGAGGCGCCCGCCCTGGAAAAGGTCTACGAAGCGACCAAGGACAAAGGCGTCGCCTTCCTGGGCATCAACGTCCGCGACCCGCAACAGGACAAGGCCCAAGATTTCGTGGTCGACAACAAGGTCGGCTACCCGTCCATCTACGACCCGTCGATGCGCACGCTTTTGGCGCTCGGCGGGAATTTCCCAACCAGTGTCATCCCCACCACGCTCGTCCTCGACCGGCAACACCGGGTCGCCGCGGTCTTCCTGCGGTCCCTGCTCGCCGAGGATCTACAGCCAGTGGTCGAAAGTATCGCCGCGGAGGAATCACAGTGAATCGCGACCGTCGTACCCGCCACCTGCGCGCCTGTCGGCCACGGCAGGGCGCCCGACGTATCGGCGGCGGATGGGCCGTCGACGACCGGTGGGCGGGCATCGCCACCGTGCCGCGCAGCGTCGCGGCCGAGTCCTTGCTCGACTTCCCGGTGTTCGAGGCGGCCGAGGAGCCGACGGCCACCGAGCGGACGGTCGCGCCGCTGCGCAGCGCCGGACGAGCGCAGGAGGACACGCGGGAGGATTCGGTGTGACCCTCGCGCGCACCGCGCCGCGTACCGGGGAGGACCTGTGATGGTGCTCGCCGGGGTCGGTGATTCGTTCCAGCAGACGGCGGCCTCCGGGCCGCTGCTGCTGGCGCTCGGCGCGTGTCTGCTCGCGGGTCTGGTGTCGTTCGCCTCGCCGTGTGTGGTGCCCCTCGTGCCGGGGTACCTGTCCTATCTGGCCGGACTGGTCGGCGCCGAGGCGCCGCCCGCCACAGTGGCGGAGGCCACCGGCGGCCGAGTCGCGACCGTCGAACGGCCGCCTCGATCGGGACGGATGCGGGTCGCGGGCGCGGCCGGGTTGTTCGTCGCCGGTTTCACCGTGGTCTTCGTGCTCGCCACCGCGACCGTGTTCGGCGTCATCCAGACCCTCAACGTGAATCGGGAACTGCTGCAACGCATCGGCGGTGTGGTGACGATCCTGATGGGTCTGGTGTTCATCGGCTTGGTGCCCGCGTTGCAGCGCGACACCCGGATGGAGCCGCGCAGGCTCACCAGCCTCATGGGCGCGCCGCTGCTGGGCGGGGTGTTCGCGCTGGGATGGACGCCGTGCCTCGGCCCCACGCTGTCGGGCGTCATGGCGGTGGCCGCGGGCACCGACGGGACGACGGCGGTGCGCGGGGTCGCGCTGATCATCGCCTACTGTCTCGGCCTCGGTCTGCCGTTCGTGGTGCTGGCGTTCGGGTCGGCGAGCGCGCTGCGGGGGGTCGGCTGGCTGCGCCGTAATTCCCGCACCATCCAGATCATCGGGGGCATGTTGCTCGTCGCGGTCGGCGCCGCGCTGGTCACCGGGGCGTGGGACCAGTTCGTCGCCTGGGTGCGCGACGCGTTCGTCTCCGAGGTGACCCTGCCGATATGACCGTGACCGACCACCCCACGATCGAAAGCCCCGAACGTCCGCCGCGCCAATCCGTGATCGGGCGGGCCTGGGCGTTCCTGCGCAACACCTGGCGCGGGCTCACCAGCATGCGCACCGCCCTGGTGCTGTTGTTCCTGCTCGCCCTGGCCGCGATTCCCGGCGCATTGCTGCCGCAGCGGAATCTCAACGAGCAAAAGGTCGAGCAGTACATCGCCAGCCGGCCAACGCTCGGCCCGTGGATGGACCGCTTCGAGCTGTTCGACGTGTTCTCCAGTTTCTGGTTCACGGCTGTCTACGTGCTGCTGTTCATCTCACTGGTCGGCTGCATCCTCCCGCGCACGTTCGACCACTACCGCGCTCTGCGCACGCCGCCGGTGCGGGCGCCGCGCAACCTGACCAGGCTCCCGCACCACTATGCGGGCCGGGTCGAGCGGTCGCCGCAGGAGTCGATCGACCATGCCCGCGCCCAGCTGCGCGGCTGGCGCACCGAGGTCCGCCCCGGCCCCCGCGACGGTGAACTGGCGCTGTCCGCGGAGAAGGGCTACACCCGCGAGCTCGGCAACCTCGTCTTCCATCTCGCGCTGGTCGGGCTGCTGATCGCCATCGCGGTGGGCAAGCTGTTCGGCTACGAGGGCAGCGTCATCGTGCTGGCGAACAACGGCCCCGGCTTCTGCACCACCTCGCCCGCGGTGTTCGACTCGTTCAAGGCGGGCAACGTCAACGACGGCACCGGCATGACCCCGGTCTGTGTGCGGGTGAAGGATTTCCAGGCCGATTACCTGACCAACGGGCAAGCGGAGATGTTCACCGCGAACCTCTCCTACCAGGCGGGCGACGACCTGCGGACGAACACATGGCGCGACACCCGGGTGCAGGTCAACCATCCGCTCCGCGTCGCGGGTGACCGTCTCTACCTGCAAGGACACGGCTACGCGCCCACCTTCACGGTGACCTTCCCCGGCGGCCAGACCCGCACCGAGTCCATCCAGTGGCGGCCCGACGACGCCTCGACGTTCCTGTCCAGCGGCGTGCTGCGGATCGACCCGCCCGGCGGGATGTACGCCACGGAGGAGGAGCGCCGCAGGAACCAGATCGCGATCGAAGGGCTGTTCGCGCCCACCGCGATGTTCCACGGGTCACTGCTCAGTTCGGCCTTCCCCGCGATGAACGATCCCGCTGTCGCGGTCGACATCTATCGCGGCGACACCGGCTTGGACACCGGTAAGCCGCAGTCGTTGTTCGCCCTCGATCCCGAGCAGGTCAAGCAGGGCAGGCTCGCCAAGGAGGCCAGGGTCAATCTCCGCCCCGGCGAGTCGACCACGCTGCCGAACGGCACCAAGGTCACCTTCGACGGCGCGCAGGAGTTCGTGAATCTCCAGGTTTCGCACGACCCGGCCCAGCAGTGGGTGCTCGTCAGCGCGCTGCTGATGATGGCCGGTCTGCTGGTCTCGCTGCTGATCAAGCGCAGGCGGATCTGGGTGCGGGTCTACCCGGCCGATGACACAGCCGGTACCGTTGACCAACGACGCACTGTAGTAGAGATGGGCGGGCTCGCCAGGACCGATCAGGCGGGTTGGGGCGGCGAGTTCGACCGGCTGCGCACGCGCCTGCTCGATGAGCACGCCGAGACCACGGGAGAGTGACGATGCCGATCGACGAGACCATCGCCAGGTACAGCGATTTCGCCTTCAAAACGGCAATCGTGGTGTACGCGCTGGTGCTGGTGCTGCTGATCTGGCAGTACGCGACGGCGCGCAGCCGCGAGGTGTCCGAGCGTGAGCTGGTGACGGTGGGCGGCGGATCGACGCCGCAGGGACCGGGCCGGGTCGCCGAGCCAGTGCAACGGCCGCTGTCGGAGCGGCTGGGCAACATGGCGTTCTCGGTGCTCATGGTGGCCATCGCGCTGCACGTGGGCGCGATCGTGCTGCGCGGTTTCGCGACCCACCGCTTCCCGCTCGGCAACATGTACGAGTTCGTGACCATGGCGACGGCCGCCGCCGTCCTGGTCGGGATCGCGCTCCTGCGCGAGCAGCGCTACCGCGCCATGTGGGTGTTCCTGCTGGTGCCGGTGCTGATTCTGCTGTTCCTCGCCGGCACGGTGCTCTACGCCGACGCCGCACCCGTGGTTCCCGCGTTGAAGTCGTTCTGGCTGCCGGTGCACGTCACCATCGTCAGCGTGGGCAGCGGCGTGTTCCTGTTCGCGGGCGTGGCGAGCATGCTCTTCCTCTACCGCCTGCGTCAGCCCGACGGCCAGGAGTCGGCCAACATCCTCGGCGCCATCGCCCGCCGCCTGCCCGACGCCCGCACCCTCGACCGGCTCGCCTACAAGGCGACCATCATCGGCTTCCCGCTGTTCGGCGCGGGCGTCATCCTCGGCGCCATCTGGGCCGAAGCCGCCTGGGGCCGCTTCTGGGGCTGGGACCCGAAGGAAACCTGCTCCTTCATCGCCTGGGTCCTCTACGCCGCCTACCTCCACGCCCGCGCCACCTCGGGCTGGCGCGACACCAAGGCCGCCTGGATCAACATCGCCGCCTTCGTCGCGATGCTGTTCAACCTGTTCATCATCAACATGGTGATCAGCGGGTTGCACTCGTATGCGGGGTTGAACTGAGGCGTTCTGACCGCCCGCAGCGGCCATTACCATTGCGGTACTGGTTCGCGTCATCCCCCTGAGAGGATGCGGAACTACACTGGTCACCATGCGCGCCACTCATGAGGAACTGCTTCGCCTAGCCGAAGCTGTACCCGACGATCAGGTGCCGGCCGCGGCCGAATTGCTGCGTCAGCTCGTCAGGAAGTCGGGACGGCGAACGTTCCACAGTGATGGCATCGCCGTCGCCGAACCCGACCTTGCGGAACGGGCGAAGGAGATTGTCCGGGACGAACTCGACCGGGGCACGGCCGAGTGATCGTTGTCGATACCGGGCCGATCGTGGCCTTGGTCAACAATCGAGACAACCACCACGCCGCCTGCCGAGAGCTGCTGTTGAACGCTCCAGGGCCGCTGCTGGTGCCCGCGCCTGTATTCACCGAGGCGGCCATCCTGTTGGAATGACGCTGCGGCCCGGTCGCCGAGTTGGCCTTCTTACAGGACGTGGCGGAAGGTGCATATACCGTCGTGGATACGACCACCGAGGATCTGCACCGAATCCGCCAGCTCGTCGACAAGTACGCCGATCTTCCGCTCGGCACAGTGGACGCTTCCGTGGTCGCCGTGGCCGAACGGTTCCCCATTACCGCCGTCGCCACGTTGGACCGCAAGCATTTCTCTATCGTCCAGTCCAAGGCTGGTCAGTTACTTCTCGTGCCGTAGCTCTGCGAGCAGCCAGCGCTTTCTTGTTTCTGCTCGAGGACGCGCGACGGAGGACACGCCCTCGAGGAACAGTTGAGGCTCGGATTCGTGGGTTCCTCAACGAGACCAGCGGTCGATGGACACGCGGCATCAGCCGTGCTGCTTCGCCCATTGTGCCTGGGTGGCGAGTGATCCATGGTGAAGTTTCGTGGCGATCGCGGACTTCGTCGGATCGTCCAATGTTTCTGGCAAGTCGTTGAAAGACGCAGGTAGAACATCCAGGAGTGAGGAGATCTGCTGGCCGTCTCGTACTGTGAGCAGCAGCAGACACCGCCAGTGCGGCGAGAACTCCGGTCGGTGCTCCAGACGATGAACCAGCACGGGCTGTAGGTAGTGAGTGGCCGTGCGGTCGGCGTGAGCGGCCAGCCAGCCTGCACCGTGGTGTCTGTTCAGACCACACGCACGTGCCTGCTCGTCGAGGAGTATCAGTCGCGCTGTGTCGACCGCCTTGACGGTTCTCGGAACCATCGATGACGTCACGAACGCCCAGCCCTCCTGTGATCGAAACTCGAGTTCATTTTCCAGGAGGGCAGATCGGCTCGTCCAGTCACACCGGCGTCCTGGTGGTGAGCGCCGTACTCGAAACTCGAGTCGCGATCCAGCGATTCGAATTCGATCCGGAACCGCCGCGTCGCGAGCATGCGTTATTTCCTTGTGGAGGCCCCGGACCCTGCCGGTCCCATCCAGGCGCGCAGATCCACGACGGCATCGCAGTAGTCGTCGGTGTCGTCGATAACCGGCTGGCGGGCGAGGTCGCCGGTTCGGGCCAGCGGCGCCAGCTCCTGGGCGAGGTAGGCGTAGCCGGTCGGACGGCCGTCGGCGCCGCTGACAACCAAGTCGATGCCATAGGTGCGGTCTGTGCGGGTGACCCGAATGTAGATGCGGCAGGTGTCGGCGTCGGTGTACAGGAATCCTGCGAAGGTGTAGTCGTCGGCGAACCAGGGCAGGCCGCCGCCGACCAAGAGGCTGAACAGACTGAACAGGCGTTGGTCACCGGAATCGGCTTCGGCGGTGTAGTCGAATCCGGTATCGGCCGCGGCGAGGACGGTGTTGCCGTGGCTGTCACGCGATTGGTCCTCGTGGTCAGCCAGTAGTCGCGTGACAGCGGGCGCGATGGTGAACCGCGCATGGTCTATAGCGCCGGTGACATCGAGCAGGATTGTGCCGGAGGCCAATTCGTAGTCCACCGCAATCCCCGAGACCATCGCCGCGTCCGGCGACAGCACGATGCGGGCATGCCCGGAGTCCGCGCGTACGACTCCCCGCACCCGCGGACCGGCTACAGTACCGGCCGGAGCGAGGACCAGCGGGATCGTGCGGCCCAGCAGCAGATCGAACCGGCCATCCGCGTCTGCGTCGGGCACCGAGTTACCTCCTTGGTCAGCGGATGCCCATCCTGGAACATATTCGTGCGTTCGAATAGAGCCTGCTGTCGCGGCGATTTTCGGGTCGTGGCAGGACATAGGCTTGCCGCAAGCATTCCTCTGAGGAACCTCGGCCGCTGGCTACGCCGGTTCGGCCCAGAATCCAGCGCTATCGATCACGATGGCGCATGGCTGGTTGAGCACCCCCGCCTTGTAAACGGCCTCGCTGAGGTGGGTCGACATCAGAACCATCCACGTCTTCCACGGCGTGCTCTCGCCAGTCGGTGTTCCAGCTTTCGCTGCGAGGCGCGCGTAGTAGTCGCGGAGTTCCTGGTCGGTGAACCGAAACTCGACGGGGGGAATCACCGGCGATTCGCCTACAGCCGTGAGTAGCAGCCGACCTGAGTTGTCGCGGTCGATCTGGTATCCCCACTCGTTACCGGCGCGGATCACCGAAGCGGTGAGTTCATCCAGACCGGGATCAGACTTTTCCACCACAGGCTCCTCCCGGGTACGCGGTGATGACCTTGCCGTTCTCGTTCACGATCACGGTGGGCTGAACCGTCTTGGCTATTGCTCCCGTGGCGCGGTTGACGAGATAGATCTGCCCCGTGTAACAGTACTTGCCGCTCCCGACCGAGCCATGCCAGTCGGGTGCGTCGTGGGCTTTGGCGATAGCCATGTCTGCGATGTCCCTCCAATTGCGACCTTCGATTCCTGCAAGGCCTTCCCACTCGCTCATGTGCCTCCGCTGGATGTGCCGATAACCCGATTCCTCGTCTCCACACAGCAGTTTCCAGTCGCCGAAGGTTGTGACGACCTTGTCCGCAGGCGAGCTGTTTCCGCACGCTCCCCAAGGGAAGGACGCATGAGCCAGCGGGCTTTGGACCACCCCGGCGACCAGGCTGAACACCGCTGCTGCGGTGACCAACAATGCACGTATCTTCATCTCAACCCCCACGTCGTCGCACCGGATCCGGTGCCTGTTTCCCCTGGTGATGGCGCGTCAGCGCCCGATGCGGTACCCCCGCCTCCAGCGAGGCAGAAGCAGCGTCACTTCGTGACTGCGAACTTCGCTGCTTTCCAATATCCTTTGACGGACCAGCCACGGTTTCGGTTCCGACAGAATCGATTTCCCTCGAGTGACTCCGGACACTTCTCTGATCCTGTCGGCGGCCACGGCCTGGCCTCAGGACTCGAGGTAGAGCCGTTCGTTGGGGAGGCGGGGGAGGCCGGTGGGGTTGCCGGGGAGGACGGTTACCGCGCCGGGGCGGTGGCGGGCGTTCCAGTCTTGGACGAAAATCATTGCGGCGGTCAGGCATGCGGCGAAGTCCATTCGTTGGTCGTACAGGTAGACCGACAGGTGTACGTCGGGTTCCTCCGGGCGCGGTGATTGGGCGGGACCGGTCATGAGACCGGAGAATTCGGTTGGGGTTCGATCGGTTCGCCGCGCCGGTTCATCGGCTGGTCCTCACCGCTCGTGCGAGCAGGCACGCGCGTACCGTTTCCACCACCAGTCGTCCTGAGGGGCGGTAGGTGTCGCGGGGTGGCTCGAGCCATGCGCGATAGGTGGTGGTGTTGTCGGCCGGGGACGGGAGCGCGATCAAGCCGTCGTCGCGGATCACCTTCAGTCGATCGCGGAACAGGCTCGCGAAGATTCGGGGTTCGTCCGGCAGATCAGGTCGTACTAGAAAGGTCCACGTCAGGGAATGCGGGTGGGTGATGATCGGGCCGAGACTGTGTCCGCCGCTTCGTAAGCGGTCCGTCACTGCCCGTCCCAACGGCTCGGGCACCGACACACCCCAGACCATCGAACCCGCCCGCACCACGATGCGGCCGAGGGCGACGGGGTCCACTTCGGCCGGGAGCTGGCAGGCCAGCCTGTAGAACGCGCACCGCCCGTTCGGCGTGGTCAGATCGAAACCACCCATGCCCGCCGCGCTCATCCCTGCGCCTCGGCGTCCCCGGACACCGGCGGCGTCGCGTACAGCGCGCGGCCGAGCATCACGTGTCCCGGCATGATGACGCTGCACACCCGCGTGAACTCGGCCGGGACCGATCCGCCCAGATGCGCCATCCCAGGGACGATCACCGCACCCGCGTGGGCCACATGCACCATCTCGAGCACGCTCGCTGCCGCGACCAGCGGCGCAGTGTCCGGCGCAACCACGTACGTGGCAGCAAGCGTGTACCCGTGGCGACGTGCCAGCATCGCGATCGTGGCCTGATCACCGACCGCGTCGGCACCTGCGACAGCCACGCACCGCAGCCCGATAGCCAGCGCGCCTTCCGTATATGCCAGCGCGCCGCGCAACGGTATCGACTCGTCTTTCAAATACGCCGCGATCCGGCGCAGTTCGGCCGTCCCCGCCGAATACAACCCTTGCCGACTGCTCGCATCCATCCCTGCGCCTCCCTGCAATCCGATTGGAAAGCACCCGACGCCGAGGGCGCAGCACCAGCCAGCATTCACGTCTGTCCTGGCGCGGCCGAGATGACGAAGGCGGCCGGCTCACCCCGGCGTCGGGGCCGAGGCAGACGTTATGAGTTGAGCCACAACAGATTTGTCCACGAAGGACAAACGCGAGGACTCGATCAGTTGTTCGGCGCGTGTTCGGGAGCGAGGCCCAGCCGCCATGCCAAGCCGCGCAACTCACGTCCGCCCGCATCGCGCCGTGCGGCGCGGAGCACATCGGCCACGGCTTCACGGGCCAGGACATCGGCGTGGACACGCTGCGGTGCAAGGTGTTCAGCGCGTAGCAGCACTTGGACGCCTTGTTCACGGCGAGTGGGCTCGGTCAGCAGAGCACGGCCGACTTCCATGTAGAACTCGGCTTGCCGGGACTTGCTAGGGATGCTCTTGACGTTGACCTTGCGCGCGTCTTCAGCCACCTTCACCCCGTCGCCGAATTCCATACCGATGCATGCGCGCCAGATCCCGACATTCGATGCGCCGAACCACATACGACCGAATGCCCCGGTCTCCGTCTCCATGCGCCCGGCCAGGGCGGTGGCTTCGTCCAAATGCGTGTCAGCGGTCGATCGGTCACCCTGCACTGCCGAGGCGAGTGCAGCCGAGAGGTGCAGCATGCCAGACGCCTGGAGGACGTTCGTGTCATTCAAATGCGGACCGAGCTCATCGATGCAGCGCACCGCACGCCGGTACTGCTCAGGCCGGGACAGGCCGCCCGTGGCATCACCGCGTAGCCAAACGGTGAACCCGGACCATGCAGGAGATTCCAGCATGGCGGCGCATTCTTGCGCGGCCTTGGCAGCCAGCAGTGGCAAACCGCGGCCAACGAGCCGCTTGGTCACCCACATAGCCGAGGCGTAGCAAGTGATCAAGCCGAGCAAGACGTGGCGATGAAGTTCCGGTGATCGGGCGTAGACCGCGTGCAACTCGGCCAATAGTGCGGGCGCGAGTTCGGCTTGCCCGGCGAAGTCCGAGGTAACCTGCGCCATCTCGGCTAGCCGCTCGAGGTCGGCGGCGATGGCGGGCCATTCGCGGACCGCGCCGCCAGGGTCGTCGCCGAGTTCGTAGACGTCGAGCGCGCGTTCGATCGCGACCACTCCCGCATGGGCGGACTCGTTGCCTTCGGCACGCGAACCAGCCTGCCCCGCGACCGGATAGAACTCTGACGGAGAGACGCGTAGCGCCCGCGCCAGCGCCTCCAGCGTGGCACGGTTGGACAAGGCTTGCTCTCCGCGCTCCAGGCGGCCGAGGTATCCGAAACTGATACCGGCCAAGCCCGCGATCACCTCGAGACTCTGCCCGCGCCAAGCGCGGATCTCACGCAGCCTGCGCCCGACTTCGTTCGAGGGAATGTCGTTCATGGCGTACTCCTCCGCCGATGAGTGTCCACCTGCGACGGTACCTGTTGTCCGTCTTCCAGTCGGCATGTAATAAGAGACGACTGCGCTGCTCGGGCGGGACGAGCGCGGGAGGCCCGCAGGATAAGACGGTATTCTCGCTTTCGAACTGCTGGTGCGAGCCATAGCGAGGCGTCCGGTGGCCTCGAGGTTGCGGAGGTGCTTCTCCGTGGTGCGGCTACGCAGGCCGGGCAGAGTCGCGGCAGTTTCAGTACTCCAGTCGCAGGAGATCTGCGAGATCTCGCATCTCAGGAGTCAGGGTGCGTCGTCTGGAGATGATCCGGCCCAGCAAATCCTGAGCGGACCGCTGTTCGATCAGCCACGGCCGGGCCTCACGGGACAACTGAACCAGCACGTCGAACGCGGTGTCATAGCTTCGGAGTTCGATGTGGGCCGCGGCGACGTCGAGCAGATGCCTGTTGCGGTTGTCGGAGGTCGGGCGCAATCCCGGCGGGACGTCTCGGGCGAGCCGCAATGCGAGGTCGGGGCGGTCGTCCACGATCGCATTCTCGACTCGCTTCATGGCGACCGTGGCAGGCCCGAACGTCGTCCAGTATTGGTGATAACTCCCCGAATCTCGCTTGACCGCTGCGGCTGCCGCGTTCGCCAGGCGCATCATGTCGTCTGCTTCGTCCGGCCGGTTGTCTCGTATCGCCGCGGCTGAGCCGCGCAACAGCAACCATCCCCACGTCGACAGCTCACGTGTTGTGGCAACAGACAGGCGCGGCTCGATCCGGTCTGCCCACGACACCGCCAGGGTGCGGACCTGCTCGAACTGTCGTTCCACGAGTAGCAGCCAGCACAGAGTGATCACTGCCGACGCGGCATCGAGTACGTTCCCGGTCGACTCCGCGTCCCTCAGCGACTGCTCGAGTGCGGTCCTCGCGGACTGTAGTTGCCGAGTCTGGACCAGCACCGACCCGACCAGTTGCAGAATCCGGGAGCGCATGAGCGGCGTCGCGGCGCGTCCATCGAGTATCAGGTGGGGAAGTAGCCGACTCAACTGCTCGTACTCGTTGTCGTGGTAGAGCTTCACGGCCGCGACCAGTGATTCGTTCATGCTCCGCTCGGCAGGAGTTTCGGCCGCGTGTCCGTCCGCGATCGCCACGAGAGCCCGCCGAGTAGGGAGCCAGAGCTGGCCGCCTTCGGTCTCGGGGCGGCCAGGGGTGGGGCCGAGTAGCGCCGAGAGCGGGCAGCCCATCGCCACGGCCAGCCGTCGAAGCGTCTGAATGCGAGTGTCGTCGCGCTCGCCCTGTTCGATCTTGCGAATCAGGGATAGTGATACTCCTGAACTCTGGGCGAGTTCACGTTGCGTCAGACCGCTCCGCTTGCGAACAGACCGCAAGCGTTCCCCGAGATCTGTGCTCATGTCCCGAGGCTACGGGAGCTTCCGATACTCGTCAGGCGCTCCACAACCGAGCCGGTTTCGAGGTCGAGGGCGTGTTGCGCTCGCACTACCGGCGGCGCAGCGGCGAGCTGTGGGACGCGGTGCTCATGGGGCTGTCGCTGAACGACGCGGCCTGACGGGCAAGTATTTCGCGGAATTGTGGGGTTTTTATTGGCACGTCTGCGCCAAAAGAATTGAATGCGGACGTTTCAGATTGTGTGCCGCGAATTGCGCGAGAACGGCTTCGGTTCGGGGCATAGTTTTCGGGGCGACATGCCGAAATATGCACCCGCCGAACGAATAACGTTCCGAGCCTCGGCGCCTTAAGGGACACAAGACTTCGCATGTCTGTTAATAAGCCCGTGTGGGCGGCCGTGTCGTGCGCTCGCGGCGTGTGGTACGCGCGCGTACGGAGCCCTACAGGCGAGCCACGCAGACGACGAAATGTCGCTGCTGATAAACGATTCCGCTGTCCGCCGAGCCGCAGGCGTTGACGTCGACGGTGTTCTGCTTGATGTCGATCACCCGGACCGCGCCCGGAGTGTGGGCGGCGCAGTCCAGTCGCTTGGGGTTGCCGGGGGTCAGTTCCATGCAGCCGCCGACGACCCAGTCGATATCCAGGCACAGTGCGGCCTGTGTCGCCCCATGCAGCGTTTCGTTGTAGGTGTGGTCGGCGTCGGTGGGACAGCTGGCGTTCGCCGGTGCCTTCTCGACGACCTTGTAGACGGAGTTCGAGCTCCCACAAGCGGTTTTGTCGATCGCGCCCGCCCCGCCGAGCTGTACGCAATCGCCGATGTTCACCTGCATGCTCGTTGTGCTCTTGTTCGACGCGCCACGCAGCGCCGACGTGGTCGGCGGTGCCTCCGTGGTGGTCGGCAGCGGCTCCTCGGTGGTCGTGGGAGGCGCGGCCGTGGTTGCGGCGCTATTGGTCTGAGCGGCGGCCTTGGCCGGCTCGTCGGCGGGGCCGGACATCGATAGCGCGGCGACGACCACGATGGTGGCCGCCAGTCCGGTCCCGACCATGAAGGCGGCCAGGGTGATACCGGCGCGGACACGTTGGCGCGACACGTACGTCCTCCAGAGCTGTGAACCCTTCGACCCACCTAGCGACCCGAAGTTGTGAATCTTGCGGATTGAAGACCACGCCATGCTTACACTACGCGGCACGTCCGCGTCGAGTTTTCCTTCCCTGGGGGAGCGATCCGCTCTGGGAATTCACCTGCGTGCCGGTATCCGGGCCAGGAGTGATCACGATCGGATAACGAACTTCGCGATCATGTGTGGCGGTCGCCAAGTCTGGAAACAAGTCACGGGCGCTGTACAGTCACACGCCATCCGGCCTCCGGAGCCGGTGTCTCGGTGAGAAGGAATTCCAGAATGAAGTTCGGCACTATTGCCGCCATTACGCTCGGCGCGGTTGCCGCAGTGGGCATCACGGCGGGGGCTGCGAACGCGAAACCCGTTGAACCGGAGCGCGAGATCACGACTACCGGTGTGGAGCAGGGAGTCGACTACCACACCACGGTCTCGCACGAGACCGGAGCGATCACCACCGCCGTCGAGCACGGCACCTTCGCGGTGGCCGACGACGGCACCAAGATCAAACTGACCTCCGATACCGGAGCCGTGGTGGCCGAAGTGCCGCTGAGCTTCCAGGTTTCCGGCAGCAAGCTGTCGGTCGCGCACGAAATCAGCGACGGCGGACGGCGTCTCGCGCTCACCCCGGTGGCAGGCGCCAAGGAGATCGGTGAGATGCAGCCGATCAGCTCGATGAACCGGCTCATCGCCGAACTGAACCAGAACGTGGTCGGCGTGGTCGCGGGCGCACTGCTCGGCGGACTGCTCGGGGCCTTGATCGGCCTGGGCTTCTTCAGCATCATCACCGGCCCGATCGGCCTGGTCGTCGGCGCGATCGCGGGCGGAGCCATTCAGGGCGGGCAGCCGTTCATGGACGCGCTGATGGCTGTCGTCAACGGCGAACCCTGATCGATATCGCGGATCGGGAGCGGCAGGCGCACCGCAGCGCGCCTGCCGCATCCGGAACCGGGTTGCCGATCGCCGTGGCGTCCGCCGGGGAGAGGTTCGGCTCCGCCGGGACGGCGCCACGACATAACGATGAAAACGCGCGAACGCCGGATACCGCTGGACGCGTGCTATCGCGCGGGTGATGCGAAGATCAGCGCTCGGCGGAACCGGACTCGCCGTCACGGTGCTGACGAGATAGTCGCCAGAGAAACTCCGGGTCGTCGTCGGGGCCGATGACGCGCTTGCGCTGCGGTGAACGCGTTTGCGGGGCATGGGGTCCAGTCCGCTCGGGGCCGAACGCCTTCCAGCACAACACCGCTATTGCCACCACCGCGATGAGTGCCAACAGGTACGTCACGTCGCTCACCTCCTGGTTACGAGGGTAGCCGCGGACGTGACTCCAGCACACCGCAGACGCGAAAATGATGTGCGGGCGAGCGCGGACCCGAGCACGACAGGCCCGCGCGCCCTGCGATCAGCGTGCCGCGGTCGCCTCGGTGGTCAGCGACTTGAGCAGCTGGAGTACTTCCGATTCGCGGAACCGGCGATGTCCGCCCGGTGTGCGCAGCGACCCGAGGCGCCCGGCGTGGGCCCAGCGCGTCACGGTCTTGGGGTCGACGTGGAACAGGGCAGCAACCTGGCCCGGAGTCAGCAGGGTGTCCTGGCCGCCGACGGTGATCGCAGTCATAGCAAACCTCTCCGTTCTCGACAGTTCCCTCATCAGATGGCGCCATCGTCGCACTGAAACCCCTAGGTACTCGAACCACCTACAGTTGGTAAAGGGGAGGTAATAGACAAAACGGATGCGCGCCCCACCCCCGGCTGTTGGGCGTGCACCGGGGGCGGGCAACAGCTTCGCATAGGCTGAGGGATGTGCGTGACGCGAATCCACCAAAAGGTGCTTCCGGACAGCAAACGGCTGGCGCTGGTCGTCGTCTGGCCCGAAATCTGGCCCTCTACACCGTCGCCAGGTTGGGTCTCGTGGTGGTGCTCACCGCGCTGATCGTGGGGGCCGCGCGGCTGGTGTCGGTGGACATCCCTCTGGTGGTCGCGGCTCTGTTCGCTCTGATCATCGCGATGCCGCTGTCGCTGGTCCTGTTCAAGCGGCTGCGGGTCAAGGTGAACGAGGACATCGCCCGGGTCGACGAGCGCAGGCGCCGTGACAAGGCCGAGCTACGGGCGCGGTTGCGCGGCGACGAGCCGCCCGCTGCGCCGGAGTCGGGGAAGTCTTCGTGAAGTCCTGCGATCACACCGCGCCGCGCGACTGGGTCGACAACGCGGTGCGGTTGATCGACGCCGACACCCAGCGCAGCGCGGACACCCATCTGCTGCGCTACCCGCTGCCCGCCGAGTGGAACATCCAGCTCTACCTCAAGGACGAGTCCACCCACATCACCGGCAGCCTCAAGCATCGCCTGGCCCGCTCGCTGTTCCTGTACGCGATCTGCAACGGCTGGGTCACCGAGGGGACGACCGTGGTGGAGGCGTCCTCGGGTTCGACGGCGGTCAGCGAGGCCTATTTCGCGAAGCTGCTCGGCTTGGACTTCGTCGCGGTGATGCCGGCGAGCACCTCTCCGCAGAAGATCGCGCTGATCGAGGCCCAGGGCGGGCGATGTCATTTCGTGCGGCGCCCGCCGGACATGTACACCGAGGCGGCGCGGCTGGCGGCCGAATGCGGCGGTCACTACATGGACCAGTTCACCCACGCCGAGCGCGCGACCGACTGGCGCGGCAACAACAACATCGCCGAATCGATCTTCCAGCAGATGGCGTTGGAGACCAATCCGGTGCCGGAATGGATCGTGGTCGGCGCTGGCACGGGCGGCACCAGCGCCACGATCGGCCGCTACATCCGGTACCGCAGGCATGCGACCAAGCTGGCGGTGGTGGATCCGGAGAACTCCGCCTTCTACGGCGGTTACGAGACGGGGGACGCGGGTTACCAGACCGGCATGCCCTCCCGGATCGAAGGCATCGGCCGCCCGCGGGTGGAGCCCTCGTTCGTCGGTCAGATCGTGGACCGCATGTTCGAGGTGCCCGACGCGGCGTCCATCGCGGCGGCGCGGTTCGCGAGCGCGCGGCTCGGCCGCCGGGTCGGCGGCTCCACCGGCACCAATCTGTGGGGCGTTTTCGCCTTGATCGCCGAGATGCTGTCCGAAGGGCGCGGCGGCAGCGTCGTCACGCTGCTGTGTGACGGCGGGGATCGCTACGCCGGAACGTATTTCGACGACGCGTGGGTGTCGTCGCAGGGGCTGGAGCTCGCGGAACCCACCGCCGTCTTGGAGAAGTTCGTGGCGACCGGAATCTGGGACGCCTGATCGGTTCGCGCCCCGGCTAGGGGTTCGTTGTTCGCCTGGAGCGGAACGGGACTCTGTCGCGTCCGCAGTTGTCAATTTTTGTTGACATCGCGAGCTGGTGTCAATCAAAATTGACGTCATGACGGAAGCAACCACACTCGCGGCGGCCGCGGGCAGTCCCGATCCGAAGGTCGGGCTGCGCGCGGTGCTCGCGCTACGCAGGCTGCTCGAACGTCTCGAGGCGATCCAGGTGGCCAACGCCCGTGCTCAGGGCTGGTCGTGGCAGGCGATCGCGGAGGCGCTCGAGGTGAGCAGGCAGGCAGTCCACCAGAAGTACAACCGGAAAGGCAGGATCCGCTGATGTTCGAGCGGTTCAGCAGGTCTGCGCGCACGGCGATCGTCGTCGCCCAGGAGGACGCGCGCGAACTCCACGCGTCGAATATCGAGGTGGAGCACGTATTGCTCGGCGTGCTCGCGCATGCCGAACCCGAGTTGACGGCGTTGCTCGCGGAAGCGGGACTCACCCGCGACGGCGTGCGCCGGGCGCTGGCCGAACAGGGCAGCGGGATACCGCTCGGCCCCGAAGACGCCGAAGCCTTGAAATCCATCGGCATCGATCTGGAGGCCGTCCGGGAGTCGCTGGAAACGCATTTCGGCGAGGACGCGCTCGACCGTGCCGCGCCGGACCCGCGCCGCGGGCCGTTCCCCTGGAGCCGCGGCGGCTACTACGGGCACATTCCGTTCACGAAGGAAGCGAAGAAGGTGCTCGAGCTCGCCCTGCGCGAGGCGCTCGGCCGCAAGGACAAGACCATCGAGTCGGGGCATGTGCTGCTCGGCATACTGCGCGCCCCGAACCAGACGACGGTGCGCCTGTTCGGCGGCTCCGCCGCGATCGGTGAACTGCGGCCCAAGGTGCACGCCCTGCTCGACCGTGCGGCTTGAGCAGCCGGACATGCGCTGCGGGAGTTCGTGTTCTCCAGCGGCGCGTGTCCGCATCCGCGGCCTAGCATTGGGCCATGCAGCTCGTGATTCGGTTGATCATCAACGCGGTGGCCATCTGGCTGGCCGCCTTCTGGGTCGACAAGATCGACATTCTCGCTCCCGAAGGCGGCAACGGCGCCAAGATCGGTGTGGTGCTCGCGGTGGCCGCGGTGTTCACGGCGGTGAACGCGCTGGTCAAGCCGATCGTGAAATTGCTGTCACTACCGCTGGTGATCGTGACGCTCGGCCTGTTCCTGCTTCTGATCAACGCGCTCATGCTCTGGCTGACCGCCGAGATCACCGAGGCGTTCACCGATTACGGCCTGCGTGTCGAGGGTTTCTGGGCCGCGGTGTTCGGCGGCATCATCGTCTCGCTCGTGAACTGGGTGCTCGGCATCATCGTTCCGGACGAGGATTAGCCCGCGGCGAGGCGAACGCGCGACGCTCGGTCGTGCCTCGCACCATCGGGTTCACCTGGTCGGCGCGTTGCGCGACCGCCAGGCCCGGTGGCGCGCTAACCCAGTCCGACCGCCAGCGCGGTGACCGCCGACCAGACCAGCAATGCCAGGCCGGAATCGCGCAGCGCGGGAATCAGTTCCAGGCCGCCCTTGCCGCCGCGCACCGGCGCGTTGGCGCGCACGGCGAGCGGTATCGCGAGCAGCCCGGCCAGTGCCCACGGCGTGCGGGCGACCAGCGCCAACGTCGCGAGGAACGGCACGGTCAGCAGGGCGAGGTGCAGCGTGCGGGTGCGCGGATCGCCGAGTTTCACCGCGAGCGTGACTTTTCCGGAGTCGGTGTCGGTGGGGATATCGCGCAGGTTGTTCGCGACGAGCACGGCGCTGGAGAACGCGCCCACCGCGATCGCGAGCAGCCCACCCACCCAGTCGATCCGGCCCGCCTGCACGAACTGGGTGCCGAGCACGGCGACCAGGCCGAAGAAGACGAACACCGCCACTTCGCCGAATCCGCTGTAGCCGTACGGCTTGTTGCCGCCCGTGTAGTACCAGGCGCCGGCCAGGCAGGCCGCGCCGACGAGCAGCAGCCACCACGCACTGGTGAGCACCAGTACGAGGCCGAAGACCGCGCCGACGACCAAGCTGACGATCGCGGCGGTCTTCACCGCCGTGGGCGAGGCCAGCTTCTGCCCGACCAGGCGCAGCGGGCCGACGCGGACGTCGTCGGTGCCGCGGATGCCGTCGGAGTAGTCGTTGGCGTAGTTCACGCCGACGATCAGCGCGAGCGAAACCAGCAGCGCGAGAATCGCTTTCCACCACACCGCACCGTCGACCGACGCGGCGGCCCCGGTCCCGGCGAGCACCGGGGCGATCGCGTTCGGCAGGGTACGTGGTCGCGCGCCCTCGATCCATTGCGCTGCAGTAGCCATATCCGCAGCATAATGCGCACAGCCGGACGGAGTCCGTCTCCAGCCCGCGCATGGCCGCAGCGAAGGCGGAGGTTCCGCATAATCGGCGCAGCCGGACGGAGTCCGTCTACAGCCCGCGCATGGCCGCAGCGAAGGCGGAGGTTCCGCATAATGCGCACAGCCGGACGGAGTCCGTCCTCAGCCCGGCGATCAGGCCGTTTCGGCCATCACCGCCTCCTGCATCCGCGCGAGTCCCTTCTCGAAATCCCGGCCGACGAACTTGTCCATCGGGATGAGCTTGCCGATGACCGCCATCAGACCGGTCTGTCGGCCGGTCATCCGCCAGGTCACTTCGGTGCCGGTCTCGACCGGGTCCAGGATGAAGGTCACCATGTTGGTGGCCTTCATGGGCTTCAGGAACTCCAGGCGCACGGCGATCTCTCGTTCGGCGCTGCCGATGATCTCCATGCTGCCCGCTCCGGCCTTGCGGTTGCCGCTCCAGGCGTAGCGCGCGCCGACGCCGGATTCCGCGCCGGAATAGCTGCGCTGCAACTGCGGGTCGAGGTCCTCCCACGGCGACCACTCGACCCACTTGTGGAAATCGTTGATCAGCCCGTGCACGCGCGCGGGGCCGGCCGTGATCACGGCCGATCGGACCACCTCGAACTCAGCCATGGGGGTCACACTATGCGACCGACCGCTCGCAGTCGCGGCAAAGAATTCGTGTCGAGCTTCTCCGGCCTGCTCGCCTACGATGACCGCGGGATGTTTCCGGAGCACAGCGGCCCGCACGGCCATAGTCGAGCAGTGACGACGCCCGCAGGCGAATCGGTCGTGGTGGCCTTGCTGGGCGAGGTCGCGCTGCGCCGTGACGGCCTGCTGACGCCGCTGCCCGGCGCGCGCTCTCGGCTCCTGCTCACCGCGCTGGCGCTGCGCCCCGGCCGAAGTCGCGGTGCGCAGGCCCTGATCGAGGACCTCTGGGGCGAACAGCCGCCGCGCGCGCCGATGAACGCGCTGCACACCCAGGTCTCCCGGCTGCGATCGGCGTTGCCGGAGGGCGCGCTGGAAATCGGTCCGGCGGGCTACCGGTTGACGCTCGGCGCCGATCAGGTCGACTTGTCCTCGGTCGGCGAGCGCGTGGCACGGGCGCGCGGGCTGCACGCGGCGGGCGACCTTCCGGGATGCCTGGCGGAGATCGCGCGGGCGCGGGCACTGTGGCGCGGGGATCCCGGCGCCGATCTGCCGCCGGGCGATCTCGCCGACGAGCTGCGGGCCGCTGCCGGGCGGCGTCTGGCCGAATTGGACGCCCTCGAACTCGCCGCACGTGAGGACGGCGGGGACATCGACGGAGCGTTGGGTCTCGCCCGGCTGCGGGCCGCCGCCGAACCGCTGGACGAGCCCGCACAGCAGACCCTCATGCGCCTGTTGGCGGCAGCGGGGCGGCCCAACGAGGCGGTGGAATCGTTCGCCGCGTTCCGCTCCCGCTTGGCCGAGGAACTCGGTACCGACCCGGGTCCTGCGCTTGCCGAGACCCATACGGCGATCTTGCGTGGAGAGCGGGTCGGACGCCCAGGGCTGCCGCGTTCGGGCAGCGCCGCAGCCGAGGACGGCGGTCCCCGAAGCGGGCTCGCGGCCGAGACGACGCCGTCCGACGACCTACCGCCGACCCCGCACCTCGCCGCGATCGGTCTGCGCGCCGCGCCCAACGCCCTGCTCGGCCGGGCCGCCGACATCACCGCGCTGACCGAGCTGCTCCACGATGCCCGGGTGGTGACCGTGCTCGGTCCCGGCGGAGCGGGCAAGACCAGGGTCGCCAACGAGATCGGTTGGCAGATGGCGGCCACCTCTCCGGTGGCGCTGGTCGAGCTGGCCTCGGTGCGCGCCGAAGGCGACGACGCCAGGGTCGAGGTCGAGGCGGCGATCGCCGCGGTGCTCGGGCTCAGCGAGGTCACCTTCGACTCGGCCACCTTGCGGTGGGGACAGACCGTCGATCTGCGCAAGCGGCTGCACGACGCCGTGTCGGCGCGCGCCATGCTGCTGATCCTGGACAACTGCGAGCATCTGATCGACGCCGTCGCCGTGGTGGTCGCGGATCTGATCGGCGTCGCACCCCGGCTGACCGTGCTCACCACCAGCCGTTCGCCGCTGACGACCACGGCCGAGATCGTGTATCCCTTGCCGCCGCTGACCGTCGACCCGGCGGGCTCGCCCGCCACCGAGCTGTTCGCCGCGCGTGCGAGGGCGGTGCGGCCCGGGGTCCGGCTGGATCCGGACCTCGTCGCTCAGCTGTGCCACACGCTCGATGGGCTGCCGCTGGCCATCGAGCTGGCCGCCGCGCGAGTGCGGACGATGAGCGTCGAGGAGATCAACGAGCGGTTGGCCGATCGGTTCGCTCTGCTGCGCCACGGCGATCGGAGTTCGCCCGAGCGGCACCGCACCTTGCACGCGGTGATCGACTGGAGCTGGAACCTGCTGGACACCGAACAGCAGGTGACACTGCGCCAGTTGTGCCGATTTCCCGCCGGTTTCACGTTGTCGGCCGCCGAGTCGGTCGCGGGTGGAGCCGACGTGACGGATGTCGCCGCGGCCGTCGACGGACTGGTCAACCAATCGCTGCTCACCGTGCTGGACGACGAGGTGCTCGGCACCCGCTACCGAATGCTCGAGACGGTGCGGGAGTTCGGCGAAGAGCAGCTGGTCGCCGCGGTGGGCGAGTCTGAAGCCGTCGACACGCGAATGATGCGGTGGGGCAAGCACTACGCCGACGACACGGCGAGCCGGTATATGACCGGCGATCAGGTCCACCTCGCGCTCTCCGTGGCGGCCGAGCTGGACAACTTGCTCGCCGCGCTGCGCTGCGCGATCGAACGTCGGGATGCCGCAACGGCATACACGATCTTTCCCGTCGTCGGCACACTGTGGGTGATCCGCGGCTCGCACCTGGAAGTCATCGCGTGGGCCGAGCGCGTCATCGAATTGGAGACGGTCGACTTCGGCCCGGAAGGCGTGCGTCCCGACCTCGTGCTCGTCACCTACCAGCTGGCGTATCTGCATCTGGCCTATACGAACGGCGGTGCGAGAAAACTCGCCGCGCTGCGCCTGCGGGTGCGCCGTTTGCTCCGTCACCGCGCGGATCTCGCGGAGACCAATCGGTTCGTCGCCCAGGTCGTGCTCATCCGAGCGGACGGTCGCGGACTCGGCAGGTTGCTCGCCGAGGCGACGCGCTCGGCGGACCGGGAGACCAGGGCCACCGCGCTGCTGCTCCGGGCCAACGTCCGGGAGAACCTCGGCGACGTGCGCGGCTCCACCGTCGACGCGTTCAAGGCGCTGGAGCTCCTCGGACACGAGCACGTCTGGAGCGCCGCCATGGTGTGCAGGCACCTCGGGCAGGTCTGCGGCCAACTCGCCCAGTACAGCGAATCGGTGACCTATTACCGCCGCGCGCTCGACATGCTGCAGCGGCTCGGCGCGTACGAGGACACTGTGGAAATCCGCAGCCTGCTGGTGGCCTCGCTGGTCGGCGTAGGTGAGCTGGATGAGGCCGAGCGGGAACTCGCCCTCGCTCTGGTCACCCCGGACATCGACAGCTCGGATTTCGGCCAGAACCAGCTGCGGTCCACCGTGATGCACAGTTCGGCCGAGGTGGCTTTGGCGACGGGTGACATCGCGGATGGTTTCGCCCGTTACGAGCGCGCGCTCGAGCTGTTCGGCTGGCCGAACAACGCACTCGGCCCGGGCCCGGGGCACTGATGCTCGCCGCGTCGGCGCTCGCCGCGCAGGTCGTCCATGGCGCCGACCCGGGCGCGATCCTGCCCGCCAAGCTGCTCGAGCAAGCCGTGCCGACGCTGACCAGGTACCGGGACCTGCCGCAGATCGGCGGGGTCGCCTGCGCGATCGGGTCCTACCTCATCGCTGTCGACCGCGAGGTCGCCGTGGGTCTCGACTTGCTGATCCTGGCTCTGAACGTCTTCTGCCGACAGGACTACCCCTCGATGCGGTGGCAACGGCATGTGGACGCGGCGATCGCGAAGCTCGGCGCGGCCCGCGTCGACGAAGCCCGCGGCCGCCTCGGCCACCTGCGCCGGAACGAGTCCGCGGACCGCATCATGAGCATGCTTCGAAGTCTCGACGCCTGACCACCCGCGCCCGGTACTCCTCGCCGCGGTGGGAATCGAACTACTCGTGCCGAGTACAGCGAGAACGGGCCGGGTGACGATGGTCACCCGGCCCGCTCTTGTTCGGTGATGAATCACGCGCGGCGCATGTACGCCCTGACGGTCAGCGGGGCGAAGATCGCGATGACGACCAGCGAGCCGATCAGCGACCAAGCCAGATCGGAGCCGAAGGCGGCGCCGTTCATCAGCCCGCGGCACGCGTTCACCATGTAGTACACCGGGTTGATGTGATTGAGGCCCTGCATCCAGCCCGGCATCGTGCTCACCAGCGCGAACGCGCCGGACATGAAGGTCAGCGGGAACATGATCATCATCGAGATGCCCTGCACGCCCGCCGCGCTCTTGCCGGTGACCCCGACCAGCGCCCAGATCCAGCTGATCGCGAACGAGCAGAAGACGATGACCAGACCCGCCACGACGACCCCGAGCACACCGCCCTCCGGGCGATAACCGATGGCGATGCCGACTACGATGGTGAGCACGGTGGCGAGTGCGTAGCGCACCATATCGGCCAGGAGCGCACCGGCCAGCGCCGAGATGCGCGCGATCGGCAGGGATTTGAACCGGTCGAAGACACCCTTGTCCATGTCCTCGCGCAACTGGGTGCCGGTGACGACCGAGGTGAGCACCACGGTCTGCACCAGGATGCCGGGGATGAGGACCGGCAGGTAGTCCTGCACGCTGCCGCCGATGGCGCCGCCGAAGATGTAGGCGAACAGCGCGGTGAACAGGATCGGCTGGATCGTCACGTCGAACAGCTGCTCGGGCTTGTGCTTGATCTTCAGCAGGCCGCGATAGGCCATGGTGAACGAGTTCGCCGCCGCCTGGACCAGCGGAACGCGGTTGCTCACTTCGGGGATCCCGATCGGCGCCGCTGGGCGCGTTTCGGTCGCGGTGATGGTGGTCATGGTTGTGCT